>NZ_JBIVWS010000007.1:0-398549 GCF_044768905.1 Streptomyces sp. NPDC090994
CGGATTGAAATACTGATCCGTGTGCAGATGCCCCCCACCCGGCTCCGACAACGCCTGATGGAACCGGGTCAGCGGATCGTCCGTGTCCGTCGGATCCAGACACTCGCTCTGCCCCGGCAACTCCTCGATCTCCGCCCCCAGCAGCAGCAACAACTCCTTGATCTCCGGCACCCGCATCCGGTTCGTCACACTCTTGAACCGCAACCCGTACAACCCCGCCAGCAACGCCAGCGCCTTCGCCGTATTACCACTCGACAGCTCCACCACCGTCCCACCGCCCCCACCGGCCACCGCCGCCTCCAGATGCGGACGCGCCATGTGCCACGCCGGACGGTCCTTCACCGACCCGAACGGATTCAGCATCTCCAGCTTCGCGAACAAGTCGATGTGACGCAGCCCGTGCACAGCCGGATCGATCCGCACCAACGGCGTGTTCCCGATGGCGTCCGTGATGCTGTCGTACCTCATGACGGCACTCCCCCCTGCGACGGCTGTTCGGGAGTAGTCGTTTCCACGTACACCTGACGCTAAGCCTCATCCCGGTCCGGGCACCGGCCGCTCTGCCATGCTGGAGGCGTGCACGAGCCCGCCGCCATCACTCCCGACGCCCCCGTCACCGTCCCCCTCCCGCTGCTCACCCAGCAGTGGCGCGACCTCTGTTTTCTGCACTGGGCCGTCGAGCCTGATCTGGTGGCGCCGCTGCTGCCGCACGGGACGGTGCCCGACACCCACGACGGGGTGACCTACGCCGGTCTCGTCGCCTTCCGCATGCACCGGGTCGGCTGGCTCGGGCTGCCCGGCGTACCGTACCTGGGGTCGTTCCCGGAGACGAACGTACGGCTGTACTCGGTCGACGCCCACGGCCGGCGCGGGGTCGTCTTCCGGTCGATGGACGCCGCGCGGCTGCTGCCCGTGGTGATGGGCCGGGCCGGCTTCCGGCTGCCGTACCTGTGGTCCCGGATGCGGGTCCGCACCGCCGGCGACGTCGTCACGTACACCAGCGCGCGCCGCTGGCCGGGGCCGCGCGGCGCGTTCAGCCGTATCGCCGTACGGAAGGGCGAACGCGTCCAGGAGCCCACGGAGTTGGAGCACTTTCTCACCGCCCGCTGGGGCATGCACAACGCGTTCTTCCGCGGGGCGGCGTATCTGCCCAGCGTTCACCCCCGCTGGCCCCTGTACCGGGCCGAGTTGCTCAGGTGCGAGGAGAACCTGCTGACCGCGGGCGGCCTGCCGGCGCCCCAGGGGCCGCCGGTGAGTGTGCTGTACTCCCCCGGCGTACCGGTCCGCTTCGGCCGGCCGGCGCGGCCGGCGGGCATTCCCACGCCCTGAAGGGCGTCCGAGGTGTCCCGGGGCCGCCCGGCCGGCTCCAGGAACGCCGGTTCTCCCCGGCCGGCCCGCCGGTCACCACCCACCGCTCACCGCTCACCGCCCCCGTCGCCCTCGGCGCGCGGCATCCGCCCTACGCTGCCGCGCGGTTCGTCGGTGAGCCGCACCGTGGCCGTCGTCCTCTTGCCCACCGGTTCCCGGTACACCTCGAAGTCCTGCGAGACGGCCATCACGATCTCCAGTCCGTGCTGGCCGACCCGGCTCGGGTCGGCGGCCCGGGCCACCGGCAGGCCCGGGTCGCTGTCGCGGACCGTGATCTCCACCAGGCCGCCGATCAGTTCGAGGCCGACCACGGCCGGACCGGACGTGTGCTTGCAGGCGTTCGTCAGCAGTTCGCTGACCACCAGCTGCACCGCTTGCGCGGCACGGTCGGGCACCCGGTGCCCGTGGTCCTCCTCCAGCCGGGCCAGGAAGGCACGTGCCATCTCCCGCGCCCGCGCGATGTCGCCCGGCACACCCTCGTACGCCGCCGACATCCAGACCAGCCCGTCCTGGAATCGGTCGTCATTCTGGGCAGCCTCGTCCTGGAATCGGTCGTCATTCTGGGCAGCCTCGTCCTGGGCAGCTTTGTTCATCCGATCCGCCCGCTTCCTGAGCTCTGACCGCTACGGCAGCCGTCTACCCAGAAAAGTCCGGAACCATCAGCCCCAGGCCACCCCCGGTCATCCCCGTACGGAGCCGGAACCCCTCACTCGCCGGTCAGGAGGCCGCGCGTCCGGTCGGGCGTCCGGTCGGGCGGGGGCGTGCCGCCCGGGCGAGGTTGTTGTAGACGCGTCTGAGATGTTTGGCCGCGGGACAGGGCGCCGCGTCCACGCGGCACTGGCGGCAGGTGCGCTGATGGGTCTCGTACTCCTCGCGCGCCTGCTCGATCGGCTGGTTCAAGGACTGCATGCGGGACTCCTGGGGGAAAGGGAGACACCGCGGACCACACGCGACGGGACCTCGGGGGCCGCGGCAAGGGGGTGACGGCCTCGGAAGTTGCCTGAGGCTCTCACCTCGAATGATGATCTTGTTACTGCTGGTACGGCAAGGCACGGCCGGTCACATGGCGGTCACGACGCCGCAGCGGCACCGCCCGCCCCTCGACACCGGCTCGTTTCCCCTGGTCCGGCGCGGGAACCCGGGCCCCTCCACGAGGAAGGAGCCGTACCGTGAACCAGCCGCAGCACCCCACCCACCGGCATCCGCAGCCGGATTTCCCGGCCCAGGACCAGCCCCACCCCGGCTGGACGGGGCCCATGGACCCGCCGCCGGACCACGGTGAGGAGTCCTACCGGGGCAGCGGGCGGCTCGACGGCCGCAAGGCCGTGATCACCGGAGGGGACTCCGGGATCGGCCGGGCGGTGGCGCTGGCCTTCGCCCGCGAGGGGGCCGACGTGCTCTTCACCCACCTGGACGAGGAGAAGGACGACGCCGCGGAGACCGCCCGGTGGGTCGAGGACGCCGGGCGCCGCGCCGTCCCCGTCTCCTGCGACATCCGCGAGGAGGCCGAGTGCCGGTCCGTCGTGGACCGTGCCGTCGACGCGTTCGGCCGCATCGACATCCTGGTGAACAACGCGGCGTACCAGATGGCGCGGCCCGAGGGCATCGAGACGATCCCGACCGAGCAGTTCGACCGGGTGATGCGCACCAATCTCTACGGCATGTTCTGGCTGTCGAAGTTCGCGCTGCCGCACATCCCCGAGGGCGGCAGCATCATCAACTCCGCGTCGGTGCAGGCGTACAAGCCCAGTCCTCAGCTGCTCGACTACGCGATGACGAAGGGGGCCATCGTCACCTTCACCCAGGGGCTGGCCCAGATGGTGATCGACCGGGGTGTGCGGGTCAACGCCGTCGCCCCGGGACCGGTATGGACGCCGCTGATCCCCGCGACGCTGCCGGACACCGCCGAGTTCGGCAAGCAGGCCCCCATCGGCAGGCCGGCCCAGCCGGCCGAGATGGCGCCCGCCTACGTCTTCCTGGCCTCGCCGGAAGCGTCGTACATCACCGCCGAGATCGTGAACGCGACGGGCGGCACGCCGCTGCCGTGACCCGTCCGCGCGCGTCCGTCAGGCGGGCGCCTGCCCCTGGTCACCAGGGCGCCCGTTCCCCGGTGCCCCCGCGCCTGGCAGGATGGCGGTGATCACAGCGAGGCAAGGGGGGACGGCCGTGGCCGTACTGGTTCTGTCGGGAATACTCGCGCTCGTCGTCGCGGGCTGCGTCTGTGTCGTGTGGGCCGCGCGGGGCGGTCCGCGGTGGGCACGCGCGGTCGCCTCGGTGACCCTGGCGGCGGGTGAGCTGGTGCGGCACTCGGGCGGGACGAAGTCGGGCACGCAAGGCGACTCGGACGACTGACGGCTGACGGCTGACGGCTGACGGCCGGCCGCCCCCGTGCCGCTCCGGGCACGCCTCCGCTGGTGGTTCGCACGCGGCCGGGCCCGTCCGTGGCGGAGCGGTGCGGCGCGCCTGCCGCCGAGGACACCGGTCGGTCCGCAGCTCATCACTGCCGCACGCCGGTCCTGGTCCCCTCCTCCCCCCGCCGCGGTCCCGCCTCGGTGACGAGGTGGTCCGGTACGGCTTCGGGGTCGATCAGCCGGTTGAGCCGGCCGGGGACGTCGAAGCCGATCAGCAGGATCACCACCAGGGTCAGTCCGAAGGTGAGCACCGCGAGCGCCTGGCCCAGGGGCATCCCGGAGGCCAGCCGCGCGCCCAGCACCGGGGCCACCGCCCCGCCCAGCGCGCCCACGTTGTAGGTGAACCCCAGGGACGCGGCGCGCGTCTCGGTCGGGAAATGCCCGGCGATGTACTTGGGCAGCAGCCCGGAGATGCCCTGCATGCAGGCGAGCATCAGGAAGAGCAGCAGGCCCAGGACGAATGGGCTGTCCCGGACCGCGAAGACGGGGAACACGAACGCCGTCCCGGCCAGCAGCGTCCAGCCGTACGTCCTGCGGGTGCCGAACCGGTCGCCGAGGAAGCCGGCGGCGATGCAGCCGACCATGGTGCCGAACCCGGCGAAGTAGAGCGCGTCGCTGACCTGTTGCGGGGTGAAGCCGAGTTCGGTCTTGAGGTAGGTGGGCAGCAGGGCCTGCACCGGCCAGCTGTAGAGGAACGCGCAGAACACGGTGGCGCACAGCGCGACGAACAGCAGCCACCGCTTCCGTCCGCCCAGTTGCACGGCGAACGCGGTCAGACAGCCCGCGGCGACGACCGACAGCACGGGCACCAGGCCCGCCCCGACCGGGGTGAACACCGCGAAGAGCGACCCCGTGGCGACGGCCACCAGGACCGTGTTGACCGCGGCCCGGAGCCGCCCGGCGAACAGCGGCCGGAAGGGGTTCGGCCGCTCGGCGGCGGCCCCCACCCGCTCCTCCCAGTCGTCGGCCTCGGGCAGGGCCCGGCGCACCCACAGGGCGACGGCCACGGGCAGCAGGCCGATGTAGAACAGCCAGCGCCAGCCGTGGGCGGGCACCACGTGCTCGTATACCTCGGCGGCCAGGACCCCGCCCAGCGAGAAACCGGAGATCAGGAAGCCCGAGGCCCGGTTGCGCAGCCGGGCCGGCCAGCTCTCCAGGACGTAGGTGGCGCTGGCGCTGTACTCCCCCGCCATGCCCATGCCGATCAGCAGCCGGGCGGTGAACAGGCTGGTGTAGTCCCAGGCGAAGCCGCACGCGAAGGTGCCGACGGAGTACAGCAGGATGCTGGCCACCATGGCGCTCTTGCGGCCGAACCGGTCACCGAGGGCGCCGAGCAGCGCGCCGCCGAGCCAGCGGGTGATGAAGGCTCCGGAGACCAGACTCGCGGACTCCACGGCGCTCAGGCCGAAGTCGTCGGCGATCTCGGTCAGGACCAGGGTGATCAGGATGAAGTCGAAGCCGTCCAGGAGGTATCCGATCCAGGCGGCGAAGAAGGACTTCCACTTCTGCCGGGTGATCTCCCGGTACCAGGGAGCGGAAGCGGCGGGGGTACGCGCGGACTTCATGGCGGCTCCGATGCGGGGTCGGCGTCACAGGAGACCGGCGGCGACGAGGCAGGCGCGGACGCGGTCCACGGCCGGCTCGTCGAGCGGGACCTGCGGCGCGGCGGTGGCGGGGCAGTCGATGAGGCCGAGCAGGTGCGCCGCGGCCTTGAAGCCGCCGAGCGCGGAGGAACCGGCGCCCATCCGGGCCGGGTCGCCCGCCTCGGTGAGCGCGAACAGGGCGGCCAGCCGGTCCTGTTCGGCCCTGGCGCGGTCCCAGTCCCCGGCGGTGGCCGCCTCGTGGAGGCGTACGAAGCCGTGGGCGTCCACGTTGCCGAGGCCCGGCACCACACCGTCCGCGCCCGCCAGCAGGGCGCCGTCCGCGGTGAGTTCCGAGCCGGTGAGCACGGAGAAGCCGGGCGTGCGGCGGCGCGGGTCGAGCAGCAGCCGGCGCAGGGAGCCCTCGTCGCCGCTGGAGTCCTTGAGCCCGGCGAGGGTGCCGTCGGCGGCGAGGCCGAGCAGCACCTCGCGGGGCAGCTTGGTGTGGACGGCGACCGGGATGTCGTAGGCGAACAGCGGCCGGCCGGCGGCGGCGCGGACGCGCCGGAAGTGGCCGGCGATCTCGGCGGGGTGGGTGCGGGCGTAGAAGGGGGCCGTGGCGACCAGCGCGTCGGCGCCCGCCCGGACGGCGTCGGCGGCCCGGTCCAGCACCCGGGGGGTGGTCGTCTCGATGACCCCGGCGAGCACGGGGACACGTCCCGCCACGGCGTCCACGCCCGTCTCCAGGACGGTACGCCGCTGGGCGTCCGTGAGGTAGGCGGCCTCACCGCTGGAACCGAGCAGGAACACGCCGTGCACCCCGGCCCCGATCAGGTGACCGACGAGCCGGCGCAGCGAGGCGGTGTCCACCTCTCCCGTCGGGGTCAGCGGGGTGAGGACCGGGGGGATGACGCCTCGCAGGGGCGCGGGAAGAGGCATGGGTGCTCCAGGTCGCACATATCCCCACGAAGGGGACGTAGGACGTCCTACGTCCTGTAGAGTCAGACACGGCCCAGCAGCGATGTCAAGCGTGGAGAGGGGGCGGCGGATGCCGTCGGTCGCCGCCAGCGCCGAGGAGAAGATCAAGGAGCTGATCGTGGAGCGGGGCCTCGGCCCGGGCGATCCGCTGCCCACCGAGCCCGAGCTGATGGAACGGTTCCGGATCAGCCGCAACTCCCTGCGCGAGGCGCTGAAGTCCCTCCAGGCGATGCACATCGTCGAGATCCGGCGCGGCTTCGGCACCTACGTCGGGCCCATGTCACTGGACCCGCTGATCGAGGCGCTGGCGTTCCGCACGGTGGTGGGGCACCGGCGCGGCCGGGGCAGCCTCCTCGAACTGCTGCAGCTGCGCGAGGCCCTGGAGGCCGGGCTCATGTACCGGCTGGCGGGCCGGGTGCCCGAGGCGGATCTCGCCGAGCTGGACGCGCTGGTGGCGACGATGCACACGGAGGTGCGCGACGCCGGGGAGATCGCGGCCCGCACCGACCGCGCCTTCCACCGCGTACTGCACCGCTGCCTCGGCAACGAGCTGCTCAGCGAGCTGCTCGACGCGTTCTGGAGCGCGTTCCACCAGGTGCGCGCCCAGGGCCTGGGCACGGCCGCCGACGGCGCCGAGCTGGCCCGGATGCACGCCCGGATCGTGGACGCCGTCCGGGCGGGCGACGCGGAGGCCGCGGAGCGGGCCGTGCACCGCCATTTCGACGACATCCGCCGCCGCCTGTCGCCCCACTGAGCGGCCCCCCGCCGCGCACCGCTGTGCGTCACCCCCCGCGCACGCGCCCTCGCGCGTCACCCCGCCGCCAGGGCCAGCTCCCGTTCCACGACCGTCCGCAGGTCGCGCGGAGGCCGCCCGGTGACCCGGCGGACGGTGTCCGTGACGCGGTCCTCGGCGCCCTCGGCGATCGCCCGGTCCATACCGGCCAGCAGTGCGGCGAACCCCGGCGTGGTGAGCGGCGCGAGGCGGTCCCGCTGCTCCTCGTAGGTCAGCCGACGGTGGGTCACGGGGCGCCCGGTGACCTCGGTGAGGACGGCGGCGACCTCGTCGTGGCTGAGCGCCCGCGGGCCGGTGAGCACCAGGTCGGTGCCGGGGACGCGCTCGTCGGTCAGGGCGTGGACGGCCACGGCGGCGATGTCGTCGGCGTCGACGAAACCGACCCGGCCCGATCCGGCGGCGGTCAGGATGGTGCCGTCGGCCCGGATACTGGCGGCATGGGCGTGGTCCCCGGTGAAGTTCTGCATGAACCAGGAGGGCCGCAGCACCGCCCACTGTTCGATCAGCCCGGGCAGCGCCCGGTGCACCTCCCCCACCGTAGGGCCGCCCGCCTCGACGGCCGAGGAACTGAGCAGCACCGCGCGGCGCACACCGGCGGCGCGGGCCCGTTCCAGGAACGGCAGCATGACCGCGGCCGGGTCCGGGTCGCCCACGGGCGGCACGAGGTAGACCCGGTCGGTGCCCGTGACCGCCGCGTCGTGGGTGGCGGCGTCGTACCAGTCGAAGCGGACCGGGTCCGCGCCCGGCACCCGGGCGGCGCGGCGGCCGGCGGCTCGCACCCGGTGCCCGGCGGCGACGAGCCGTGCGGCGACGCGGCTTCCGGTGGTGCCGGTGGCGCCGATGACGAGCGTGGTTCCGGTGGCGTTCATCGGGCGGCCCCGGCGAAGTCCATGCCCGGCTGCTGGACGGCGAGCGGGTTCCAGTAGTCGCGGTACATGACGAACCGCCCGTCGCGGACCGTCACGACGGCGACGTACGTCATCTCGAACGGGGCACCGGTCCGCACCAGGCGGCCCACCCCGCGCATCTCGACCACGATCGTGTCGGGTTCGGCGGTCCGGTGGACGCGCACGTCGGGGAAGTCGCGCAGGTCGATGTGGTCGGGGTAGTGGCGCATGTACGCGGCGACGGCCTCCTTGCCCTCCAGTCGGCGGGGCCGGCCCTCGGGCGCGAACGGGAACTCCAGGACGCCGTCCTCGGCCCACAGGCCGGTCCAGCCGGCGATGTCCTTGTCCAGCAGCAGCCGCAGGCTGTGCCGGTAGAGGTCGGCGGGTGACATGGGTGCTGACGTGGATGCCGACATGGGTGTGCTCTGCTCCGTCCCCTAGGATAAGAATGCGGACCCGAGGTCCGCTTTGAATATACGGACCGTCGGTCCGCTTTTCAAGGGAGGAGCCGCGTGGCAGAGCGCAAACCCCGCAAGGACGCCGAACGCAACCGTGCCGCCGTCCTGGCCGCCGCCGACGAGCTGTTCGCCCGCTGCGCCCGCCCGGAGGACGTCACCATGGCCGACGTCGCGGCGGCGGCCGGGGTCGGCAAGGGCACTCTCTTCCGCGCCTACGGCGACCGGACGGGACTGATCCGCGCCCTGTACGCGGCGCGACTCGAACCCGTCGCGCGGGCCGTCGAGGAGGGCCCGCCGCCGCTGGGCCCCGCCACCGACCCGCGGCTGCGCGTCCCCGCCCTGCTGGACGCGCTGCTGTGCTTCAAGCTCGACCACCGCCATCTCGCCCTGGCCTTGGAGGGCGACAGCGGTGACAGCCCCTACCGGGCGGAGCACTACGGGTACTGGCACAGCCTGCTGAAGACCGTGCTGGACCGGGTGCCCGGCTTCGACGACGACGGTTTCGCCGCCCACGCGCTGCTCGCCGCCGTCCGCGCGGACCTCGTGGAACACCTGGCGGACGGGGGAATTCCCCGCGAGGAGCTGCGCGCGCGGCTGGCGCGGTACGTCGCACGCGTCCTCGGCTCCTCCGCCCCGACGGGGGCGGAGGACGGGGCGGCGCGGTGAACCGACAGGCCCGTCCGGCCCGCCGGACGGCGGGGCGGACGGGCCTGTCGGACCGGCGGGCCGGTGTTCAGTCGCGGTCGACGTGCTCGCGCAGGATCTCTCCGTTGCCCGCGTCGACCTCGTAGGTCGTCTTGTTCCAGTTGTCGGTGGTGACGACGTCGACGGACCAGATCAGCTTCTGGTCGTCGTTCTCGTCGAGCTTGACGGCGGTGACGGTGCCGTCGGTCTTGTCGGTGGCCGCCTTCGCGGCCTGCTCCGCGGTCTGGTCGGCCTGGCTCAGCCGGTCGGCGATCTCGCTCTTGTCGTCCGCGCTCTGGTCGGTGTCGGCCTCGGAGCGGAACACCTTGCCGGTGACGGCGTCGATGCCGACCTCGCGGACGGTGCCGTCGGACGCGGCCACCTTGGCGACCCAGACCGGGGCACCCTTCGACGGGGCGGGGGCCGGGCTGGCCGTCGCACCGGGCGAGGCGGAAGTGGCCGTCGCACCGGGCGAGGCGGAAGTGGCCGACGGACTCTCGCCCGAGGCGCTGTCCAGTTCGATCTCGGTGAGCTTGCCGCCGGAGACCTCCTTGACGGCGGTGTCGGCCGCCTGGTCCCAGGCCACCTCGACCTGAGGCACCAGCGCCTTGCGTTCGGCCTGGTCCTCGGTGAGGGACGAGGTGGCGGTGCCGGTCGGGGAACCCGACGGCGAGGTCGTGACACCGGGGCTGCCGGTGCCGGCGGACGGGCTGGTCGGGGCCGCGGCGGCCACGTCGGCACGCGTCGTTTCCGCGCCGGCGCAGGCGGTCAGCAACAGGGCGGACGTTCCCAGGGCACAGAACGCGGCCGCCGTACGGGGGGAGAGAAGACGTCGCACAGAACTCATGTGATTTTCGGTATCACCAGCGGCGTCCCGTCACGCCGAAGGACACCGGAAACCACCTCAATGGCGGACGACACACCCTCCCGGGACGTCTATCCGGCCCAGGAGCAGGCCCAGGCGGACTTCCCCTGGATGTCGGCCAGCCGCTCGGCCACGGCGATCTGCTCGGACCGGCTGGCGAGATCGGCGCGCGGCGCGTACTTGAGCCCGCCGGCCGCCGCCCAGCTGGACTGCTTGAACTGGAGCCCGCCGTAGTGGCCGTTGCCGGTGTTGGCCTTCCAGTCGCCGCTGGACTCGCACGCGGCGATGGCGTCCCAGTCGGTGCCGCGCGAGCCGAGGGTGCCGGTCACGGCCGTCGCGGCGGCCGTCGGGGCGGCCAGCGCGGCGGCCGTCGTCAGCGTGACCAGGACGCACCGGGCACCGCGCAGGACGACGGGACCGTGTGTCATCTCATCGTTTCGTGACAACATCATGCACGGACTGTTACACGACGCGACCGCCGAGTGCGGGACGACGCTCTGTGACCGTACGCCGGCCGGGTCGCTGGAACGCCGACTCGGGGGAACCCTGATGCGCATGAGCAAGACAGCGCTGGTCGTCATCGACATGATCAACACCTACGACCACAAGGACGCCGATCAGCTGATCCCCTCGGCCGCGTCCGTGGTGCCCGTCGTGACCGGTCTGCTCCGGCGGGCCCGGGCCGCGGAAGCACCCGTGATCTACGTCAACGACAACTTCGGCGAGTGGCGGTCGCACCACGGCGAACTCCTCGACAAGGCCCTCGCCGGACCCCACGCCGACCTCGTGGAACCGCTGCGCCCCGACGACGCGTCCCTCTTCGTGGTCAAGGCCCGGCACTCGATCTTCTTCGAGACCCCGCTCACCTACCTGGTGCAGCAACTGGGCATCGGAGAGCTGGTCCTGTGCGGCCAGGTCACCGAGCAGTGCGTCCTCTACTCCGCCCTCGACGCGCACATCCGCCACCTGGACGTCGTCGTCCCCCGCGACGCCGTCGCCCACATCCACCAGGACCTCGCGGACGCCGCCCTGCGCATGATGGAGCGCAACATGGGGGCACGGGTGTGCGACAGCCGGGAGCTGTGGGCGTAGCGGCTGCCGCTTCCTGGACAGTTCGGCCGGCGCCGAAACGCCGGCCGGTTAGTGTACCCGCCATGTACATGGTTCCGGACGACACCGCAGCCGCCGTATGACGCCCCTGGAGATGGCCGGCGTACTGGCCTCCGGGGTGCTGGCGGGCGCCCTGAACGCCGTCGTCGGCTCCGGCACGCTCGTCACCTTCCCCGCCCTGCTCGCCGTCGGCCTGCCGCCGGTCACCGCCACCGTCTCCAACGCGCTGGGGCTGGTCCCCGGTTCGGTCGGCGCCTGCGTCGGCTACCGCCGCGAGCTGACCGGGCAGCGCGGACGCGTCGTACGGCTGCTGGCCGCCGCCCTGCCGGGCGGTCTGGTCGGCGCCACGCTGCTGCTGGCCCTGCCGTCGTCGGCGTTCGACGCGATCGTGCCGGTCCTGGTGGGGCTGGCGCTGCTGCTGGTCGCGTTGCAGCCGCTGACCGGGAAGTGGGTGCGGGGGCGCGCCCGGGACGGTGGTGCCGCACACCGCGACGGCGGGCCAGCGCTGTACGGCGGTCTGGCGCTGACCAGCGTCTACGGCGGCTACTTCTCCGCCGCGCAGGGCACCCTCTACCTGTCGCTGATGGGCCTGTGCCTCGATGAGCGGCTCCAGCGCCTCAACGCCTTCAAGAACGTGCTGGTGGCCGGCGTCAACACGGTCGCCGCGCTGTTCTTCCTCTTCGCCGCGGAGTTCGACTGGACGGCGGTCGGGCTGGTCGCGCTGGGCTCGGCGTTCGGCGGGCGGTTCGGCGCGGGGGTGGGGCACCGGCTGCGTCCCGGCGTCCTGCGCGCCGTGATCCTGATCTGGGGCGCCGTCGCCCTGGCCCATCTGCTGCTGCGCTGACCCGCCGGACCGGGCGCGGTCACGGGGTCACGATCGCGAACCGCGGATCGGGCCGCTCCAGGAGCCCGCCGAACGTGACCAGCGCGCCCACGTCGCCCGTCACGGCGATCCGCCCGGCCCCGATCGCGTCGGCGAAGGTGGTCCGGCGGCCGACCACCTCGTCCAGTACGGGACGCTCCAGGCGCAGGGTGACGTCCGGGGCCTCGCCGCGGGGCGCGTCGCCCGGCACGGGAGTGAGCGCGCCGTTGGACAGCAGCAGTGTCCAGATCTCCGGCCGCTCCTCCCCCTGCCGGGTGATCTCCCAGCGCAGCAGCAGCCGGCCGGCCTCGGCGGCGCGGGGGCCGTGCAGCCGTACGGCCATCGACCGGAAGATCTGCTCGGCGGTCAGCGCGGCGACGAGATCGGGGGCACCCCGGCCGGCCCCGCCCCGGACGCCGTCGCGCAGTTCGGCGGCGCCGGTCAGGTAGAAGTTGCGCCAGGGACCGCACTCGCTGCCGTGACCGAGCCGCTCGAAGGTGTCCGCCTGGAGGGCACGGGCCCCGGCGTGGTCCGGGTCGGCGAACAGGACGTGGTTCAGCACCTCCGCGGCCCAGCGCAGGTCGCCCTCCTCGTACGACGTCCGCGCCTTGGCGACCACGGCGTCCGCGCCGCCCATGAACGCGACGTAGCGCAGGGCCGCTTCGCGCGGCGGGTGCTGCCACAGGTGGGCCGGGTTGCCGTCGAACCAGCCCATGTACCGCTGGTAGACGGCCTTGGCGTTGTGGCTGAGGGAGCCGTAGTACCCGCCGATGTGGGCGGCGTTCTCCAGGGCGGGCGGGAAGCGGAGTTCCTCGGCGATCTCGGCGCCGGTGTACCCGGCGTTGATCAGCCGGACGCACTGGTCGTGCAGGTAGGCGTAGGCGTCGCGCTGTTCCTCCAGGAACCGTACGGCGCGGTCCTGGCCCCAGGTGGGCCAGTGGTGGGAGGCGAAGACGGTGTCGGTGTCGTCGGCGAACAGGCGCAGCGTCTCGGTGAGGTAGCGGGCCCAGGCGCTGGGGTCGCGGACCAGGGCGCCGCGCAGGGTGAGCACGTTGTGCAGGGTGTGGCAGGCGTTCTCGGCCACGCAGAGCAGGCGCAGGGCGGGGAAGTGGATGTTCATCTCCGCCGGGGCCTCGGTGCCGGGCGTGAGCTGGAAGACCATGCGGATGCCGTCGACGGTCTCGCGCTGGCCGGTCGAGTGGATGTCGACGGTGGGGGCGATGAGGCCGACGCTGCCCCGGGAGGTGGTCTGGCCGAGGCCGCAGCCGATCTGTCCGGCCGGGCCGGTGGGCAGCGCGGTGCCGTACATGTAGGCGGAGCGACGGGTCATCGCGGGGCCGGTGATGACGTTCTCGCCGGCCGCGTGCTCCAGGAAGCCGGCGGGCGCGAGCACGGGGAGGCGGCCGGCGGCGGCGTCGGCCGGGTCGGCGACGCCGCGGACGCCGCCGAAGTGGTCGACGTGCGAGTGGGTGTAGAGGACGCCGGTGACCGGGCGGTCGCCCCGGTGCTCCCGGTACAGGGCGAGGGCGGCGGCGGCCACCTCGGCGCTGATCAGCGGGTCGATGACGAGAACGCCCCGGTCGCCCTCGACGAAGGTGACGTTGGACAGGTCCAGGCCGCGGACCTGGTACACGCCGGGCACCACCTCGTACAGGCCCTGCCGGGCGGTGAGCCGGCTCTGCCGCCACAGCGCGGGGTGGGCGGTGGGCGGACAGTCGGCGTCCAGGAAGCCATAGGCGTCCGCGTCCCAGACGGTACGGCCGTCCGCGTCGCGTACGACACCGGGGGTCAGGCGGGCGATGAAGCCCCGGTCGGCGTCTTCGGGGAGGTGCATGAGGGGTCCTCAGTGGTGCCGGGGAATGGTCAGGTCAGGGTGGCCAGCCCGCGGGCGATGCCGTTGCGCTGGATCTCGGAGGTGCCGGTCAGGATGCGGAACATGCGCGTCTTGCGGAACAGGTACTCGATCTCGTGGCCCTGGGTCAGCCCCTCCTTGCCGTGGATCTGCACGGCCTGGTCGAGGATGCGGAAGACCGCCTCGGCGACGAACAGCTTGCACAGGAAGGCTTCGGTGCGCACGTCCTCGCCCCGGTCCAGGGCGGCCAGCGCGGCGTAGGTCATGGAGCGGGCGGCGTACAGGTCGGCGGCCATGTCGGCCAGCTTGTGCTGGATGGCCTGGAGCGCCATCAGGGGCTGCCCGCCGACGGTGCGGGTGAGGGCGCGGTCGCGGCTGAGGTGCAGGGCGCGGCGGGCGGCTCCGATGGCGCTCGGGCAGTGCAGGAGGCGGTTGACGGTGACCCGGCCGAGCGCGATGCGCAGGCCCCGGCCCTCCTCGCCGAGCAGGTTGGCGGCCGGGACCCGGCAGTCCTCCAGGACGATGTCGCTCTCGATGTGCTCGCCCGACATGGGCGTGGCGCCGTCGGTGACGCGGCAGCCGGGGCTGTCCAGGTCGACGAAGAAGGCGGAGTAGGTGTCCTCGGTGTCCGCCATCCGGGCGACCACGATGGCGAAGTCCGCGAAGGGACCGGCGGAGCTGAACACCTTGTGCCCGGTGAGCCGGTAGGAGTCGCCGTCCCGCACGGCGGTGGTGCGCATGGCGCGCACGTCGGAGCCCGCGTCGGTCTCGGTGAGGGAGAAGCAGCAGGCGCGTTCGCCGCGGACCAGCGGCAGCAGGTAGGTGTCGCGCTGGTGGCCGGTGGCGTGGCGGAGGATGTCGCCGGCCCGCAGCGGGCCGCCCATGTCGCCGAGGACGCTGTGGCCGAGGACCCGGCCGCTCGCCCCGACCTCTTCCTTCAGCGTGGCGAGCTGGGTGTGGGTCAGGCCCTGGCCGCCGTACTCCTCGGGGAGGTGGATGCCGTAGAAGCCCAGCTCGCGGCTGCGCTTCCAGACCGGTTCCAGGTCGGCGCGGGTGAGGCGGGAGTCGTGGGTGAAGCCGTTGTCCTGTTCGTAGGCGGCGAGTTCGCCGTCCAGGTAGCCGCGGAGGCGCTCGACGAGGGCGGCGAGGTGCGGGTCGTCGGGGACGGGGCGGAAGGAGAAGGTCATGGTGCGGGCTCCGGGTTGCCGAAGGGGTGTCCGAGGAGGTGGCGGAGGAGGTGTCCGGGGGGGTCAGTGCACGCGGCGGTCGGTGTGCGCCCAGTACGGTTCGCGGACCGCCTTGCGGTCGAGCTTGCCGTTGCGGTTGTGGGGCAGTTCGGGGACGAAGTCGACCGAGCGGGGCTTCTTGAAGCGGTCCAGGCGCGCGGCGCAGAAGTCGGTGATCTCCTCGGCGGTGACGGCGGTGTCCGGGCGGGTCACCACCACGGCCTTGACCGCCTCGCCCCACTTCTCGTCCGGTACGCCGACGACGCACACCTCCCGCACGGCGGGGTGCTCGTACAGGACGGTCTCCACCTCGGTGCTGTAGATGTTGAAACCACCCGAGATGATCATGTCCTTCTTGCGGTCGACGAGGAACAAGTAGCCGTCCTCGCGCATCCAGGCCAGGTCGCCGGTGTGCACCCAGCCGTCGCGGAAGGTCTGCGCGGACAGCTCGGGGGCCTTCCAGTAGCGGCTGACGCAGTCCGGGCCGCGCACGATGATCTCGCCGACCTCGCGGGGCGGGAGGGTGCGGCTCTGCTCGTCCACGACCCGGACCTCGGTGTCGTAGGCGGCCCGGCCGCAGGACTGGAGGAGTTCGGGGTCCGCGGCGACGGCGCGGGCGATGTCGGCGCTGGAGAGGCCGGCCACCACGCTGGTCGTCTCGGCGAGTCCGTAGCCCTGGGCGACCACCGGGCCGAAGAGGGCCACGGCGTCGCGCAGCCGCTGCGGGGAGACGGGGGCGCCGCCGATCCGGACGCTGCGCAGGCTGGACAGGTCCCGGTCGGCGGCACCGGGGTGGGCGAGGACGGCGTTGAGCATGGCCGGGACGAGGAAGGTGGCGGTGATCCGCTCGCGCTCCACGGTGTCCAGGAACGCCTCGGCGCTCCAGGCGGGCAGCACATGGGTGGTGGAGCCGCCGAAGACGCCGGCCAGCAGCACCATGCCGGTGGCGTGGGTGATGGGGCCGCAGGCCAGGTAGCGGGTGTCGGGACGGGGGCGGGACTCGTCGTTCATCAGCGTCTTGCGCATGTTGGCGAGCCGGTTGCCGACGGTCTGCACGGCGGCCTTCAGCGAACCGGTCGACCCCGAGGTGAAGTTGAGGACGGCGGGCGCGTCCTCGTGGGTGTCCACGGCGACGGGTGCGGTGTCCCCTTCGGCGAGCAGCTCGTCGTAGGCGAGCGCCTCTTCGGGTACGGCGTCCAGGGCGACCGGCAGGCAGTCGGTGCCGGCCGCCGCGATGGCCGCCAGGGCGTCCGCGCGGTGCGCCTCGTCGAAGATCAGGGCGCGTACGGGAGCGTCGCGCAGGATGTGCTCGATCTCGCCGCGGCCGAGCCGGGCGTTGACCGGGACGCGGACCACGCCGGCCTTGTAGAGGGCGAACTCGGCCTCGACCAGCTCGCCCCGGTTCCAGGCAAGGGAGGCGACGGCGTCCTCGGGGCCGATGCCGCGGCGGACCAGCGCGGAGGCGAGCCGGTTGGCGCGCTCCTCCAGCCGGGCGTAGGTCCAGGTCCGGTCGCCGCAGACCAGGGCGGAGCGGTCCGGCCAGTGGCGGGCGCTGCGCGTGAGGTAGATGCCGAGGTTCACCGAGCACTCCTGAATGACGTGACTGAACGACGCTACTGAATCTGGTGACTGTTTCCAGACAGGCTGTTCGATAACGCATGGACTGTCAAGGCTTCCGTACACTGACCGGATGGCCGAGGACAGACGCATCCGCAAGACTCGTCGGGCACTGCGCGACGCCCTGGTGGAACTGGTACGGGAGCGGGGGTTCACGGCGCTGAGCGTCGAGGACATCACCCAGCGCGCGGACGTGGCGCGCGCGACCTTCTACAGCCACTTCCGCGACAAGGACGAGCTGTTCGCCCGGGTCACCCGCGACCTGCTGGACGAACTCGACGAGCGGCTGCGCCCCGCGGTGGCCAGGAGCGCCGTCGGCTTCACCGGCGAGCCGGTGCTGCGGATGCTGGAGCACGCCCGCGAGGAGCGGGACCTGTACCGGATCGTGCTGCGCGGCGAGGGGGACGGCAAGCCGCTGCGCATGTTCACCGAGGCGTGCGCCCGGGTCGCCGCCGAGGAGTTCCGGGAGCGCTCCGAACGCAACGCGGTCGAGCCGCGGATCGACGCCGGACTGCTGGCCCGGGCCTGGGTCGGCGAGCAGGTGGCGGTGCTCCAGTGGTGGGTCGAGCACGAGGTGGCGCCCATGCCCGCCGAGGAGGTCGTGCGGATGCTGCTCGACCTCGCGCTGCGCGGCCGCTACTGGGCCACCGGCTTCGACCGGCCGGCCTGACGGCGCTTCAGTCCTCTCCGCCCAGCGCCCGTGCGTCCCGCGCGGGCCGGACGGTGACCGCCGCGATCGCGCCGCACACGGCGAGCACCAGCGCGGAGACCCAGAAGGCCGCCGAGTACCCGGCGGCCTCGGTGGCGGCGCCGTCCACCAGCCGTCCGGTGAGGTAGGGCACGAACATGCCCGGCAGGGTGCCGGTCGCCGCGACGACTCCGAAGACGGCCCCGCGCCGGGCGGCGGGGACGACGGCGGCCGTGGTGACGTAGTGCAGCGGCAGGGCGACGGAGTGGCAGGCGAACGCCAGTGCCACCAGTACCAGTTGGAGCGGCCGGGAGGGCGCGAACGGCAGCAGGGCGAGCGCCGCGGCCGACACCAGGACCGCCCCGCCCTGGGCCAGTCCGTCGGCGGCCGGTCCGCAGCGGCCCCGCCGCCCGCGCCGGTCCATCAGTGCGGGAACGGTCAGCAGCAGCACCAGGCTGAGCACGGAGACGGCGCTGACCATGCCGGACGCCCGTTTCGCGGTCATGTCCAGTTCGGTGTGGAGATAGACGGGCAGCCAGGCGCTGGAGAGGGCGAGCGCCCAGTGCGAGCCGAAGGCGCTCAGGACGCCTCCGACGACCGTGCGGCTGCGCAGCAGGCGGGACAGCGACGGCGGCGGCACGGCGGCGCCGGGTTTCCCGGCCGCCACGGGCGCCCGCGCGTCCCGGCCGCCGTAGGGCCCGTCCCGGCCCACCAGGTACCACAGGGCGCACCACGCGGCGCTGGTGACCGTCAGGGCGACGAACGCCGAGCGCCACCCGAAGTCCACGATGAGCCAGGTCAGGATGGGCGCCGAGACGGCCGTGCCGAGGGCCGCGCCGCCGATCTGGAGGGCCGAGGGCATCCCGCGCCGGCCCGGCGGGAACCACGCGTACAGGGCGTGCATCGACATGGAGGCGGCGGGCCCCTCGGCGGCGCCGAGCAGCAGCCGGCCCGCGATCAGGGCCGGTACCGAGGCCAGCAGCGCGGGCAGTTGGGCCACCGCCCACAGGGCCGCCATGACGAGCAGCAGGGTACGCGCCGACCACCTGGCCGACAGCAGTCCGACGACCAGGCCGGTCACGCTGAACAGGACGTAGAACGCGCTGGAGACCAGCCCGTAGGTGCTCTTGCCGATGCCGAGTTCGTCCATGAGCGGCACGGCGGCCAGGCCCAGGACGGACTTGTCGGCGTAGTTGATCATCATGAAGACGACGACCATGCCGAGGACGAGCCAGGAGCGGCGGCGGTCGAAGGGGGGATCGTCCACCGGGCCCGGGCCGGCGGACGTGCGGGAGGGAAGGGGGCGGACGACCACGGCGACTCCACGGCGAGTTTCCGAACTGCTTGTTCAATAACTTGCTACTGGTCCGGCAACGTAGTTCCGGTGGCGGCCGGGGTCAACGGTCCTGACAGGGTCTGGTGGTCCGGCCCGGCCGTGCCGGATGCTGGGGGGCAGGCGACGAGGCACGGGGAGGTGCCGGTGGGCGACGGCGAAGGGACCGCGCAACGGTCCGCGCGGAAGGTCGACCGGGGGCGGGAACGGCCGGGGTGCCCGGTCAGCCGGGCGGCCGACGGCACATGGCAGGTGCACGACTACGAGGTGGCGCGGGCGCTGCTGCGCGGTCCGGGCACCGTGCAGGCCGGCCTCGGCATCGAGACGGTGGAGAAGCTGCCGCCGCGCGTGCGCCGGCCCGTGCTCTACCGGGACGGTCCCGAGCACCGCGAGCACCGCCGGCAGACCGCGCGGTTCTTCACCCCGCGCCGGGTGGACGAGCACTACCGGGACCTGATGGTGCGGATCGCCGAGGAGCAGGTGGGCAAGGTCCGCGCGGCCGGCGAGGCCCCGCTGGGCGACCTCGCGTTCGAGCTGTCCATCGGGGTGGTCGGCGAGGTGATCGGGCTGCGATACGGGCGGCCGGGGATGCGCCGGAGGCTGGAGCGGTTCTTCCCCGCGGAGTTCGGGCAGCCCGGCCTGACCAGCCCGCACGGCCTCTACTGGCTGGTGCGGCAGAACGTCAACTGGCTGCGCGTCCACCTCGCCGACGTCCACCCCGCCATCCGCGCCCACCGGCGCCGCCGGCACGACGACCTGATCTCCCATCTGATCGACGAGGGCTGCTCGGACGCGGAAATCCTCGGCGAGTGCCTGACCTTCGCGGCGGCCGGGATGGTCACCACCCGGGAGTTCATCTGCCTGGCCGCCTGGCACCTGTTCACCGACGACGCGCTGATGGACCGCTACCGCGCGGCGGACGAGGCCGGGCGCCTGGCCGTCCTGGAGGAACTGCTGCGGCTGGAGCCGGTGGTGGCACGGCTGCGCCGCCGTGCCACCCGCGCCCTCGACCTGCGCACACCGCACGGGCCGGCCGCCACCGTACGGGCCGGGGAGTACGTGGAACTGTTCCTGGACGACACCAACACCGACCCGTGCGCGGTGG
Source organism: Streptomyces sp. NPDC090994 (assembly GCF_044768905.1). NCBI lineage: Bacteria > Bacillati > Actinomycetota > Actinomycetes > Kitasatosporales > Streptomycetaceae > Streptomyces > Streptomyces sp. NPDC090994. Next base: position 19,818 of record NZ_JBIVWS010000007.1, read on the forward strand.
GCGGCGACCCGCTGCTCGTGCGGCCGGGCCGGGCGGGGGACTTCGGCCCGGGGCGGGCGGGGCTGTCCTTCGGCGACGGACCGCACCGCTGTCCGGGCGCGCACATCGCGGTCCTGGAGACGGATGTCTTCCTCAGCCGTCTGACCGCTGTCGACGGCATCCGGATGGTCACGCCGCCGCGGGTCGCCTTCCGGGACGCGATCGGCGGGTACGAGATCCGCGGGCTGACGGTCGCGGTGGACCGATGACCGTCGTCGGAGCGTCGGCCAGGGCTCGCACCTGCATCTCCCCGCGGGGAGCGGGGCGTCTTGGCCTTGGACCACCAACGCGCGGAGCGGACACCCGGTGGTGCGGCGTCCTGTCCGGAACCGGCATCGACCCCGCTCAGGAGGCCCCGCACTTCCACGGCCACCGGCACCTCTCTAGCGTGAACCCATGCACAACGAAACGATCCCCGAGCACCCGGCCGCCGGCCGGCTGCTGCGCGAACTGCCGGCCGGACGGGTCCTGACCGACCCGGACGCCACCGCCCGGTACGCCCACGACGAGGCCGAATGGGCGCCGCACGGCAGGCCGCTGGCGGTGGTCCGCCCGCACACCGCCGAGGAGGTGCGGCAGGCGGTCCGGATCTGCCGGGACCACGGCGTGCCGGTGGTGACCCGCGGCGCGGGCACCGGCCTGTCGGGCGGCGCCAACGCGGTGGACGGGTGTGTGGTGCTGACCACCGAGGCGATGACCGCCATCAAGGAAGTCGACCCCGTCGAGCGGCTCGCCGTGGTCGAGCCCGGCGTCGTCAACGAGACCCTGCGCGCGGCCTGCGCCGAGCAGGGCCTGTGGTACCCGCCGGACCCGGCCAGCGCCCCCTGGTCGACCATCGGCGGCAACGTCGCCACCAACGCGGGCGGCCTGTGCTGTGTGAAGTACGGGGTGACCCGTGACTACGTGCTCGGGCTGCAGTTCGTCACGGCCGGCGGCGACCTGGTCCGGGTCGGCCGCCGCACCGCCAAGGGCGTCGCCGGGTACGACCTGACGAGCCTGATGGTGGGGTCCGAGGGCACCCTCGGGGTGATCACCGAGGTGACCGTGCGGCTGCGTCCGCGACGGGAACCCGAGCACACCGTCGCCGGTTACTTCTCCTCGATCGTGGACGCCGGGCGGGCCGTCGCCGCCGTGGCCGCCGCGGGACTGACCCCGTCCGCCCTGGAACTCGTCGACCGGCACTGTCTGGCGGCGGTCGACGCCTGGAAGCACATGGGGCTGTCCACGGAGGCCGAGGTCGTGCTGCTGGGCCGTACCGACGCCCCGGGTCCGGCCGGTGAGCGCGAGGCCGAGGAGATGCGGCGCTGCTTCGAGCAGGGCGGGGCGACCTACGCGGTCCGCTCCACCGACCAGACCGAGGCGGACGCCCTGTTCGACGCCCGGCGGCTGGCCTACCCGGCGCTGGAGCGGCTCGGGCCGGTGCTCACCGAGGACATCTGCGTGCCCAAGGCCGCGGTGCCCGAGATGCTGGGCCGCATCCACGCCATCGGCGAGCGGCACGACACGCTGATCGCCAACATCGCCCACGCCGGCGACGGCAATCTGCACCCCCTGCTGATCACCCCGCCCGGCGACGAGGCGGCCCGGGCGCGTGCCCAGGCCGCCTTCCACGAGATCATCGCGCAGGCCCTGGAACTGGGCGGCACGGTCACCGGCGAACACGGTGTGGGGCTGCTCAAGCGGGACGGGCTGAGCGCCGAACTGGGACCGGAGGTGCTGGCCCTGAACCGGGCCGTCAAGGACGCCCTGGACCCGCACCACCTGTTCAACCCCGGCAAGGTCGTCGCCTACGCCACCTGAGGGGCGCGGCGCGCAGGTGGCGGCGCGGCCGTCCCTTGCCGCGCCGCCACACCCCTGCACCTTCCCGCGGGATGCGGGTGCCCACCGCGCGCCCGGGCACACCCCTCTTCCCGAGCGACTCCGTCAGATGGCGGAGCGGAAGGTCCAGTGCCCGGAGCCCACCTCGTACACCGCCTCCGCGCCCCCGGCCCGCAGCAGCCGTGCCCCGCGCGGGGCGACGGGCCGGGTGCCGTCCGTCGGGACGTGGACCTCGGCGGTGCTGCCCGCCGGGACGTCGACGCTCAGCCGGAAGTGCCCGTCCTGCCGCTCCCAGGAGGTACGGGCGGTGCCGTACGGCGTCCGGTAGGAGCCGGACGCCGAGGTCAGGTCGCCCTCCACGGCCGGGTCGATCAGCAGCTCGGAGTAGCCGACGGAGTCCGCGGTCTGGTCCAGGCCGGCGACCCGGGTGGTGAACCAGGAGTCGATCGCGCCGAGCATGAAGTGGTTCTGCGACTGGCCGGGACCGCCGTCCCAGGACTCGCCGAGCGTGGTGTTGCCGGCCAGCACCTGGTAGCCGTAGCTGGGACTGGTGGTCTGCGTGGCGATCTTGTGCACGATGTCGTCGCGCCCGGCACCCGACAGCACGCGGAACGCGCTGGGCAGGGAGATCTCCCCCAGCAGCAGGTGGTGTCCGGCGTCCTCTACCGCCCCGGTGAAGTGGTCCAGCAGCCGCTGCCGCTCCCCCGCCGGGTAGGCGCCCATGTCCAGCGCCAGCGCCTCGGCGCCCTGGCCCCCGCCGCCGAAGGTGCCGGTGGCGGTGTCGTAGTACTTCGCGGCGAGCGCCTGGGCACTGGCGTCGGCCTTCGCCCGGTACGCGGTGGCCGCGTCCTCGTCGCCGAGCACCGACGAGATCCTGCTCAGGGCGTCGGTGACCCGCCAGTAGCCGTAGGTGCCGGCCACCGCGCGCGGGAAGGTCCGGTCGGGCGTGAACCAGTCCCCGAGCCCGTAGTCGAGGATGCCGTCGGCCACCTGGGTCTCCAGGAAGGCCGCGTACTCCTTCATCCGCGGGTAGTACGTCTCCAGCGTCTCCCTGTCGCCGTAGGTGGTGTACAGCTGCCAGGGGACGAGGACGAAGGCGCCGCCCCAGTTGGAGTCGTTGCGGTAGGCGCCGGGGAGGCTGGTGTACTCCGGGACGGTGCTCGGGACCAGGCCCTCCGCGGTCTGCGCGTCGGCCATGTCACGGACGATCTTGCGCAGGTAGGACCGCATGTCGTAGTTGCCGGCGAGGGCCGGGAAGACGAGCTGGTTCTGTTCCAGCCAGCCCAGTTTCTCGCGGCTGGGGCAGTCGGTGAGGACGCTCATCATGTTGCCCTGGATCGCCCCGCGGATCAGCGAGTGGATGCCGTCGATGAGCGGGTCCGAGCTGTCGAAGCTCCCGGCGGAGGCGTTGTCGGTGCGCAGCACCTTGCCGCGTACGGTGATCTCCGCGTCCTCGGGGACGCCCTTCAGCTCCAGGTAGCGGAAGCCGTGGTAGCTGAAGCGGGGGTGCCAGGTCTCGTCCCGGCCGCCGCCGGTGGTGTAGCTGTCCCACAGGGGGGCGCCGACGTTGGAGATGGACTGGAAGGCGTGGCCGTTCTTGAGGGACTCCGCCGGGTAGGCGCGGACGGTGGTGCCCTCGGGGGCGGTGATGGTGATCTCGGGCCAGCCGGCGATGTTGCGGCCGAGGTCGAAGACGCGGCTGCCGTCGGCGCCCTCGACCTCCTTGCCCGTGAGGGTCTCCACGACGCGGACCGGTTCGGTCTCGCGGGCGCTGAGTTCGGCGGGCTGGGCGGCGGAGCCGGGGGCACCGACGGAGACGGCGTGCTCCCACGTCCGGCGGTCGCCGCCGGGCTCGTCCCAGCTCGGGATCTCCCGGCGGGCGTCGTAGTCCTCGCCGCCGTACCAGTGGGAGGAGGTGGTGGGGCCGAGCGCGGTGCGCCAGTCGTCGCCGCTGGTGACAGTGCGGGTGGAGCCGTCGGCCAGGGTGACCTCCAGGCGGGCGATCAGCTTGGGGTCGCTGAGGTTGCCGTACAGCTTGCGGTAGCGGTCGGCGGTGCTGATCACGTTGGACATGCCGTTGCCGAGGGCGACACCGAGGGTGTTGGCGCCCTTCCTGAGCCGGTCGGTCACGTCGTAGGTGGCGTACTGGACGCGCTCGCCGTAGGTGGTGTTGGCGGGTTCGAGGACGGCGTCGCCGACCGGTTCGCCGTTGACGGTGGCGTCGTAGACGCCGAGGCCCGCGATGTAGAGGCGGGCGCTGCGGACCTTCTTGTTCGCCGGGAGGGCGAAGTCGTCGGTGAGGAGGGGGAGTCCGGAGGGCAGGTACGGCTCGGGCGGCTTCTGGCCGGTGACGCGGGCGAGTTCGGTGAAGGCGCCGGTCGCGTCGTCGCCGCCCGACACCGTGTAGTCGACGGGGAAGTGCGGGACGCGGCCGTCGTCGGTGAGGACGTCGGCCCGGGGGTGGAGCACCACCTCGTCGAAGGTCTTCGCGGACTTCAGGTCGAGGGTGAGGGTGACGGGCGCGGCGGAGACGTCCGGGCCGGTGTGGGCGGCGCTGGAGTAGCCGGCGGCGGTCTGCAGGGCGCTGTTGGGCAGTCCGTCGACGGCGAGCGCGGGTTCCCAGGTCTTGCGGACCGTGTGGGACTCGGAGGCGGTGACGGTGGCGCCCTTGGCGAGGCCGGTGGCGGAGGTGGCGGTGTCCCGGACGTCGATCTCGCCGAGTTGCAGGCGCCAGGTCCGGTCGGGGAAGTTCTCGGCGAGGGGCAGGCCGAGCCGGGTGACGTCCAGGCGGACGTAACGGGCGGTGGTGCGGGGCACCTTGACGACGACCGGGGTGATGGTGCGCTTGCTCAGCCGCCAGTCGGGATGGGTGATCCAGTCGGCTCCCCAGTCCGACTGCCGGGTCAGGCCGGTCTCGAAGACGGCGGTGTCGCTCCAGCCGGAGGCGGCGTTGCCGCGCTGCGACCAGAGCTTGACCCGCCAGTAGACACGGGTGCGGGAGCCCAGTCCCTTGCCGGCGTACGTCGTCCCGGGCGCCGACGAGCGCACCTTGCCGGAGTCCCACAGGTCGGGCCGGCCGCTGCGCAGGCGCTGCGGGGAGGTGGCCGCCTGGACACGGTAGGCGGACTGGAGGACGCCCGGGACACGGGCGGTGGTCTCCCAGCTGAGGTCGGGGGTGGTGTCGTCGATACCGAGGGCCTGCTGGAGGTACTGGGCGCGCGGGTGGACGGGGCTGATGGCGGCAGCGGTCGCGGCGCCCGCGGCGGTGGCGCCGGCCAGCACGGTGACGAGGGCGGTCGCGGCGGCGGTCACGGCGAGCGCGGGGCGGGGTCCGGGCATGGGGTTCCTCTCGGCGTGCGGCACGGATCAGATGCGGGTGAGGCGGACGGTGGCGCGGCGGTGGAAGCGGAGGGTCACCGGGCCGAGCAGGCCGGACGGCAGGGGCTTGTTGCGCTCGTTGGAGAGGGTGTTGGCGACCCTGACCTCCAGCCGGTTGGCGCCGGGGACGAGCAGCCCGGTGACGTCGGTGACGAACGGCGCCCACAACAGGGGCGGGAGCGCGGTGCCGTTGACCGTCACGGCGGCGATGTCGCGCACGTCCCCGAGGTCGAGCAGGACGCGGCGGCCGTCGAGGCGGACGCGGTCGACGTCGACGGTGGTGGCGTAGGTGGCGCTGCCGGAGAAGAGCGGGTCGGTGCCGGTCCAGCTGCCGAGCGGGACGGTGACCGGGGCGGCGCCGTCCCGTTCCAGGGTGCGGGTCCAGTCGCCGGTGACGGGGAGCGGTTCGAGCGGGTCGGTGACGCGGACGGTGCCCTGGTAGGTGTGGCCGCCGTCGGTGCCGGTGAGCCGGTGGGTGCCGGGGGCGGCGGCCTCGACGGTGGCCCGCAGGGTGTGCCCGGACCGCTCCACGGCGAGGACGGGCAGCGGGGCCGCGGTCAGGTGCGGTTCCGGGCGCCGGGCGTGGCGGACGACGACGATCCGGGTCTGGTACGGCGCGAAGGTCAGCGGGAGGTGCAGGCCGCGCCCGGAGGTGCGGTACACCGGGGCCGGGGCGGTGTCGCCGGTCGCCGGGTCCCACAGCTCGGGGGCGCCGGTGGCGGGGAGGGTGGCGGTGGTCTCGACGTCGGCGCCGCTCTCGTTGTTCAGCAGGAACGCGGTGTCCTCGCCCCGGGTGACGCGCAGGACCCGTATCGCGCTCTGCGGCGGGTCGAGTACGGCGGCGGCCGCTCCGGCGTCCTGGGCGGCGGCGCCCAGTGCGGAGACGTCGGTGACGCGCACCGTCCGTCCGGCGCCGAGCGTGCGGCGGCCGGGTACGGCGTCCCCGAACAGGTCGGACAGGGCGCGGGCCAGCGAGCGGTCGTTGCCGTCGGCTTCCTCGGCGGGCAGGGTGCCGACGGCGACGACGGTGCCGCCCGCGCGGACGAAGGAGCCGAGGGCGCGGACGCCGGCCGCGTCCAGGGTGGGCGTCAGGGGGAGGACGACGAGGTCGTAGCGGGCCTCGCCGACGACGAGCCGGCCGCCGCGCACCCTGGCGTGGGCGAGCAGGTCCGGGTCGCCGGTGAGGGCGCCCTCGTGCAGCAGGTCGAAGTCGACCTGCGCGCGCTCCAGGGCGTAGGCGGCGTCGGTGATCGCGCCGTCGACCTCGCCCTGCCGGCCGGTGCCGGTGAACTGTTCGGCGGCGCGCTGCGGCTGGAGCAGGGCGGTGCGCGCGGCGGAGGTGCCGCGGCCGGCCTCCATGACCCGGCCGATCCACTCGGCGAGCGGCTTCATGCCCCACCACCAGGGGGCGCGGGGCCCGAACGGCGGCGGGAAGTAGACGACCTTCTCGTCGGTCCACAGCGCGTGCAGCACCGTCAGGTTGACGCCGCGGGCGGCCTGCGCGCCGACGGTGGCGTGCACGAAGCCCGGGGTGACCTGCCAGCCTATGTTGCCGAACATCTCCATCAACGCCCGCTCGCGGCCCATCTGGTGGGCGACGGAGACGGGGTTGCGGGGCAGCATGCTCTGCTCCCCGGCGACGTACTCGGCGGTGATGATGTCGCCGCCGGGAACGTGCGCCCACTGGTTGACCTTGTGCAGGTCACCGGTGGTGGGGATGCGCTTGGCCGGGGACGTCTCGTCGTAGAGCGGGTTGGTGATGAGGGCGACGCCGCGCCTCTCGTACCAGCGGGCCTGCTTCTCGAAGTACTGGGCGAAGCGGTTGGAGACGGCCTGCCAGTAGCGGCCCCGGGCGGTGCGGCCGGGGCGGCCGAGGTCGTCGAAGGCGGCGGCGTAGGCCACGCCGGGTGCCACGCCCACGTCGCGCAGCGCCCTGTCCAGGGTGGGCGACCAGGGCAGCCGCTTGAAGTGGGCCTCGGCGGAGGCGAAGAACGGCTCGTCGTCCCAGAAGCCGGGGACGACGGTGCCGAAGTAACGCTTGAAGCGGCGGTGGTACTCCCCCGGCACGATGTCCAGGAACAGGTCCACCGGTTCGTCGTCGAGGAGGTCGGCGTAGCTGCGGCTGTAGCCCTGGGTGTCGTCGATGAGCGGGGTGCCGCCGAAGAGGTCGATCTGCCAGCGCCCAGCGGGGACCTGCCAGGTGCCGTCCACCTGCTCGGTGAGGTCCGTGACGTCGGTGGTACCGGCGGGCCGGGCCGCGGCGGCGACGGCCGTCACCGGGAGGGTGTCGCGCTCGGGGAAGTCCCCGGCGGCGGTGGGGTCGTCGAAGGCGGAGGTGTACAGGGTGGTGCCGTCGGCGGCGGTGACGGTGAGGCCGTCCCACAGTCCGCGCTCGTCGCCGACCGCCCGTACGCCCGCGCCGCCGGCGGCGTACGCGGTGTCGGTGACGGTGCCCTTGTCCTTGCCGTCGAGGGTGACGGCCAGCCGGCCGCCGCTGACCGTGACGGCGAGGGTGTGGAACTTGGTCTTGTTGAAGCCGTCGGTGCGGCTGCTGCGCAGCAGTTCGACGGGGTCGGCGCCCCGGGTGAGGCGGAGCACGGTGGTGACGCCGGTCTGGTCGAAGGTGACCGCGTAGCCGTCCTGGCCGTCGGCGGAGGCCCGGACGACCAGGCCGGCGGCGGTGTGGTCGGCCTTGGCGCTGCCGGTGACGGTGTAGTCGGTCCAGCCGGCGCTGCCGCGCAGGGCGGTGGCGCCGCCGAGGACCGCCGCGTCGGCGACGAGCGCGCCCGCCTGGACGCCGAGGCCGGTGGAGCGGCGCAGGTCGGCGCGGGCCGGGCCCTCGACGACGGTGGTGGACCGCCACAGTGCCTTCAGGCGGAGGTCGGGGCGGGGCGGGTAGGTCCGTGACCCGACCGTGCCGCCCTTGACGATGTACTCGCCGGCCCGGCCGCTGGGGAAGTGGTCGTCGTTGAACAGCCACACCCTCATGCCGGTCCGCTCGGCGGTCTTCAGTACGTGCCCGACGATGTCGAACCAGCCCTCCGTGAAGAAGGCCGGCTGCATCGCGTCGTTGTCGAAGGAGAAGAGGATGACCTCGTACATGCCCTTGGCGCGCAGGTCGGCCAGCTGCCGGTCGGCGAGTTCCGGGGTGACGGGGCCGTTCCAGTACCAGTAGACGGTGGGGCGGCTGTCGTTCGGCGGGTCCGCGAAGTGGCGGGCGGAGAAGGCCGCCGGGGCGGTGGCCGGGGCGGGAGCGGCAAAAGCGGGCGGGGCGGTGGTGAGTACGGTGCCGGTGGCGAGGGCGGTGCCGGTGGCGCCGGCCGCCGCGACGAAGTGGCGTCTGGACAGGGGAAGTCCGGGCATGGGTGTCCCTCGGAAGTCGGAAGTCGGAAGTCGGAAGTACCGGGTGGGCGCGGTGCTCAGCCGGCGGCCAGGCGGGCCACGTCGGCGGCGGACAGGGCGCGGTTGTGGAGGCGGAAGTCGCGCACGGCACCGTGCAGGTACGGGTGGGTGGTGTTCTGGGAGCGGCCGAGGTAGTTGCGGGCGGTCGCGCCGAGCAGCAGCGGTCCGGAGACCATGGCCGGGTTGCGGCCGGCCTCGGCACCGTCGACGTACAGCACGCCGGTGCCGCCGCCCAGGGTGAGCGCCACGTGCGTCCAGCGGCCCACCGGCAGCGGTCCGGTGGCGTCGATGAAGTCCTCCCCCTCCATGCCGGCGATGCGCAGCGCGGCGCGGGCCCGTCCGGCGCCCGTGGTGGCCGTGAGGAACAGGTACGTCTCCTTGTGGTAGCCGAGGTCGAAGACGCGGGCCGAGGCGGCGAGGCGGTCGACCCGGACGCGGACGCTGACGGTCAGCTCGTTCAGGCCGCTCAGCAGACCGGCGGGGAGGGCGACATGGCCGTCCGTGCCGTCCAGCTCGACGGCGGTCGTCCGGGCGTCCCGCGTCCACCCGGCGCCGCCGGCCAGGACCGCGTCCCCGAACGCGCCGGTGGCGTCGGCGGCCGTGGTGCCGGTGCCCTCGTCCAGCGGGTAGCGCACGACGTCCCGGGCGCGGCCCTGGCGCGGGGTCACCGCCCAGTAGACGTTGTAGCGCTGGTGGTGCACCTCGTGGAACGGCCGCAGCGTCACCGTGCGGCCGTCGGCGACGGCGGTGAACTCGGTGGGCCGGTCCCCGGCGGAGCGCAGGGTGCGCGGACGGATCGTGGGCAGGGTGGCCAGGGCCTCGTCGCCGTACTCCCCCGCCAGGACCAGCGGACCGTAGGACAACGATGTCACCTGCGGGTTGTCGGGGGCCGGGGTCCAGACGGGTTCGCGCGGCAGGATCAGGTCGACGGTGTCACCGGTGCGCCAGTGGCGGTCCAGCGAGGCGTACGTGCCCGGGCGCGGCCGTGGCGTGACCTGTCGGCCGTTGACCTTCAGCACGGGGGTGCCGCCGGTGTCGGCGACCCACCCGGGTATCCGCAGGCGCAGCGCGAAGCGGGCCCCTCCGGCGGTGACGGTCAGCCGGGTCCGCCCGGCCGTCGGGTATGCGGTCTCCTGCCGTACCGTCACGCCCGTCTCCGCCCAGCGCACCTCGGACGGGACGAACAGGTTCACGTACAGCGCCCGCGGACGTCCGGCGCGGGAGCGGAAGTAGACGGAGTCGGCGAACTTGGTGTGGGTCTCCAGGCCCGTGCCGTGGTCGCAGGAGAAGTTGTCGTAGTCGCCGCTGTAGCTTCCCGGGGCGGCGCCCAGTCCGCCCTTGGGTTCGCGCCGCGAACCGGCCCACAGTCCGGTGTAGTAGGTGACGAAGCCGTGCGCGGAGCCGGGGTCCTGCTCGCCGAGCAGCTGGTTGTACAGCGTCCACTCGTAGTGGTCCATGTACTCCGCGCGCTCCGGGCGGTGCAGGAACAGCTCCCGGCCGAGCTTCAGCATGTTGTAGCTGTTGCAGTTCTCGCAGGTGACCTCGGAGAGCCGGGAGACGATCTCGCCGGGCGGGCCGAAGAGTTCCTTGTCCGAGTTGCCGCCGATGGCGTACGAGTGGTGGCGGACGACGGTGGTCCAGAAGGTGTCGGCGATGGTGAGGTAGCGCTGCTCCCCCGTCGCCTCGTAGCCCGGCACCGTACCGACGATCTTGGCGATCTCGGTGTTGGCGTGCCGGCCGGCGAGTTCGTCGCGCCCCGCCGCCAGCGGCGCGTACAGCTCCTCGTGGTCGAACCGCCGGGCGGTGCGCAGGTGGGCGGGGTCACCGGTCTCCAGGTACAGCCGGGTGAGCACGTCGTTCATGCCGCCGAACTCGACCTTCAGCACGGTCTGCATCCGCTCGCGCGAGAGCGGCGCGGTGCGCGCGTCCGCCCAGGCGGCCATCTCCAGCAGCACCGCCAACGCCTGCTTGTTCCGGCTCAGCCGGTACTGGTCGAGCAGTCCGGCCATGATCTTGTGCAGGGTGTAGTACGGCGCCCAGGGCTTGCCGCCGGCTTCCAGCTGGTCGAAGACCGACTCCGGGAAGGCGGAGAGGTAGCCCCGGTGGAAACCGGCCGCCGGACCCGCCTGCTGACAGACCGCCAGCGCGGACACCAGGGCGCGGCCCTTGTCGCCGTAGGCGGGGTCGCCGGTGGCGGCGTGGGCCTGGGCGAGGCCGCTGAGGAGGTGGCCGGTGGTGTGGCCGCGCAGTTGGACGTCGGGGGCCTCCCATCCGCCGCAGGGCTCCGCCGAGGACGGCAGGCCGACGTTGAGGCGGAAGGTGTGCAGCAGGCGGTCGAGGTCGACGAAGAGCAGGTACGCGCAGGTGCGGCGCATGTTGGCGAGGAACGGGCTGTCGAGGAGGCGGACCTCGGACAGGGCGAAGGGGGCGAGGGCGGGGCCCTCTTTCGCGGGTTCGGCCGGGGCGTCGGGGGTCTGGGCCGGGGTGTCGGGGGTCTGGGCCGAAGTCTCGGACGCCGGGGCGAGGGCGGCGGCCGCGGCGGAGGCCGGCAGGGCGGTGACGGCCGCGGCGGCCGAGGCGGCGGACGCGGCGATGACGCCGCGGCGGGACGGTCTGGGGAACGCGCGGTGTGCGGACAACGTGCCGTGCTCCTTCGAACGGACAGCGCAACGTTTGAAACGTTTAAGTTTGTCGCCGGAGACGCTAAGTTGAGGCACAGGAGAGGTCAATACTTCTCACAGAAGAAGATCGACGAGGCTGATTGAAACGTTCAATGAACGGGATGGAAAAAGCGCCGCCGACCGTCACGGGGTCGGCGGCGCTGCCGGCGCTGCGTCAGCCGCCCAGGGCTGCGAGGACGACGTCCTTGGCCTCGTCCTGGACCTGCTTCAGGTGGTCCGGACCGCGGAAGGACTCCGCGTAGATCTTGTAGACGTCCTCGGTGCCGGACGGGCGGGCCGCGAACCAGGCGTTCTCGGTGGTCACCTTGATGCCGCCGATGGACGCGCCGTTGCCGGGCGCCTCGGTGAGCACGGACGTCACCGGCTCCCCGGCCAGGGTGTCCGCCGTGACCTGCGCCGGGGACAGCTTCGCCAGCCGGGCCTTCTCCTCACGGCTCGCCGGGGCGTCGATCCGGGCGTAGGCGGGCTCGCCGAACCGCTCGGTGAGCGCCGCGTAATGCTGGGACGGCGTCTTCCCGGTGACCGCGGTGATCTCGGAGGCGAGCAGCGCCAGGATGATCCCGTCCTTGTCGGTGGTCCACACCGAACCGTCGCGCCGCAGGAACGACGCCCCCGCGGACTCCTCACCGCCGAAGCCGAGCGAGCCGTCGACCAGTCCGTCCACGAACCACTTGAAGCCGACCGGGACCTCGACCAGGCGCCGGCCGAGGTCGGCGGCGACCCGGTCGATCATGCCGGAGGAGACCAGTGTCTTGCCGACGCCCGCGGCGGCGGGCCACTCGGCGCGGTGGGCGTAGAGGTAGGAGATGGCGGTGGCGAGGTAGTGGTTGGGGTTCATCAGGCCGGCGTCCGGGGTGACGATCCCGTGCCGGTCGGCGTCGGCGTCGTTGCCGGTGGCGATGTCGAACCGGTCGCGCGCCGCGATCAGCGAGGCCATCGCGTGCGGCGACGAGCAGTCCATCCGGATCTTCCCGTCCCAGTCCAGCGTCATGAACCGCCAGGTCGGGTCCGTCAGCGGATTGACCACGGTCAGGTCCAGGCGGTGCTGCTCGGCGATCCGGCCCCAGTAGGCGACCGACGCCCCGCCCAGCGGGTCGGCGCCGATGCGCACGCCCGCGGACCGGATCGCGTCCAGGTCGAGGACGGCCGGCAGGTCGGCGACGTAGGTGCCCAGGAAGTCGTAGCGGCCGGTGCCGGGCGCGGCCAGCGCCTTGGCGTACGGCAGGCGGCGTACGTCCTTCAGGCCGGCCGCGATGATCTCGTTGGCGCGGTCCTGGATCCAGGAGGTCGCCTCCGAGCCGGCGGGGCCGCCGCTGGGCGGGTTGTACTTGAAGCCGCCGTCGGCGGGCGGGTTGTGCGACGGGGTCACCACCACGCCGTCGGCGAGGCGGGAGGTGCGGCCCCGGTTGTGGGTGAGGATCGCGTGCGAGACCGCCGGGGTGGGGGTGTAGCCGTCCGCCTCGTCGATCAGCACGGTGATGTCGTTGGCCGCGAACACCTCCAGGGCGGTCACCCGGGCCGGCTCGGACAGGGCGTGGGTGTCGGCGCCGAGGAAGAGCGGGCCGGTGGTGCCCTGTTCCGCGCGGTATTCGCAGATGGCCTGGCTGGTCGCGGCGATGTGGTCCTCGTTGAACGCCGCGTTCAGGGACGATCCGCGGTGTCCGGACGTACCGAACGCCACGCGCTGTCCCGGCTCGGCCGGATCCGGGTGCAGCGCGTAGTACGCCGTCACCAGCCGGGCTACGTCGATCAGGTCCTCGGGTCCGGCCGGCTGACCGGCTCGGTCATGCTGCATGCGCCCACTCCTCCGCATCGAATCGGGCGATCGAATCGGACATTCGCTCGCGGACCCATCTTCCCCCCTTACCCCTGAACGGCCGGGACCTGCCCTTCGGACCGCGTTCGGGCAGCGGACCCGGGCGGGGCCCTGCGGACCGCGTTCGGGCTCCGGACCCGGGCGGCCTTAGGGTGAGTCTGTGATCGAGGTGGAGGTGCGGCAACTGCTGGTGTCACCCGCGCACCGGCTGGCCGGGCGCCCCGCGGACGGGCCGTCGCCCGGCCCGTCCGACGAGCGCGTGGAGCGGGTGGCGGTGCGACGCGGCCTGGGGCTGGTCGGGGACCGCTACTACGGGCGTCCCGCCCACCGCGACGCCTCGGTGACGATCATGTCCGTGGAACGCCTGCCCCGGGACATCGCCCCCCGCGTCGACCTGCGCCACACCCGCCGCAACGTCCTGCTCGAAGGCGTCGACATCGACTCCCTCGTCGGCGCCACCGTCACCCTCGACTGCGGTACGGGGCCCGTACCGTTCGCCGTGAACCGTCCCGCCCGGCCCTGCGCCTGGATGGACGTCACCATCGGCCCCGGCGCCCAGCGCGCGCTGCGCGGCGGGGGCGGGGTGCGGTGCACGCCGCTCGGCGACGGGGTGCTCACGGTCGGTCCGGCGAGGTTGTGGGTGAGTGGGGGGACGGTCGCGGACGCGTAGCGGGTGAGCGGCGGGCGGGCCGGGGCCGGAGGGGGCGGTGCCGTGGTGCCGTGGTACCTCGTGCTTCCGGCGGGCGGCTGACGGGTGCGCGGGCGTCCCTTCGTGCGCGGGCCGTGCGCGGTGGTGTGGTGCGCAGTCGTGCGCGCCCGTACCGGTCCGGAGTCAGATCCGTCCGCCGGTGAGGCGGGTGACGGGGCCGTGGGTGTGCTGGGCCGAGCGGCGGCCGACCGCGTAGGAGGCGGCGGTCAGCGCGGTCAGGCCCGCGCCCACACCGGCGGCGACGAGCTTGCGGTGGGCGATGACCGTCCAGGCCGTCCTGGCGGCGCCGGCGACCTGGCCCGTGGTCGCGATGACGGCCTGGCGGCCCGCCTCGACGCTCTTGGCGGCGCTCTGGGCGGCACCCGTCGCCACGCCGGCCACGCGTTCCGCGCCGGAGCCCGCCGCTGACGCGACGTCACCGGCCTTGCTCGCGGCGTCCTTGGCGGTCCGCGAAGCGGGAGCCGTCGCCTTGTCGGCGCCCTGCCGGGCCTTGGCCGCGGCGGTCGCCTTCGCCTTCGTGGCGTCGGACTTGGCGTCGGACTTGGCGTCCGACTTCGTTCCGGGCTGGGTGTCGGGCTGGGTGTCGGACTTCGTTCCGGGCTTGGTGCCGGACTGGCCGCCGGGCTGGGTGTCCGGCTTCTGGTTCGTGTCGTTGTTCGGTTCAGTCATGGACTCCGGTTTGCCCCTCGCACCGCGCGCAAACGCCCGCCCCCACGACTGTTTCGGCCGAAACCTGACCGAAACCGGGCCGCGCCGAGGACCGTCGGCCCAGGAAGGGTATGCCTGGCTCGTGTGCCCGCACAGGCAGGGCGCGCGGGCAGGGGGCAGGGGGCGGCTCCGGTGGCAATGTGGCGCAGCACGACCGGTCGACGCGAGTCCCGCCGGGTCCGACACCGGGAAACGGTACGGCTGTTGCGGGCGCAGGGACGGCACGGGCCGGAGTTCCGGGAGGTGCTCCCGGCGCTGGCCGGGCTGGTCCTGGTGCTGTGTGCCGGGATCGCGGGGCTCGCGGCGGGCTACCGTTCCCTGGGCGTCGTGGTGCCGCTCGCTTTCCTGGCGCTCCTGGCGGTCGTCGTACCGGTCGTCGTCGGGCGGCTGCGTCCGCCGGCCCGGCGCCGCCGTGGCCGCTACACGGCGGCGGAGATCGCCGCCCTGGACACGGAGGGCCTCGCGCTCGCCGTCACCCGCATGCTGCGCCGGGACGGCTGGTCGGTCCGGCCGCCGTCCGGTGAGCGCGTGCGGCCCCGGGTGCGGGCGCGCCATCCCCGGGGCCACCGGCTGGAGGTGGCGTTCCGCCCCGTCGCGGAGCCGCTGCCCGACGAGGACCCGCCCGTCTCCCGGTCCCACCGCGCGGACGCCGGACCGCCGGTCCTCCTGATCGTGCACCGCGGCACCTTCAGCGCCCGGGACGCGCGATGGGCCCGGCACCGGACCGGCACCCGTCTCATGGACGGTGCGCTGCTGCGTCGCTGGGCGGACGGCACGTCCCTGGACCGGCTGATCGACCTGACGTGACACCTGGCATGACACCTGACGTGACACCTGGCGTGACACCTGTCGTGGCATCGGGGACCTGGGGTGACAGGCCGCGGGGGCGGGGCACGGCGGGCACCCGTTCCAGGACGCCGCCGGCGAAGACGTCGTACAGGGGCAGCGTCTCCAGGTGGACGTAGCCGATGTGGCAGTCGCAGACGGTGAGCGGGCAGGGGCGCGGGCGCAGGGCCGTCCGGTAGGAACCGTCGTACAGGTTGCCCAGTTCGGCGCGGACGAAGTGGCAGCGGCGTACCGTGCCGTCGCCGTCGACCGAGATGACGGACTCCCCCGTGCGGCAGGGCAGGCCGGCGCTGGTGTGGGGGTGGCGGCTGTAGGGGAAGAGCGGATCCAGGGCGGTCCAGGCCGCCGCCTGGGCGTCGTCGTAGGTGTGGCCCTCGGCGGCGTTGATCCACAGGTAGACGTGGTCGGGGAGGTCGGCGCGGAGTCGGCGGGCCGCTGCGAGGTGCTCGGGAAGTCCGACGACACCGACGCTGAACCGCACCCCGCGGGCGGCCAGGTCCCGGCACTTGGCCAGGAAGCGGTCGTACGGCGTCTGCCCGGGGTGGTACGTGCACCACAGAGCGAGAGTGCCGGGATCGGCGTCGGCGAGCCAGTCGGTGCGGCAGCTGAGGTTGGTCTGGATCGCCACCCGGCTGACGTGCGGCAGGTGCGACAGCTCGGTCAGGGTGCGCCGGTACCAGGAGCGCGTCAGGCCCTCGCCCCAGGGCGTGAACAGCACCGACAGCCGGTCGTCGGTGCTGTCCGCCGCCCACGCGGCGAACCGCTCCAGGGCCGCCCGGTCCGCGCGGAGCTGCTCGCGGCTGTCGCGCCGCTTGGCGAAGGGGCAGTACGGGCAGTCGTAGTCGCAGGAGGCCAGGGGGCCGCGGTAGAGCACGGTCAGGTCCATGGCGCGTCGGTCACTTCCGTTCGTAGGCGGCCATGGCGGCCCGTACCGCCGGGGAGAACAGCTCGGGTCCGATCGCGTCGGAGTGGGCCAGGCCCTCCGGAGTCAGCCGCAGGACCGTGCCCGGGGTGCCGTCGCCGGCCAGCCAGCCGCGGTCGGCGAACCGGTCGAGTTCGGCGGCGAAGTCGTCCCGCGGCGTACGGCCGAAGCGGGCGCGGTAGTCGGCGGTGTCGAGGCCGTCGGCCTGGAGCAGCGACTGGAGCAGGTGCCGGCGACGGGCTTCACCCGCGTCGATACGGCGGCCGTACTCGGCGTGCGCGAAGTCCGCGGCCGGGCGGGAGACGTAGTCGTCGATGATCGCGCGGATCTCGTGCATGCCGACGGCGTAGTCGAAGGAGTAGTGCAGCCCGGCGGTGTACGAGCGCGCTCCGCAACCCAGGCCGATCATGCCGTCGGTCTGGCAGGCGTAGTCGTCGGCGCCCTGCGGTGCGGCGTCCGCGCGGCGGAACATGCGCATGGACCGCTGCTCGTAGCCGTGCGCGAGGAGGTGGTCGCGGCCGGCGCGGTACAGGCGCAGGCGTTGTGCGTCCCAGGCGGGGTCGGGGCCGCCGGCGCGGCGGCCGAGGCCGGTCAGGGGGCGGACGTAGAGGGGGTAGAGGTACAGCTCCTCGGGCCGCCAGGCCAGGGCCCCGTCCAGCGAGCGCAGCCAGGTCGTCTCGGTCTGGCCGTCGATGCCGTAGATGAGGTCGATGTTGAGGACCGGTATGCGGGCGTCGCGGACGCGGCCGAGGGCCGCCTCGACGTCCGCGCGGCGCTGGGGGCGTACGGCGGCCCGGGCCTCGGTGTCGTCGAAGCTCTGCACGCCCAGGCTCAGCCGGGTGGTGCCGCGTGCGGCGAGGACTTCGAGCCGGTCGGCGGTGGCGGTGGCGGGCGACGCCTCGACCGACAGGGGTACGGCGGTGAGGTCGGCGCCCATGCGGTGTTCGGCTATGTCGCAGAGGCGCTGGAGTTCGGCGGCGGTGAGGAAGGTGGGGGTGCCGCCGCCGAAGGCAGCGGTGGCGAACCGGACGGGACCGGTGTCGCCGAGCGCGTCCCGTACGGCGGTTGCCTGCCGTTCGAGGGCGTCCAGGTAGGCGGTGGTCATGCCGTCCGGGGCGCCGATGCGGGTGAAGAGGTTGCAGAAGCCGCAGCGGATCTCGCAGAACGGGATGTGCAAGTAGAGGGAGAGGGCGTCCTTGGGTTCGGCCGCCCACAGGGAACGCAGCGCCGGGCGGCCGGTCAGGCGCCGGTAGGCGGTCTTGTGGGGGTAGGCGTAGACGTAGTGCTGGTAAGGGCTGACGTCCTGGTCGGTGGACCGGAGGGCGGGGGCGGTGGTCATCGGGTGGCTCCGGCGGGGGCGGGCTCGGGGAATTCGAGGTTCCCCGGGGATTCGGGAGTCTCGTGCGTATCGGGGGCCAGGACGAAGTGGGCGTAGGGCACGGTCCACACCGACTCGTGGCCGAGGCGGTGGCCGGTGTAGCCGTCGTCGCCGTACGCCGTGCCGTGGTCGGAGCAGACGATGGCGAAACACGGGCGCCTGCTGCTCGCGGCGGCGAACAGACGGCCTATGTGCCGGTCCACGTACTCCAGGGCGGCGGCGTGTGTCTCGCGGGTGTCACCGGCGTCGCGGGTGGCGCCGGGCAGGTGGAACCAGTTGGGCTGGTGCAGGGCGGAGACGTTGACGAAGAGGAACAGCCTCTTGTCGCGCGGGAGTTCACGCACCACCTGCTCGGCGCACACGATCTGGTGCTCGAAGGAGGTGGGTGAGGTGACACCGAACTCCGGCTCCCAGTGGGACTCGTGGAACATGCCCGGCAGCACCGAGCCCAGCGGTCCCCGCTTGTTGAAGAAGCCCACTCCCCCGACGCACACCGTGTGGTACCCGGCCCCGGCGAGACCGGAGACGAGGTCGGGGGTGTCGTAGACCCAGGTGCGGTCGGCGGTGGTCTCGCTGCCGGCGAAGCTCGCCGCGAACAGGCGTGGATGGGGGCCGGGGGCCGCCGGGGTGGGCAGGAATCCGGCGAACATCGCCTGGTGGGAGGCGTAGGTGAAGCTCCCCGGGGCGTGCCGCTTCTCCCAGCGTCCGCCGGGCAGATGCCGGGCGAGGTGCGGGATGCGGCCCGCCGCGGCGAGTTCGGCGGCGACGTCGTGGCGCAGGGTGTCGAGGGTGACGAGGAGCAGGTCGTGGCTGCCGACGATCTCGTTCATGTCGGGTGGGGTCATGCGGGGCTCGGCCGTACCGGCTTCGGTCGTACCGGCTTCGGTGGTCGGCTCCGGGTGGACTTGACGCCGGTCAGGGCCTGACATGGTGCTGTTCCGATCTGGACTGGAACTGGGACTGGGGCTGGGGCTGGGACTGGAACTGGGGCTGGGACTGAGACTGGAACTGGAACTGGGACTCTTGGCGCGGGGCGGCCGTCCGCAGGACGGCGGCGACCTGGGCGGCGTAGGTGTCGAGGCCCTCGGCGCCGCTTCCGGGCAGGCCCGTCAGACCGGGCAGCAGGTCGCCGAAGGCGTTGACCTCGCAGACCACGAACCGCCGCCATCCGGTGACCGGCAGCAGGTCGACACCGACGCAGAGGGTACGGGGGAAGCAGGCCGCGGCCCGTTCGCACACCTCCAGCGCCTCGGCCCAGGACCCGCCCGCCGCCTCCACCGCGTCCCGGGCCGCGTCGAGGTCGCCGCGGACGCCGCCGAGGTGCAGGTTCGTCATGGGCGAGGTACTGGTGCGGACCACCGCGTGAGTGGCCCGCCCGGCGACCACCACGATCCGCAGATCGGCCGCCCGACCGCCCTGCGACGCCTTCGGCACCCACCGTTCCAGGTGCAGCCCGTCGCAGGCCAGGGTGTCGACGATGGCGGCGATGTCGGACTCCCGCTCGTAACGCCGCACGTCGAGCGAGTTGAACAGCTTGCCGTCCGGGGCGAGTTCGACCGAGGTGGTGGCCCGGACGCGGCCTCTCGGCGAGGCCTCCACGGCGAGCACGCCGGACGCCGACGAGCCGTGCGCCAGCTTCACGAACAGCCGCGGCATCCGGTGCTCACCCATCAGCCGCCGTACGTCGTCCCAGCCGTGGACCGCTGCAGCCGGCGAGGCGGGCGCTGCGGAGGTCGGTGAGAACGGCACCGGGACACCGGCCGCGTCGAGGACCGCGTGGCAGCGGCGTTTGTCGAACAGGACGGCCAGTTCGTCGTGATCGTCGAGGCGCTGCCCGCCCTCCAGGCCGCGCACGGCCGCCAGGAAGCGCGTGTACCAGCGGGCCGAGCCCTCGACCCGGGTGGGATCGTCGACGCCGCGCAGTTCGCGGTCGACACCCGGGTGCTCGCCGGGCGAGTCGATCCGGACGACCTCGTCCGGGGCGAAGACCGCCCCGCCCAGGCGCAGCACCTGCGTCCAGGGCACGACGCGCGGTGCGGGCAGACCGGCCGCGGCCGCCGCCGCGGTGAACAGTGTCACCCGCCGGTTCTCGGGGTTGCCCACGACCGCGAGGGGTGGGCGGGTGTCACTCCGAGACCGCGACATAGCGTTCCTGTCCGTTCCTCCGGGAGGCGGGTTTGAGCGTGAGGCACACGTCGTGCGGTTCCAGGGACTGACGCAGCCGCCGGACCACCGACTCGCTCATGAAGTGGTGGTTGAGGTTCAACGCGCCCAGGTGGGTGAGGGGTTGGCCGGTGAGCAGAGCTTCGCCCCCTTCGTCGTCCAGGGCGCCCATGCTCAGGTCGAGGGAGTCCAGGCGTACGACGACGGGTGCGGCGGCGACCGCCGCCGCGATGTCGTTCTGGATGTCGCTGTTCTGCAGCCCCAGGTGGCGCAGTCCGGGAGAGTGGGCCAGTCCGGCCAGGAGCGCGTCGATGTCCTCGCGGCGGCAGTCACCGCCGTACCAGCCGGTGCCCAGCCAGAGTTCCATCCGTTCCAGGTTCGGGAACGCGCAGGCGCTCAGTCCCCGCACGCATTCCCGGGGCAGGCCGCCGGACTCGACGCGCAGGGTGCGCAGGCCGTCGTGGAGCAGCGGCTCCACCACCAGGCCCTCCGCGCCGCGCACTCCCAGTTCGGTCAGGCGGGGAAAGGCGCGCAGCAGCCGGGTCACCTCGCTCTGCTTGATCCAGGAGATCTCGGACTCCTCCGACTCCGCGTCCGCGAGGAACACGGCCCGCAACGCGGGGAACCGGTGGGCGTCGGCGGTGATCAGGTCCAGGACCGGGCCGATGCCCTCCTCGTCGTAGTCGATCCACCAGGGGCCGACGACGAGCGCGGTGACCTCTTCGGCGCGCACCTCGTCACGGAACCGGGCCCACAGCACCTCGAAGGGGTCCTCTTCGTAGGCGGCGCCGATCCGCCAGGCCACCGAGCCGGGTGCGGGTGGTGACGTGCGACCGGCCTTGTCCGGCTCGGTCGGGAAGCCATGGACGGGCAGGCCGTGGAAGGCTGTCAGGTGGGAAGGGTAGTAGTACGACATTCCTGGTCACTCCCCTGCGGCGACGAAACGGGCGACCGTGCCGTCCTCGTTCTTGTCGTCCTCGGTGCGGTCTTCGCTCAGGTCGACGTCGACACCCTCGACGGCGAGGGTGCGGCGTATGCGTTCCTGCAGTTCCTCACCGATGTAGTGGTGGTGCAGGTCGAGCTTCTTCAGGTGGGTGAGGGGCTGACCGGCGAGCAGCGCGGCGGCGCCCTCGTCGCCCAGGGTGCCCATGCTCAGGTCGAGCACCTCCAGCCGGGCGACGACGGGCGCGGAGGCGGCGGCCACCGCGATGGCGTCCTGGATCTCGCTGTCGCGCAGCGCCAGGTGCCTCAGCCGGGGCAGGCGGCTGCCCTCCAAGATCGGCGCCACGTCCGCCGGCTCTGAGTCGGCGCCGTACCAGGAGGTGCCCAGCCACACGTCGAGGTGTTCCAGGGCGGGCAGTTCACTCGCGGCGATGCCGCGGACCACGGCAGCCGGCAGGCCTCCGGACTCCACGGTCAGGCGGCGCAGCCGGTCGTGCCGTGCCACGTGCCACTCCAGGCCGTCCGAGCCGCGGACCCCGAACTCCTCCAGTTCGGGGAAGGCGGTCAGCAGCGGGGTGACGTCGGTCTGCTTGATCCAGGACAGCTCGCTGGTCATGAAGTCCATGTCACCGAGGAAGAGCGCGCGCAGGGCGGGCAGCCGGTCCCGGGCGGCCAGCAACGCGTCGATGACCTCGTCGGGTCCGTAGCGCGTCGGGGAGTCCCAGGCTCCGACGACCAGCGCGCGAACACGGTCAGCGTCCACCGTGGAGCAGAACCGCGCAAAGGCGTCCGGCCACTTCACCTCGTCGTACGACCCCCCGGCGGAGATCCGCCAGGCCACCTCCTCGGCGGCCGGCAGCCCGGCCTCCTGCCCCACACCGGGGAAGTCGACGACGGGCAGGTGGTACTGCTCGTTCAGCGTGTCACTGAAGACCATGCGGACGGATCCTGACGTGAGAACAGACGCGGTACGGCGATGTGCCAGCAGTTCTACCAACTGGCACTGACATCGGCCGGGTGCGGGCTCGGCCGCGGTCCGTTGTCAGTGGTGGCCCGTACGGTTTTTCCCATGGCCGGTGCGCCGTGCACCGGCTGGAGAGGGGACACCCATGTACCGGCAGGGAGATGTGCTGATCGTGCCCGTCGCGGACGAGGCGGTGCCGCCGCATGTGCGGCGGGCGCCGAAGGAGCCGCGGGACGCGAAGGGCCGGCTCGTCCTGGCCCTCGGCGAGGTCACCGGACACGCCCACGCCGTGGTCGGCCCCGGGGAACTGGTGCGCGAGCCCGGGCCGTTCGGCCCGTTCCTGCTGCGGCTGCCCGAGGGTGGCCGGGTGGTCCACGAGGAGCATGCCGCGATCGCCCTGCCCAAGGGGTGGTACCGGGTGATCCGGCAACGGGAGTACGTACCCGGGTCGGTGCGGATCGTCGCGGACTGACCGATGGGGTCGGCGGAGGAGGGGACCGTGACGACCCGGGCTACCGGGACTACCCAACTACCGGACTACCGGAGTGACTGTGACGACCGGAGCGGCCACGGCGACCGGAGCGACCGTGACGATCGCGGCAATCAAGGGGCAGGACGCATGAGGACCTGGGGAAGCATGACGCAGACGACCGTGACGCCGGGGACGACGACGCCGGGAGCCATGAGGCGGGAGACCGGTGGAGGAAGGGAGCCGGTCGTCCGGGCCGACGACGACGATGTGGAACGCTGGCGCCTGCGGGCCCTGGCGACCGTGCCCGCCGACCGCGCGGCGGCCGAGGAGGGCGTACGGCTGGCCTACCTGCGGGCCGGACTGACCGGGCCCGAGCGCGTGTTGTGGGCGCGCTCGCCCCGCGAGGCGGTGCGGCTGGTGCGGGACCTGACGGACTCCGGTCCGAGCGTCCGCGAGGCGGTGCGCACCGCGCCCTGGGCGGAGGAACGCGACCGGGTCCACGCCGAGTTGGGCGCCATCGGCTGGTCGGAGCAGTGGTCCGTGACGGGTGGACGGCTGTGGGAACCGGTGCGGTCGCTCGTCGACCGGATACACCGCGGTGTGCTGGAGGACCTCGCCGGTGAGGACACGGAAGCCGCGGCGGAGATCCGCCTATTCCTGCTGGACGCCGTGCTGGGCCAGCACGACGCGCCCTGGCTCGCCGCGTTCCGCACGGACCGTGCTCCCCTCGACGGGCTGGCCCTGGTCGCCCGCAGCGCCGGCTGGTGGTGGCCGTTCGCGAAGGTGGCGGTGGTCTGTGAGCGCCCCGTCGCCCTGCACCGTGACGAGGCCGGACGGCTCGACCGCGGGGACGGGCCCGCGCTGTCCTTCCCCGACGGTTTCGCCCTGTACGCCTGGCGGGGCATGCCTGTACCGGCCGATTTCCTGGCCGAACTGCCCACGTTGACACCGGAACGCATCCGCACCGAGGAGAACGCGGAACTGCGCCGGGTCATGCTGGAGCACTACGGCTACGACCGTTACCTGGCCGACTCCGGTGCGCGCCCGTTGGACCGGGACGAGACCGGCGTCCTGTGGCGGATCGACCTGGAAGACGACGAGCCGGTGGTGATGGTGGAGGTCATCAACTCCACACCGGAACCGGACGGCACCCGCCGCACGTACTGGCTCCGGGTTCCGCCGACGACCCGGACGGCCAAGGAGGGGGTGGCGTGGACGTTCGGACTGCGGCCGGAGGTGTACGCACCCGTGCGGGAGACGTGAGACTCGCATCCTCAGTTCTCAGGGCAGGCGCGAGACCGTCGTGGGTGATGGCGCGGGGCTCCCCCGCAGAGCGGCCAGGACCGCGTGGTGGACGGCCCGGGCCAGCCGGGCGCCCCACTGCGAGCGGGGCCCCGCGAAGGCATGGGATCGAGCGTCGGCGTGCGGCGCGCGGGCAGCGACGCACACGGCGTCGGACGGGGTGCCGGAACAGTCGTACCCGGCGTCCAGCAGCGCCTGCACCTTGGCCTCGGTGGCCGTCATCACCGCGTTGACCAGGGCCGCGTCGGTCAACGGGACCGGGACGGCGACGACGACGTTGATCGTCCCGGGTGGGTCGGCCCCGTCGGCCCCCTCCGCCGGGGACGCCGCCCAGCCGCGCACCGAGACGCCCGCGGTCGCCACGGCTTCCACTCCCCCGTCGCGCGCGTACCCCGGGTCGGCCACCTCGGCGGCCGTCATCAGGCCGACACCCGGTCCCACGGCCCCGGCCGCACGGGCCAGGCCGGTCAGGTGCCGTGCGGGGTCGGTACGGCGGTAGCCGTGGGCCACCTGGGCGTTGAGCACCCACGTCCGCTGGGCGATCCCACCGCCCAGCACGGCGCTGGCGACCATCCGCCAGCCCGGACCGGCCCGCCAGAGCAGCGCGTGCAGGCGTTCGCCGTCCTCCGTGCGGACCAGGTGCTCCCAGTCCGTCAGGAGGGGGCCGGTTCGAGGCGACGGCAGGACGGCGGGCACCTGGCTGGCTCCTTGAGAGGTCAAGGGGTGGACAAAGGGGTGGACAGGGGTGGACAAGGGGTGGACAAGGGCAAAGGGAGGCGGCGGGGAAGGGGCGACAGACGGGCAGGGGAGGGCAGAGCCGACCGGACGATCGTACGCGGCCCGCCCGGCCGGGCACGCGGGCATCTGGCTCGCCGAGAGGGCTCAGGCGGCGCTCTTCGACCGGCGGCGGCGTCCCAGCGTCCCGGGCCGGCCAGCGCGTCGATCAGTTCCTCGCGGCTCATGTGGGAGCGGCCGGAGACGTTGCGCTCGGTGGCCCGGGTGACCTAACCGCCGCGCGGGTCCAGTCGGCTCAGGACCCGCTCGGCTTCCCGTGCCTCTCGTTCGGCCGTGGTCAGCGCGTGCGCCGCCGTGCGGTGCCGTTCCTCGGCCTGCCGTTGCTCCCGGTCGGCCCGCCGGGCCTCGGCGCGGGCCTCGGTCAGCCGCTGTTCCGCCTCGGACACCCGCTGCCGGGCCTCCTCGCGCCGCTCACGGGCCCGGCCGAGACCGGCGTCCGCCTCCGCCGCCTCGGTGCGTGCAGAGGACAGGAGCCGCGCCGCCGCCTCGGCCGTCTCCCGGGCGCGAGCGAGCCGCTCCCGCCGTATCCTTCGCCGTTCGGCCAGTTCGTCCACGGCCTCGCTCGCGGCCCCCCTCGCAGCCGCGCTCCGACGCCGTTCGGCTGGTTCATCTGGTTCATCTGGTTCATCTGGTTCATCTGGTTCATCTGGTTCATCCTTGGCATTCGTACGCCGCTTCCGCTCGGTCACCGGTGGCCTCGGCGGTCGTTCCGGGACCGGTTGGGCGGACTCGGCGGGGAACACCGACGGCGGGGTGAGGGCGGTGTGCAGGCGGCCGGTGGCCCATCGGTCGGCGGCCTCCTGGTCGGCCAGTACCGCGCCCAGGGTCGACTCGACCTCCTGCCGGACCGCGGCGGACAGCCGGTGGCCGGCCGCATCGGCCAGCTCGGCGGCCTGCCCGGTGAGCGCGGAGACCACGCGTCGCTGCGCGGACAGCGACTTCAGCTCGGCGGCGTCCAGGGTGCGGTAGGCCTCGCGCAGGGCACGTCCCAGCTCCAGCAGCTTCTCGCACTCCTGGGGCCGGGAGCGCAGCAGGAGGTTGGCCGCCCAGGCCGCCAGCGTGGGGCGGCGGGCGGCCTTGATCAGACGGGCGTCCTCGGCGCGGCCGGCCTTCCTGGCCTCGGCGGCCAGTTCCTCGCGGCGGGCCACGAAGCCCGGCGGCGGTGTGGTGTACAGCGCGTCGAGCGCCGTCTCCACATCCGGGCCCGGGCCCGAGCCCGGGCCCGAGCCCGAAACCGAACCCGGCCCCGCACCCGCACCCGCACCCGCACCCGCACCCGCACCCGCACCCGCACCCGCACCCGGGTCATGGTCCGCGCCGCCGGCGCGGCGCGCTCTCCTGCGTCGCACGTTCACCAGGCTCCACCGGACCGCGCGACGGCGCACGCCGTCGGCCACCGTCGGTACCCGTGACCGGCCGTGTCACCGACCGTCCAGGACTCGGACACCCCGGCGACAACATGGCGTTTACACCTACCGTGGGCCGAGGACGGCGCAGTCCGCAGCCGAGAGGAGTTCGCGCATGACCGGGGAGACAGCGGAGCACACGGTGGCCGGCCGGGACACGGCCGTCGTCCTCCTCCAGGACGTCAGCGTGCGCCGTTTCACGACCGACCAGGTGATCCTGGACGGCATCGACTGGTCCGTGCGGGCCGGGGAGCACTGGGCCCTGCTGGGTGCCAACGGCGCCGGCAAGACGACCCTGCTGCGGCTGCTGGGCGCGCTGATGCACCCCACGACCGGCAGCGTCGAGGTCCTGGGGGCCCGGCTCGGCCGGGTGGACGTCCGTGAACTGCGTGCCCGTATCGGCCACGTCTCCTCCGCGCAGCGCGTGCCGGAGAATCTCGGGGCGCACGCGGTGGTCCTGACCGGCCACACCGGCACCGTGCAGCCGCTGTGGCGGATGTACGACGACGAGGTACGGCAGCGGGCCCACGAACTGCTGGCCGAGATGGGCATCAAGGAGCTGGCGGACCGTCCGTACGGGGTGTGCTCGGGCGGTCAGCGGGCCCGGGTCCTGATCGCCCGCGCGCTGATGGCCGACCCCGCCCTGCTGCTCCTGGACGAGCCGTTCAACGCCCTGGACCTGCCCTCCCGCGAGGATCTCATCGAGGCCCTGCACCAGTTGGCGGAGGGACGCCCGCGGCTGGCCACCGTGACGGTGACGCACCACCTGGAGGAACTGTCCCCGGTCGTCGGCCACGCCCTTCTGCTGCGGGAGGGCCGGATCCTGGCCCGGGGACCGGTGGCGGAGGTGCTGACCGACGACCGGCTCACCGCCTGCTTCGGCCGGCCCATCACGGTGGCCCGGCGCGAGGGCCGCTGGGCGGCCTGGTCCGGCCGGTCCGCGAACGCGCGCCCGGAGACGGCCTGACCGCGGCCCCGGCCACAACGGCACCGACCAGCCCGCACCCACCGCCCCGCACCCGCCCCGCACCGACCCGCACCGACCCGCACCGACCGAGTGCGCTGACTGCGCCGGCCGCGCCGGCCGCCGGTCGCACACACCGCCGCGACCGCTACGCCACCGCCGGCTCCTCCTGCTGCCCCAGCCACAGGTCGGGGCCGAAGACCTCGTAGTGGATCGCCTCGGCGGGCACCCCGCGGCGCAGCAGGTCACCGCGGACGGCCCGCATGAAGGGCACCGGTCCGCACAGGTAGGCGGTGAGGCCCGGGGGCAGTTCGACGGCGGCGAGGTCGGCCCGGCCGGCCGACGCGGATTCCGGCGCCGGGTCGCCGGGTTCCTCGTAGAAGAGGTGGAGCCGGGTGTCCGGGAGGGCGCGGACGAGGGAGAGCTGTTCGTCGCGGTGGGCGTGGTCGGCCGGGGTGCGGTCGGCGTGCAGGACGGTCAGCGGGCGGGTCGCACCGGTGGTGACGAGGTGGTCCAGCATGCCCACCATGGGCGTGACGCCGATGCCCGCGGAGGCCAGCAGCAGCGGGCCGTCGCCCTGCTCCAGCGCCAGGTCGCCGAAGGGCGCGGACACCGACAGGACGTCGCCCGCACGGGCGTGGGCGTGGAGCCAGGAGGAGACCTCACCGTCCGGCCCGGCGCCGCCCCGGACCCGCTTGACGGTGATGCGCCACTCGGACCGGCCGGGGGCCGAGGAGAGGCTGTACTGGCGTATCTGCCGGGCGCCGTCGGGGAGTTCGGCCCGGACGCTGACGTACTGCCCGGGACGGAACGGACGCAGCGGGCCGCCGTCGGCGGGGCGCAGCAGGAAGGAGACGGCGTCGGGGGTCTCCTCGCGGCGTGCCACGATCTCCATGGGCCGCCGGACGTCCCCCTCGGGCACCTCGGCCTCCTGGTAGAGCCGCGCCTCGACGGCGATCAGCGCGTTGGCCATCAGCCAGTAGACCTCGTCCCACGCCGCGCCGACCTCGGGGGTGACGGCGTCACCGAGCACCTCCACGATCGCCTCGAACAGATGGCGGTGGACGATCTTGTACTGGTCGGGGGTGATGCCGAGGGAGGCGTGTTTGTGGGCGATCCTGGAGAGCAGCGCGTCCGGGCGGTCGTCGGGGCGTTCCAGGAGCATCCCGGCGAACGCGGCGATGGATCCGGCGAGGGCCCGCTGCTGGTCGCCGTTGGCCTGGTTGCCCCGGTTGAAGAGGTCCTTCAGCAGTTCCGGGTGGGCGGTGAACAGCTTGCGGTAGAAGAGCCGGGTGATGTCGTCGATGGCGGCGCCGACCGCCGGGAGGGTGGCCCGGATCACGGGGACGGACTGTTCGGAGAGCACAGCGACTCCTTTAATTGGTAGATGATCTTCGTGTTTTTTTCTTCGTGTTTTGTTGTGCGGGGAGGCGACGGTCAGCGCTGCGGGGAGCGACTCAGACGGAAGGGCGGTCCGTCAGCCCGATCAGGACCGGACCGGTCGGCGAGGCCACCAGGTCGGCGACGGTCAGCGGGTCGAGGGTGGCGTAGAAGGCTTCCTGTGCGGCACGCAGTGCGCCGCGCAGCCGGCAGGCGGCCCGCAGCGGGCACGGCACGTCACCCTCGCACTCGACGACCTCGCCCTCCCCCTCCAGCTCTCTGATCAGCCAGCCCACGGAGGACCGACGCCCGAGGGCGGTCAGCGCCAGTCCGCCGCCGCGACCGCGTCGCGCCTCCACCACGCCGAGGTGCTGGAGCCGGGTGACGGCCTTCGCCGCGTGGGTGTAGGGCACGCCCATGGCGTCCGCCACCTCGCGCGTGGTCAGCGGGTCGTCTCCGTCTCTCACCACCGCCAGGCGCATCACGGAGCGCAGGGCAAGGTCGGTGAACTTGGTCAGCCGCACGTTTCGGAGGCTATCAAATACGCATGTCAGGTTCTTCTTTGAGGGTCGCCTTCCGCCATGTGCGGCCGGTGGGACCCGGGAGACGAGAGACGGTGACCTGCGGATGACGACGCCGGAGGACGGTGAGGGCGGGCCCCTCCCCCGGTTCCTGTGCGACACCGCCGCGCTCGCGGCCCTGGCCGACGCACCGGCCGGCGCGTTGTGGAAGCTCGCGGAGAGCGGCCGGCAGCTCGACGCCAATGTGGTCCGCCTGCCGCCGGGTGCCCGCGTCGCCCCGCACACCGAGCCGGATCTCGACGTGCTGCTCCTGGTGCTGGGCGGCGACGGCACCCTGGTGTGCGCGGACGGCCCGCGCCCGTTGTCCGCGGGTGCCCTGACCTGGCTGCCGCACGGTGCGACCCGCGGCGTCGAGGCGGGCGCGGAGGGGATGACGTACCTGACCGTGCACCGTCGCCGACCGGGCATGCGGATCCAGTCCGCGGACGAGGCGGAGCGGCTGCGGCCCGCACCCCGGGCCACGGAAGCGCCTCCCCCCGTGGCGTAGCCTCGGCACATGCACCGGTCCGAGGCGGGAGGTCATGTGGCGGGATCCGAGGCGGAGCCGGGGAACTGCTGCGCACCACCGTCGGGAGGTCCGCGCACCGTGCCGCCGACGCCGGGCACCGAGATGTCCACCCCGCACGCCGACGCCTCCACGCCGGGCACCGAAGTCTCCACCCCGCACGCCGAAGCCTCCGAGCCGGGGCCGTGCATCGAGGTCTCCACCCCGCACGCCTCGGACTCGCCCCCCGGACCGGCGGCCGGCGCCGGCACCGCGCCCGAGGGCATGGTCCGCCTCGACGGCGGTGCGTTCCTCATGGGGACCGACGACGAGGACGGGTTCCCGGCGGACGGGGAGGGGCCCGTCCGCGAGGTGACCGTGTCGCCGTTCTGGATCGACGCGTACGCGGTGACCAACGAGCGCTTCGCCCGTTTCGTCGACGCGACCGGCCACGTCACCGAGGCCGAACGGTTCGGCTGGTCCTACGTGTTCGCCGGGTTCCTCCCCGCGGCCCTGCGGCGCGGCGCGGCCCGGCCGCCGCAGACCCCGTGGTGGTGCGGTGTCGAGGGCGCCCACTGGCGAGCGCCCGAGGGACCGGGGAGTTCCGTCGACGACCGGGCCGCCCATCCCGTGGTGCACGTCTCCTGGAACGACGCGGTCGCCTTCGCCCGGTGGTCCGGCCTCCGGCTGCCCACCGAGGCCGAATGGGAGTACGCCGCCCGGGGCGGACTGGAACAGGCCCGCTACCCGTGGGGCGACGAACTGACGCCGGACGGGGAACACCGCTGCAACATCTGGCAGGGCCGCTTCCCCACCAAGAACACGGCGGAGGACGGCTACCGCGGCACCGCGCCCGTGGACGCCTACCCGCCCAACGGCTTCGGGCTGCACAACGTGGCCGGCAATGTCTGGGAGTGGTGCGCGGACCACTGGGGCACCGATCACGGCAGCCGCCCGCGCACCGATCCCGAGGGGCCGGCCCGGGGCACCTCGCGGGTCATGCGCGGCGGTTCGTACCTGTGCCACCACTCGTACTGCAACCGCTACCGCGTCGCGGCGCGCACCGCCAACACCCCGGACAGCAGCACCGGCAACCTCGGCTTCCGGTGCGTACGGGACGCCTGAACCGGCCCGGCACACCGGCTCAGGACCGACCCAGGAACCGGCTCGCGGACCGGCCCTGGGAGCAACCCCCGACCATTGCGGCACATTGCGGTTCATTGCGCCCCGTTGCGACCGCGTGAAGTATCCCCACGGATTTTTTCCGGGCTGTTGACGTTAAAGCGGGGCGTCCCCATCCTGACGGCATGGCATCCGACCACCAGGGCCCCCTCGCACGGCTGCGGCGCGGGCACGAGGAGCTCGTCCTCAGGCTGTTGCGTACGCACGGGCCGCTCAGCCGTGCCGAGTTGGGCAGGCTCAGCGGCCTGTCCCGTACGACGCTGTACGACATCGTCGTCGCGCTGATGGACGGGGGTGCCGTGGTGGCCACCGCACCCGCGCCCGCCGAGCGGCGCCGGGGCCGCCCGGTCGAGACGCTGAGCCTGCATCCCGAGGCCGGTCAGGTGATCGGGGTCGACTTCGCCCGGCGCGCGGTGCACGTGGCCGCGGTCAACGTGGCGCACGAGGTGATCGGTTCGGCGAGCGAGGCGCACTCCGCCGACCTGGGCTGGGAGGCGCGGGCCGACCTGGCCGAGCGGCTGGTCGCCCGGCTGGCCGGCGGGTCACTGCGGCTCGGCGCGCTCAGCGGCGTGGGCGTCGGCGTGGTCGGCCCGGTGGACGACCTGTCAGAAAGCTCCGCGGACGACCCGTCTGCGGGCTCATCGGCGCCTCCCGGGAACACCGGGAACACCGGGAGCACGCAGCGGCCGTCCGCCCCCACCCGCGCCGATCTCCCCGTGCTCCTGCGCAAACGCTTCGGCGTTCCCGTGCTCGTCGACAACAACACCCGCCTGGCCGCGCTGGCCGAGGCGACCTGGGGAGCGGCGGCCGGGGTGCGGGACGTGCTGTACCTGCGGCTGTCGCACGGAGTCGGCGGCGGGCTGGTGACCGGCGGGACCCTGCACCGCGGGGCGCACGGGCTGTCCGGCGAGTTCGGGCACATCACGGCCGAGCCGGACGGGCGCCGGTGTTCGTGCGGCAAGCACGGGTGTCTGGAGACGGTCGCGTCCATCGGCGCCGTGCTCGAAGCCCACGGCGCGGTGCCGGACCTGCCGGCCTTCCTGTCCGCGCTGCCCGACGACCCGGTGGCCGTCCGCGTACTGGAGACGGTCGGCACCCGGGTCGGCACGGTGCTCGCCGCGGTGTGCAACGCGGTCGGCCCCGATGTGACGGTGCTCGGCGGTGAGCTGGCCGAGGCCGGTCCCGTCCTCTTCCGTTCCGTCGAACGCGCCCTGCTCGCCCACCTCATGCCGATCTCGCGGCCGAGAGCCGACCTGCGGGCCGCGGCCCTCGGCGAGGCGGGCGGCGCGCTCGGCGCCATCGCCCTCGTCCTGCACGAATCACCCCTGCTCACCCACTATCCCGCGCCGGACTCCCTGGAGTGACCGTGAACCCTCCGTACCCGCCGAGGCCGTACCCGCAGAGGCCGTCATGGCTGTGATCACCGCACCCGACAAGAAACCCGCCGCACCCGTCGTCCGCCGCACCCGGCGCACCCCGCCCCCGCTGGTGCTCAACCTCGTCGCGCTGCTGGCCGGCGTCGCCGTGTGGGCGGTCGTCGCCGCGGCCCAGCTGGTGGACGTACCCGGCCCGCTCTCGGTGGGCTCCCGGGCCGTGGAACTCGTCCGGGACGGCACCCTGTCGACGGACGCGCTGGCCAGTCTGCGCCGGGTGTTCCTGGGGTTCGCCCTCGGCACCCTGCTCGCCGTGCCGGTCGGGTTCGTGATGGGCTGGTACCCGGTGGCGCGCGGCCTGCTCGAACCGTACGTGCAGTTCTTCCGGACCGTGCCGCCGCTCGCGATCATTCCGCTGGCCATCGTGCTGATGGGCATCGGCGAGACCCCGAAGGTCTTCGTCATCTTCCTGGCGGCCTTCCTGTCCAGCGTGGTGGCCGCCTTCCAGGGCGTGATCGGCGTGGACCGCACGCTCATCAACGCCGCACGGGTGCTCGGCGCCCCGGACCGGGTGGTGTTCCTCAAGGTGGTGATCCCGGCCGCGACGCCCTTCCTGCTGGTCGGCATGCGGATCGGGCTCGGCGCCGCCTGGGGGACCGTGGTGGCCGCCGAACTCATCGCCGCCGACAAGGGACTGGGCTACGAGATGCTGCACGCCCAGACCTACTACGACATCCCGACCATCTTCGTGGGGCTGATCACCATCGGGGTGATCGGACTCCTCATGGACCGGCTGCTGCTGCTCGCCGAACGACGACTGACCGGATGGCAGGAGCGACGATGAACACCTCCCTGAACACCTCTTCGACGACGACCGCCGCGAAGATCTCCTTCCGGGACGTGGTGAGCAGGTTCCCGATGAAGGGCGGCGACTTCACCGCCCTGGACGGGGTGTCGCTGGACATCGGCGACCAGGAGTTCGTCACCGTCGTCGGTCCGTCGGGGTGCGGCAAGTCGACGCTGCTCAACCTGGCCGCGGGGCTGGTGGAACCGTCGGCGGGCGAGGTGCTGGTGGACGGCGCGCACGTCACCGGGCCCGGTCCGGAACGCGGCGTGATCTTCCAGCAGTACGCGCTCTTCCCCTGGCTCACCGTGCGCGGCAACGTCGAGTTCGGGCTGAAGCTCGCCTCGCTGCCCGCGGACGAGCGCCGGCGGCGGGCCGAGCGGGCGATCGAACTGGTCGGTCTGTCCGACTTCGCGGACGCGCTGCCCAAGACCCTCTCCGGCGGCATGAAGCAGCGCTGCGCGATCGCCCGGGCCTACGCCGTCGACCCCGAAGTGCTGCTGATGGACGAGCCGTTCGGGGCGCTGGACGCGCTGACCCGGGTGCAGCTCCAGGACCAGCTGCTGGAGACCTGGACCCGGGACAAGCGCACGGTCATGTTCGTCACGCACGATGTCGACGAGGCCGTCTATCTGGCCCGCCGGGTGATCGTCATGGCCGCCCGGCCGGGCCGTGTCCACCGGATCATCGACGTCGACCTGCCGTACCCGCGCACCGAGGAACTGCGGCTGTCACCGGAGTTCGCCCGCATCCGCAACGACGTCTGGCACTCGGTCTACCACCAGGCCCCGGCCGCCTGACCCTCCCTCACCTCGGAAACAAGACCCGCACCCCTTAAGGAAACACCTGTCATGAGCATGTCCCGACGCGGCTTCATTTCAGCACTCTCCGTCACCGGACTGTCCCTCTCCGTTGCCTCGTGCGGCTCCTCCGACGGCGACAGCGGCGACGGCGCCGGCGTCCGGTTCGGTTACATCGCCGACTACAACGGGGCGAGTCTGCTGGCCATCGCCGACGACCAGGGCCTGTGGAAGAAGCACGGCGTCTCCGCCTCGTACAAGGTCTTCGTCAACGGCCCGATCCAGATCCAGGCGCTCGGCACCGGCAACCTCGACTACGGCTACATCGGTCCCGGCGCCATGTGGCTGCCCGCGTCCGGCAAGTCGAAGATCGTCGCGATCAACACCCTGACCTACGCCGACCGGGTCATCGCCCAGCCCGGCATCACCTCGATCACCGGCCTGAAGGGCAAGAAGGTCGGGGTGCCCGAGGGGACGTCCGGTGAGATGGTGCTCAACCTGGCGTTGCGGCAGGCCGGTATGTCGATGGACGACATCGACAAGGTGGTGATGGACGCGACGACCGTCGTCACCGCCTTCGCGTCCGGGCAGATCGACGGGGCCGGCATCTGGTACCCGCTCATCCCCACCATCAAGGAGAAGGTGCCGGACCTGGTGGAGGTGGCCGGCACCAAGGAGATCGGCGGCAGCTTCCCGACCGCGTTCGTCGCGGGCAACAAGGTCAGTGACGCCACCAACGAGAAGGTCGTCAAGGTCCTCCAGGAGGCCAACGACTGGCGGGCCGCGCACAAGCAGGAGTCGATCGCGCTGGCCGCGAAGCTGCTCAAGGTCTCCGAGGACAAGGTGGAGGAGGACGCCGCCAACGTGGAGACCATGACCACCGCCGACCTCGTCGCCAAGACCGAGGACGGCACCGTCGGCAAGTGGCTCGACAGCATGAGCGACTTCTTCGTCAGCACCGGCCAGCTGAAGAAGGCCCCGGCCGCGGACTCCTTCTACGCCGCCGGCCTCTACACGAAGGCGGGCGCGTGAACCTCCTGTTCCTGATGACCGACCAGCACCGGGTCGACACCCTGGGCTGTTACGGCAACCCGCACGTCGCCACCCCGAACCTGGACCGGCTGGCGGCCACCGGCACCCGTTTCGACCGCTTCTACACCCCCACCGCCATCTGCACCCCGGCCCGCGCCAGCCTCCTCACCGGCCAGGCCCCGTTCCGCCACCGGCTCCTCGCCAACTACGAACGCAACGTCGGCTACCTGGAGGACCTGCGCGAGGACGCCTTCACCTTCCCGGCCGCGCTCGCCGCCCGCGACTACCAGCTGGGTCTGATCGGCAAATGGCACGGCGGGACCCACCGCAACGCGGCCTCCTACGGCTTCGACGGCCCCGACCTGCCGGGCTGGCACAACCCCGTCGACCACCCCGACTACCTCGCCTACCTGGCGGAACGCGGGCTGCCGCCCTACCGCATCACCGATCCCGTCCGCGGCACCACCCCCAACGGCAACCCGGGCAACCTGCTCGCCGCCCGCCTCCAGCAGCCCGTCGAGGCGACCTTCGAGCACTACCTCGCCACCCGCGCCATCGAGCAGCTGGACAAGTACGCCGCCGACGGCCGCCCCTTCTACCTGGCCACCCACTTCTTCGGCCCGCACCTGCCCTACCTCCTCCCCGACGCGTACTACGACATGTACGACCCGGAGCTGGTGGAGCTGCCACCGTCCATCGCGGAGACCTTCGAGGGCAAACCGCCCGTGCAGCGCAACTACAGCGCGCACTGGACCTTCGACACCATGCCGATCGAGGTCACCCGCAAACTCATCGCCGTCTACTGGGGTTACGTCACCCTCATCGACGAGCAGATCGGCCGCATCCTCACCCGCCTCGACGAACTCGGCCTCACCGACGACACCTCGGTCTTCTTCACCGCCGACCACGGCGAGTTCACCGGCGCCCACCGGCTGCACGACAAGGGCCCGGCGATGTACGAGGACATCTACCGTATCCCCGGGATCATCCGCGTACCCGGTCAGCAGCCGCAGGTCAGGGACGAGTTCGTGTCGCTCACCGACTGCACCGCCACCATCCTGGAGCTGGCCGGCGCCGACCCCTCCCCCGCCACCGACAGCCGCAGCCTGCTGCCGCTGGTGCGCGGTGAACACCCCGACTGGCCGGCCGAGTTGCTGGCCGAGTTCCACGGCCACCACTTCCCCTACCCGCAGCGGATGCTGCGCGAGGAACGCTACAAGCTGGTGGTCAACCCCGAGTCGGTCAACGAGCTGTACGACCTGACCGCCGACCCGCACGAGCTGTCCAACCGCTACGAGCACCCCGAGCTGGCCGGCGTCCGGCGCCGCATGATGCGCCGCCTGTACGACCTGCTGCGGGACCGCGGCGACAACTTCTACCACTGGATGACACCGATGTACGACATCGGCGCCTCGGACTACGACCCGACACTGAGCTCCTTCGAACAGGAAGGCCCCGACCGCGCCTACGGAGGCTGAACCCGAGGCGAAGAAATCTCCGCAGAGGATGTTTGGGTTCACAGGAAGTGGAAAGGCGCGCGGAATGTCTATCGCCTTCGCCACTCCCCCAACCCTGGTAAGACGCGTCACCACCGGTTCGCGTTGCTCGTGTGACGCGGTGGGGGCGGTGTGACGGAAGCCATATCGACCGCGCAGGCCACCGGAGTCGCACCGCGCCCCGCCGCGGGCACCACGGCCGCCGGGTCCGCCGGGCAGCGGGACGCGTTCTTCGACAACGCCAAGTACCTGGCGATCGTGCTGGTGGCGGTGGGTCACGCATGGGAGCCGCTGCGCGACGGCAGCCGTGCCGTCACCGCCCTGTACACCGTCGTCTACGCCTTCCACATGCCGGCGTTCATCGTCATCTCCGGGTACTTCTCCCGGAACTTCGACGCGAGCCCCGGGCGGGTCAAGCGGCTGTTCACCGGGATCGTCGTGCCGTACGTCGTCTTCGAGACGGCGTACACCTTCTTCACCCGGTGGAGCGACGGCGAACCGGACCGGGCGGTCACTCTGCTGGACCCGCTGTACCTGACCTGGTTCCTGGCGGCGCTGTTCATCTGGCGGCTGACCACGCCGTTGTGGCGCAGCGTGCGGTGGCCGCTGCCGATCGCGCTGGCCGTCGCGATGCTGGCGACCCTCTCGCCGGACATCGGGGACGACCTCGACCTGCAACGGGCGCTGCAGTTCCTGCCGTACTTCGTGCTGGGCCTGTGCCTGAAGCCGGAGCACTTCCGGATGGTGCGCCGCCGGGCGGCGCGCGTCGCGGCCGTGCCGGTCTTCGCCTGCGCCGTCGCGCTGGCGTACTGGCTGGTGCCCCGGTTCGACTACGGGTGGTTCTTCCACCGGGCCAGTGCCGAGCAGATGGATGTGCCGGCCTGGTACGGGCCGCTGATGACGCTGGCGATCTTCGGCTGCTCGCTGACCCTGGTCGCCTGCTTCCTGGCCTGGGTGCCGGGCCGCCGGACCTGGTTCACGGCACTGGGTTCGGGCACGCTGTACGGCTATCTGCTGCACGGTTTCGTCATCCAGGCCGCCAACCACTGGCACTGGAGCCACGCCGCCTGGACGGGCGAGCCCGTCGGGGAGA
The DNA here is from genome assembly GCF_044768905.1 of Streptomyces sp. NPDC090994. Taxonomy (NCBI): domain Bacteria; kingdom Bacillati; phylum Actinomycetota; class Actinomycetes; order Kitasatosporales; family Streptomycetaceae; genus Streptomyces; species Streptomyces sp. NPDC090994. The sequence continues at coordinate 56,788 of NZ_JBIVWS010000007.1, forward strand.
TCGTCGTCACGGTGGTGGCCGCGGTGGTCGTCACCCTGCTGTGCACCCCGCCGGTGCGGCGGGTCTTCCGGTGCGTGATGGAACCGAAGATGGACTGGGCGTTCCGCGAGCGGCGCACGGCCTGACCCCGGTCCTGGTGTCCGGTACGGCAACGGCCCGGCCCCGCCGTCCCCCGTGGGCGGCGGGGCCGGGCCGTGTGCACGACCGGCGGCGGACCGTCAGCGCTTGATCTCCTTGATCTTCAGCATGCGCGTGATCACCTTGTCCAGTTCCTCGTCGTCGAAGACCTTCTTCCAGTCCTCGCGCACGATGGACTCACGGCCGTAGTCCATGGCGATCAGGCAGGCGTCGGAGAACGGGTTGGAGCCCTTGAGGGTGTTGGCGAGGGCGACCTGGGTGTGGCCGAGGAGCATCGCGCGGGCGGCCTTCTCCGGGACGCCGACGGTGTGCACGGTCTCGTGCAGGGCCTCGGTCAGCAGGGCGCCGACCATGCAGGCGATGGTCTCCACCAGGGTCGGCTCCAGCACGGCGAGCTGCTTGACGGTGACCCAGTGGACGTCGACCACGGGCGCGTACATCACGCGGATGACGGAGTCGGCCAGCTTCTGCTTGGCCTCGTCGCCGCCCTCGTACGCGGCGACGACCTCCTGCGGGGCGGCGATGCCGCCGAAGGTGTCCTGCCACTCCTCCTTGGTGGTGCGCTCCAGGAACACCGACGGGTGGCAGGGGTGGGCGCAGGCGTAGTGGATCTCCTCGCGCTCGAAGAGCAGGCCGGCGTAGGCGGCGGCCGGGTCGAGGGTGAGGACGACGGTGCCCGGCTTCATCAGCGGGACCAGTTCCTCGGAGACCTTGCCGAGGACGACGTCCGGCACGGCGAGGATGACGACGTCGGCCTGGGCCGCGGCGTCGGCGGACTCGGTCAGTTCACGGCCGAGACCGCGGATCAGCTCCTGCCCCTTGGGGGACGCCTCGCTGAAGAGCACCCGGAAGTCGCTCTCGACCAGGTTGTTGGAGACACGCTGGCCCATCTTGCCGGCGGCCCCGATGACGGCGACGGTCGTCACATCGGTCTGGATCTCGGTGGCCATTACTTGCTCCTCAGAAGGGTGTTGATGCTGTGCTGCGTCCACTGGTGTTCGAGCCGGGCGGTGGCGTCGAAGCCCTCGTCCTGCCACGGGAGCCAGTGCTCCACGATCTGGTTGATGCGGCGCTCGCCCCGCGCCCGACGGACGGCGGCGATCATGCCGTCGTATTCGAGGAGGCCCTCGCCGAGCGGGCAGCCGGCGTAGGTGAAGCCGACCCAGCCGTCGCGGCGGGTGAAGGCGAAGTCCTTGACGTGGATGTTGACCGTGTACGGCGCGGCGGCGGCCACCACGTCGACGGGGCGTTCCAGCCGGGCGACGCTGTTGCCCGGGTCGAGGACGACGCCGAGGTGGTCGCTGCCGACGCCGCGGACGACGGACACCAGGTCGTCGGTGGACACCTGCTCGTAGGTCTCCAGGCCCAGGGTGACACCGGCGTCGGCGTAGGCGGGCACGGTCTCCTTCAGGAGGGCGACGGCCTCGTCCGGCGTGGGCCGGTGGTCGGCGGTGTTGAGCATGGAGCGGACGAACGTGACGCCCAGGTCGGCGGCCATGCCGAGGTATCTGCGCAGGTGGTCCGGGCGGACGCCGCGGGTGCCGAGTTCCAGTTCCAGGCCCAGGTCGCGGGCGGTGGCGCGGACGTCGGCGAGCTGGGCGGCGTCGTAGGACTCGATGGGAGCGTAGTCGCAGATCTGGAAGACCTGCCCGCCGAGCCGCGCGGTGTCGGTGAGCATCTCGGTGAGCGTCATCGGCTGCGGGGCGCGGGCGGAGAAGCGCCAGAAGTAGGCGTAGGTGCTGATGCCGTAGGCCGTCATGACGCTCCCACCGGGGTGCGGATCTCGTCGAGGACGGCCCCGACGTTGTCCGGGTCGTGCGCGAAGCGGCCGAGGAAGAGTCCCTCGGCGGTGCCGGACAGGCGGGTGAGCAGGCCGGGGCCGGCGCTGCCGCCGTAGATGACGGTCGAGCCGGTGTGTCCGGGGCGGCCGTTCAGCCACTCCCGCAGGGCGGTGCAGACGGTGCCGATGTGCTCGGTGGAGGCGGGCTCCGGGGCGCCGATGGCCCACTGGGGCTCGTAGGCGAGGACCACGGTGCCGTCGAGGCCGTGCAGCAGGCGCTCGGCCTCGGCGACCGTGCGCCGCGCGGCCTCGGCCGGGGAGACCTGGTCGCGTTCGCCGACGCACAGCACCGGGGTGAGGCCGTTGCGCAGGGCGGCGGCCGTCTTGGCGGCGACGACCGTGTCGCCCTCGCCGTACAGGCGGCGGCGCTCGGCGTGGCCGACCTCGGCGTAACGGCAGCCGATCTCCTTCAGGAAGGGGCCGCCGACCTCGCCGGTGTACGGTCCGGAGTCCTCGGTGGCCAGGTCCTGGGCGCCGACGTCGATGCCGTACGGGGTGAGGATGCCGGCCGCCGGGACGATGGCCGGGAAGGCCGGCAGGACGAACAGGCGGGCGGCGCCGGAGGTGACCGCGGGGTGCCGCTGGGCCAGGTCGGCGACCTTGCGCGCCCAGTTGAGGGTCTGGTGGTGGCCGAAGTACATCTTCAGGCTCACCCCCAGCAGGACGGGAGGCTGTGCGGGGCCGGACATCAGGCGGCGGCCTCCGCGCCGTCTGCTCCGTCTTCGTAGTCGCACATCAGCTGGACCTTGGCGGCGGACGCGGAGGTCTCGTCGAAGCGGTAGGTGAGCCACTCCTTGGCCAGGCGGCGGGCGAGTTCCAGGCCGACGACGCGCTGGCCGAAGGTGAGGACCTGCGCGTTGTTGGAGAGGATCGCGCGCTCCACGGAGAAGGAGTCGTGGGCGGTGACGGCGCGGATGCCCTTGACCTTGTTGGCGGCGATGGCGACGCCCAGGCCGGTGCCGCACACCAGCAGCGCGCGGTCCGCCTCGCCGCGGGCGACCATCTCGGCGGCGGCTATGGCGACCTTGGGGTAGGCGGTGTGCCCGTGGGCGTCGACCCCGACGTCGGTGACGGAGGCGACCAGGTCGCTGTTCTCCAGGTCCTGCTTGAGGGCTTCCTTGTACTGGTAACCGGCGTCGTCGCAGCCGACGACGATACGGAGCTTGTCAGTCATGACCGTCTTCCTCAGTGGTGGTCGAGCAGCACGCCGTGGACGGCGCGGGTGATGAGGGCGAGGGAGTGGGCCCCGGCGTCCGGGGTGCCGAGGGACTTCTCGGCGTGCGGGCGGGCCCGGCCCTTGCGGGGCAGCAGGTCCGCGGTGGCGGCGGCGGCCTCGGCGGCCGCGGTGGCGGCCAGGTCCCAGGACGCGGTGAGCGCGCCGCCGGCGGTCACGGCCTCGGTGAGGGTGCCGGCGAAGGGCACGAGCACGTCGACCATGGTCTTGTCGCCGACCTCGGCGCCGCCGAGCCGCTGTACGGCGGCGGAGGCTTCCGCGACGCCTTCGGCGACCCGGGCGGCGGTCGGGGCCTCCTGGTCGCCGAGGGCGGTGGCGATGGAGCGCAGGATGGTGCCCCACAGGGCGCCGGAGGTGCCGCCCGCCTTGTCGGCCCAGGCGTCGGCGGCGTGGGTGAGCACGGTGGCGGCGCCGGCGCCCAGCTCGTGGGCGGCGCGGGCGGCCTGCCGGGCGGCGGTGGAGCCGCGCTGCATGCCGATGCCGTGGTCGCCGTCGCCGGCCACGGCGTCGATCCGGCCGAGTTCGTCGACGTGGGTGTCGACGGTGGCGGCCACCGCGTCCAGGGCGGCCAGGACGGTGGCGGCGGCGGCGCGGGAGGCGTCGGAGGCGGCGGGGATGCTCCGGTCGTCGGTCTCGGCGGCGGTCACGGCCGGGGCGGCGGGCGCCTCGGGCGCGTCGAGGGCGCCCTTGCGGTGAGCGGGGGTGTCTGCGGGGGCCCGCCACAGGTCTTCGAGGAGGTCGTCCAGCCAGGTCAGGGTGAGGGAGACACCGGCCATGTCGAAGCTGGTGACGAGTTCACCGACCTCGGGGTCGATTATCTCGACGCCGGCCTCTTCCAGAAGGGCGGCGACCTTGCGGTAGACGACGAACAGTTCCTCGTACTTGACGGAGCCGAGGCCGTTGAGGATCACGGCGGCGCGCTGTCCGGAGGGTCCGGCGACGTCCTCGGGGAGTTCCGCGAGCAGGGTGGAGACCAGGAGGTGCGCCGCCTCGTCGGCGGTGGGCAGCTCCTCCTCGCCGATGCCGGGCTCGCCGTGGATGCCGAGGCCGACGGCCATCCGGGCCTCGGGGACGGTGAACAGGGGGTGGTCGGCGCCGGGGAGGGTGCAGCCGGAGAAGGCGATGCCGAAGGAGCGGGTGCGGGCGCCGGCGTGCGCGGCGACGTTGAGCACCTCCTTCAGCGGCAGGCCCCGCTCGGCCGCGACCGCCGCCGCCTTGAAGACGGGCAGGTCGCCGGCGATGCCGCGGCGCTTGTCCGCCTCGCCGGGGCCGGCGCTGGCCACGTCGTCGGTGACGGCGAAGGTGTACGTCTCGATGCCTTCGGCGGTGAGCCGTTCGGCGGCCTGGCCGAAGTGCAGGACGTCACCGGCGTAGTTGCCGTACATCAGCAGCACTCCGGCGCCGCCGTGCGCGGCGCGGGCGACCGAGCGGATCTGGGCGGCGGAGGGCGAGGCGAAGACGTTGCCGACCGCGGCGCCGTGCGCCAGGCCCCGGCCGACCAGGCCGGAGAAGGCCGGGTAGTGGCCCGAGCCGCCGCCGATGACCACGGCGACCTGGCCCTCGGGGGTGCCCCCGGCGCGGACGACGCCGCCGGTGACGGGCCGCACCCAGCGCCGGTGGGCGGCGGCGAAGCCCTCCAGGGCCTCGTCGGCGAAGGCGGCGGGGTCGTTGAACAGGCGGGTCATCGAAGGGCCTCCATGGTCTGGTGCTCGGGGTCGGGGGCCGGTTCGTCGGTGCGGTGGCGGCTGGAGAGCCAGATCATCAGGGCGGCGGACAGCAGCATGAAGAAGCCGACCAGGTAGAGCGGTACGTAGTAGGCGCCGGTCCAGTCCTTGAGCCAGCCGGTGATGTAGCTGGAGGCGAACCCGGCGATGTTGCCGGCCGTGTTGATCAGGGCGATGCCGGCCGCGGCGGCGGCTCCGGTCAGGAACCGGGAGGGCACCGACCAGAAGACGGGCAGGGCGGCGAAGATGGCGCAGGCGGTCACGGTGATCACGGCGACCGTGGCGGTGGGTGAGCCCATGTAGAGGGCGACGGGGATGGAGAGACCGCCGACGACCGCCGGGCCGGCCACGTGCCAGGTGCGGGTGCCGTGCTTGGTGGCGTGCCGGGTCCAGAAGAACAGCACGATCGCGGCCGGCAGGTAGGGGATGGCGGTGATCCAGGCCTTGTCCATCACGCTGAACGTGGTGTCGTACTGCTCCTGGAAGCCGTTGATGATCGTCGGCAGGAAGAACGCGAGGGCGTACAGGCCGTAGACGAAGCCGAAGTAGACGACGGCCAGGGTCCAGACGCGGCCGCTGGTGAAGGCGCGCTTGAGGTCGCCCTTGGCGTGGCTGCCCTCGTGGCCGGTCTTCTGGGCGTTCTCGGCGGCGAGTTCCCGGGTCAGCCAGTCCTTCTCGGCCGGCGTCAGCCACTTGGCGTCGGCGGGCTTGTCGATCAGGTAGAACCAGGCGATGACGCCCAGCAGGATGGCGGGGATCGACACGAAGAGGAACATCACGCGCCAGCCCTCGAGGCCGAACAGGCCGTGGTGGCCGATGAGCCAGCCCGCCAGCGGGGCACCGAAGACCGTGGTCAGCGGCTGCGCGAGGTAGAACAGGCCGAGGATCTTGGTGCGGTGGCGGGAGGGCACCCACTGGCTGAGGAACAGGATCGCGCCGGGGAAGAACCCGGCCTCGGCGACACCGAGCAGGAAGCGCAGCGTGTAGAGCTGACCACTGCTGCTCACCCAGGTGAACAGCAGGGAGACGATGCCCCAGGTCACCATGATCCGGGCCAGCCAGCGGCGGGCTCCGAAGCGGTGCAGGGCCATGTTGCTGGGGACTTCCAGGACGATGTAGCCGAGGAAGAAGATCCCTGAGGCGAATCCGAACTGGGCGGCGGTCAGGGCCAGGTCCTGGCCCATTCCGTTCGGTTCGGCGAACGAGACGGCCGTGCGGTCCAGATAGTTCACGAAGAACATCAGGGCCACGAACGGCACGAGGCGTACTGAGACCTTCTTGATGGCAGTTCTCTCGACTGCCGCGGCTGGCGCGTCGGCACCCATGGCGACTCCTCGGCTCGCCCGGACAGCTCCGTCCGGGATGGCTCACGCCGGTGGCGCCGTCGAGGCGGCCGACCGGATCGCTCTCACGCTATGCCGCCGATCCAAATTGGTCACCAATTTACCAGTGTGGCGACCGTCATAGATTTCCGAACGGCCCAACTCTTGACAAACCTCACCCATCCGGCCGATGAACCGGCTGGTCAATCCGGGTGCGGCGGCATCTGGTTGACTGGTGACCGTGACCAGTCAGCCTGATCAGCAGTCTCCGGACGCCGCTCCCGACCTGGCGCGGCTGCTGCGCCCCGTGGTGCGAGAGTCCTCTGTCAGCGAGGTCGCCAAGCGGCTCCTCGACCACCTCTCGGCCGGACACATCAAGCCCGGTACCCGGCTGCCCGCCGAGCGGCAGCTGGCCGAGGCACTCGGGGTCGCGCGCTCCAGCGTGCGCGGGGCACTGTCCGCGCTGGACGTCCTCGGCATCATCGAGATCCGGCCCGGTTCCGGCTCGTACGTGCGCGAGGGCACCTCCGAGTTCCTGCCCCGGGCGATCAACTGGGGGCTGATGCTGGGCCAGCGGCGCACCCAGGACCTGGTCGAGGTACGCACCTACATGGAGGGCGTCTCCGCCCGGCTGGCCGCCGAGCGGGCCACCGACGAGGACATCGCCCTGCTGGAGGAGCACCTCGGGCGCATGCGGGAGGCGCGCGGCGACGTCACGGCGTTCATCGACGCGGACATCGCCTTCCACCTGGAGTGCGCCCGCATCGCCCGCAACAGCGTCCTCAGCGACATCCTGCACAGCATCCGGGCCCTGCTCCAGGTCTGGATGGAGCGGGTCAGCGACATCGAGGGCACGGTCAGCGGCACGCTGTGCGAGCACGACGCGGTACTGGAGGCGATCCGGGCCCGCGACCCGGAGGCCGCCGACCGGGCCATGGCGGAACACATGCGCATGGCCAGCGCCCGGCTGCGCGCCTCGGTGGACGGCGAGGTCTGAGCCTGCCGGTCCCCTTTCCGGGCAGGCGTATCCGATCGGGTCCCGGCATGCTGGGTGCCGGGAGGACCGGTACGGCGGAAGGCGGGCACGGTGGACTGGCGTGAGTTCGGGGAGCGGATGGCGCTGCTGGCGCGGGATCTGCTGGCGCAGGAAACGGTGGACGACACGCTGGAACGGATCACCCACGCGGCCACCGATCTGGTCGAGGGCTGCGAAGCCGCCGGCATCCTCATCGTGCAGGCCGGCCGGGTGCGGTCGGTCGCGCCGACCGACCAGGTGGTGGTCGACAGCGACCGGCTCCAGGAGCGTCTCGCCGAGGGCCCCTGCTTCGACATCGCCCGCTCCGTCGCCGACGAGCGGGGCTTCCGGATCACCGACTTCAACGACGAGCCGGAGCGCTGGCCCGCCTACGTACCCGCCGCTCGTGAGCTGGGCCTCGGCAGCATGATGGGCATCCTCCTGTACACGGACGACGAGGAGCTGGGGGCGCTGGACTTCTACTCCCGCCGGCCCGGCGCCTTCACGGAGGCCAGCGAGACGGCGGGCTGGCTGCTGGCCTCGCACGCGGCGGTGGCGTTCTCCAGCGCCCGCAGCCACGCCCAGATGCGGCAGGCGATCGACACCCGGCACACCATCGGTGAGGCGATGGGCATCCTGATGGGCAGTCACCGGATCACCGAGGAGCAGGCGTTCGGCGTGCTGCGCCGCTACTCCCAGGATCACAATGTGAAGCTGCGGGACGTCGCCCGGCGCGTGTGCGAACTGGGCCGCCTGGACTGAGACGGGCCCCCGGTACGGCGTGGGACGCACCGGCACACCCGCGCGGCGAGCGGGGTGCCCGGCGCCGGGCTAGGTTGGTGCAATCGGCCCGCACCGGACGGCCGCGCCCACGAGCCGCCCCGAGGACCGAGAACCGACGCCGCCGCCGCTGACGACGCCGAGGACCGAGGACCCAGGACCGCTTGGAGGAGCGCCTTTCAGTGAACCGGTTCCTGAGCCCTTTCCACTCCCTGTGGGACAGGCTGGCCGCCACCGCCCTCGTCCGGCAGGCCCGGGAGCTGGAGCTGATGCACCGGGCCATGGGTTTCGCCACGATCGCACTGGTCACCCTGGCTCCGCTGCTGATCGTGGTGGCCGCCGCCGATCCGCTGGGCCGCGGCGGGTTCGCGGCGTGGCTGGCCGACGGCATGGGGCTGTCGGGGCGGTCGGCCCGGGTGCTGACCGAGATCATCAGCCCGCCGCGCGAGATCATCGGCACCACCAGCGTCTGGGGTGGTCTGCTGCTCGCGGTGTTCGGGGTGTCCTTCGCGGCGAGCGTGCAGAACGGCTACGAACGGATCTGGGGCCTGCCGTCCGGCCCCTGGCACCGGGTCTGGCGCCAGCTGGCGTGGGTGGCGATGCTGACCGTGTACCTCTACCAGGAGGTGCAGACCCGGACCGGGCTGCACGGCACCGCGCGGATCGTGCTGTCCACGGTGACCGGCACCTTGTTCTTCTGGTGGGGCCAGCACTTCCTGCTGGGCAGTTCCGTCCGCTGGCGGGACCTGTTCCCGGGGGCGCTCGCCACGATGGTGGGGCTGATCGGCCTGCGGGGCTTCTCCTATCTGGTGTTCACCCCGCTCATCCTGGACAACGCGATCAGCTACGGCACGGTGGGCACCGTGCTCGTGGTGGAGTCCTGGCTCATCGGGGTGGGGTTCGTGGTCTTCGGGGGCGCGCTCGCCGGCCGCTGGTTCCACGAACACCACTGGCTGCCCCGCCGTGAACGCGACGCCGCCGGCATCGACACGGACCCGGACACTCCTGGCGGTGAGTGACATGAGCGGGGGCCGATGTCCCGCTGTCGTCAAGACCGCCGCCGCACCCCGCCCGCCACCGCCGCCACCGCCGTCGTGGCGAGGCCCGCGCCCACGGCGAGGGCACCCCGGTGGCGGGAGAGCCACAGCTGGAGGCTGCGCGGGTGGGCCTCGTCGTCGAAGGCGCCGTGCGCCCCGACGTCGGTGCCCGCGGTGTCGTCCGGCGGGTCGAACAGGTTGACCGGGCGGCGGGCCGGATCGACCGGTTCGCCGGTCTGCTGGGAGTCGTACCCGGTGCGGGCCAGGTAGCGGTCGAGGAGCGCCGGGGCGATCCGCTGCCCGATCAGCGTGGCGACGGTCGAGCCGCCGATCCAGTGCTCCCGGCGCCCGGGGTGGTCCACGGCGCGCAGGACGCCCTCCGCGGCCACCTCGGGCTGGTACACCGGGGCAACCGGGCGGGGATGCCGGGGCAGCCTGGTGAGGACCCAGCTGAACTGAGGGGTGTTCAGGCCGGGCAGCTGGACCATGGTGACCCGCACCCCGCTGCGGTCGTGCAGCAGCTCGCACCGCAGGGAGTCGGTGAAGCCCTGGATGGCGTGCTTGGCCCCGCAGTACACCGACTGGAGGGGCACGCTGCGCTGCGCCAGCGCCGAGCCGACCTGCACGATCGTGCCCCGGTCGCGGGGCCGCATCCGGCGCAGCGCGGCCTGGGTGCCGTACACGAAGCCGAAGTACGTCACTTCCGTGGCCCGCTTCAGCTCATCGGGCCGTACCTCCTCGGCGGGCGCGAACACGGTGGTGAAGGCGGCGTTCACCCACACGTCGACCGGTCCCAGCTCGTCCTCGACCCGGCCGGCCGCGGCGTCGACGGCCGCCGCGTCGGCGACGTCCACGACGAGCGGCAGTGCCCGGCCGCCCGCCGCCCGCACCTCCTCGGCCGCCCGCTCCAGGCCGTCGCGGCCGCGGGCCAGCAGGGCGACGGAGGCACCGCGTGCCCCGAAGGCCCGGGCGGTTGCCCGGCCGACCCCCGCGCTGGCCCCGGTCACGACCACCACGGGGGCGGCGCGGCGGGCCGTTCGGTCGGCGGTGTGGGCCATGGGAACCTCCAGGTCATGGACGGAGACGGCGAGTGCCCGGGTTGCCGTGACCGGTTGCCCGTAAACCGGAGCCCCTGGGGACTCCCGGTCAGGGACGGACGAACACACCGGGCCGGGCGTTCAGCGGCCCCGCGGCGGTGCCGTGCTGGCCCGTTCCACCAGCCGGGTCGGCACCAGCGTCGTGCCCCGCTCCGGGGCGCCCTCGCGCATCTGGCGCAGCGCCGCCTCCACGCACAGCCGGCCCACCTCGGCGAAGTCCTGGTGCACGGTGGTCAGCGGCGGCAGGAACGCCCCGGCCTCGGGGATGTCGTCGAAGCCGATGACACTCACGTCCTCGGGCACCCGCCGCCCGCTCTCGTGCAGGGCGCGCAGCAGACCCAGGGCCATCTGGTCGTTGGCGACGAAGACGGCGGTGCACTCCTCGTGGGCCGCCAGCTCCAGCCCGGCCCGGTAGCCGGACTGGGCCGACCAGTCACCGCGGACCAGGGGCGGCGGGGTGCGGCCCGCCTCGGTGAGGGTCGCCCGCCAGGCGTCGGCGCGGCGCTGGGCGGCGTAGGAGTCCTCGGGGCCGGCCAGGTGCCACACCGTCTCGTGGCCGAGGCCGAGCAGGTGTCGTACGGCGGCGCGGGTGCCGCCCGCCTGGTCGGTGTCGACGACCGTGTAGTGGTCGCCGGCGTCGGAGTCGACGACCACCACCTGCACCTGGGGCGGCAGGGTGACGGTGGCCGCGTCCAGCAGGTGCACCTCCATGATGACGATCACCGCGTCGACGGCGAGCTCCTCCAGGCGGGAGAACGCGCCGCGCACCTCGTCCTGGGTGGGCACCGCGACCGGCAGCAGGGTCACCGCGTACCCCTCGTGCGCGGCGGACTGGGCGATGGCCTCCAGGGTGCGCACGTTGCCGGTCGTGGACAGTGTGAAGGTGATCACTCCGATGGTGCGGAACTCACCGCTCTTCAGCGCCCTGGCCGCGCTGTTGGGCCGGTAGCCCAGCTCCTTCATGGCCGCCCGCACCGCCCGCCGGGTCTCCTCGGTGACCCCGGCGTACCCGTTGGAGACCCGGGAGACGGTCTGCGAGGAAACCCCCGCCAGCCTGGCCACATCCGCCATGGAGGCGTTCTGCGCCCGGCCGCCGCGCCTGCGCCGGGAACCTGTTCCGGGAGCTCCGGCGAAACCCGCCGGTGCGGGCGTGCTCGCCGTGGCTCGCTCAGCCGTGTCCACTCGCCGTCCGCCACCTTTCCTTGTTCGTGCGGGGCTCGCACGGGTCGCCGCCCGAAGGGCCCTTGACCGTCTTGACCGGAGCACGGTAGACATGCCGCCTACCGGATGTTCACGTAAACCTAACAACCCCAGCCCGTCTCCGCGCTGTCGATGTTTACGTAAACATCGCGAGTTCAGCATATGAACCCCAGCAAGGAACGAGATGACGACGCTGCACCCCCCAGCGGCCTCCGGACCGCGTCCCGCACCGCCCGAGGCGCGCCGGGACCGCCGGTCCTGGACGGGCTGGGGCTTCCTCGGCCCGTTTGTGGCCGTGTTCGCCCTGGTCTTCCTCGCGCCGATCGCGTACTCGATCTACCTGAGCCTGTTCCGCGAGCAGTTGATCGGCGGCACCACCTTCGTCGGCCTGGACAACTACCAACAGGCCCTCGACGACGACCGGTTCTGGTCCGCCCTCGGCCGCGTCACGCTCTTCCTGGTCGTGCAGGTGCCGATCATGCTGGGCCTCGCGCTGCTGGTGGCCCTGGCACTGGACAGCGGGCGCCTGTACGGCCGGGACTTCTTCCGGATCTCGATCTTCCTGCCGTACGCCGTGCCCGCCGTGGTCGCCACCCTGATGTGGTCGTTCATGTACGGCACCCGCTACGGCCTGGTCGGTGACATCAACGACGCCCTGGGCATCTCGCTGCCCGACCCGCTCGGCGCCGACCTGATGCTGGCCTCCATCGGCAACATCGTCACCTGGGAGTTCATCGGCTACAACATGCTGATCTTCTACTCTGCGCTGCGGGTGATCCCGAACTCGCTGTACGAGGCGGCGCAGATCGACGGCGCGGGGCAGTTCCGGGTCATCACAGCCATCAAGCTCCCGGCGATCCGCGGCGCCCTGGTGATCGCCACGATCTTCTCCATCATCGGCAGCTTCCAGCTGTTCAACGAGCCGAGCATCATCCGGCCGCTGGCGAGGAACGCCATCACCACCGACTACACGCCGAACTTCTACACGTACTCGCTGTCCTTCAACGGGCAGCAGCAGAACTACTCCGCGGCGGTCGCCATCATCATGGGGCTGATCACCATGGTCATCGCCTACATCGTCCAGCTGCGCGGCACGCGCAAGGGAGCGTGAAACAGCGATGACCAGTCCTGTCACCACCGCCTCGGGCCGTCGCCACGCGCCCTCCTCCGGCCGTTCGCACGCCGCGCCGCCGCGGCTGCGCTCCCACCGCCGCCGGCCGTCGGCCGGCAAGCCGAAGCGCAGTGTCCTGCTGACCGTCCTCACCGGCCTGGTGCTGCTCTACGCCCTGGTACCCCTGCTGTGGCTGCTCATCAGCGCCACCAAGACGCAGGAGGGGCTGGGTGATTCGTTCGGCCTGTGGTTCGACGACGACTTCGCCCTGTGGAGCAACATCGCCGACACGTTCACCTACGACGACGGCGTGTTCACCCGCTGGCTGCTGAACACCCTGATGTACGTCGTCCTGGGCGCGGGCGGTGCCACCTTCCTCGCCGTGCTCGGCGGCTACGCGCTCGCCAAGTACCAATTCCCTGGCAAAAAGGTCGTGTTCGCGGTCGTGATCGGCGCGGTCGCGGTGCCGACCACGGCGCTGGCGGTGCCCACCTTCCTGATGTTCAGCAAGATGGGGCTCACCAACACCCCTTGGGCCGTCATCATCCCGTCACTTATTTCGCCGTTCGGTCTGTACCTGATGTGGGTGTTCGCCACCGATGCCATACCGACCGAACTGATGGAAGCCGCCCGTATCGACGGCGCGAGCGAGGCTCGAACCTTCTTCCGAGTTGCACTGCCGCTGCTGGCTCCCGGTATTGTGACGGTCCTGCTGTTCACCATGGTCGCGACATGGAACAACTACTTCCTGCCGCTGATCATGATCAAGGATCCGGACTGGTACCCCCTGACCTTGGGACTGAACGCCTGGAACGCTCAAGCCCAAACGGCCGGCGGCGAAGTGGTGTTCAACCTGGTCATCACCGGCTCCCTGATCACCATCGTGCCCCTGGTCGCCGCGTTCCTGCTGCTCCAGAGGTACTGGCAGTCCGGGCTCGCCGCCGGGAGTGTCAAGGAGTGACGGCAGCTCCCCCCAGCACGACCTCCCCCCACGCATGTTCCTCGTTCTGCACACCCCCGACAGGGCCGACCCCGGCCACAAGGAAGTGGAAGCTCGACCATGCACAAGCACTCGCGCCGCCTGCTGCGCAGCATCGGACTCGTCTGCGCTCTCGCGCTGGGAGCCACCGCCTGCGGTGACTCCGACGGAGAATCGAGCGGGAAGTCGGTCTCCGAGTCCGACATCAAGGCGGCCCTGGAGAAGGGCGGCGAGATCACCGTATGGGCCTGGGAGCCCACGCTGAAGAAGGTGGCCGCGGACTTCGAGAAGGCGCACCCGAAGGTCAAGGTCAACCTGGTCAACGCCGGCACCAACGCCGACCAGTACACCGCCCTGTCGAACGCCATATCGGCGAAGAAGGGCGTCCCGGACGTCGCGCAGATCGAGTACTACGCCATCGGCCAGTACGCGCTGTCCAAGGGGCTGACCGACCTCAGCGAGTTCGGCGCGGGCAAGCTCGCCGCGCACTACTCCCCCGGCCCGTGGTCCGCGGTCCAGTCGGGCACCGACGGGGTGTACGCGCTGCCCATGGACTCCGGTCCGATGGCGCTGTTCTACAACAAGAAGGTCTTCGACAAGTACGGCATCGAGGTGCCCAGCACCTGGGACGAGTACGTCGACGCCGCCAAGAAGCTGCACGCGGCCGACCCGAAGGCGTACATCACCGCCGACGCCGGTGACGCGGGCACCACCACCAGCCTGCTGTGGCAGGCCGGTTCGCGCCCGTACTCGGTGACCGGCGGCACCAACGTGAAGGTCGACTTCTCCGACCAGGGCGCCACCACCTACAGCGACACCTGGCAGAAGCTCCTCGACGACGACCTGGTCGCCCCCATCGCCGCCTGGAGCGACGAGTGGTTCAAGGGCCTGGCCGACGGCACCATCGCCTCCCTGGCCACCGGCGCCTGGATGCCCGCCAACCTGGAGTCGGGCGCCAAGGACGCCTCCGGTGACTGGCGGGTCGCCCCGCTGCCGCAGTGGAAGGAAGGCGGCAAGTCGAGCGCGGAGAACGGCGGCAGCTCGCTGGCCCTGCCGGAGCTCGGCAAGAACGAGGAACTGGCCTACGCGTTCGTCGAGTACGCCAACTCCGGCAAGGGTGTGAAGACCCGGCTCGACGAGGGTGCCTTCCCGGCGACCACCGAGGACCTGCAGTCCTCGACGTTCCAGGAGACCAAGTTCGACTACTTCGGCGGCCAGCAGGCCAACAAGATCTTCGCCGAGTCGGCGGCCGACGTCGCGGACGACTGGTCGTACCTGCCCTTCCAGGTGTACGCGAACTCGATCTTCAACGACACCGTGGGCAAGGCCTACGTCTCCGACACCAAGCTGAGCGACGCCCTGAAGTCCTGGCAGGACGCCTCGATCAAGTACGGCAAGGAGCAGGGCTTCACCGTCGAGTGACCCGATAGCTCAACTCCCGGGGCGGCGCGGCGAGTCCGCGCCGCCCCTTTGCACATCTGCACCTCTGGAAGGACCGCCATGATCTCCACCCTCCTGTCGCGCCCCGGCGGCCCGGACGACGACGACCGGACCCCCCGTCTCCTCTTCGGTGCCGACTACAACCCCGAGCAGTGGCCCCGAGAGGTGTGGGACGAGGACGTCCGGCTGATGCGCGAGGCCGGCGTCAACGTCGTCTCCGTGGGGATCTTCTCCTGGGCCCGGCTGCAACCCGGCCCGGACCAGTGGGACTTCGGCTGGCTCGACGAGGTCATGGACCTGCTGCACGCCAACGGCGTCGGGGCCGACCTGGCCACCGCCACCGCCTCCCCGCCGCCGTGGCTGACCACCGCCCACCCGGAGATCCTGCCGGTCACCGACCGGGGCGAGACGGTGTGGCCCGGGGCCCGGCAGCACTGGCGGCCCACCTCGCCGGTGTTCCGCGAACACGCGCTGCGCCTGGTGCGCGAGATGGCGACGCGTTACGCCGCCCACCCGGCGCTGGTCGCCTGGCACGTCTCCAACGAGCTGGGCTGCCACAACGTGTACGACTACTCCGACGACGCGGCCCGTGCCTTCCGCACCTGGCTGCGCGCCCGGTACACCTCGCTCGACGCCCTCAACCACGCCTGGGGCACCGCCTTCTGGTCCCAGCGCTACACCGACTGGGACCAGATCCTGCCGCCCCGGCTGGCCGGCTCGCACCCCAACCCGACGCAGCAGCTGGACTTCAAGCGGTTCTCGTCCGACGCGCTCAAGGACCACCTGCGGGCCGAGCGCGACATCCTGCGGGAGATCACCCCGGACATCCCGGTCACCACCAACTTCATGGTGATGGGCGGCACCAAGGGCATGAACTACGCCGACTGGGCGCCGGAGATCGACTTCGTCTCCAACGACCACTACGTGCACCCCGGCCCCCAGGACCGCGACGAGCTGTCCTTCTCCGCCAACCTCACCAGCGGCATCGCCGGCGGGCGGCCGTGGTTCCTGATGGAGCACTCCACCAGCGCGGTGAACTGGCAGCCGGTGAACGTGGCCAAGCGGCCGGGCGAGCTGGCCCGGGACGCGCTGCTGCACGTGGCGCACGGCGCCGACGCGGTCTGCTACTTCCAGTGGCGGCAGTCGGCGGCGGGCGCCGAGAAGTACCACTCGGCGATGGTCCCGCACGCCGGCCCGGACAGCGACCTGTTCCGCGCGGTGGTGTCCCTCGGGCAGACCCTGAAGGCCCTCGCGCCCGTCGCCGGCAGCGAGCGGGAGGCGGCCGAGGTCGGCATCCTCTTCGACTGGGAGTCGTGGTGGGCGAGCGAGCAGGACTCGCACCCCACCTCGCTGCTCGACTACCGCCAGGAGGCCCTGGACTGGTACTCGGCGCTGCTGGCCCTCGGCATCCGCGCCGACCTGGTCACCACCCGCGCGGAGCTGAGCCGCCACAAGGTGCTGATCGCGCCGGTGCTGCACCTGGTCCCCGCCGACCTGGCCAAGGAGCTGACCCGGTACGCCGAGCGGGGCGGCCACCTGGTCACCACGTACTTCTCCGGTGTCGTCGACGAGAACGACCACGTCTGGCTGGGCGGCTACCCCGGTGCCCTGCGCGAGCTGCTCGGCATCCGCATCGAGGAGTTCGGGCCGCTGCTCGACGGCGACACGGTGCAGCTCGACGACGCGACGACGGGCGGTGCGACGGCGAACGACGTGATCACAGGCGGTGTGGTTACGGGCGGTCTGTGGACCGACCGGATCACCGTCACCGCCGAGGAGACCGAGGTGCTCGCCCGCTACCGCACCGGTGACCACGCCGGACGCCCGGCCGTGACCCGGCGGCCCGCCGGCGACGGTTCGGCCGCCTATGTCTCCACCCGGCTCGGCGTCGCGGGGCTCACCGCCCTGCTCCCCCGGCTGCTGGAGGCGGCCGGGGTGGCGAGCGACCTCCCCGCCGGGCTGCGCGGACGCGTCGAGGCGACCGTACGGCGCGGCCCGGACGCCCGGTTCCTGTTCCTGGTCAACCGCACCGACGACACGGTGCCGGTGCCGGAACTGCCCGGCGAGATCCTCACCGGCACCACCGGCGCCGACGGCACCCTCGTCCTCGGCCCCCGCGAGGTCGCCGTACTGCGGCAGCCCGACGCCTAGCCACACCACCCGCGGTCCGCGCGCTCCCCGCGAAGAGCGCGCGGACCGCGCCGACCCAGGAGGACCACGTGGCACCCGACCCGCACGAACAGGACGTACGCCGGCGGATGGCGGCCCAGGAGCTGTACTGCGACGGCGTACCGGGCCTGACGGAGGAGCGGCTGCGCGGC
The DNA here is from genome assembly GCF_044768905.1 of Streptomyces sp. NPDC090994. NCBI lineage: Bacteria > Bacillati > Actinomycetota > Actinomycetes > Kitasatosporales > Streptomycetaceae > Streptomyces > Streptomyces sp. NPDC090994. Next base: position 74,026 of record NZ_JBIVWS010000007.1, read on the forward strand.
AAGGAACTGGCCGACGCCTACAACCGGACCGCTCCCCGCGACGAGGCGGGCCGTGCGGCGCTCCTGACGGAGCTGTTCGGCGCGCTCGGCACGGGCGTGTGGATCGAGCCGCCGCTGCACGTGGCCTACGGACGCAACGTCCGCCTGGGCGACGGCGTGTACGCCAACTTCGGCCTCACGCTGGTCGACGACGTGGAGGTGGTCGTCGGCGACCGGGTGATGTTCGCCCCGCACGTCACCGTGAGCACCACCGGTCACCCGGTCCACCCGGAGCTGCGCCGGGACGGCACCCAGTTCTCGGCGCCGGTGCGCATCGAGGACGACGTGTGGATCGGCGCGGGAGCGCTGATCATGCCGGGCGTCACCATCGGCCGGGGGTCGGTGGTCGGCGCGGGCAGCGTGGTGACGGCCCACGTACCGCCCATGACGGTGGTCGCCGGCACCCCGGCGCGGGTCCTGCGCGAGATCACCGACGCGGACCGGGAATGGACGTACCGCCCGCCGCGCACCCTGCCGCTCGACTGACCCGTGCGTGCCTCAACTCCCTTTCCCCGGCAGTACGATGATCACCAGGTGCGGTCCCGACGCACCCCGGACGACGGACGACGGAGCGTGCCATGACGACGGACAGTTCCCGGCCCCTGGAGATCGACACCAGCAAGGCCCATCCCGCGCGTGTCTACGACTGGCTGCTGGGCGGCAAGGACAACTACCCCGTCGACGAGGCGGTCGGCCGGACCCTGCCGGCGGAGGCGCACGACGCGGCCCGGCAGAACCGGGCGTTCATGAACCGCGCCGTCGCCCACCTCGCCGTCCAGGGGATCGACCAGTTCCTCGACATCGGCACGGGCATCCCCACCGAGCCCAACCTGCACCAGATCGTGCAGCGCACGGTGCCGACGGCCCGGGTGGTCTACGCCGACAACGACCCGATCGTGCTGCGGCACGCCGAGGCGCTGCTGGTCAGCCGTCCCGAGGGCGCCACGGACTACATCCAGGCCGATGTGCGCGACCCGGACGAGATCGTGCAGCACGCCCGGGCCGTCCTTGACTTCGACCGGCCGATCGCGCTGTCCCTGATCGCCCTGATGCACTTCATCCCCGACGACCAGGACGCCCACGGCATCGTCCGGCGGCTGGTCGGCACCCTGCCCTCCGGCAGCCACCTGGTGCTCTCGCACGCCGCGATCGACCTCTTCCCCGAGCTGGCGGAGCAGGTCGTCGCGCAGTACGCGAAGGGCGGCATCCGCCTCGGCTTCCGCACCCGGGCGGAGGTCGCCCGGTTCTTCGACGGCCTGGAGCTGATCGAGCCGGGGCTGGTCACCGCGCCCGAGTGGTACGGCCCGGAGCAGGAGCGCCCCGAGCCGGAGGAGAGCGGTATCTACGCGGCGGTCGCGCGCATCCCCTGACCGTCAGCGCCGGCGGCTCCGGGCCGCCCAGCCGCTGCCGATCCCCGCGACGTGCAGCGCCAGCAGGGCGAGCCCGACGAGCATGAAGTTGACCGACGTGAAGACGTCGTTGGTCGAGATGTCCGCCGCGTTGATCAGAAAGGCGATGAGGAACAGAACCGCTGCGACGATGGCGAGCACGGGGGCCTCCTCGGGTCGGACGGCGCCGTTCGGCGCCGTGCCACCCGTATGCCCCCGTACGGCCCGGAAACACGGTGGCCGACGACTCCCTCGCTGATGCCCGTACAGTGGAACAACGGTCCTTTACGGACATACCCCACACCGCGGAGCACCGATGCACCCCCCGCCTCCCGTCCCGGACGACGATTCCGGCGCACTGTTCGGGCTCGACGCCCTGGCGGAGGGGGCCGGGACGGGTCCGTCCTTCCGTGACTCGGCCACGGCCCGCCGGCTGCTGCCCGTCCGGGAGATCCACGCCGAGCCCGCGGCGGCCGCCTCACCGCGCGGCCGGCAGATCCTCGCCCGCTTCCCCGGCGCCCGGCTGACCGAGGTCGCCTCCCACTGGGGCATCCCGGGGCTGCACGGCAACGAGGGGAACGTCGAGCGCTGGGTCCGGGTCAAGGGCGAGACGCTGGTGCTCGGCGAGCGCAAGACGCTCACCACCCGCCCCAACGGACGCTCCGCCGACTGGATCGCGCCGGGCGCCTCCAACGGCTGCGCCATGTCCTGCGCCTACTGCTACGTGCCCCGGCGCAAGGGCTACGCCAATCCGGTCACGGTCTTCACCAACATCGACCGGATCATCGGACACATCGGCCGGCACGTGGCCCGGCAGGGCCCGAAGACCGAGCCGAACCAGTGCGACGCGACGGCGTGGGTGTACGACATCGGCGAGAACGGCGACTGCTCGGTGGACGCGCTGATCAGCGACAACACCGCGGACCTGGTCCGCGCGTTCTGGCGGTGGCCGACCGCGAAGGCGTCGTTCGCGACCAAGTTCGTCAACCCCGACCTGCTCGCCCTCGACCCGCGCGGCCGGACCCGGATCCGCTTCTCGGTGATGCCCCCGCAGGACGCCCGGCTGCTGGACCTGCGCACCTCGCCGGTGCCCGAGCGGATCGCCGCCGCGGCCGACTTCCTGGACGCCGGGTACGAGGTGCACTTCAACCTCTCCCCCGTGGTGGTCCGGCCCGGCTGGCAGGACGCCTGGGCCGAGCTGCTGGACCACCTCGACGACGTGCTGCCGCAGCGGGTCAAGCGGCAGGCCGCCGCCGAGGTGATCATGCTGACGCACAACCGGGACCTGCACGAGGTCAACCTCGGCTGGCACCCCCGGGCCGAGGAGGTGCTGTGGCGGCCGGAGCTCCAGCAGGCCAAGCGCTCCGAGAACGGGGCGCTCAACGTCCGCTACCGCAACCAGGCCAAGGCGGAGGCGGTGGAGACCCTGCGCGGTCTGATCACCGCCCGCGCGCCCTGGCTGCGGGTGCGCTACGCGTTCTGACTACTTGAGAGCCCCGGCGAACAGCGGGACGACCTTGTCCAGGGCGTAGCCGACCGACAGCACGGAGTTGGTGGCGAAGGCCTGGCTGATGTCCTGGTCGTCGAAGACGACGTCGTGGCCCTTCTTCACCGCCGGCAGCGACTTGTACAGCGCGTCGCCGGAGATCTTGGACGCCTCGATGCCGATGGGCGCCATGACCACCAGGTCGGCGTCGAGCATCTGGAGGTTCTCCTCGGAGACCGTCACCGAGAAGCCCTCACCGGCCTCGGCCTCGACCTTCGGGTTGTTCTCGAAGCCCAGTTCCTCGACGAAGCCGACCCGGTCGGTGCCCCGGACGTAGGCGCCCCAGCCGTTGGAGGTGCGGGAGCCGACCGTGATCGTCCTGCCCTTGAACTCGGGGTGCGCCTTCGCGGCGGCGGCGAACTTCTCCTCGGTATCGGCGATCAGCTTCTCGCCCTCGTCGGCGAGGCCGAGCGCCTGGGAGATCATCGTGGTCTGCTTCTCCCAGCCGATCTTGTACTGCTCGCCGCCCTTCGGCACCCCGATGGTGGGGGCGATCTTGCTGAGCGTGTCGTAGCGGGTCTGGTCGCCGCTGGACTTGGTGTCGAGGATCAGGTCCGGCTCGAGCGCGGCGATCTTCTCGTACTCGGGCTCCAGGGTGCCGATCTTCTGGGGGCTCTCGTCGTACAGGTCCTTCGCCCAGGGGCCGGTGCCGTCGCCGCCGAAGGCGAGCCAGTCGCTCTGGCCGACCGGCTGCACGCCCAGGGCGAGGGCGGTCTCGGCGTCGCCCCAGCCGAGGGCCACCACTCTCTTGGGCTGTTCGTCGACGGTGACGGTGCCGAACTTGGTGGCGATCTTGGCCGGGAAGGCACCGGAGGCCGCCGTCGCCTTCGTCGAGGAGTCGGCGGCAGAGTCGTCCGAGGACGAGCCGCCGCAGGCGGACAGCGCACCGGCCAGGGTCAGCACCAGGGCGGGGGCGAGCAGGCGGGAGGCGGAACGGAGAGACATGAGAGAGGTACTTTCTGTGCGGTTCACGGAGAGGGGACGTGGTGCCGGCCCAGCGGGACCACCATCGGGGTGCCGGAGGCCGGGTCCTCGATCACCGTCGAGCGCAGTCCGAACACCTCGCGCACGAGGGACTCGGTGACGACGTCGGACGGGGCGCCCTCGGCGACGACCCGGCCGGCCTTCATGGCGATCAGGTGATCGGCGTAGCGGCAGGCCAGGTTGAGGTCGTGCAGGACGACGGCGAGGGTGACGCCGCGGTCCCGGTTGAGGTCGGTGAGCAGGTCCAGGACGTCCAGCTGGTGGCTGATGTCGAGGTAGGTGGTGGGTTCGTCGAGCAGGAGGATGTCGGTCTCCTGGGCGAGCGCCATGGCGATCCACACGCGCTGGCGCTGGCCGCCGGAGAGTTCGTCCACGGACCGGTCGGCGAGTTCCAGGACGTCGGTGGCGAGCATGGCCGCGGCGACGCCCTCGCTGTCCGCCGCGGTCCAGCGGCGGAACCAGCCCTGGTGCGGGTAGCGGCCCCGGCCGACGAGGTCGGCGACGGTGATGGCGTCGGGGGCCACGGGGCTCTGCGGCAGCATGCCGAGGCAGGCGGCCACCTCCCGGGTCGAGGTGCGGTGGATGTCCTTGCCGTCCAGGAGCACGGTGCCGGCCGTGGGGGTCAGCAGCCGGGCCATGGCGCGCAGCAGCGTCGACTTGCCGCAGGCGTTCGGGCCGACCACCACGGTGAGGCGGCCCGGCGGCAGGTCGACGTCGAGACCGGAGATGATCTCGCGCTCCCCGTAGCCGAGACCGAGGTCGCGGGTCTGAAGGGTGTGCTGGGACGACACCGGGGTCCTCCTACGTCGGACGGGTACGGGGGTGACGGACGGGGTGCGGTGCGGTCAGCCGGCGCGGCCGACCCGGCCCGCCCGGGCCAGCAGCCACAGCAGGTAGGGGGCGCCGATGACGCTGGTGACCACGCCCACCGGCACCTGGGTGCCGGGCAGCGCGTGCTGGGCGGCGAAGTCGGCGAGGCACACCAGCGCGGCGCCGGTCAGCGCGGACGGCACCAGGGCGGCGCCCTGGCCGGGCACCAGACGGCGGGCCACGGGCGGCGAGACGAAGGCGACGAACCCGATCGGACCGGCCGCCGCGGTGGCCACGCCGACCAGGGCGGTGGCGCTCGCCAGCAGCGCGAGCCGGTCGCGCTGCACCCGGGCGCCGAGGCCGCCGGCCGTCTCGTCGCCGAGCTGGAGCGCTCCGAGGCCGCGGGCCGCGGCCAGGGTGAGCGGCAGCAGGACGACGGCGCAGCCGAGCAGGGGCCAGAACTGGTCCCAGGAGCGGCCGTTGAGGCTGCCGGTCAGCCAGACGAAGGCGTTCGCCGCCTCGGTGACCTCCGCGCGGGTCATCAGGTAGGAGCGCAGGCTGACCAGTCCGGTGCCGACGCCGATGCCGATGAGCACGAACCGTCCGCCGCTGACCCCGCCGCGCCAGGCGAGCAGGTAGATGGCGGTGCCGGCGGCGAGCGCGCCCACCAGGGCGCTGCCCGACATGGCGAGGCCGCTGAGGCCGAACGCCATGGAGGCGAGCACGGCGCCGGCACTGGCGCCGGCGCTCACGCCGATGACGTCCGGGCTGGCCAGGGGGTTGCGCAGCAGTGCCTGGAAGACGGCGCCGGACAGGCCGAAGCAGCAGCCGACGAGCAGGGCGAGCAGGGCGCGGGGCAGCCGCAGTTCGCCCACGATGAACCAGGTGCCCGCGTCGGCGCGTCCGGTGAGGACCGCCAGTACGTCGGTGAACGGGACGTCGATGTCGCCGACGGTGAGGGACAGCACCAGCGCGGCCAGCGCGGTCAGGGCCAGGGCGGCGCAGACGGTGGTGAAGCGGATCAGCCGGGCGCGGCGCAGGCGGCCGACGCGGGCGGCAGCCTCGACGACAGGGGTGCTCACAGGGCCGCCTTCCCACGTCTGCGGACCAGCAGGATGAACGGCACGCAGCCCACGGCGGCGGTGACGACCCCGACCTGGACCTCGCCGGGCGGGGCGACGACCCGGCCGATGACGTCGGCGACCAGCAGCAGGACCGGTGCCAGCAGGGCGCTGTAGGGCAGCACCCAGCGGTGGTCGGGGCCGGTGAGCATGCGGACCGCGTGCGGCACCGCGAGGCCGACGAAGCCGATGGGGCCGGCGATCGCGGTCGCCGCGCCGCACAGCAGGACCACGCTGACGGCCCCCGTCAGGCGGGCGGCGGCGACCCGTTGGCCGAGGGCGCGGGCGATGTCGTCGCCGAGCGCGAGGCCGTTGAGGCGCGGTCCCATGCCCAGCGCCAGGACGCCTCCGACGACGACGAAGGGCGCTGCCTGGAGGAGGACGTCGAGGTCGCGGCCGTCGAGCGCGCCGACCTGCCAGAAGCGGTACTGGTCGTAGGTCCGGCTGTCGGTGAGGAGCATGGTGTCGGTGAGGGAGACCAGCAGCCCGGTGGCGGCGGCGCCGGCGAGGGCGAGCTTGACGGGCGTGGCGCCCTCGCGGCCGAGGCCGGCCACCCCGTAGACGAGTCCCGCCGCCAGGCAGGCGCCCAGGAAGCCGAACCAGATGTACTGGCCGGGTTCGGTGAGGGACAGGACGCTCATCGCGAAGACGACGGCGACGGCCGCGCCCGCGTTGATGCCGAGCAGGCCGGGGTCGGCGAGCGGGTTGCGGGTGACGCCCTGCATCACGGTGCCCGCGAGGCCGAGGGCGACGCCGGCCAGTACTCCGGCCAGGGTGCGCGGGAGGCGTACCTCCTGGACGACGAGCTGGGCGCGGACCGAGCGGTCGGGGTCCAGCACGCCCCGCACGACGTCGCGCAGGGGCACGTCGCCCGAGCCGACGGCCAGGCTGAGCGCGATCGACGCGACGAGCAGGACGGCCAGCAGGCAGAGCCCCGCCGTGAGGGCCGCGCCGCCGTGCCGCCGGCCGGCGCCGGTCCCGGTGTTCCCGGCGTCCTGCGGGCGGGCCGGGGCGGGAGCGGTCACCGGGGGGCCGGCCGGGGGGAAGGGACGGGGCGCATGGGAAGTCCTTGGGGGCAGGTGAGCGGCCCGAGTCACCGGACGGACCCGCCCGGATGATCAGGTAAGGCGAACCTAACATCAGATATCGTTCGGTTCGCAACCACTCATCGTCCCCGCACAGCTTGGAGCCGGCCTTGCCGTACACGATCGACGCCGCCGAGGACCGGCCGGACACCGGCACCCGCGAGGGCTGGGTCGAGCTCGGCTCCCGCGCCGAGCTGCGCGAACTGCTGGGCGAGCCCTGGCCCCTGGTCATCGACAAGGTCCACGACCGGCTGACCGACGAGGACCTGGAGATCCTGGCCCGCTCCTCCTTCTGCCTGCTGGGCACTTCCGACGCCGACGGGAACTGCGACGTCTCCCCGCGCGGTGACGCCCCGGGCTTCACCCATGTCCTCGGTCCGGGCCGGATCGCCCTGCCGGACCGGCCGGGGAACCGGCGCGGGGACAGCTTCCACAACATCCTCGACAACCCGCGCGCCGGTCTGCTGTACCTGGTCCCGGGCGGCAAGCAGGTGCTGCGGGTCAACGGCCGGGCCCGCATCCTCACCGACGCCCCGTTCTTCGACGCGATGGCGGCGGGCGACGGCAGGCGTCCCGCGCTGGCGATCGTGCTGGACATCGACGAGATATACCTGCACTGCCCGGCCTCCCTGAACCGCTCGGGCCTGTGGAAGCCGGAATCCTGGCAGGCGGGTTGAGCCGTCGTCGGGTCGTCGTCGCGCCCCGGCACTACCAGCAGTTATTAGGGTAGGCTAACCTTCGCCTCGTGAGATCTGGTGAAGAAGCGGACGGCGCCGTGCGGTTGCGCGGCCATGAGCTGTCGGCCACGGACGTGACCGTGGCGTACGACGGCGTGGACGTCGTCCACGGCGCCGCGGTCGAGCTGCGGCCCGGCGAGGTGACCGTCCTGATCGGCCCGAACGGCAGCGGCAAGTCCACGCTGCTGCGTACGATCGCCCGGCTGCAACGGGCCCGGAGCGCCACCGTCCGGATCGACGGCGACACCGACGCGTCGGCGCTGACGTCCCGTGAGTTCTCGCGGTACGTGTCGCTGCTGACCCAGGGCCGCCCCACGCCGAGCGGGCTGACGGTACGCGACGTGGTCGAGTTCGGCCGCTATCCGTACCGGGGCCGCTGGGGCCGGTCGGACCCCGGCGGTCCGGCCGCGGTCGACCGGGCGCTCGCCCTGACCGGCGTGGCGGAGCTGGCCGGGCGCGGCGCCGACCACCTCTCCGGCGGGCAGTTGCAGCGGGTCTGGCTCGCCAGCTGCCTCGCCCAGGAGACCGGCGTCCTGCTCCTCGACGAACCGACCACCTACCTCGACCTGCGCTACCAGGTCGAACTCCTCGATCTCATCCGTGACCTGGCCGACGACCACGGCATCGCCGTCGGCGTCGTCCTGCACGACCTCGACCAGGCGGCGGCCGTGGCCGACCGCGTCACCCTGCTCGAAGCGGGCCGGATCGTCGCCGACGGTCCGCCCGAGGAGGTCCTGACGCCGGAACGGCTGACCGCCGTCTACGGCATCCGGATCGATGTCGACACCGACCCCCTCACCGGCCGGCTGCGCACCCGCCCGATCGGCCGTCACCACACCCGACGTGAAAGGCTCGGCACCACCTCATGAGACGTACGCTCCTCACCGCGGTCACCGTCACCGCCGCGGCGCTCGCCCTGTCCTCCTGCGGCACCACCGAGCCGGCCGCAGACAGCTCCGGGAAGTCCTCCGAGGCCATCACCCTCACGGACGGCACCGGCGCGAAGGTCGAGCTGGACGGGCCCGCCACCAAGGTGGTCGCCACCGAATGGAACGTCGTCGAGAGCCTCGTCTCGCTCGGTGTGCAGCCGGTGGGCGTCGCCGACCCCAAGGGCTACAACACCTGGGACAGCGCGGTGCCGCTGACCAACTCGCCCAAGGACATCGGCACCCGCGGCGAGCCCAGCATGGACACCGTCGCCTCGCTCAAGCCCGACCTCATCGTGGCCACCACCGACCTGCCGGCCTCCGCCGTCAAGCAGCTGAAGAAGGTCGCCCCGGTGCTGTCGGTGAAGTCGGCCGACGGCGCCGGCCAGATCGACCGGATGCTCGGCAACGTCGACCTCATCGCCGAGGCCACCGGCACCACCGAGAAGGCCGAGACGGTCCGCGCGGACTTCGAGGCCAAGGTCGCCGAGGGCAAGAAGGCCATCGCCGACGCCGGTCTGGACGGCGCAGACTACGCCTTCGCCGACGGCTACGTCACCTCCAACCAGGTGTCGATCCGCCCGTACACCGCGAACTCGCTGCTCGGTGAGGTCGCCGCGGAGATCGGGCTGAAGAACGCCTGGACGGTCAAGGGCGACGCGGCGTACGGCCTCGGCTCCACCGACGTCGAGGGCCTGACCGACCTGCCGGACGACACGCGGTTCGCGTACATCGGCAACGACGCGGACGACAACGCCACCCCGTTCACCGGCGCCCTCGCCAAGAACTCGGTGTGGAAGTCGCTGCCGTTCGTCGAGTCCGGTGACGTGCACCGGCTGGACGACGGCATCTGGATGTTCGGCGGCCCCGGGTCGATGTCGGCGTACATCGACTCGCTCGTCGACGCGCTGACGAAGTAGCGAGGTCATGGCCGTCACCGCGACGAAACCCGTCACCCGCCCGTCGGCGGCTCCCGTCTCCCGTTCGGGCGCGGGCGCGGTGACGGCCGGACTCGTCCTCCTGGTCGCCGTCCTCGCCGTCTGGGACCTCGCCCAGGGCACCGCCTCGGTCGGACCGGCCGAGGTGTTCAAGGCCCTTACCGGGCGGGCCGACGCCTCCGACGCGTCGGTCGTGATCGCCTCCCGGCTGCCCCGGGCGGCGGCCGGCCTGCTGGTCGGCGCCGTCCTCGGAGTGGCCGGCGGCGTCCTCCAGGCTGTCAGCCGCAACGTCCTCGCCTCCCCCGACACCCTGGCGGTGAACGCCGGTTCCTACCTGGCGCTCGGCCTGGCCGGCGCCACCGGCCTCTCCCTGCCGCTGCTCGCCTCCTCCGGCGTCGCCTTCGTCGGCGGTCTGGCCGCGGCGGCGGTCGTGCTCGGCCTGTCCGGCCTCGGCACGGGCACCGTCCGGCTGGTACTGGCCGGCACCGCGCTGATGCTGGGCCTGAACGCCGTCACCGAGGGGCTGCTCCTGCTCTTCCCCGAGCAGACGGAGGGCCTGTACGCCTGGAACCAGGGCAGCATCGGCCAGAACGGCTTCGACGGCGTCCTGCAGATGCTGCCGGTCGCCGTGCTCGGCCTCGCGGGACTGCTGCTGACGGCCCGCCGGATCGACGCGCTCGCCCTCGGCGACGACGCGGCGCGCGGCCTGGGCGTGCCGGTGCGGGCCACCCGCGTCACGGCGGTCGCGCTGGCCGCGCTGCTGTCCGCGGCGGCGGTCACGCTGGCCGGGCCGATCGGCTTCGTCGGCCTGTGCGCGCCCGCGCTGGTCCGGCCGCTGTCCCGCCGGTTCCGGGGGTTCGCCCGCTCGCGCGGCAGCCTGCCCGCGGCGGCGCTCACCGGCGCGGCGCTGGTCCTGGGCTCGGACGTGCTGCTGCGGGCGCTGGCGCCGGACGACCTGTCGGTGGCCGTGCCCACGGGTGTGGTCACCAGCCTGGTCGGTGCCGTGTTCCTGGTCGCGATGGCGCTGCGGCTGCCGGACACCGGCGAGTCGGGCGCACCGGACCGGATGCGCGTCCCCGGCCGGGCGGCGTTCCTGACGGCGGTGGTCCTCCTGGTGGCCGCCTTCGTCGGCGTCACGATCGCCGGGGTGCTGATCGGCGACAGCAAGCTGCTGCTGGGCGACGTCGTCAACTGGCTGCAGGGCCGGGCCGGGCAGACCGTCTCCTTCGTCCTGGACACCCGCGTACCGCGCGTGCTGGCCGCGCTCGGCGCCGGTGCGGCGCTCGCCCTGTCCGGCACGCTGGTGCAGGCCGTCACCCGCAACCCGCTCGCCGACCCCAGTGTCCTCGGCGTCTCCGGCGGGGCGGCGCTCGGCGCGGTGCTGCTGGTGACGACGGTGCCCGCGGCCGGCGGATGGGGTGTCGCCGGGGCGGCGTTCGCGGGGGCCGGCGTCACCGCCGCCCTGGTCTTCGGCCTCGCCGCGCGGGACGGCTTCCGGCAGAACCGCCTCGTCCTGGTCGGCATCGGCGTGGCCTCCGGGACCACGGCGCTGATCAGCCTGCTCATCGTGCTCACCGACCCGTTCAACGCGACCAAGGCGCTGACCTGGCTGTCGGGTTCCACCTACGGGCGGACCCTGCCCGACGTGCTGCCGGTGGCGCTGGTCCTGGTCGTCGGCGTCGTCTTCGCGGTGGCCCGGCGCACCGAGCTGGACCTGGTGTCGCTGGACGAGGACACGCCCCGGCTGCTCGGGCTGCGGCTGGCCCCGGGCCGGCTCGGCTTCCTGGTCGTGGGCGTCCTGCTCAGCGCGACCGCCGTGGCCTGCGCGGGCACCATCGGCTTCGTCGGCCTGGTGGCCCCGCACGCGGCCCGCGCGCTGGTGGGCCGGCGGCACGTGCGGGTCGTCCCGGTCGCGATGCTGCTGGGCGCCACGCTGGTCTGCGCGGCCGATCTGCTGGGCCGCACGGTGATCGCCCCGTCCCAGCTCGGCGCCGGCCTGATGACGGCGGCCATCGGGACGCCGTACTTCCTTTATCTGCTGATCCGCAGCCGGCGGTGAACGGGATGACGGGCGGGTGCGGGGCTTCTACCGTGCCGCCATGGAACGAACCGCCGCGCCCGACGACCGCCCGGGCCTGCTGGACGTCGTCGACGTGGAGGCCACCTGCCGGGCGGGGCAGCCGCCGCCGGGCGCGGTGAGCGAAATCATCGAGATCGGGCTCACCGTCGTCGATCCGCGCGCCCGGGTCCGGGTGGCCGGCACCGCTTCCTGGTGCGGCCCGCCCGGTCCACCGTGAACGCGTTCTGCACCCAACTGACCGGGCTGACGCAGGCGGAGGCGGAGACCGGCGTGCGTTTCGCCGAGGCGTGCCGGACACTGGCGCGCGAGCACGACGCCGGGCGGCGCCCCTGGGCGAGCCGGGGCGCCCACGACCGGCGCCAGTTCGTACGCCAGTGCCGCGCCGCCGCCGTTCCCCGCCCCTTCGGCCACGTACCCGAGCGGACGCACACCGACGCCAAGGCCGTCTTCACCGAGGCGTACGGGCTGCCCGGGAAACCCGGCATGGCGCAGGCGCTGGACTTCGCCGTGCTGCCGCTGGAGGGGTGGCACCACCGGGGCGACGACGACGCCTGGAACATCGCGGCGCTGGTGCTCGACCTCGCCGGCCGGGGCGCCTGGCCCGCCTGGACCGGCCTCCCCGCGCACCGCCCATGAGACGTCACGTCAAGTTACTGAACCGTAATAAGCCGGGTGCTACCCCGGGTAACCCCTGGCTCGGTACGGTCCCCAGACCCCTGCAGAAGCAGCGCGAGCACACTCCACCAGGAGGTCCGCCATGCCCGCACGCCCCACCCTGCTCGTCACCGCGATCGCCGCCGCACTCACCCTGGGCACCCAGGCCGTGCCCGCCGCCGCGGCCGGCGATCAGGCCGCCGTGGTCTCCCGCGGCGTGGAGATACCCGCCTTCTACACCCCGCCGTCCACCCTGCCCGAGGCCGACGGCGCCCTGGTGCGCACCGAGCCGCTGAAGCTGGCGCTGAGCCTGCCGAGCCTCGGCGGCCCGCTGCCCGGCCGGGCCACCCGGCTGATGTACAAGTCGACGGACGCGGGCGGCGGCCCGATGGCGGTCACCGGCGCCTACGTCGAACCCGCCGCGAAGTGGCGCGGCGACGGGCCGCGTCCACTGGTCGTCGTCGCCCCCGGCACCATGGGACAGGGCGACCAGTGCGCCGCCTCGATGGGCCTGGAACACCCCCTGCGCCTCAACGGCCAGACGGTCTCGGTCGGTTACGAGGACCTGGCCGTCTACCGGCTGCTCGCCCGGGGCATCGCGGTGGTCGTCACCGACTACGCCGGGCTGGGCGCCACCGACCGGCTGCACACCTACGTCAACCGCGTCGACGAGGCGCACGCCGTCCTGGACGCCGTACGGGCCGCCCGGTCCCTGGCGGAGGCGTCGGTCACCGCCGAGTCCCCGGTGGGACTGTTCGGCTACAGCCAGGGCGGCGGCGCGACGGCCGCCGCGGCCGAACTCCAGCCGTCCTACGCGCCCGACGTCACCCTCTCCGGCACCTACTCGGGGGCCGCGCCCGCCGACCTGACCGAGGTCACCGAGGCGATCGACGGCAGCGACCTCGCGGGCGCGCTGGGCTGGTCCCTGAACGGCTTCCTCCAGACCGAGCCGGCCCTGCGCCCCATCGCGGACAGGTACGTCAGCCAGGCGGGCCGGGACGCGCTGGAGGACCTGTCGACCATGTGCGTCGGCGACGCGCTGTTCGGCTACGCCTTCGCCCGCAGCGGTTCCTGGACGAAGACCGGACAGTCACTCGGCGACGTCATCCGCGCCGAGCCCACGCTCCAGGCGTTCCTGGCCGAGCAGCGCATCGGCACCAGGAAGCCGGCCGGCCCCGTCCGGGTGGCCACCGGCACCAGCGACAACCTGGTCCCGCACGGCCAGACCCGCGAGATGGCCGCCGGCTGGTGCGCGCTGGGCGGGCAGGTCGACTACGAACCGGTGGTCCTGCCGAACGTCGGCGACAAGCTGATCAACCACTTCGGCGCGCTCCTCGCCGACCAGGGCGAGGCCGTCTCCTGGCTCACCGACCGCCTCGCGGGCGAGCCGGCCGCGTCCGACTGCCGGACCCTGCCGCTCCAGCCCTGATCCGACGTGGAGGGGCCGGTGACCCGCGGGTCACCGGCCCCTCCACGCGTACCGTCACTTGGTGGTGAGCATGCCCTCCCGCAGCCGGGCCAGGGTCCGGGACAGCAGCCGGGAGACGTGCATCTGGGAGACGCCGAGGCGTTCGCCGATCTGCGCCTGGGTCATTTCCTCCACGAACCGCATGTGGATGATCTGCCGGTCGCGTTCGCCGAGTTCGGCGATGAGCGGGGCCAGCGCGTGGAAGTCCTCGACCAGTTCCAGCGCCGCGTCCTCGGTGCCGATGAAGTCCGCGAGCACGGTCTCGCCGTCCTCGCTGCCGCTGAGGGCGGCGTCCAGCGAGGAGGAGTTGTAGCCGTTGGCGGCCAGCCTGGCCTCCACGACCTCCTCCTCCGTCAGGCTCATCAGCTCGGCCAGTTCCTTGACGGTCGGAGTGCGGCCCAGCCGGCTGCGCAGTTCGTCCGTCGCCTTGGCCAGCTCGACCCGGGCCTCCTGGAGGCGGCGCGGCACGTGCACCGCCCAGGACGTGTCGCGGAAGAAGCGCTTGATCTCGCCGACGATGTACGGCACGGCGAAGGAGGTGAACTCCACCTCACGGGTCAGCTCGAACCGGTCGATCGCCTTGATCAGGCCGATCATGCCGACCTGGACGATGTCCTCGCGCTCCTCCGGGCCCCGGCTGCGGAAGCGGGACGCCGCGTAGCGGACCAGGGACATGTTCATCTCGATCAGGGTGTTGCGCGCGTACTGGTATTCGGGGGTCCCTTCCTCCAGCACCGCGAGCTGGTCGAAGAAGAGCCGCGACAGTTCGCGGGCGTCCTTCGGTGCCACCTTCGACGGGTCGGCGACCTGGGGCAGCCGGACCGCTTCTCCATCGACGTCCGTCTTCCGCGTCGTCATCGCCGCCGTCATCACGAGCCCTCCCGAGTTGTCGTTCCGGTACCGGCCCACTGGGCCGACAACAGGTCGCGTACCCCGGCTTTCCTCGAACACGCCTACGTCTTTCCACCGATTCTCACGCCGACGGCTCACCGGACGGCCGAGTGCCGTACCGCCAGGCGAGTGGCCCGGCCGTCGGACCGGGCCATCGCCCCGCCGCCGCCGTACCTCTGACGTGGCGCCACCGCAGGGACGGAGCCCGCGTCCCGTCCGCCCCGTGCGGCCACCTGATCGGCGGCACCGGCGCCGGCCGGCCGGGGTCTCGCCGTGCCGGGCCTGCCACCGTGATCCCACCCGCACCCGCTGTCCCGGTGTGAGCCGGTGCGGACCCGGGCAGCAGCCACGGCGTGCGCCGGACGATCAGTGCGGCACAGAATTCGCGTAGGCAAAAGCCAGGACGGAACAGAAAGGCGGCAGCGTGAGGGACCCCAAGCCCGACGCCCGGCCGGGGCCGCTGGGCCGGATGAAGATGCCGCAAGCGGTCGCGAACCTGCCGGGACAGGTCCGCGAGGAACTGACCCACCGGCTGCGGCGCAACGAACGGGCCTTCCGCGAGGAGGACGTCCAGGTCGTCGAGCGGCCGTTGCTGAAGCGGGCGGTCGGCGCCTCGGCGCTGGGCAACTGCATGGAGTGGTTCGACTTCGGCGTCTACAGCTACCTCGCCGCCACCGTCGGCAAGGTCTTCTTCCCCGGCGCCTCCCCCGGCGTCCAGCTGATCTCCTCGTTCGCCACCTTCGCCGCCGCGTTCGTGGTCCGTCCGCTGGGCGGCCTGGTCTTCGGTCCACTCGGTGACCGCATCGGCCGGCAGAAGGTGCTCGCCACCACCATGATCATGATGGCGCTCGGCACCTTCTCCATCGGCCTGATCCCGAGCTACGCCACCATCGGCATCGCCGCCCCGGTCCTGCTGCTGCTCGCCAGGATGGTCCAGGGCTTCTCCACCGGCGGCGAGTACGGCGGCGCCACCACCTTCGTCGCCGAGTACTCGCCGGACCGCCGCCGCGGTTTCCTCTCCAGCTGGCTGGATTTCGGCACTTTCGTCGGCTATGCCCTGGGTTCGGCGCTGGTGACGGTGCTCCATCTCCTGCTCACCGACGACCAGATGCTCTCCTGGGGCTGGCGCCTGCCCTTCCTGATCGCCGGTCCGCTGGGCGTCATCGGTCTGTACATGCGGCTGAAGCTGGAGGAGTCCCCGGCCTTCCAGCAGCAGCTGGACGAGCACGAGAAGAGCCTGGCCCAGAAGTCGGCGGGCAGTGAGTTCAGGACCATCCTCAGGAACCACTGGCGTCCGCTGCTCATCTGCATGGGCATCGTGCTGCTGTACAACGTCACCAACTACATGCTCACCGGCTACCTCCCGACGTACCAGACCGAGACGCTGGACCGCTCCAGCGGTTTCGCGGACGTCCTGGTCCTGATCGGCATGGTGTGGATCGTGCTGCTGATCACCTTCCTCGGGCGGCTCAGCGACCACGTCGGCCGGCGTCCGCTGTACGCGGTCGGCGCGGCGGCGATGATCGTGCTGGCCGTGCCGGGGTTCTGGCTGCTGAAGTCGGACGGCACGGTGGCCCCGGTCTTCGGGATGCTGCTGCTGTCCACCCTGCTGGCCTGCTTCGCCGCGCCGAGCGCCGCGACCCTGCCCGCCCTCTTCCCGACCGCCGTGCGCTACGCCGCGATGGGCATCGGCTTCAACTTCGCCGTCGCCGCGTTCGGCGGCACCACCCCGCTGTTCACCGAGGCGCTGGTGAACGCCACCGGCAACGACCTGGTGCCCGCGTACTACCTGATGGTGGCCGGCGCCATCGGTCTGCTGACCGTCCGGTTCCTGCCGGAGAGCGCGCAGGTGCCGCTGCACGGATCGCGGCCGATGGTCGGTTCCCGCACCGAGCGGCAGGAGCTGATCACCACCTCCGAGAAGCTGTACGACTTCGCCAAGGAGCGCTCCGCGTCCCGCTGAGCCTCACCGCCGGCTCAGCCGTCCCGGCCACCACACCCGCCGGCCGATGTCCCGGGCCAGCGCCGGTACCAGCAGGGACCGTACGACCAGGGTGTCGAGCAGCACGCCGAAGGCGACGATGAAGGCGATCTGCACCAGGAAGGCCAGCGGGATCACCCCGAGCGCCGCGAAGGTCGCGGCGAGCACCACACCGGCGGAGGTGATCACCCCGCCGGTGGTGACCAGGCCGCGCAGGACGCCCCGGCGCACCCCGTGCCGCAGGGACTCCTCCCGGACCCGCGACATCAGGAAGATGTTGTAGTCCACGCCGAGGGCGACCAGGAACACGAAGCCGTACAGCGGGACGGACGGGTCCGTGCCGGTGAAGCCGAGGACGTGCGGGAAGACGAGGGCCGAGACGCCGAGGGTGGCGAGGAAGTTCAGCGCCACGGTGAGCACCAGCAGGGCCGGCAGCAGCAGTGAGCGCAGCAGCGCGACGAGGATGACGAAGATGATGGCGAGGACGACGGGAACGATGAGCGTGCGGTCCCGCTCGGCGGTGCGCAGGGTGTCGTACTGCTGGGCGGTGTAGCCGCCGACCTTCGCGTCCGCGCCGGGCACCGCGTGCAGCGCGTCGCGCAGCCGGGCCACGGTGTCCTTGGCCGCGTCGCTGTCGGCGGCGGCGCTCAGGGTGACGTCGACGCGGACCCGGCCGTCGACGGTCAGCGGCTCGCCCCCGCCGGGCCGGCCGGACGCGGTGACGGGGGCGGCCGAGGCGACGCCGTCGGTGTCCTCGGCCACCGCGACCACCCGGTCCGCGCGGCCGGCGTTCACGATGACGACCGCGGGGTTGCCGGAGCCGCCGGGGAAGTGCTCGCCCAGGGTGCGCTGGGCCTCGACGGAGCGCGCCTCGCCGACGAAGGTCTCGTCCAGCGGTACGCCCTTGGAGTCGAGGGCCGGTGCGAAGGCGGCGGCGGCCAGCAGGCACACCAGGGAGACGGCCCAGACCTTGCGCGGGGCGCGGTCCACCAGGTCGGCGACCCGGTGCCACACGCCCCGCTTCTCCTCGGCCGGACGGGGCCTGACGGGCCAGTAGGCGGCGCGGCCCAGGAGGACGAGGACGGCCGGCAGGAAGGTGAGGGTGGTCAGGACGGCGCAGACGATGCCGATGGCGCCGACCGGGCCGAGCGCGCGGTTGTTGGTCAGGTCGCTCAGCAGCAGGGCGAGCAGGCCGAGCGCGACGGTGGCGGCGCTGGCGACGATCGCACCCCAGGACTCGCGCAGGGCGGCGCGCATCGCCGCGAAGCGGTCCTCGCGGTGGGCGAGTTCCTCGCGGTAGCGGGCGGTCAGCAGCAGGGCGTAGTCGGTGGCTGCCCCGATCACCAGGATGGACAGGATGCCCTGGACCTGGCCGTCGACCCGGACCACGTCGTGGTCGGCGAGGACGTAGACGACCGCGCAGGCCACGCCGAGGGCGAAGACCGCGCCGAGGATGACGAGGAAGGGCAGCAGCACGCTGCGGTAGACCAGCAGCAGGATGACGAGGACGGCCACCAGCGCCACGATCAGCAGCAGGCCGTCGATGCCGGCGAAGGCGTCGGAGAGGTCGGCCTGGCTGGCGGCGGGCCCGGCGATGCCGACCTGGGTGCCGGGCACCTTCCCGGCGGCGTCCCGGACGCGGTCGAGGGCGTCGGCGAGGCCGTCGCCGAGGTCGGGCCGCAGCTGGACGACGCCCTCCAGGGCTTCGCCGTCCTCGGAGACGACGGCGGGCGACACCCTCCCGGTCACCCCGGGGGCGTCCGCGAGGGAGGCGAGCGCCTCGGTGGCCGCGGCCCGCCGGCCGCTCACCTCGCCGCCGCCGTCGGCGGTCCACACGACGATCGCGGGCAGCGTCTCGTCCTGCCGGAAGGCTTCCTGTTCGTCGATCACCTCGGTGGACTCGGCGCTGCGCGGCAGGAACGCGGCCTGGTCGTTGGTGGCGACCTCACCGAGGCGTCCGGCGAACGGACCGGTGGTTCCGCCGACGCCCAGCCAGGCGATCAGCAGCAGGGCGGGCAGCAGCAACCGGACCCAACGGGCCCGGCGCGAGATGACAGGCATGGCTCTCCCGACAGCGTTTTCGAGCGTTTTCGAGGTGACGCGAGGTGGCTCAGGTATCCAGGTATCTCAATGAAAAACAATCTCAATCACCAAGATAGTTGGTTGCCAGGCGATCGTAGACGACACCTGATTCTTCCCCGGCCACCGGTCACCGGCCGCCGGACGCACCCGGACGGGCGATGTCAGTGGCGGGCGGCGCCGACCGTGGCCATCTCCTCGTTCAGCGCGGCGAGGAAGCGCGCCACCACCGACAGTTCGGCCTCGGTGAACCGGTCGCGGGCGGCGTCGGTCGCCTCGGCGAGCGGCCGGAACCAGGAGCGGGCCGCCGCCATCGCGTCGGCGGCGTAGTGGAGGTGGACGACCCTGCGGTCGGCGCTCTCCCGCACCCGGCGGATGTGGCCCGCGCGTTCCAGCCGGTCGACGCAGGCGGTCACGGCGCCGGAGGTCAGGCCGAGGTGCTCGCGCAGCCGCCCGGGGGTCATCGGCTCCTCGGCGTCGAGGATCGCCGCGAGCGCCTGGACGTCCGTCGGGTGCAGCCCCTGGTCGGCGGCGAACCCGTGGACCAGGCGGTTGATCTCGCCGTTCATCCGGCGCAGCCGGACGGCGAAGGTCCGCAGGTCTGTCCCGCCGGGCGCCTCTCCCGCCGAGCCGTCCGTCCCCCGCTGTCGTCCCCGGCTGTCCCGGTCCTGCGTACTGGCCACGCGGTCAGCCTATAGAAGGCCCTCGCGGTCGGAGTCCGGCCAGAGGTACGGCAGGTCGTCCGGCACGTCCGGGAACAGGGCGCCGTAGGTCTCCGGGTCCTTGCGCACCAGCGCCGAGCGGTGGCTGCGGTGGAACGGTTCGTCGCCGAGCCAGGGCGGCAGTTCCCCGGCGTCCGCCAGTTCCGCCTGGTCGCGCACCGGGGCGCCGGGGCGTACGGCGGCGAGTCCGGCGACGAGGGAGGCGGCGCAGCTGTCCTGGTGTCCCCGCTCGCGCCAGACGCGGCAGATCTCCAGGCCGTAGCGGACCAGGGCCTCCTCGTACCCCGTCCACATCTTCACCGCGGGGTGGTGGCGCCAGCCGTAGCCGGGCACGGTCAGCCCGCGCAGCACCTGGAGCGCCTCGACCCGCTGTTTGCCGAGCCGGCGGCGGTCCAGGGCGAGGGCGGACGCGCAGAAGTCGGGGTGGGGAAGGAAGGTCTGCATGGTCTCGTCCTCGTGGGTCGGCCGCGGGCCGGACATGGGTCTTCCGTCGGTCGGCGTCGGTCTTCCGCCGGTCGGCGCCGGTCTTCCGCCGGTCAGCCGGGGAAGCGTCCGCGGTCGCGGAGGTGCCGGCGCCGTTCGGCGTAGGCGAGGTCGTCGCGCCACAGCCGGCCGGCGGCGGCCCTCATCGCGGGGCGCAGCAGGGGCGACAGGCGCCGGGCGAGCGTGAAGCCGGGCCGGTCGGAGGTGGCCAGCGCGGCCTCCACGACGGCGGTACGGGGTCTGCCGAGGCCGTCCGGGCCCAGGGGCGTGGCGTGGGTCTCGACGACGGAGCCCGTCCCCTCCCCCTCGGTGATGCGCATGACCACGGTACGGGGTCCGGGCGCGGTGAACTCCGCGCGCACGGGGACGACGAGCCGCCCGCCGAGCCGGAACGAGACGTCGACGACGAAGCGGTCGCCGTCGTCGGTCCCGTCGGGTTCCCGGACCACGGTGAGGTCGGTGAAGGAGTAGGGGTGGAACCAGGCGCCGTGCCAGGGGTCGAGACGGTTGGCCACCACGTCCTGAGGGTCGCAGCGGCCCGCTCCGCGCCACACCGACCGGACGGCGGTCGGGAGCGGGGGCCGCGGCGGCACCACGGGTGCCTCGGTGGGTTGTTCCCCTCCTGCCGCGTCGAGCCGTACCCACACCAGGACGCCGTCGTCGTGGACCGGCAGCGGCACCCAGCCGGCCCGCGCCGTGCCGTCCAGGGCGAGTCCGTGCCAGTGGCAGACGAGCGTGCCGCACCGCACCGGGCTGTCGGCCAGCGGGGCGCCGAGGTGCGGGCAGACGCCGGGGCCGCCCACCAGGCGTCCGCGCGCGTCCCGCCAGACGACGACCTCCTCGCCGGCGACCGTGGCCGCCAGCGGACGGCCGGGGCGTACGTCCGTCCGGGCGCCGATGACGTACCAGTTGCCGGAGGGCCGGGCCCGGGCCCGCTTCAGCGCCCCGGCGATGACGGCGGGCCGGGCCGCGCGCCAGGTCGGCGGCTGGCGCTCCCAGGGGACGGGGCGGCGCCTCAGCCGCAGGGGGTGACGGCCCGGGTCGGGACTCATTCGGCCTCCTCACACTCCGGTCTCGGACGGCAGGGACACCGGACCGCGGGCCCGCAGCCGGGCCGCGGCCACCCGGGCCAGCCCGTCGGCCGCGACGAGCGCGCGGCGGCGGCGCGGCACCACGGCCCGCCGGTGCAGCACGGCGTGCCCGCCGGCCGCGATGGCGTCGAGGATGCCCCGATAGAGCACGCAGGCGGTGCGGATGCACGGCCTGGCGACCGGGTCCAGCATCGCCAGGCCGGGCACGGCCTCGCGGTACACGGACCGGGTGAGGTCCTCGGCGGCGCGCAGGGCGGCGGTGATCCGGCGGTCGTGGCGGCCGGTGCGCCTGCTCCACTCCAGCAGCGTCCGGTCGACGCCGTGCGCGGCGAGCAGGTCCGCCGGGAGGTAGACCCGGCCGCGGTCCAGGTCCTCGCCGACGTCCCGCAGGAAGTTGGTCAGCTGGAAGGCGACGCCGAGCGCGGCGGCGTGCGGGGCGGCGGCGGCCCGGGAGGTCACGGTGCCCAGCACGGGGAGCATCTGGAGGCCGATGACGGCGGCCGAGCCGTGCATGTAGGCGCGCAGGTCCTGGTAGGTGGCGTAGTCGGTGACGGTCAGGTCGCTGCGCATGGACGCCATGAAGTCGGTGAAGTGCGCCGGGTCGATGGCGTGGCGGGCGGCGGTGTGGGCCACGGCGCGTACCACCGGGTCTCCGTCGGCCGGGCCTCCCGCCAGGGCGGTGCGCAGCCGGGCGTCGAGCCGGTCGAGGGCGGCCGCGCGTTCCTCGACGGGCGCGGCGGCCAGGTCGTCGACGATGTCGTCGGCCCGGCGGGCGAAGCCGTACAGGGCGTGCACGGCCGGTCTGCGGTCGGCGGGCAGCAGGCGGGTGGCGAGGAAGTAGGTGCGTCCGTGGCGGGCGTTGAGGCGGCGGCACCGGGTGTAGGCGGCGCGCAGTTGCGGGTCGGTGATGCCGGCGGCGTCCAGTTCGCGCGCGGTCATCGTCGGCCCCCCGTGATGCGGGCGGCGGCCAGTTTCCCGGAGAGCAGGACGGTCGGCACCCCGACGCCGGGGGTGGTGCCGCAGCCGGCGAGGACCGCGTTGGCGGTGCCCCGCACCAGGTTGCGGGGCCGGAACGGGCCGGTCTGGGCGAAGGTGTGGGCCACCGAGAACGGGGTTCCGGCGGCGTGGCCGAGGGCGGTCCAGTCGGCGGGGGTCACCAGGCACTCCTCCTCGATGGCGGCGGCGAGGCCGGTCAGGCCGCGGCGTTCCAGGGTGGCGAGCAGCCGCGCGCGGTAGCCGGGGGCGAGGTCGGCCCAGTGCGCGGCCGACGGTCCGACGTCGGTGTTGGGGCAGGGGGCGAGGACGTAGTGGGTGTGCCTGCCCTCGGGGGCGAGCGAGGGGTCGCTCGCCGTGGGCCGGGTGATGAGCAGGGACGGGTCGGTCATCAGGGTGCCGGTCCGGGTGAGTTCGTCGAAGGTGCGGCGCCAGGCGGCGCCGAAGGAGAGCGTGTGGTGGGCCAGTTCGGGCCAGGTGCGGGTGGTGCCGGCGTGCAGCACCACGGCGGAGGGCGCGTGCCGCAGCCGCAGCGGGCGGCGCGGGCGGTGGCCCAGCAGCCGGTGGGCGACGGGCAGGTCGGGGGTGAGGACGACGGCGTCGCAGGGGACGCGGCCCTGTTCGGTGACGACGGCGGTGACCCGGTCGCCGGTCCGCTCCAGGCGGGTGACGGCGTGTCCGAGGCGCAGCTCGGCCCCGGCGGCGACGGCCGCGTCGGCCATGGCCCGGGGCAGCGCGTGCATGCCGCCGCGCGGGAACCAGACCCCGGCCACGGTGTCCATGTAGGCGATGACGGCGTACGCGGCCAGCGCGCGGGCCGGGGCGACCCCGGCGTACAGGGACTGGAAGGAGAAGACGCGCCGCAGCCGCTCGTCGTCGAGGAACCGTCCGATACGGGTGTCCAGGCGGCCGAAGCCGCCGAGGGCGGCCAGCCGGGCGAGGTCGGGGGTGAGCAGGCCGAGCGGCGAGTCGAAGTTGGCGTCGATGAACCGGCGCATCTGTACGGCGTACAGCCGGGTCAGCCAGGTCCGCAGCCGCCGGTAGCCGGCCGCCTCCCGGGCGCCGGCGAACCGCTCGACCTCGGCCTCCATCGCGCCGGGGTCGGTGTGCACGTCGAGGGTGCTGCCGTCGGCGAACCGGGCCCGGTAGGCGGGGTGCAGGGGCAGCAGGTCGACGCGGTCGCGCAGCCGTTCGCCGACCGCGGCGAAGGCCTCGTCGGCGAGGTCGGGCATGGTCAGGACGGTGGGGCCGGTGTCGAAGCGGTAGCCGCCGCGCTCCAGCCGCCCGGCCCGGCCGCCGGGCACCGCCTCGCGCTCGACGACGGTCACCCGCCGCCCGGCGCCCAGCAGGTGCAGGGCGGCCGACAGCCCGGCGAGCCCGGCACCGACGACCACGACGTGGTCGGTACGGCCGGGGACCGTGCGGGTCACCGGGTGCCCTGCCCGGTCCCGGCCCCGGCCCGGGCGCCGGCGCCGGCGCCGGCGTCCGGCGGCGGCTCGGTAGGGGGCGGCCGGTCCGGGGACACGGGGGTGGTGGGGGCAGGCGCGGGGGCGGGGGCGGGGGCGGGAGCAGCCCCGGCGGTGCGCGGCCTGTCGCGGGGTGCCGGCGGGTGGTGCCGGTGGTGCCGGTGGTGCCGGCTGCGCGGACCGGCGCCGGGCGGTGCCGGGGCCGCCCGGCACCCGCGCGGGGCGCCCCGGCCCGCGGACTCTCGGCCCGCGGACTCCCGGCCGACGGGCTCTCGGCCCGCAGGCTCTCGCCCCGCGGACTCCCGGCCGGCTGCGGTCGGGACGCGGACGGCGCCAGCGGCGGCGCGCGGCCCGCGTGAACCGGTGCCCGGTGACCCGGTCGTGCGGGCGAGCGGCGCCGCGGCGTGCCGTGCGCGCGGGCGGGTGTCCTGAGGGGTGTGACCGGCCCTGCTGGAGCGCATCCCGTGTCCTTCCGTCGTCTCGCCGTATTGCCGTCTCGTCGTCTCGTCGTCTCGTCGTCTTGTCGTTCCTCGTCTTGGCGCCTTGCGTCGGTGGCGGTCCCCGTGAGGTCGTCCGGTGCCGTGGGGCGCTCCGGGCACGGCCCCCGGCCGCCCGTTCCGGTGGCGTCCCCGCGGGTGGGCTCATGTGTTCCCCCGGCGGGGGCCGGGCCACGCCGTCTTCGCCCGATCACGTACGCCGCTCACCCGCTCGGCGGCGCCGGGCGCCGTACCCGCGGCGCGGCTGTGTCCGGGACGGGCGGCGGGACGCGATACTCCCGCCGAAGCCGCCACGGACCGACGCGGGACAGACACCGGGTCGGTCCCGGGGCGGGGCGGGACGGAGAGAGGCGGTCGTGCTGGACGCGGACATCGTCATCGTCGGAGCCGGCGCGGCGGGCCTGTCGCTGGCGCACCGGCTGCCGGCGGCGGGGGCACGCCGTACCGCCCCCTCCGTCGCCCTGGTCGGCGCTCCGCCCGGCCCGCTGCGGGCGCCCGCACGCACCTGGTGCTTCTGGGAGGCGGGACCGGGCCGCTTCGACCCCGCGGTGACCGCGTCCTGGGAGTGGCTGCGGGTGCGCGGCCCGCGGGGCGCGGTGGTCCGGCGGCACATCGCGCCGCTGCGCTACAAGATGATCCGCTCCGACGACTTCGAGGCCCTCGTCGACCGCGATCTGGCGCGGCGTCCGCTGACGCGGCGCGTCGAGGCGACCGTCACCGCGGTGGCCGCCCAGCCCGACGGGACCGTCCGGGTGCGGGGCACGGACGCCGCGGGCGGCCCCGTGGAACTGCGCGCCCGCTGGGTGTTCGACTCCCGCCCGGCGCCCCGCCCGCCGGCCGCCCGGACCCGCCTGCTCCAGCACTTCCGCGGCTGGTTCGTCCGTACCGAACGGCCGGTCTTCGACCCGGCGGTGGTCGACCTGATGGACTTCCGCACCCCGCAGCCCGCGCGCGGCCTGTCCTTCGGCTACGTCCTGCCCACCGGCCGCCGTACCGCCCTGGTCGAGTACACGGAGTTCGGACCGGCCCCGCTCACCCGGGCCGCGTACGACCGCGCGCTGGACGACTACACGCGCCGCGTCCTGGGCACCGGCGGCATCCGCGTCCTGTCGACGGAGCAGGGTGTGATCCCGATGACCGACGCGGTCTTCCCCCGGCGGACCGCCGGGCCGGTCTTCCGGATCGGGGTGGCGGGCGGGGCGACGCGGCCCTCGACCGGGTACACGTTCGCCGCCGTGCAGCGGCAGTCGGACGCCGTCGCCGGTGCGGTCCGGGCGGGCCGCCGCCCGGTGCCGCCGCCGCCGTACCCGGGCCGGTGCCGGCTGATGGACGCGGTGCTGCTGCGTGCCCTGGACACCGGCCGGGTGGACGGCCCCGACCTGTTCTTCCGGCTGTTCGACCGGGTGCCGGCGGGGCGGCTGCTGCGCTTCCTGGACGGGCGGGCCCGGCTGTACGAGGACCTCGTGGTCGGCGCGCGCGCACCGGTCCTGCCGATGCTGCGGACCGCGGCGGAACTGCCGTGGCTGCGCCGCCGCCCCGCCCCCTGACCGTCTCGTCCCTCCCGGAGCCCTGGAGTCCGCCATGCCGCTCTTGCGCGACACCGCACTGGCCGCCGCCTTCGACCACGGCGCCGACACCTACGACCGGCTGGTCGCGCTCAACCCCGGCTACCACGCCCACCTGCGCCGCTCCGCCCGCCGCCTCGCCCTGGGCGCCGGCGGCGAGCCGGTGCGGCGGGTGCTCGACCTGGGCTGCGGCACCGGTGCCTCGACGGCGGCGCTGGCCGCCGCCCTGCCCGCCGCGCGGATCACCGGCGTCGACGCGTCGGCGGGGATGCTGCGCCGGGCGCGGGCCAAGACCTGGCCGACGCGGGTGCGGTTCGTGCGCGCCCCGGCCGAGGGACTGGAGCGCGCCGGGGTGCGGGGCCCGTTCGACGCGGTGTTCGCCGCGTACCTGTTCCGCAATCTGTCCGACCCGGACAGCGTGCTGCGCACGGTGCGCGGGCTGCTGGCGCCGGGCGGCGTGCTGGCGGTGCACGACTACGCCCTCGGCGGGCGGCGCGCCGACCGTCTGGTGTGGTCGGCGGTGTGCCGGGGGGTGGTGCTGCCGCTCGGCACGGCCACCGGGAACCGGGGCCTGTACCGCCATCTGTGGCGCAGCGTCCTGTACTTCGACACCGCGCCGGCCTTCGGCGCGCGGCTGGGCCGGGCGGGCTTCGACCGGGTGCGGGTGCTGCCGCTGCCGGGCTGGCAGACCGGCGTCACGCACACCTTCCTCGCCCGGCGTCCGGTGGCCGGGGGCCGGGAGGACGTCCGATGAGGCGGCGCGAGCGGCGCGTGCCCGGACGGGACGGCTGGGGCCGGGCGGGCCGGGAGCGGGCCGTCGGCGGCCCCCCGCCCGGACCGGCGGACCGGGAGGGCGTCCGATGAACCGGCGTGGCGGCGAGGTACCGGGCCGGGACCGGCGGGCCCGGGCGCTGCCCGCGCGGCCGGGCCGGGACCGGGTGACCAGCGATCCGCCGTCCGTGGCGGTGGTCGGCGGCGGCATCGCGGGACTCGCGGCGGCGGTCCTCCTCGCCGAGCGGGGCGTACGCGTGGTCCTGTACGAACGCGAGCCGGTGCTCGGCGGCCGGGTCGCCGGATGGCCGGTCACCCTGGACGACGGCACGCCGGCCACGATGAGCCGGGGCTTCCACGCCTTCTTCCGCCAGTACTACAACCTGCGGAGCCTGCTGCGCCGTGCCGACCCGGCGCTGGGGATGCTGACCGGGCTGCCCGACTACCCGCTGGTGCACGCCGACGGCCTGCGGGACGGCTTCCGCCGGGTGCCGCGCACGCCCCCGTTCAGCGCCCTCGGCTTCGTCGCCCTCAGCCCCAGCTTCGGTCTGCGGGACCTGCTGGCGCTGCGCCCCGCCGCCGCCCTGCCGCTGCTCGACATCCGCGCAGGCCGCGTCCACCGGCAACTGGACCGGGTCAGCGCCCACGACTTCCTGGACGCCCTGCGCTTCCCCGCAGCCGCCCGGCACCTGGCGTTCGAGGTGTTCTCCCGGAGCTTCTTCGCCGACCCCCGGGAGCTGTCGGCCGCCGAGATGGCGCTGATGTTCCACATCTACTTCCTCGGCTCCAGCGAGGGACTGCTGTTCGACGTACCGCGCGAACCGTTCCCGCAGGCCCTGTGGGATCCGCTGGCCCGTCACCTCGCCGCGTACGGCGCGCGGGTGCGCACCGGCACGCCGGTGGAGGCGGTACGTCCGCGTCCGGGCGGCGGCCACGAGGTGAGCGCGGCCGGTGGCACCCGGCGGTACGACGCCGTCGTGCTCGCCCTCGACACCGGGGGTCTGCGGACGGTGGTGGGCCGCTCGCCGGAGCTCGGTGACCCGGCCTGGCGGGACCGGGTGGCGCGGCTGCGGACCGCGCCGCCGTTCCTGGTGAGCCGCCTGTGGCTGGACCAGCCGGTGGCGCCCGGCCGCCCCGGTTTCCTCGGCACCAGCGGCTACGGAACGCTGGACAACGTCAGCGTGCTCTCCCACTGGGAGGGCGAGGCGGCGCGCTGGGCGGCCCGCACGGGAGGCTCGGTCGTCGAACTCCACGCCTACGCGCTGCCGGAGACCGCCGTCCGGGACGTCGAGGAGAAGCGGCTGGCCGGCCAGTTGCACCGGGTCTGGCCGGAGACCCGGGGGGCGCGGGTCGTCGCCGAGCGGCACGAGTGGCGGGCGGACTGCCCGCTGTTCCCCGTCGGGGGGTACGCCGACCGGCTCACGGTCCGCACCCCGGACCCGGCGCTCGTCGTCGCCGGGGACCTGGTCCGCACGGGGCTGCCCGTGGCCCTCATGGAACGTGCGGCCACCTCCGGTTTCCTCGCGGCGGCCGCGCTGCTGGAGCGGTGGGGGGTGCGGGGGGAGACGCTGTGGACGGTGCCGGACGGAGGACGGAACGCGGTCCTGCGGGCGCTGGCCCGGCGCGGGGGCGCCGGCGTGTAGGGGTGCGCTTCCGGGTGCGGGTCGTCTGGGGTCGCTCGCGCAGTTCCCCGCGCTCCCTCAGGCGCGTGCAGCGCACGTCCTCGAAGGGGCGCGGGGGACTGCGGGACCGGTCGCGGCGCGCCCGCAGCCGCGCACGTAGCGGCGTCCCCTACCGGGAAGGGCGCCGGTCGCCGATCCGGTCGCGCCGGGTCAACGTGCGTTGCAGACGCTCCAGCCCCACGCCCCGGTGCCGGCGCAGGGCCGCGCGGGCCGCGTTGGCGCCGGGCGCCCCGTGGACGCCGCCGCCCGGGTGGGCGCCGGCGGAGGCCAGGTAGAGGCCGGCCACCGGTGTCTCCGGGCGTCCGGTGCCGGGCAGGGGGCGGAAGAACAGCTGCTGGTGGAGGGCGGTGGTGCCGCCGTTGATGGCGCCGCCGTACAGGTTGCGGTCCAGCGCCTGGAGGGTGGGCGGGGCCAGGACGCGCCGGGCGCGGATCAGGGCGCGGAAGCCGGGGGCGAACCGCTCCACCTGGCGTTCCACCCGGTCGGCCATGACCTCCTGCTCCTTGGCGTCCCAGCGGCCGGTGAGCCCCTCGTCGCCGGCGTCGCCCCGGATGTCGTGCGGGACGTGCGTGTAGCCCCAGGCCGACTCGGTGCCGCGCGGTGAGCGGGACGGGTCGGACGTCGTCATCTGCCCGAACAGGCAGAAGGGCCGGTCGGGTACCTGCCGCTGGGAGATCTGGGCCATGAACCGGGTCAGTTCGTCGAGGCCGTCGGCCAGGTGCACGGTCCCGGCCCGCGCCGCCGCCTCGGACCGCCAGGGCACGGGGCCGTCCAGCGCCCAGTCGACCTTGAAGGTGGCGAAGTCCCACTGGAAGCGCCGCAGGTCGTCCAGGACCTGGGCGGGCAGATCGGCCGGGTCGACAAGGGTGCCGTACAGGTCGGGCACGGACACGTCCGCGAGCACGGCACGCCGCGCGGCGACCGTCTCGCCGTCGGCGGTCACCACCCCGACGGCACGGCGGTCGCGGACGAGCACCCGGTCGACGCGCCGCCCGCAGCGCAGGGTGCCGCCCCGGGCGCGCAGCCGGCGCACGAGCGCCTCGGTCAGGGCGCCGGAGCCGCCGACCGGGACGGGGAAGCCGTACGTCTGTCCGAGCATGGACATCAGCCAGCCGAAGCCCCCGCTGCCGGCGGCCTCCGGGGCCAGATCGGCGTGCAGGGCGTTGCCGGCCAGGAGCAGCTTGCCGCCCTCGCCCCGGAACTCCTCCTCCCCCAGGCGGCGCACCGGCAGTACCAGGGTGCGCGCCAGCCGCAGGGCGCCCCCGGCGCGCAGCCGCAGGGCGAGCCGGGCGGTGGCCCGTACCGGCGGGAAGGGGGTGAACAGGGCGTCCAGGATGTCCGGCCGGTACCGTTCCCAGACCT
The DNA here is from genome assembly GCF_044768905.1 of Streptomyces sp. NPDC090994. Taxonomy (NCBI): domain Bacteria; kingdom Bacillati; phylum Actinomycetota; class Actinomycetes; order Kitasatosporales; family Streptomycetaceae; genus Streptomyces; species Streptomyces sp. NPDC090994. The sequence goes on from NZ_JBIVWS010000007.1 coordinate 103,385, forward strand.
CGTGCAGCCGGTGCCAGGCCGCTCCGTCGCCGGGCGCGAAGGCGTCGACGGAGGCCGCGGTGGTGCCCGGATCGCGGTCGAGGACCGCGCAGGTGCCGTCGCCCAGCGGGTGGGCCAGGACGTGGGGGGCGTGGCTCCAGCGCAGCCCGTGGTCCTCCAGACGCAGTCCGGCGAGCAGGGGCGACGCGGCGGCCAGCGGGTAGAAGGAGCTGCACAGGTCGCTGACGAAGCCGGGGGCGACCCCGCTGTCGTGGCGTACCGCGCCGCCAGGTTCCGGCTGCTCCTCCAGGACCTCCACGCTCCAGCCGGCGTCGGCCAGCAGGTTCGCCGCGACCAGCCCGTTGGGGCCGGCGCCGATCACCACGGCGTCAGGCACGGCCCGCTCCGGGCTCGGTCCGGGCGGCCCCGTGCCGGGCCGGGGCGCCCCGGTGGCGCCCGCCGTCCGCTCCGTCCCGCGCCTCGCACAGTTCCGCCAGCCTCGCCAGCATGGCCCGGTGGCGCAGTTGGATGATCAGTTCCACTCCGGCGTTGTGGAGCATCCCGCCCGGTCCGCGCAGCGGGTGCTCGTCGACGATGACCAGGCAGTCCTCGCCCCAGGGCCGCAGTTCCACGGCGATGCGGGCCGTGCCGAGCCGGCCCGCCTTGGCCTCCAGTTCCAGCAGGGTGCCTTCCTCGCAGCGGCGGACGACCGTCTCATTGGTCAGCCGCACGGGCCCGAGGCACACCTCGTAGTGGATGGCGGCGCCGACCTCCGGCCAACGGCCCCGTTCGGGGGAGACCTGGGAGGGACCCACCACCCATTTCACGTAACTGCCGGGATCGGCGAGTACCGCCCACACCGACCGCGGGCTCGCCTGGACCAGTCGATGACGCACTGCCACGCGCTTCTCCCCTGTCCGATCCTGTGCACAACCGACGGCGCGTTCGCACCGCGCACTGAGTGCCCGTTCCGCGCCCCGTCAACCAGGCTCACGGCGATTGCCGGCCGCGCGGGCGGAGAACGGCCCGGGCGCGGGCCCGCCGCCCCGGGGCGTCCCGCAGCCGTCGCAGCGGCGTCCGCCGGACGGGGCGCGGCCGGGCGGCCGGGCCGGTCGCCCGCACCGCCGAGGGCGCGCCGACCACCGCCGCGGCGCGGGCTGCGGCCCGGATTCCGGCACGGACAGCCAGGGCCGGGCGGCCGGCGCGTCGGCGGTCTCGCGGCGGACGACGCCGGGGAGCCGGTCCTGCGGCGCCGCCGGTCCCGTACCGGCGCGCGCCGGGGACGACGGGCGTCGTTTCCGCCTCGTACCGGCCGACCGGTGCGGTACCGGACCGCCCACCGGCGTTACACGGCGGCGCGGGCACGGGAGACATGGACCACCACCGTCACCAGGAGGTCTCCTCAGATGCACGCGATGGACGAGGCGCGGGACCCCGGCCTGCGGCGGGCGATCGAGGCGGTCGACGGCCTGCCCTCGCGGTGGACGCCGGTCGCCGAGCACACCGCGCGCGGCCTGTGGCGGCTGCCCCGGGCGGCGGACGCCGTGGCGTACGCGCTGACCGAGGGCGGTCCGGCCGGGCGCGACCGGGGCTGGGTGATGGTGCGGACCCGGGTGGCCGAGGAGATCGCCTCGGAACGCGACTGGACGCGGGAGGCGGCGGCCTGGCTGGCGCTGGCCGGGGCCGGCTGGGAGGAGTCGGCGCGGCTGACCGGCGACCTGGCCTGGCGGGCCCGCGCCGAGGGGCGCAGCGCCCTGGTCTTCCTCACCGGCCCTCACGTGGCGGGCACCGATCCCGGCACGCCGTTCGGCCGGGCCCTGTGGCACTGCTTCCTGACGACCCTGCGCTACGACTTCCGGTGCGGCGACATCGAGGAGTTCTTCGCCGGGGCGCCGGACGACGGAGCGGGCCTGGACCCGTACAGCGCCGCCATGCGGGCCTTCGCCCTCCTCGGGCGGTCCCAGGCGTCGGGTCTCCCGCTGCTGGAGACCGTACTGGCCCGGGCGGCCCACGACGAGAAGGTCGTGCACGCCCTGCTGCACGGTCTCTGGCTCGGCGAGGACCTTCCCGAACAGCCGCGCAGGATGCTGGAGTTGCTGCGCGCCCCGGCGTTCGCGCACGGCCTGGGGTCCGAGGCCCTGCTGCGCAAGGCGTCGGCGCTGCGCCGGCTGCGGCGGTTCGACGAGGCGCTGACGGCCGTGCGGTCCGCCATCGACGGCCTCGGCCCCTGCGAGGTGGTCGTGCACGGCGACTGCGTGCGCGAGCGCTCCCTGATCCTCGTGGAACGCGATCTGTACCGGGGCGGGCGCCCCTGAGGGTGCGCGGCACGGCAGCCGGGTCAGGGGCACGGGAAGCGCGCGGGCAACCGGGCACCGCCCGCGCTGCGGAACGCACCGCACTCATCTGACGCATCTCACGCACCAGGCCGCACCGCGCCGCACCCACAGAGTCCCCGCATTGGCATGGACCTGACGGCAGCAGCCTGGCTAAGCTCTGCCCAACCCCTTGTGAGAGCGCTCTCAGACAGCGGTTGTTCCACCCCCACCTTGCTGGAACGACGAAGGGCAACTCCCGTGAGACGCAGCAGACTCAAGCACGCCGGGCTGGCCGTCCTGCTCATGCTCGGCAGCTGGACCGCGGCCGGTTCCCTGCCGGCCTCGGCGAGCGACGAGGCACCGGCCTCCGCCGGTCTCCTCCAGGCCATGCAGGAGGACTTCGGCCTCACCCGGGCGCAGGCCGAGGAACGCCTGGCGGCCGAGGAACGGGCCACCGACCTGGAGCCGGTCGCCCGCCGTGCCGCCGGCGGCGCCTTCGGCGGGTCGTGGTTCGACGCCACCACCGGACGGCTGACCGTCGCCGTCACCACCGACGCACCCCCCGCGACGACGGAGGCCGTGGAGGCGACCGGCGCCCAGGTACGCGCCGTCGAGCACAGCGCCCGCGCCCTCGACGCCGCCAAGACCCGGATCGACGGCTTCTCCGCGCCGTCGGGCGTCGCCGGCTGGCACGTCGATCCGGCCGCCAACTCCGTGGTCGTCGAGGTCGTCGAGGACGAGCGCGCCGACAACGATGTCCAGCGCTTCCTGGACCGGGCCCGTACGGCCGGCCCGGTCACCGTGCGGACGGTGCCCGACGCGCCGTCCACCTTCGCCGCCGGCACGGTCGGCGGCGACCCGTACTACACGGGCAACGTCCGCTGCTCCATCGGCTTCTCCGTGCACGGCGGGTTCGTGACGGCCGGTCACTGCGGCGGGGCGGGAGCCGGGGTGAGCGGCTGGGACGGCTCGTACATCGGTACGTTCCAGGGCTCGTCGTTCCCCGACAACGACTACGCCTGGGTCAGCGTGGGCAGCGGCTGGTGGACGGTGCCGGTCGTGCTCGGCTGGGGCACCGTCTCCGACCAGTTGGTGCGTGGTTCGGCGGAGGCCCCGATCGGTGCGTCGATCTGCCGTTCCGGCTCCACCACGCACTGGCACTGCGGCACCGTGCTGGCCAAGAACGAGACGGTCAACTACGCCCAGGGCGCCGTCCACCAGATGACGAAGACCAGCGTCTGCGCCGAGGGCGGTGACTCGGGCGGCTCCTTCATCAGCGGCGACCAGGCCCAGGGGGTCACCTCCGGCGGCTGGGGCAACTGCACCAGCGGCGGCGAGACCTGGTTCCAGCCGGTCAACGAGATCCTCAACCGCTACGGGCTGACCCTGCACACGGCCTGACCGGCCCGGCGGCACACCGGGGTCCGCCACCGGCGGGCGGGCCCCTTCCGGGCGGGGGCGGCGAGTACCGGCGCCGTCCCCCTTCCGGCGGCGCCCGGAGCGACTGGGCACGTCGCCCGTCGGGCTCAGCCGGGGCAGTACGTCCGCGACGAGACCGGCCGGGCCGCCCGCACCGCCCCGACGGCGCCCCCGCGACGGCCTGGGCCTGGCCTGGCCGGCTACGGCACCGTCAAGGTCTTCGAGGACCGCCACGGGGACACGTACCCCGACATGCCGTGGGAGCCCAAGGCGGCGTTCAGCGCCGTCGCCCAGTACCACCGGGGGCGCCACCAGGCGGAGCGTGGACGACGGGCCGATCGGTCTGCCCTGTGCCCCGTACGCCCCGCCGCGGTACGCGTCCCCGGCGATCCGCTCGAAGAGCAGCGCCCGGCGGGCCCGTTCAGTCGTCCCCCGGGCCCCAGCCGGACCCCCGCGCCTCGTACCCGCCCGCCGTCGTCAGCCGGCGGTAGGCGGCGCGGGCGTGGCGTATGCGGGCCAGGGCCGTGCCGCCGAGGGCCGCGGCGAACAGGCAGGCCAGCCAGCCCGCGTCCCGGGCGCCGGCCCAGGTGAGGGTGCCGGCGGGCGGTATGGCGAAGCCGTTCAGGGACAGCCAGCACAGCACGGCCGTACCGGGAGCGGCGGTGAACCGGGCGCACAGGCCCAGCACGGCGGCGAGCAGGGACAGTACCGACAGGGCGAGCCCCGGGCGGCCGGGGCCGACGACGCTGTTGAGGAGGGCCACCAGGGCCAGCGCACCGCAGAAGGCTCCGCTCCACACCAGCGGAGCCGCCACCGGCTGGGGGACGGGCCGCGCACCGCGGCCCAACGGCACCCACTCGACCATCTGACGGCTCCTTCCGGTCCCGGGCGGCGTCGACCACGACGTCGGCTGCCCATCCCGCGGGCAGATTGTCCCACCGGCGCGCGGACCGTACGGCGGCCAGGCCGAATAACGAGCCTGCCATGACCGGACGGGTCCCCGGGGCCGTCGCCGTCTCCGTCTCCGTCTCCGTCTCCGTCTCCGTCGCCGTCGCCGTCGCCGTCGGGTCCGCCTACCGCTCGGCCTCCGCAGGCAGCGGGACGGCGGGCGCCTCCGTCGGGGCGTCGTCGTCGGTGCCGGCGGCGTCCTCCCCGTTCCGGGCCTCCCCCTTCCGGGCCTCCCGCCCGTCCCGCCCGTCCCGCTCGGAGCGGCCGGAGCGGCCGGAGCGGCCGGCGAGGAGTGTGCGGGCGGCCCGTAGGCCCGAGGCGAGCACATGCGCCCGCCCCGCGACGATCGGTCCGAGCACGGCGAGCACCAGGACATAGCCGGCGATGAAGGGGGCGAGCCGCGCGTCCAGCCCCGCGCTCGCGGCCATCGCGGCCAGGATCAGCGCGAACTCCCCGCGGGCCACCAGGGTGGTGGCGATCTCCGCGGCGGGCTCGGCCCCGTAGCGGTAGACGCGGGCCACGCACAGCCCCGCGACGACGTTCATGACGAGGGTGAGGACGGCCGCTACGGCGACCGGCACGGCGACGGAGGCCAGGTCGCCGGGGTCGATGGCGAGGCCGAAGGCGAAGAAGAAGATGGCGGCGAAGGCGTCGCGCAGCGGATGCACCAGCTCCCGGATGCGGGGCCCGGAGGGCGTTCCGGCGAGGATCAGGCCGACCATGAACGCGCCGATCGCGTCGGCGACCCCGAGGACCTCCGAGACACCGGCGACGAGCACCGCGGCCCCGAGGAAGCTGATGACCAGCAACTCGTTGTCGGGAGTGGCGATCAGACGCCCGACCAGCCGGGTGCCGTAGCGGGCCGCGACGGCCAGCACCAGCAGGAAGCCGAACGCCTTGCCCGCCTGGAGGGCCATCTCCCCGAAGCCCTCGGCTCCGCTGATGACCGGCTGGAGGGCGGCGAGGTACAGCGCGAGGAAGATGTCCTCGACGACGATGACGCCGAGGATGAGACGGGTCTCCGGGCGGCCGATGCGTCCCGTGTCGATGAGGATCTTCGTGACGATCGCGGACGAGGAGATGCCCAGCACACCGGCCAGGACCAGCGCCTCCCGCAGCCCCCAGCCCAGGGCGAACCCGAAGCCCAGGCCGGCCCCGACGTTGAGCACCAGGTAGACGCCGCCCGCGGACAGCAGCCGCCTGCCGCCGCTCTTGAGGTCGTCGAGGTGGAACTCCAGGCCCAGGTAGAACAGCAGCAGCACCAGCCCGAGCGCCGAGAGCATCTCGAAGTCGTGCGCGTCCTCCACCAGGACGAAGCCCGGGGTGTGCGGGCCGAGCAGGATGCCGGCGAGCATGAACAGCGGGATCGTCGGCAGTCCGATCCGGCCGCCGAGCCGGGCCAGGAACGCGGCGGCCAGGAACGCGCCGCCCATGGCGAGCAGGGTGTCAGCGTGCCCCATGTCGCACCGCCTTCGGCCACGCGGAGAGTCGGGATCGCTTCACTTCACGGGGGTGGATGCGGGTCCTCCTTTTCGGCTTTTTATTCTTTTCAGCCTTTTCAGCTTTTCTACTGTTTCGGCTGTCTTCGTCTGTGGTGACACCGCCCGGAACCGCCGGCCCACCGGGCGGCGACAGGAACGCGGACGCGAACGGCCGTACGGGAAGGACGCGCGAGGGTGCACGGCGGTACGGCGGTACGGCGGTCTGCCGGCCCTGCCCGGAACACGACGGCGTGCCCTGTCCGGGACACGACGGCGTGCCCGGCCGGACCACGGCACGCGGCCCGCTGTCCCGGCCGCTGCGGCCCGGTCGCGTCCGGACTCGCGGCCGCCTCCCCCGCCCCGGCGGCCCGGGGCGCGGCGTGCCTCCACCGTCACATGTCGCGGTGGCGGCGACCATCGGGGGTGACACCCAATTCCGCGGGAGGCCAGCACCCAGAACGCCGGAGCCGGCCCGCGCGCGAGGGCCGCGGCCGACTCGGGGATGCCGGCCGCGGCCCACCGCCGTACCCGGGCGCGGGAGGACATGACGCCCGGGTACGGCCTGCGGCTTCCCCGCCCACGGGAGACGAGACTCCGCCGTCCGGGTGGTCCACCGCCGCCGCGTCGGTCGGCCGACCGCCGCGCCCGGTGCGGGAGCCCGGGCGTCCGCCCGGCCGGACGCCGGAGGAACACGGCCCCGCGTCCATGGCCCGCACGGCGGCACGCGGACGTGCGCCGGCCCCGCCGCGGGATGTGCGGCGGGGCCGGCTCACGAACGGTGTGGGCACCCTGGACACGCGGGGATCACCGGGCACATGACCCCGCGGGCCGGGCGCCGTGGCCGACGGTCGGTCAGCACGGCGTGGTGGCCATGAGTTTCTCGAACGAGGACATGCAGTCCGGGCAGTGCCGTGCCCGCTCGCCGTCGGTCGCCGCGATACGTCGGCGGAGCTTCTGCCCGCACAACGTCGCCGCGGCCTGTTTGGCCATCACATGCCACACCAGGGCTCCGCCCGGCTTTTCCGGGCCTACGCACATCTCGTACATACCGGCCTCCCGGGTTGGACGCCGCTGACACTCTCCAGGAGACACCGAGTCGGGGTGTCACTCCTACCGTGCGGGGGCCATTCGAGTGAACGGACCGGCCGGGCCGGGCCCGGGGCGAGGGCCGTGACCCACCCGGTGGAGAGAAAACGATCAGCCATCCGGCCCCTCGTCCGTGGACGTCTGACGCGTTGTCGGAATACCGCAGGAGTACTGATGGGTCCGACCCGAGGAAGCTGATGGCGACACAGACGGAACCGCTCGCTCCGGTGCGGGAGGCAGTCCCCCGCGGCGGCGGCCGGGTGATCATCTCCTGGCTGACCACCACCGACCACAAGCGGATCGGCCATCTCTACCTGATCACCTCGTTCTGCTTCTTCCTGATCGGCGGCGCCCTGGCGATGGTGATCCGGGCGGAGCTGGCCCGGCCGGGGCTGCAGATCGTCTCCAACGAGCAGTACAACCAGGCGTTCACGATGCACGGCACGATCATGCTGCTGCTGTTCGCCACCCCGACCTTCACCGGGTTCGCCAACGTGGTCATGCCGCTCCAACTGGGCTCCCCCGACGTCGCCTTCCCGCGGCTGAACATGTTCTCGTACTGGCTGTTCCTCTTCGGCGGGCTGATCGTGCTGGCGGGCTTCCTCACCCCGCAGGGCGCCGCCGACTTCGGTTGGACGGCGTACACACCGCTGAGCGGCGCCGACCACAGCGCCTATGTGGGGGGCGACCTGTGGATCATGGGGCTGGCGCTGACCGGGTTCGGGACGATCCTCGGGGCGGTCAACTTCATCACCACGATCGCCTGCATGCGGGCGCCGGGCATGACGCTGTTCCGGATGCCGATCTTCACCTGGAACGTGCTGCTCACCTCGGTGCTGGTGCTGCTGGCCTTCCCGGTGCTGGCGGCGGCGCTGCTGGTGCTGGAGGCGGACCGGCGGTTCGGGGCACAGGTGTTCAGCCCCGGGAACGGCGGGGCGATCCTGTGGCAGCACCTGTTCTGGTTCTTCGGGCACCCCGAGGTGTACATCCTGGCGTTGCCGTTCTTCGGCGTGGTCAGCGAGATCATCCCGGTCTTCTCGCGCAAGCCGATCTTCGGTTACACGGGTCTGGTCGGCGCCACCATCGCCATCACCGGTCTGTCGGCGACCGTCTGGGCCCACCACATGTTCGCCACCGGGGCCGTGCTGCTGCCCTTCTTCTCCTTCCTGAGCTTCCTCATCGCCGTACCGACCGGGGTGAAGTTCTTCAACTGGATCGGTACGATGTGGCGCGGCTCGCTCTCCTTCGAGCCGCCGATGCTGTGGGCGGCCGGCTTCCTCGTCACGTTCCTCTTCGGCGGTCTGACCGGCGTGCTCCTGGCCTCGCCGCCGCTGGACTTCCACGTCACGGACAGCTACTTCGTGGTCGCCCACTTCCACTACGTGCTGTTCGGCACGATCGTCTTCGCGATGTTCGGCGGCTTCAGCTTCTGGTGGCCGAAGATGACCGGCAGGATGCTCGACACGCGCCTGGAGAAGGTCCACTTCTGGACGCTGTTCGCCGGCTTCCACACCACGTTCCTGGTGCAGCACTGGCTCGGCGCCGAGGGCATGCCCCGCCGGTACGCCGACTACCTGGCCGCCGACGGCTTCACCGCGCTCAACACCGTCTCCTCCATCGGCGCCTTCCTGCTGGGCCTGTCCACCCTGCCGTTCCTCTACAACGTGTGGCGGACCGCCCGCTACGGCGAGCCGGTCGCGGTGGACGACCCCTGGGGGTACGGGCGTTCCCTGGAGTGGGCGACCTCCTGCCCGCCACCCCGCCACAACTTCTGCGCGCTGCCGCGGATCCGCTCCGAGTCGCCCGCCTTCGACCTGCACCACCCGGCGGTGGCGAAGCTGGACGAGAAGGAGACGGCGGGACAGCGCGACGTGCTGGACGCGCCGGGCCACGAGAGCGACCGGCCCTGACCGGCGGCGTCAGACGCCGGGCGCCCGCACACCGGTGCGGACCACCTTGTCGCGGGGCCGGGTCGGGACGCGGCGCAGGGGGATGGACAGGTCCCGCGCCGGCAGCGTGTACGTGAGGCGGGCGAGGCCGGTCGTGAGGGGCTCCAGCAGGCCGACGGTGACGCGTTCGCGGGGGCAGCGGTGGCCCGCGGCCGGGTCCGTGCCGCCCTGCGGGATCAGTTCGTCGGCCCCGATCGGCCGGTCCAGGAAGCGCTCCGCTCCTCGCCGAGGCAGGAAGGCGTACGGATCGCCCCACGGCTCCTCGTCGTGGTTCTGGCCGTGGACGTCGAGCAGCGGGATGCCGCCGGCGGCAGCGTCGCGCCGTGCCGGGCCAGGCCGGTGACGGCCACGCCGCCGAGGAAGGGGGCGAACGGGCAGAAGCGGCGCACCTCGTGCGCGAAACGCGGTGGCGAAGGCGGCGTCGCCGGCCCGCAGCCGGTCGCGGTGGTGCGGCCACCGGTGCGGGGCGTGGGCGCCGAAGGCCACGAACCAGCTGACGGCGGCCGTGGGCCGCAGCACGTCGAGCAGTTCCACCGCCGCCGTGCGCGCGTCCGGCGGCCCGTCCGGGGTGTCGCGGTGCCGGGCGGTCCGGTCGAGCACCGAGCCCGGGGGCGTGGTGACCGCGCCGGGCCGTACGTCCTCGGTCAGCCGGGCGAACCGGGCCTCCTGACGGGCGCGGGCGCGCCTGGCCCGTCAGCGGCGGGGGCCGAGGGCGGCGAACCCGTCGACCAGCGCCGGCAGGTCCCGGGCCAGCGGCTCCGCCGCGTCCTCGGCGAGCGGCATGCCGGCCCAGCGGGCAGACGCCGCGGGTGAGGACCACACCGGCCACGTCGAACAGCACCACGCGGGGGCGTGCGCTCCAGGCGCGGACAGCCTCGTCCCAGGCCGCGGTGGCCTCCGCGGTGACGCCCGCGACCTTCTCGGGTTCGAGCAGCGGCAGGAACAGTGCCTTGCGGGCGCGGTGGGCGTCCCCGTCGAGGGGGGCACCGCGCCCCGTCCGAAGAGGGTGTGCAGGACCGGCCCGGGCAGGGCGTCGTGGCGGCGGACGCGGCCCTCGTCGTGGAAGAGGCGCACCGCCTCCGATCCGCGTACGGCCAGCGCCGGGCGGCCGAGGAGCCGGGTGGCGACCACGGGGCCGTCGCTCGCGCGCAGCCGGTCGGGCAGCCACGCGTAGCCCTCGGCCAGTGCCGGGAGGGTGCGGTCCGTCAGCGGGCGGCGCAGTGCGTTCATGCGGGGTGGGTGCCTCGGCGGCCGGCCGCCGGGACGCCCGTCGGCGCCCGCCCTGACTTTTGTCAGGGACCCCTGACGCTCCGCGCTCCCTACAGTGCCGGGTGACCGACAGCTGCCGCGGCGCGGTACGTGCGTACAGGTCACGGCAGATCAGCACAGGGAAGACAGACATGCCGAACCGTCCCTCCAGCGGGGTCGCGGTGCTCGCGGCCGGGACCCTGGTCCTGCTCGCGCCGCTCGCCGTCACCACCGCCGGCACGGCCCCGGTCGCCGGCCCGACGCCCGCCACGGCCCCCGTCGCGGCCGACGCCGGCGTACGGGGCGGTGACCGGGGCCGTGCCGCGCCCTACACGGTCGAGGCCCACGAGAGGGCCGACGTGCACTCGGGCCCCGCCCGGTCCTCGGCGAGGACCGGGTCGCTCGCGCCCGGCCGGCCGCGCGGCGCCTACTGCTGGACGCACGGCGGGACCGTCACCGGGAACGGCCGCGGCGACGACGTCTGGGTCCGGCTCCTGGCGGGCCATGTGAGCGCCGTCCATCTCGAGGGCGGTGCGTACGGCGGCCTGCCCGCCTCGGCGACCTGCTGACGCGGGTCTCCGGCCCGCCCCCGGGTGCCGCCGTCAGGACCGCCTGCCGACGGCCGTGACGGTGGTCGCCCCGAAGGCGGCGGCCGGGGCGTCGGCGAGGGTGCCCGCCCGGTCCCGCCGGACGACAGCAACGGCGCTGCCGCCCCGGTCCACCGGGGCACAGGCCGACGTCGGCTGTACCGCGCCCCGCCGGAGGGGCGGGCGCGGCGGCAGGTCGGCCGGTTCCAGCAAGCCGGGTGGGCCGGGGACGGGACGGCGGCGGCCGGGGCGGCGGAGACGGCGAGCACGGCCACGGCCACGGCCACGGCCACCGACACGGCGACCGCGTCGGGCCTGCCCCGTACGACCCGGCACGCCGGCTGAGCGCCGCGCGCGCTGCGGCGCTCAGCCGGCGTGCCGCCGTACCTGTTCCTCCAGCCGCCGCAGGCTGGTGTCCAGGGCGTCGGTCACCGCCCGGTGCCCCGGGTCGTGGCGGTCGTCGAAGAAGGACAGGTGGACCGTCACCTCGCTGGTGCCGCCCTCGACGCCGGCGACCTGGAGCCAGCCGGCGTAGGCACCCTCGTCGCGGGTGCCCCATTCGAGCCGCAGCTGCTCCGGCCGGGCCCGCAGCAGTGCGGAGGTGTCCTGGTCGGTGCGGTCCTCGTGCACGGTGACGGCGGGCGGGTCCTCGACGCGCACGTGCAGGTCACGGGGCATCCAGGCGTCCAGCCGCCCGGCGTCCGCGGCCTGGTCGAAGACGCGTCCGGCGTCGGCGGGCATGGTGCGGGAACGCTCGTACTCGGTCATCGCGGCACCGCTCCTCGGCTCGGGGGTGGTCCTGCCACAGCCCCGCGTGCCCGGTCCGGCGCGGTCGAAGCGTCCGGCCGCGCTCGGCGAGCGGGGTACGGCGGGCGGTGCCAGACTGGCGCGCAACGCACCCCGGCCGGTGCGTGACTCATCCAGGACGACGTGCCCCACCCGCACGACGAGGGAGGACGAGTGTCGACGGCAGAGCCGGACGCCGGGCGGCTGTACGAGTTCCTCGCCGATCCGGAACACCTGACGCTGGATCTGTCCACCGCGGTGACGCGCTGCGCCAAGGCCCTGGCGCTCCAGCACGCCGTGGTCTACCTGGTCGACCTCCAGCAGCGGCACCTCGTCCCGCACACCGACGTGGCCGCCACGCTGCCCGTCGACGGCTCGCTGGCGGGCTGGGCGTACCGGACCCAGTCGCTGCGGGTGGAGGAGGGGGAGGCGGGCGGGGTCACCGTCTGGTTCCCGCTGCTGGACGGCGCCGAGCGGCTCGGGGTGCTCGCCGTCAACCAGTCCGCGCTCACCTCCGGAGGGCTCACCCGAGGCCGGGCGCTGGCCTCGCTGCTCGCCATGATGATCACGTCGAAGCGGGCCTTCGAGGACTCCTTCGTCCGGCGCACCCGTACCGAACGGATGCAGCTGCCCTCCGAGATGCTGCGCGCCTTCCTGCCGCCGCGCACCATCGGCGACGGCCAGGTGGTGTCGACCGCCGTCCTGGAACCGGCCTACGAGATCGGCGGCGACGCCTTCGACCACTCGCTGACCGAGACGACCCTGCACGTCGCGGTCCTGGACGCCATGGGGCACGACCTGGCCTCGGGGCTGACCAGCGCCGTGTCGCTGGCCGCCTGCCGCAACGCCCGGCGCTCCGGCGCCGACCTGCCCGAACTGGTGCGGTCCGTCGACGAGGCGCTGGCCCGGTGGCTGCCGGAGAAGTTCTGCACGGCCGTCATCGCCCAGCTGGACCTGGCCACCGGGGTACTGCGCTGGAGCAACTGCGGGCATCCGGCGCCGTTGCTGATCCGCCGCGACCAGTTGCTGATGGACGCCTTGGAGCGGGAGCCCGACCCTCCCATGGGGCTGCCGTCGCAGCTGTCCCCCCGGCCGCGCCAGACGCACGAGATGCCGCTGGAGCCCGGTGACCGGGTGCTGATGTACACCGACGGGATCACCGAAGCGCGAACCCGGGAGGCCAGGCTGATGGGTCTGGAACGGTTCGGGGACTACGTGATCCGGGCCACGTCCGGCGGGGAGCTGGCGCCGGAGACGCTGCGCCGCCTGATCCACTCGATCCTGGACGCGCAGGCGGACCGGCTGCGGGACGACGCGACGCTGCTGATGTTCGAGTGGCGCCCGCCGGCCCGCTGAGAGTGCCTGGTCCCCGCTCCGGTCAGACCTGGTGTCCGCGGGCCCGCAGCCAGCCGTGCACCGTGTCCTTGTCCGACGGTGTGATGCGCTCCGGGCCGGCGACGTAGGGTCCTTCGTCCGCGTTGAAGCCGGTGTCGGTGACCCGGGCGGTGACCCAGGTGGCCAGGTCCTGGGCGGCCCGTTCGGACAGCCGGCCGTGTGCCCAGCCGGCGCGGGCCTCGCGGGCCGCCGCGGGGTCGTGCCGCGCGGTCTCCGCCAGCCACGCCGACACCAGCCGCTCCACGGTGCTCCGCTCGTCGCCGTTCATGCCGTCCGGGTGCTCCGCTCGTCGCCGTTCATGCCGTCCGGGTGCCCCGGGCGGCGGCGCCCGTACCGTCCCGTGTCGACGGTGGCCCGCCGGGTACCCGAACGGCATCCCGTCGCCGGGGGCCCGCTCCCGGCCGCCGCGGGGACGGCCCGGACCGGAAAGGGAGGACAGCGATGACGCAGCCCGCCGACGATCACGCTCTCGACCAGCGCGCCGGCGTGTCGGAACTCCGAGTGGCGGGCGAGTCGGTGCCCGTCCCGTGCGGCGGCGGGACCCGCGAGGAGGACCTCCCGCTCGACCGCAACCAGGCGATCCTCCAGGCCGCCAAACAGGTCGGGGCGCTGCTGAAGAAGACCGGGCTGCCGTTCGCTCTGGCGGGCAGCGTCGCCGTCTACGCGCACGGCGGCGTCCAGAACCTCCAGCACGACGTGGACTTCTGCATCCGCCCCGAGGACGCCGGGGCCGTCGCCCAGGCGCTGCGGGAGGCCGGCCTGTCCGTGTTCACGCCGCCCGAGGACTGGCTGCTGAAGGCCGACTGCCTCGGCCAGCAGGTCGACCTGATCCACGCGCTGGCGCACGAACCCGTCACCGCCGAACTGCTGGGCCGGGCCGAGGAGTTGTCGGTCGACTCGGTGCTCATGCCGGTGCTGTCGCCGACGGACCTGCTGCACGGACTGCTGGCGGCCTTCTCCGAACACCACTGCGACTTCGGGGCCGTCCTGCCGATCGCCCGCACCCTGCGGGAGAAAGTCGACTGGGAGCGGCTGCGCCGCGACTGCGGGGCCGATCCGATGCCCGCCGCCTTCTTCTTCATCCTGGAGCGGCTGGAGATCATCCCGGCCCGTGCCGAGGAGGAGCACCGATGAGCGAAGAGAACGTCGAGTACCGCGTCGCGCACCTCCACGACCGGCTGGCCGCCGAGGAACTGGGCGAACTCGGCGTACGGGCCGAGGTCCGGGCCGGGGCGGTCGTCGTCACCGGTACCGTGCCCTCCGCCCAGTGCCGGGCGACCCTGCTGCGGGTCGTCGACGAGGAGCTGGCCGGGCTGACCGTGCACAGCGACATCGTGGTGGCCGAGACCTCCGGCCCCGACCGTGCCGAGGAGCTGTGATGATCCGTGTCGCCGCCGTCGGGGACATCCACATGGGCCTGGACAGCCAGGGCCTGCTGCGTCCCGCCTTCGACACCCTGTCCGACTGCGCCGACCTGCTGCTGCTCGCCGGGGACCTGACCCGGCACGGCACGCCGGAGGAGGCCCGGGTGGTGGCCCGGGAGGTACGGGAGCTGCCGGTGCCGGTGGTGGCCGTGCTCGGCAACCACGACCATCACGACGAGCAGCCCGAGAAGGTGACCGAGATCCTCCGGGAGGCCGGGGTGACGGTCCTGGAGGGCGAGGGGACCGTCGTCGAGTGCGCCGGGACCCGGGTCGGCATCGCGGGGACGAAGGGGTTCGGCGGGGGGTTCGTCGGGCGCAGCGCCGGGGAGTTCGGTGAGCCGGTGATGAAGGAGTTCGTCCGCACCACCCGGCGCAGCGCCGACGCGCTGTGCGCCGCGCTGAAGGACCTGGACGGCCGCGGCTGCGCGGCGCGGATCGCCCTGACCCACTTCTCCCCCGTCGCCGACACGCTCGCGGGCGAGCCGCTGGAGATCCACCCGTTCCTCGGCAGCTACCTGCTGGCCGAGGCCATCGACACGGCCGGCGCCGACCTCGCGGTGCACGGGCACGCGCACCTGGGGTCGGAGCACGGGATGACGGCGGGCGGGGTGCGGGTGCGCAACGTCGCGCAGCCGGTGATCAAGCGGGCGTTCAGCGTCTACCAGCTGTCCCTGACCTGATCACGATCACACATGCACACCCGGAACCTCCACGGTCACGCGCCCGGGTCCGCCGCGGTCGTACGGCCGAGCGCGGTGGTGTCCGGCCCGAACGACGGCACCTCGACCGGCTGGAAGCCCAGCCGGTCGTAGAAGGCCCTGGCCGGGGTGTTGGCCGTCGCCATCACCAGGTGGACCGAGGGCACCCCGCGCTGCCGCAGGGCCCGCAGGAACGTGTGCATGAGGGCGCGTCCGTGGCCGCGGCCCTGCCACTCGGGCAGCAGGTCGATGTGGAGGTGGGCGGGGTGGCCGGCCAGTTCGGGCACGACCATCCGCTCGGGGCGGTGCAGCAGCCCGGCGATCACCTCGTCGAGGGAGCCGGGCGGGCCCTGGGGCGCCGGGTAGCGGTCGGCGACCCGGGGCAGCCACCGGGTGCGGAAGTCGGCGGCGAAGCGCGCGGTGTCGGCCGTGCCGAGGATGTAGCCGACGGCGTGGCCCCGCCCGTCGTCCAGCACGAAGGTCAGCTCGGGCTCCAGGTGGGCGTAGGGGGCGGCGAAGGTCGCGGCCAGCACGCCCGGGTCGGTGTAGTGGGGCCGGCTGTCCTGGCCGTTGTGTCCGGTGCGGACACAGATGTCGTCCAGGGCCGGGGCGTCCTCGGGACGGTACGGGCGTACGGTTGCGCTGGCAGTCGAGGTCACGGCTGTATCGTGCCCCGCTGGGAGCGCTCCCACAAGAGGTCTCCGCTTCACGGGCGCGCGGGCGGGTACCCGCTCCGGCCGGAGGACCGGAGCGGACGGGAGAGCCGCACATGGACGAGACCGCGGACCGGATCGCGCACCCCTGGGGCGACCGGACGCCGCACCGGCGGCACGGGTCCTGGCCGGAGCGGACGGCTACTGGGACACCGCGCGGGGTTCCGGACCCGCACCGGACGCGCCCGGCCGGGCCGCCAACGAGACCACGGTCACGGACTGGGACCCGGTCTCCAAGCAGCCGCTGTTCAAGACGTCCGCCGCCGCGCTCACCCTGGTCGCCCGCGGCGACGGCACCCCGGCCCCGGCGCCGACGGTGACCGCGTCGGCCCCGGCCCCGCGCGGAGGTGCCCGGTGAACGGCATCACCCTGACCGTACGCGCCCTCCACCACGGCGAGGGACGGCTGGCGCACGACCTGAAGGCCGTGGCCGACCGGCACCGCACCGAGCACGAGGTACGGCATGTCGCGCTCGACCTGGCGGCGTGGTCCCGGGAGCACGTACGGCGGCTGACCGCGGCGGGCGCGGCGTACGGCCTCGACCTCGACGGGCCGATGGACGGGGACGAGAGCGAGGACGACGGGGTGTTCGCCACGCTCCGGCGGAAGATGTCCGAGGCGGTGGGCCACCGCCCGGAGCCCGGTCTGCTGCTCCTGCGCGACCTGCGCGACCTGCACCTGGCGGCGGCCGAGAACTCCCTGTACTGGGAGATGCTCGCGCAGGCCGCGCAGGCGTCGAAGGACACCGGGCTGCTGGCGGTGGTCTCCGGCTGTCATCCGGAGACGCTGCGGCAACTGCGCTGGACCAACACCCTGATCAAGACGCTGTCGCCGCAGGTCCTCACCGGCCTCTGACCTCGGACCTTGTGGGTGCGGGCCGTCAGTCCACGGCCTTCTGGACGTACGGCACCAGGCGGACCGGCCCCACCAGACCGTGGTCCTGCCGGGCGGTGGTGCCGAACACGTCCGGCCGGGCCACCCGGAGGCGGTTGATCAGCGGAGTGGCGACCTCGACCTCGATGACGTTGCGGCCGCGCCGCAGGTACGGCCCGATGTCGGCGACGGGGTGGAGGCGGTCCACCGGTGGCGTCCGGGTGCCGTTGACGGTGACCCGGACGGTGTCGCTGACCTGCCCGAGTTCCAGACGGGCGCCGTGCGAGGCGTCCCAGCCGGCGGGCAGGGTGACCGTGGTGCGGTAGCGGCCGACGCCCGCGGAGTCGGCCAGTTCAGGGATCTGCGACCAGGGCAGCAGCGTGTCGAGCTCCACCGTGCGGCGCACCAGGTCGGTGCGGGTCGCGGAGGAGCCGGGGAGCCGGTCCTCCACCTCCAGCCGCCAGGATGCGGGGGTGATGGGCTCGGGCACCTCCCGGACCGTCATGGTGACCGGGCGGCCCCGCGACAGCCGGGTGGTGAAGGTGCCCGCGGTGGTCGTGCGGACGGCCAGCCCCTTGCCGGTGAACAGCGCCTCGTCGGCGTCGGTGGTGAGGACGTGCGGGCGGTTGCCGTGACGGTCGCCGAACAGGCCGGGACGGCCCAGCGCCACGATCATCGTCTCGCCGGGCTGGAGCGTGACGCGGACGGTGAACGCGTCGCCGTCCTCGGTGTACCGGGCGAGCCGCACCGCCTCGCCGGTCCACGGGTCGAGCAGGTAGGGCACGGTACTCCCGCGCCCGGTGCGGCGCAGGGTCACGTCGTGGTCGATGGCGGCCACCGCGGGCTTGACGGTCTCGGCGTGCTTGCCGTTGACGAGGTAGTAGAAGTCGGCGTCGGCGGTGGCCCGGTGGGCGTTCAGGAGCGTGGAGGAGGTGGCGTACCGGACGTCGGGGGTGACGCCGAGGCCGGTGAGGGCGTCCCCGACGGCCGTCTTGCCGGTGACGAGGGCGACGTTGGGGAGGGCGAGCAGCCGGGCGAGGACCTCGCGCAGCTTCTCCGTCTCGCCGTCCGCCGGGACGCCCGGGGTCAGCGCCTGGTCGAAGACGCCGAGCAGCACGACCGGGAGCCCCTTGGCGGCGAGGGCGAGCAGCTTGCGGGCGTCGGCGAGGGCGAGGGTGGGGGTGGAGGAGTAGAAGAAGTCGCCCTCGACGAAGAGGGCCTTGTAGGCGGGGCCGTCGGGGGCGAGCCGGCCGCCCTCGACGGTGGCGGCGGGCAGGTCGAGGAGCGGCCCGCTGAGGAACTGGTGGCTCCAGCCGAGCGGGACGCCGGTGGAGGTGAACCAGGAGGCGCCGATGCCGGTGGCGGTGTAGCCGGTCTGCCGGAAGACGGCGACGTCGGCGCGGGTGACGCCGGCCTGGAGGACGCGGTGCACCCGGCCCAGGTAGCCGGCGATGTCGGGCAGGTGGTCCCAGGTGGGCTGGCGCGGGCCCCAGGACTCGCCGTAGCCGGGCGCCCCGCTGTAGGGGCTGAAGGCGGCGAAGCCGGGCCAGGCGGCGCCGGGGACGGTGGCGTAGGAGAAGCCGTGCACGACGGTCTGGTTGACGCCGGCCGCGTAGGCGCCGCCCATGGTGCGCAGGAACCGGTCCCACGTGGTGCTGTACGCCGACCCGTTGTAGGCGCCGGCCTCGCAGGAGAGGACGGTGTGGCCCGCCATGTCCCGGCCGCCGGCCAGGCAGCGGTAGTCGTCGAGGTTCTTGAAGCCGAGGGACTCGCCCTCGGCGATGTCGAGGATCGTGGCGGTGGCGATGGCGTCGGTCTGCAGGCCGTAGGGCTGGGCGCGCAGTTCCATGTCCAGGGAGTGCGCCCAGTCGCGCAGGGCGGTGACGTGGTGGCGGTTGAACAGGCCGGAGACGGTCTCCCAGAAGTCGTGGCGGATCTGCCGGGTCTCCTGCGCCTCGAAGGCGAACACCTGGTTGCTGTCGTCCAGGACCAGCGCGGGCAGGTACGGCAGCAGGGGGCGGCCGTGGTCCTTCTCGAACGCCTCGGGCAGCTTCGGCGTCCAGACCAGGCCCTCGGTCTCCAGTTCGACGGAGTCCTCGAAGAACGCGCCGCCCGCCGCCTTCAGCAGCTTGCGGATCGACGGGGTCAGCAGGTTCCGTTCCCAGTAGTCGGTGACGGCGGCGGTGCCGGCGGGGCTGAAGTGGTCGACGACGTAGGCGGCGGGCGAGGAGTGCGGGCCCGACTCGGGCTGCTGCCCCGAGCCGCGCTGCCAGTAGGAGATCAGCACGTACTCGCCGTCGTCGGGCGCCGTCCAGGTCAATGCGCCGTCGGTGACGGTGGCGGTGAGGTCCTGGACGGAGGCGAGGTCGAGGCCGGTCTCCTTGCGGGTGGAGTTGGCCGTGTTCACCCGGGCGGCCTGGACGGCGAGGAGCGTCTGCCGCGTGACGCCGGAGGACGGCTCGTGCACGGGCGCCGGGACGGGGCCCGCATAGGTGGTGCCGGCGGGCACCGGGGCGCGGCCGTGGGCGAGTTCGTGTACGGCGGCCTCGTCGTCGGGGGTGACGCCGGGGACGGCGGTCGGCCAGCTCGGGCCGAGGGTGAGGTCGACGGTGAGGCCGCGCCGCACGGCCCGGCGCAGGGCCGCCTCGACGCCGTCCCGCCAGGGTCTGCTCCCCCACCCGTGGTGGGCGGTGTCCAGGACCGACTTGTCCGTGACGCTGTGGTGGACGGCGGCGATCTCGACGCCGCCGAAGCCCGCGTCGGCGATCTGGTCGATCTCCCGGGCGATCTCGTCGGGGTCGACCAGTCCGTCCGGCCACCACCAGCGGAACTTGGGGCGCACCGACCGCGGCGGCTCGGCGAACCAGGCGGCGCCGGGTGCCTGTCCGGCGGACACGGACAGGGCGTTCGCGCCGAGGCCGTCCGCGGCGGGCCGGGCGGACGCGGCGGGCGCCCCGGCGGTGGCCCCCACGGCCACCGCGACGCCCGTGCCGAGACCGGCGGCGAGGATGCGGCGGCGCGGCACGGCCGGGCGCGGCGTGTTGTGTTCGTGCATGAGTGCGTCCCTCGACTCAGCGAAAAGGCGGGTGAATCGTTTCAATCGCCTGTCAGTGCGGGAACGCTAAGTGGCCCGTGCGGGGCGGGTCAAGATCCGTGCACGGGTTCTCGATCTGTTGCCGGGTTCTCGACCCGCGTTCTCGACCGCGCTCTCGACCCGCGTACCTGACGCGTCGTCGGCGGGCGTCGATTGGCGTGGGCCGGGTGGGGAACCCGGCGACGGCCACAGGGCCCGACACGTCTGGAGCACACCATGAGCCTTCTGCGCCTGGCCGGCCGTCCGATGCTGGCCTCGATGTTCGTCACCGGCGGCCTGCACTCCTTCCGCAGCCCCGAGGACGTGGCCCCGGCGGCCGAACCCGTCGTGCGCCCCGTGGCGGACCGGGTGGGCGCGTTGCCGGACAGCACCGAGCAACTGGTGCGGATCAACGGGGCGGTCCAGGTGGCGGGCGGCATCCTGCTCGGGCTCGGCCGCTGTCCCCGGCTGGCGGCGCTGGCCCTCGCCGCGACGCTGGTGCCCACCACGCTCGCCGGTCACCGCTTCTGGGAGGAGGAGGACCCGTCCGCCCGCGCCCAGCAGCGCGTCCACTTCATCAAGAACCTCTCGATGCTGGGCGGGCTGCTGATCGCGGCCGACGACACGGGCGGCGCCCCCTCGCTGCTGTGGCGCGGCCGGCACAGCGCGCGGGACCTGCGGCGCGACGCCCGCCTGGTGCACCGCTCGGTCAGGGCGACGGCGGGCCCGGCCGCCGCGGCGGGCGGCGTACTGGAGAAGCTCGGACGGCGCTGACGGGATCGGCGGGTTCCCAGCGGGTCCTCAGCGGTTCCTCAGTGGTTCCTCAGCGCAGCAGGTCGAGGGTGAGGGCGGCCGTCCAGGAGAAGTGCCGGGCGCCCCGGGCCTCGCCGGTGACGGGGTCGACGTACTCGGCGAAACCGGACCGGCCGGCCTCGGTGAGGAAGCCCTGCCGCAGGCGTTCGGCGTCCGCGTCCGCGCCGTGGGTGCGCAGGCCCCGATGGATCAGCCAGGCCGTGTTGAACCAGGCGGGGCCACGCCAGTAGCGCTGCGGGTCGAAGGCGGGCCCTGTGAGGTCGTAGCTGGGGACCAGCCGGGTGGCGGGGGCGGCGAAGCCCGGCCCGGCGAGGGTGGTGCGCAGGGCGTGGACCACCCGGGCCGGCAGGTGCGGGAGGAGGAGCGGGACCAGTCCGGTGACCCCGCGTTCGTCGACCAGGTCGCCGGTGCGCAGGTCGCGGACGCGGAAGAGGCCCGCCTCGGCGTCCCAGAGCCGGTCGACCAGGTTCCGGGTGAGGGCGTCGGCGCGGGCGGTGTGCGGGGCGTCGGCGCGGCCGAGGGCCCGTGCGGTGGCGGCGAGGGCGTGCTCACCGACGGCGAGCAGCGCGTTGAAGCAGGGGTCCTCGACGGCGAAGGCGGGCCGGGCGGCACGGTCGTCGTAGCCGGCCGCCCGGTAGTCGGCCGCGAGACGGACGTAGCGGCCGTAGTCGAGGTCGGTGGGCCGGTCGCGGGGGTGGCCGTGGTCGAGGTCGGCGCGCCGGAAGGTGTCCGGCGGGGCGGGGTCGACGCGGCCGAGGGCCCGGTCCCAGCAGGGGCTGTTGTCGGTGCCGGGCTCCCAGGGGTGGACGACCGCCGCGAGCCCCCCGCCGCCGAGGTCGCGGCGGGTGAGCAGGTAGTCGTGCCAGGCGGTGAGCCGTGGGTAGGCCCGGTCGAGGAAGCGGTGGCGGCGGGACAGGTCCGGGTCGGCGCGGTGGACCAGCCAGGCGGCCAGGGCGTGCACCGGGGGCTGGACGATGCCGGAGGTCTCCGGGGCCGCGGGGGCGCCCGCCGCCCGGCCGGCGCGGGAGGAGCGCCAGAAGTCCGGGCTGGGGAAGTAGGCGTCCTCGGGCACGGCGGGATTGAACACGATGTGCGGGATACGGCCGTCCGCCCACTGCGCGGCGAACAGCGACTCCAGTTCGCGCTGGGCGCGGCGGGCCGAGAGGTGGCGCAGCCCGATGGCGACGAAGGCCGAGTCCCAGCTCCACTGGTGCGGATAGAGGGTGCGGGAGGGCACGGTGGAGGCACCGGTCCAGTTGTCGGTGAGGACCCGCGCGGCCCCGCGCCGCAGAGCCGGGGCCGGGACGCCGGCGTGCGCGGGCCGGTCGGCCCGGTCGAGCAGTGACGTCACGCCCCGGACCCCTTCGGCTCGACGGCTTCCGGCTGCGGGGAGCGGGTGATGTGAACGGCACGTTCCACGGACGGCTCCGGAAAGTTACGGTCTGCGGTTGCGTCGACAATATCCCCAACTTATGTCGTGTCAACACGCAAAACCGATGCCGTGATGTCTGACGGTTGCGCTTAAGTCCGCGCGCCCGGTGCGCGCCGGACACGGCGTTACTCCGCCGGGGACGCGGGGACCCGGCGTCCGTGGTGGCCGGACCCGGCCCCGCGAACCCGGCTGGAGGTGTCACATGGGACACGGTGGAGACGTCGTCGACGAACTGACGACCGATCACCGGGAGGTCGAGGAGCTCTTCGGGAAGATCGAGGCACTGCCGCCCGGCCACAAGGACCGCAAGGTGTACGCCGATCAGGTCACCATGGAGCTGGTACGGCACTCGGTGGCCGAGGAGATGTACCTGTACCCGGCCGTCCGGGAACACGTGGCCGGCGGCGCCGCGCTCGCGGACAAGGAGCTGGAGGACCACGCCGAGGCCGAGCAGCTCATGAAGGACCTGGAGCACCGGGAGGCGGACGACGCCGAGTTCGACCGGCTGATGGGCATGCTGATGAGCGAGATCCGCGCCCATGTGGCCGACGAGGAGGAGAACCTCTTCCCCCGGCTGCGCGAGGCGTGTCCACCCGAGGCGCTGGACAAGCTCGGTGACCAGGTGCGCAGGGCCAAGAAGACCGCTCCGACCCGCCCGCACCCGGCCGCGCCGGACACTCCGCCGCTGAACAAGCTGATGGACCCGGGCGCCGGACTGGTCGACCGGATGCGGGACGCGCTGTCGGGACGCGGGAAGTCCGGCTGAGACGGACGCGCCGACAGGTCCGCCACGTGCCGTACTGACGGACGCGCCGACAGGTCCGCCACGTGCCGTACTGACGGACGCGCCGACGGGCCCGCCACGTGCCGTACGTGACGGACCCGTCGGCCTGTTCAGCCGGCCGCCACCAGCAGTTCGGTGACCGCCCTGACCACGTCCTCGGCGCTTCCCGGGCCCGCCTCCCCGCGCACGAGGGCCGGTGTCCCGACCGCCGCGGCCAGGTGGGCCGGGCCCGTCGCGGCCGTGACGAGCAGGTCGGCGGAGTTCAGCACGCCCGCGAAGGCCCGCGAGGTGGTGCGTCCGCCGAGGTCGACCGCGGTGTCACCGCTGACCGCGCGGGTCAGGGCGGCCTCTTGCGGTCCGCCGGTGACGACGACCCGGTGGCCCGCGTCGCAGAGCCGGGCGACGATCCCGGCGCCGTGCGCGGCGTCCCAGGCCCGGCCCGGATCAGCCGCTCCGGGGTGGACGGCGACGTACGGCCCGTTGCCGGTGAGGGACGCGGTGTCGGGGACCGGCCGGACGCGGAGCCGTCCGTCGTCCCCGGCGCGCAGGCCGAAACCCAGGTCGGCCGCCGCGGCGAGGGCCGCCTCCGCCCCGGCCCGGACGGCGGTCCGGTGCCGCCGGGCACCGGCGTCGCCGACGCCGCGGAGGGGGCCGTCGGCCCGGCCGGCGGCGACGCGTCGTACCCGCGCCGAGCGCGGCAGGCGCGGGGCCGGCCAGTCACCGAGCGGCTCCGGGCCGAGGACGAGCGCGACGTCGTACACCTCCTGCCGCAGCCGCGTCAGCGGACCGTCGGTGCCACCGGTGCCGTCGTCGGGCCCGGGTGTGTCCCACACCAGTACGTCGTCGACGTGCGGCAGCAGCCGGGCGGCGGACGCCCCGCGGGCCTCGCACAGCATGGTGACCGTGCCCGCCCGGGTGGCCAGCGCCCGCACGGCCGGGCCGGCCAGCAGGACCTCACCGAAACCGCCGGGGTGGGCGACGAGCGCCTTCACGCCCACCACCCCCCGCCGTCGCGCACCACCGCGGCGGCCGGCACCGGTGCGGGCCGTTCGGTGCGGGCGGCGACGGTGCGCGCGAGGCCCTCCTGCCAGGTCACACCGGGCATCCAGCCGAAGATCTCGCGGGCGAAGCCGGTGACCGGCCGGGGCGACTCAGGGCCGTCCGGCGGCCGGCCGGTGCAGGTCAGCGGCGCGTCGGAGCCGGTCAGCTCGATGATCCGGCGGGCGATCTCCCGTTCCGTCGGCGCCTCGTCGCCGCCGAGGTCCACGGGCCGTACCGAGCGGCCGGCCGCGACCAGCAGCACCCCGTCGACCAGGTCGTCGACGTAGCACAGGGAGTGCCTGCGGGTGCCGTCCCCGGCGACGGTGACCGGCCGGCCCGCCAGGGCCTGGCCGAGGAAGGCGCCCGGCACCCCGCCGTCGTCCGTCCGCATCCCGGGCCCGCAGACGGGGAACAGCCGCACGATGCCGGCGTTCGAACCGGGGTCGCCCGCCCGTGCCGCGACCAGCGCCTCGGAGAACCGGACGGCCTCGGCGTACGCCCCGTGCGAGGAGAAGGGGTCGGCCGGGCCGGCGGGGCCGGGGTCCGCGGGCGGCGGCGCGGAGGCGAGCAGGAACCGGGCGCCGTCCCGGGCGGCGACGGCCAGGGCGGCGCGGGTCCCCGCGCTCGTGGTGTCCAGCAGGTCCAGCGGGCGGTCCGGCCAGGCGGCCGGGCGGCCGGGACCGGCCAGGTGCAGCACCAGGTCGTAAGGTCCGGCGAGGGCGTCCGGGAGGCCGGGGTCCGCGACGTCGCGTTCCAGGAAGCGGAACCCGGGGCGGCCCGCCAGGTGGGCCACCTTCTCGGCCCGGCCCGTCGAGAGATCGTCCAGACAGTCGACTTCGACACCCGAATCCAGCAGCCGGGCGCACAGGTGTGAGCCGAGGAACCCCGCGCCCCCGGTCACCAGGGCCCGGTCCCAGGGGGCCCGGGCCTCGGTCTTCATGGCGAACGCCGCCATCGGCATCATGAGGAGACCTTCCCTTCCTCCGCGCAGCGCTGACGACCCCGCCCCGAGTGCCCCACCGAGTCGTCTTCATGCTCTGACGCCTGCCGTGCCCCGTGGCTCCCGGGCGTCCGGGACGACGGTCCGGACGCTGTGTCCGGGGTCACGGCGCGGGAGCCCAGCGGACACCTGTGAGCAACCGCACTCACCGCGTCAAGCAGCTCTCGGCAGAGGCCAGTTGGCGATATCTCG
The DNA here is from genome assembly GCF_044768905.1 of Streptomyces sp. NPDC090994. NCBI lineage: Bacteria > Bacillati > Actinomycetota > Actinomycetes > Kitasatosporales > Streptomycetaceae > Streptomyces > Streptomyces sp. NPDC090994. Next base: position 128,621 of record NZ_JBIVWS010000007.1, read on the forward strand.
TCCGCACGGCGGACGGTTTCCGTCATCGACTCGCCGTCTCCCTCTGCCACCATGGTCGGCGCCGTACTCCGGCCTTGTGGAGCGACCGTGCAGCGAAGCCGGCGATCCCGCTCCGGTCCCCCTCCCCCTCCGGGCTCCTCCCCCGGCCTTCATGAGTGACGCAACGTGCCTTCCTCCCCCGTCCCAGCCCCGCAGGCCCCCGCGCCTCCCCCGGCTTCAGCACCGTCCCCGCCCCCGTCCCGCTCGCCGTGGCGGTCCCTGCGCCACCGCGGCATGCGCTGGTGGTCGGTCGCCAACTTCGTGTCGAACGCCGGTACGTGGATGCAGCTCACGGTGCAGAACCTGCTGGTCCTCCAGATCACCGGGTCCGCCGCCGCGACCGGTCTGTCCATGTCCGTCCAGGCCGCGCCCGCCCTGCTGATCAGCGTCTTCGGCGGTGCCGCCGTCGACCGCTGGCCGCGCCGGCTGACGGCCGCCGTCAGTCAGACCCTGCTCGGCGCCGTCGCCTTCACCACGGCCGTACTGGTGGCCCTCGACCGCCTCGACATGACGTCCCTGATGGTGCTGGCCGCGGTGACCGGTGTCATCGCCACCGTCGACGGTCCGGCCTGCTCCCTGCTGGGCAACGACCTCGTCCCGGCGGAGGACCTGCCCTCCGCGATCGGGGTGGGCGCCCTGGTGCACCAGGCGGGCCGGCTCACCGGCGCCGCCCTGGCCGGGGTCGCCGTCGGCTTCCTGGGCACGGCCGCCGCCTACGCGGCCAACGGGGTCTCCTTCCTGTTCGTGGCCTCCGTCATCCCGTTCCTGCGTCCGGTGCGCGGGGCGGCGGAGCGGGCGGCCGGGGCGAGCGGGAAGCCGTCCCGGCGTCCCACGACGACCGGAACGGGCGTGCGCGAGGGCCTCGCCTTCTTCGCCCGGCGCCCCCGGCTGCTGGCGCTGGCCGGGGTCTACGGGATCAGCGCGGTCTTCGGCCGGAACTACCAGCTCACCCTGGCCGTGCTCGTCACCGGGCCGCTCGCGGGCGGCGCCGGGTCGTTCGGCACGGTCTCCACCGTCCTCGCGGCCGGCGGCATCGTCGGCGCGGTGCTGGGCGCCCGGATGCGGCGGCCCTCGGTGCGTCTGGTGGGCGCGCTGGCGGCGGCGGGCGGGCTGTTCCAGGTGGCGGCGGGGGTGTCGCCGTCGATGGCGGTTCTGCTGGTCATGGTCCTGCCGATGGCGGTGGTGGAGTCCGTCTCCGACACGGCCGCCACGTCGGTCCTGCAGACCGACCCGCCCGCCCACCTGCGGGGCCGGGTGCTGGGCGTGTGGGGCAGCATCGGCACGGTGTGGAGCCTCGGCGGTCCGCCGGCGCTCGGCCTGCTGATGGAGCTGGCCGGCGCGCGGGGCGCCCTGGTGACCGGCGGCCTCCTCATCGCCGCCGCGATCGGCGCGGGGCACCTGCTGCACCGGCGCCGCGTTCCGGTGACGGTGCCCGTGCGGCCCGAAGGCGCCGACGCCCCGGCCCGGCCGGCACTGACGCCGGCCGCCTGACCGCACCACCGGTGCCGCGTCGTCCCCGGGGTGGCCCGGCGGACGCCGCCGCTCAGGCGGCCCGCGCCGAGCCCGTGTCCAGGCGGGCCAGGAGCTGGGCGCGGTGGAGGTCGGCGACGGGGGCGAGCAGGTCGGGGTGGCGCAGCAGAGCGGCGGCCCGGCGGTCGGCGGCGTCGGGCGCGAGCAGCCGCCGGTACTCGACGGGCGCGGCCCCGGACGGCTCCGCCGGTACGGCCCTGTCATCAGCACGCCGAGCCACGGACGGCTCCGCCCGCACCGCGCCGTCCTCCGCGAGCGCGGCCACGGACCGGCCAGCCCCCACCACACCGTCCTCCGTGGATCGGTCCACCCCCACCTCACCGTCATCCGCGAGCCCAGCCACGGACCGGCCAGCCCCCACCACACCGTCATCCACGAGCGCGGACACAGCTCGGTCCGCCAGCTCCGCGTCGCCCAGCAGGCAGGCCGCCCAACTCGCCACGGCCTCGTCGACCCAGCTGCGCCAGGCGTGCTCGTCCGGCGCACCGGCCACGGCGTCGTCCGCGCCCGAGATCCGGTCCAGCCGGGCGGAGCCGCCGGGCCCCGCCACAGCGACCAGCGCGGCGTCCATCGGCGTCGGGTGGCGCAGCCTGGCCGCGACCGTCACGGCCTGGCGTGCCTGCGCCTCGCAGAGCGCGGCGGAGAACGCGCCGCCGTACGCCGGGTAGGAACGTGTCAGCCACTGGGTGGTGGCCGCGATGACCGGGGAGAGTTCTGCTTGCACTGCCGAGCCGTCCGAACTGGTCTTCGATGGGTGGTGGGGCAGCGGCCACCGTAGCCCGCGACGTCCGGCCCGTTCCGTGGCCCGGATCTCCCCGGCGCCGTGGCGTCGGCCACATCCGTGCCGCGACCTCGGCAGACGCGGTGTCCGCCGAGGTCAGGGGTGCGATCCTGGGCGGTCGACCGCCGGCCGCCGGCCAGCGTCACCCGGTCCACCGACCACGAAGCTTGAGGAGAACCACTGAGTACCGCCGTCCTCTCCGCGGCCGTCCCGGTCGCCCTGCTGCTGGGCGTGCTGGTCTTCGCCGTCGTACGCCCCCGGGGTCTTCCGGAGGCCACGGTCGCCGTACCCGCCGCCGCCCTGGCCGTGGCGCTCGGCGCGGTCACGCCGGACGCGGCCTGGACGCAGGTCCGCGACCTGCTGCCGGTCGTCGGCTTCCTCGCGCTGATCCTGGTGCTGGCGCACCTGTGCGCCCGGGACGGCCTGTTCGAGGCGGCCGGCGCGCTGGTGGCCCGCCGGTACGGGAGCAGCCCGCGGCGGCTGCTGGCCGGGGTGTTCGTGCTGGCCTGCGCGGTCACCGCCGTACTCAGCCTGGACGCCACGGTCGTGCTGCTCACCCCCGTGGTCCTGGCCACCGCCGTCCGGGCCGGCGCCCCGGCGCGTCCGCATCTGTACGCCGTCGCGCACCTGGCCAACTCCGCGTCGCTGCTGCTGCCGGTCTCCAACCTGACGAACCTGCTGGCGTTCACCGCGAGCGGGCTGAGCTTCACCCGGTTCGCCGTGCTGATGGCGCTGCCGTGGCTGGTCTCGGTCGGCGTCGAGTACGCGGTCTTCCGCCGTTTCTTCCGCGCCGACCTCGCCGTGCCCGCCTCACCGGAGGCCGCCTCACCGAAGGCGGAGGAGACGGAGGAGGCGGTAGGGCCCGCCGTCCCCCGTTTCACGCTCGTCGTGCTCGCCCTGACCCTGGCCGGGTTCGCCGTCACGTCGCCGTTCGGGGTGGAACCGGCGTGGGCGGCGCTGGGCGGTGTCGTGCTGCTCGGCGGCCGGGCGCTGCTGCGGCGCCGGGCCACCGTCCGGGAGCTGGCCGGTGCCGCGTCCCCGTTGTTCTGCCTGTTCGTGCTGGCGCTCGGCGTCGTGGTGCAGGCCGTGGTGGCGGGCGGCCCGGCCGACGGGCTGGGCCGGGTGCTGCCCTCGGGGCACTCCCTGCCGGCGCTGCTCGGGGTGGCGGCGGTGGCCGCCGTACTGGCCAACCTGGTCAACAACCTGCCGGCCGTGCTGGCCCTGCTGCCGCTGGCCGCGCCGGCCGGCCCCGGCCCCGTCCTCGCGGTGCTGATCGGCGTGAACCTGGGCCCCAACCTGACCTACGTCGGCTCGCTGGCCACCCTGCTGTGGCGGCGTGTCCTGCACGGGCACGGCATCGCCGCGGACATCGGCCTCTTCACCCGGCTCGGTCTGATCGCCGTACCGACCACGCTGGTGGCGGCCACGGTGGCGCTGTGGGTGTCACTGCGCGTCGTCGGCGCCTGAGCCCTCCTACGGGGTCACCACGGCGTGGTCGGGAGGGTGGGACGGCGGACGGCCTCGGCGGCGTCGCGCAGATGGAGGGCGACGGTGATCAGGGCACGCAGCGCGGAGGGGCGCAGGTTCTGGGCGCTCTCGGCGGCCAGCACCAGCAGACAGCCCGCCGCCTGCTCGACCACGGAGACGGGGATCTCGAAGTCCTCGTCGTCGGCGCCGCGGAAGGCGCGCCACGGGGCGGCGGCACCGTCGATGGCCCGCCGCACCGCCTGTTCGAGGTGCTGCGCGGCCTGCTCGCAGACGGGGGGCGGCAGGATGATCGTGCGGGGGAACGCTGAACTGGTCATGATCTCACTGGTCCCCCGCTCCCGGGCCGTTCGATCGGCGTGCGCGGCGGTATTCACCGGGTCGGCGGCTCCCCGGAGCAGGGTGGCCGCCATGGACGCGACGGACGGCGAGGGGCCCGGGGCCGCGGCGGCGCGGCTCACCGGGCGGGCGGTGACGGGCGGGCGCCGGCGGTCCGCCGGGCCGGCCGAGGTCACCCTCGACGACGGGCGGACGGCGGTGGTCAAGCGGGGCGACGACGAGGCCGCGGTCCGGGCGGAGGCGGCCGGGCTGCGCCGGCCGGCGGACGCCGGGGCGGTCCGGCTGCCCGCGGTGCGCGGCGCGGACCGGCGCCGGCCGGTCACCGGCCTGGTGGCCGAACCCCGCCGGACGTCCGGGCCGCAAGGCGGTTCGGGCGGCCCCGGCCGCGCCGCACGCCGCCGGGGCCGCCGCGTTCGGTACCGTGCCGCCCGGCGGGCCGGAGTGGGCGCACATCGGACGGGCGCCGCTGCGCGACGCGCCTGGCGCGGACTGGCCCGGCTGGTACGCCGAGCACCGGCTGCCGTACCTGCGCCGCGCGGTCGACGACGGCACCGTGCGTCCGGCGGAGGCCGCCGACGTCGAACAGCTCTGTGCGCGGCTGCCCGAGCCGGCCGGGCCCCCGGAGCCGCCGGCCCGGCTGCACGGCGATCCGTGGAACGGCGATGTGCTGTGGGGCGCCGACGGCGCGGTCCGGCTGATCGACCCGGCGGCGCACGGCGGGCACCGGAAGACCGCCCCGGCGGCGCACGGCGGGCACCGGAAGACCGCCCCGGCGGCGCACGGCAGGCACCGGAAGACCGGCCCCGGCGGCGCACGGCGGGCACCGGGAGACCGGCCTGGCGATGCTGGGCCTCTTCGGCTGCCGGCGCCTGGCGGCCGTGCTCGACGCCTACGACGGGGCGGCGCCGCTCGCCGCGGGCCGGCGGGAACGGGTCGGCGTGCACCAGCTGTTCCCGCTGCCGGTGCACGCCGTGCTGTTCGGCCGGGGCTACGCCGAGCAGGCCGTCGCGGTGGCCCGGGCGGCGCCGCGGCGCTGACTCACCGGGTCACGACGTGCCGCTCGTCGGGCACGCAGTGGGTCATGGTGAGGCCCTCGACGTCGCGCGGCGGGTTCTTGCCGAGGTTGGCCAGCCGCTTGCGGTCCTCGTCGGTGAGGTCCTGGCTGGCCAGCGGCTCCAGGCCCGCCACGTCCTCGGGCGAGATGCCGAGTCCCTCGCCGACCCGCAGCCCGAGGTCGTTCTCGACCAGCAGGAAGTGCCACACCATGCGCTCCTGCACCGGCCGGTCGCACTGGGAGAGCAGGTTGACGAAGTTCTTCACCAGGTCGTCGCGCTCCCACTGTTCCATCAGGCAGTAGCGCTGCCCTGCCTGGAGGTAGTCGTTGGTGCGCGGGATGCGCTTGCGGGTGACCCGGCCGCGGATCTCCGGCCCCTGCTCGTCGTGGGTGGGGTACTCGGCCTCCCGCAGGCTGCCGTCGGTGATCGACGGTTCGTAGTTGACCGACGGGTTCTCGCCGCCGTCGATGTGGTACGCCATGAAGCCGTCGCGCTGGTTGGTGCGCACGGTGGCGTTCTTGGCCTGGTTGACCGGGAGCTGGAGGTAGTTGGGGCCGACCCGGTAGCGCTGGGTGTCGCTGTACGAGAAGGTCCGGCCGACCAGCATCTTGTCGTCGGAGAAGTCCAGGCCGTCGACGAGGACGCCGGTGCCGAAGGAGATCTGCTCGTTCTCCGCGAAGAAGTTCTCCGGCATCCGGTTCAGCACGATCCGGCCCACCGGTTTGGGCGGGAACTCCTGCTCGGGCCAGGTCTTGGTGTCGTCCAGCGGGTCGAAGTCCAGCTCCGGGTGGTCGTGGTCGTCCATCATCTGGACGAGCAGCTCCCACTCGGGGTAGTCGCCGCGCGCCACCGCCTCGTAGAGGTCCTTGGTGGCGTGGCCGGTGGAGTCCGCCTGCACGTTGGCGGCGTCCTCCTCGGTCATGCTGCGCACGCCCTGCTTGGGCATCCAGTGGTACTTGACGAGCTTGGTCTCGCCGGCCTGGTTGACCCACTTGTAGGTGTTGACGCCGAAGCCCTGCTGGTGGCGGTAGTCGGCCGGGATGCCGCGCGGGCTGAACAGGTTGACCAGCATGTGCATGCACTCCGGGGTCTGCGACATGAAGTCGAAGATGCGCCGGGGCTGCTGCTCGAAGGTGACCGGGTCGGGCTTGAGGGCGTGGATGACGTCCGGGAACTTGATGGCGTCCCGGATGAAGAAGACGCCCAGGTTGTTGCCGACGAGGTCCCAGTTGCCGTCCTCGGTGTAGAACTTCACGGCGAAGCCGCGCGGGTCGCGGGCGGCCTCGGAGGAGTCGCGTCCGCCGATGACGGTGGAGAACCGCAGGGCGATGTCGGTGCGCTTGCCGCGCTCCTGGAACAGCTTGGCCCGGGTGTACCGGTCGATCGGCTCGTCGCCCCAGGCGCCGTACGCCTCGAAGAAGCCGTACGCGGTCACCCCGCGGGCGTGGACGACGCGCTCGGGGATGCGCTCCCGGTCGAAGTGGCTGATCTTCTCCAGGAAGTGGTAGTTCTCCAGCGTGGCGGGCCCGCGGGCGCCGACCGTGCGCTGGTTCTGGTTGTCGTAGACCGGGTGTCCCTGCCGGTTGGTGAGCACCTTCCGGTCGTCGCCGGGAGCGGGACCCTGGCTCGATACGTCGGTCATTTTCCTTCGGCTCCTTCGACTCGTGGCCGCCGCGGGCGATGCGCGTGACGAGGCGGCGGCCGTCGGCCGGTCGCGTGGACGTCCCGGGTACCCGGCCGCGCGGGGTCGGTCACCTGTGACCTTGACACGGCCCGAAGAGCCCCGCGACCGGCCGGACAGGGCCGAACGGCGCATCGTGGACCCGGTCGTGGGACCACCGCCGGTCCGTGGCCGACGCCCGGCCGGCCACGGAACACTCCGATGGCCGCCTCCGCACGGACCCCGACGGGCCCGGCCACCGCGTCCGTCACTGCGGCCGGGCCCGGGGGCGTGCCGTGGTCAGCCCTGGGCGAGCCGGGCGCGCAGCAGGTCCTTGCCCAGTTCGGCGCCCTTGCGGCTGTCCGCCTGGGCCTTGCGGAACAACTCGGCGACCTCGGTGTCCTTGTCCCGCTCGGCGTCCTGGATGTACGTCTCCAGGCGCAGCGCGTTGTTCAGGCACGACTCGACGTACCAGATGAGGTTGTAGTCCTTGTCCTGCGTACCGGTCACACCGCCGGTCTCCGCTCCGCTGGTCATTACGGGCCTCCACTTCACGCGTCTGTTCGGCCAGAGCCTTCTCAGGCCCCTTCTCGGTGCGGCCGGGTACCCCTGCCCCGCGGCGGCACACGGCCGGCCGCCGGCGCCCCCTCTCAAAATGTCCCAGCGGGACACATGTCCCGCTGGGACATTTTCGGGTGTACCGTGGGACGTATGACGGCAGCGAAGCCCACGGACACCCCGGGCGCGCCCGGTGCCCCCGACGACCGGCGCCGGCGCAAGGCGCGGCAGACCCGGGACGCACTGTCGGCCTCCGCCTGCGACCTGATCCTCGGACAGGGGACGGCGGCCACGACCGTGGAGGCCATCGCCGAGCGCGCGGGCGTCACCCGCCGTACCTTCAGCCGGCACTTCGCGGGCAAGGAGGACGCCGCCCTGGACTTCGTCCGCCGCGACGGCGACCGGATCAACGCGCTGCTGCGGTGCCGTCCCGCCGACGAGCCCCCGCTGACGGCCTACCGCCGGGCGGTGCACGCGTGGCTGACCGACCCGGACGACCCGCCCCGGCAGCTGCGCCCGCGGATGCGGCGGCTGCTGGCCCTGGTCGACAGCGAGCCCGCCCTCTTCGGCGCCTACCAGCGCATCCGGGTCGACGCCCAGGAGGAGTCGATCCGCATCGTCGCCGACCGGCTCGGCACGGACCCCACCCGCGACGTGCGCCCGGCCGCCGTCGTCGACGCCGCCGCCGGAGTCCTGGTCGCCGCACTGCGCGTCTGGGCCCGGACCGGCGACCAGAACTCGGGAGCCGCAGACCTCGCCGCCCTCGTGGAGCGGGCCTACGACGCCCTGACCTCGGAGATCGCGGCCGCGGTCCCCGACAGCACCACGGAAGAGTGAGAGAACACCATGAACACTGCGGGTACCACCCCCGTCACCGACTACGCGTCCGAGTTCGCCGGCCGCACCGCCCTGGTCACCGGCGGCGCCTCCGGCATCGGCCTGGCCACCGCCCGCCGCCTCGGCGCCGGCGGCGCCAAGGTCGTCGTCGCCGACTACAACGCCGAGGGCGCCGAGAAGGCCGCCGCGGACCTGAAGGCGGAGGGCTTCGAGGCCGCCGCCGTCACCCTGGACGTGACCAGCCCCGAGTCCGTCGAGGCGGCCGTCCGGTTCGCCGTCGACACCTTCGGCTCGCTGGACCTGGCGGTGAACAACGCCGGCATCGGCGGCCCGTCCGCCCCCACCGGCGCGTACGACATCGACGCCTACAGCCGCGTCGTGCGCACCAACCTGGACGGCGTCTTCTACTCGATGCGCTACGAGCTGCCCGTCATCGAGGCCGCGGGCAAGGGCGGCGCCATCGTCAACGTCGCCTCCATCCTCGGCAAGGTCGGCTTCGCCGGCTCCTCGGCGTACGTCGCCGCCAAGCACGGTGTGGTCGGGCTGACCGAGACGGCCGCCGCCGAGTACTCCGCCAAGGGCATCCGGATCAACGCGGTCGGCCCCGGCTTCATCGAGACGCCGCTGCTGAAGACCATGGACAAGGACGCCTACGACGGCCTGGTCGCCCTGCACCCGGCCGGCCGGCTGGGCACCTCCGAAGAGGTCGCCGAGCTGATCGTCTTCCTGCTGTCCGACCGCGCGTCCTTCATCGCGGGCAGCTACCACCTGGTCGACGGCGCCTACACCGCCGTCTGAGTCCCGCCCACGGGGGAGACGACAGAACGAAGGAGTTCGACCATGAAGGCTCTGCAGTACCGCACCATCGGGGCACCCCCCGAGGTGGTCACGGTCCCCGACCCGGAACCCGGGCCCGGACAGGTGCTGTTGAAGGTCACCGCGGCCGGGGTGTGCCACTCCGACATCGCGGTGATGGAATGGCCCGCCGAGGGCTTCCCCTACCCGCTGCCGCTCACCCTCGGCCACGAGGGCGTCGGCACGGTCGCCGCGCTCGGTGACGGCGTGACCGGGCTGAGCGAGGGCGACGCGGTCGCCGTGTACGGCCCCTGGGGCTGCGGCACCTGCGCCAAGTGCGCGGAGGGCAAGGAGAACTACTGCCTGCGCGCCGACGAGCTGGGCATCCACCCGCCGGGGCTCGGCCGCCCCGGGTCGATGGCGGAGTACCTGCTCGTCGACGACCCCCGGCACCTGGTCCCGCTGGACGGCCTCGACCCGGTCGCGGCGGTGCCGCTGACCGACGCCGGGCTGACGCCGTACCACGCCGTCAAGAAGTCCCTGCCGAAGCTCGGCCCGGGCTCGACCGCCGTGGTCATCGGCGCCGGCGGTCTCGGGCACGTCGCCATCCAGCTGCTGCGCGCGCTGACCTCCGCCCGGGTCATAGCCCTCGACGTCAGCGAGGACAAGCTGCGCCTGGCCCGTGAGGTCGGCGCCCACGAGACGGTGCGCTCCGACGACCGGGCCGTCGACGCGGTCCGGAAGATCACCGGGCCGGTCGGCGCCCAGGCGGTGTTCGACTTCGTCGGCGTCGCGCCGACCGTCCGGACCGCCGCCGGCGTCGCGGGCGTCGAGGCCGATGTCGCGCTGGTCGGGATCGGCGGGGCGCCGTTCCCGGTCGGGTTCGGCCTGACGCCGTTCGAGGTGTCGGTGTCGGCGCCGTACTGGGGCAGCCGGGGCGAGCTGATGGAGGTGCTGGCGCTGGCCCGCGCGGGAGCGGTGTCGGTGCACACCGAGACGTACTCCCTCGACGACGCCCCGCTCGCCTACGAGCGGCTGCACGAGGGCAAGGTCAACGGCCGCGCGGTGATCCTGCCGAACGGCTGACCGGCCGGTCACGCGGAGGCGCGACCGGTCCCCCGTTCCGGTCGTGCCCCCGCGTCGTCCCCCGTGGTGTCCCCCGCGGTGTCCGAACCTAGGGGGCGGCCCGGCCGCTGTGAAGCGTGCCGGTGCCCGCTGCCCGGCCCCGGGGACTCACCCGTGCACAGGTCAGTCCGGATGGTCCGCTTTCGTGCCGCACAGCGCCGGCCGGTCGAGGTCGCCCACGGCCAGATGGGCCAGGACGACCTCGTACAGGTCACCGCCGCCGGCCAGCAGCTGCCGCTCCAGGACCGGTTCGGCGCCGCGGACGTGGTCGCGCACGGTCTGCGGGTGCAGGCCCAGCGTCCGCGCGGTCCGCTCCGCGTTGCCGCCGGCCGCGATCCAGGTGCGCAGGGTGCGCCGCAGGTTGCGGGGGTCGGGCTCCAGCCGGCCGAGGAGGTCACCGGCCCAGGCGCGCGGCGCGGGGTCGGTCAGCAGCTCGGTGAGGCAGGTCCGGTCCGGCCGCTCGGTGTCCCGGTCGGCGGGGTGCGGGTCGAAGCCGGCCTCGGCGTTCAGCGCGAGGTGGGCGGTGGCCCGGACGGTCAGGTCGGAGAAGTCCGTGCCGAGCAGCGCGGCGACCCGGTCCATGCGGGCCCGGACGGTGTTGCGGCTGATGCCGAGTATCTTGGCCGCGTTGACGGCGGTGAACTCCAGGCCGAGCCGGGTGGTGGCGAGCAGTTCGGCCCGGGTGTGGTGGGCCAGCCCGTCCAGGGGGCGCAGTGTCCGAGCCGTCCAGCCGCGCAGCGCCGCCGGGTCGATCAGCCGCTCGGGAGAGGTCCGCTCGGCGTACACGGCTGCCCGCTCCGGACGGATCCGGGCGACGGCCAGGGCGCTGACGGCCTGGCCGTAGGCGGTGGCCGTGCGCACCAGGCTCTGCCGGACGCTGCCGCCCAGCAGGACCCCGGGGTGCCGCTGGACCAGGGCCCGCAGTTCGTCGCCGGTGCTCTCGCGGGGCGCCACCACGATCACATGGCCGTCCATGGCGGGGCAGCGCACGACGAGGGCGCCCTCCCGGGTGGCGTCCCGGCACTCCCGGGCAAGCCGGTCGCGCCGGTCGGGGTCGGTCTCGACGACGTAGACGCTGGCCGTGTCGGTGTCGAGCAGTCCCGGCCAGAACCCCGCGGCGACCCGGCGCGCGGAGACGATCTCCTCCACCATCAGCAGCTGCAGGATCGCCAGGCGCAGGTCGGAGGTGGCCCGCTCCAGCCGGTACCCGGCCTCGGCCGAGGCGCGGGCGGCCAGCAGCAGGGCGAGCGCCCGCCCGGTGTGCGCGACGATGCCGGACGCAGTCCGGTCGAAGGGCGTCTCGCGCGCCACCGCGAGCACGGCCGCCGGTTCCGTGCCACCGTGGTCCACGCGGACCAGACGCAGGTGGCGTCCGGCGTCCTGGAAGGCCGCGGAGGCGATCCGGCCGGCGGTGAGGTCCCGCACCAGCTCCTCGTCCGGCTCCACCGGGGTGCCGGCCAGCAGCCGCCCGCTGCCGTCGCGCAGGGACACGGCCGCGCGCAGGGCGCCGGCCAGCCAGTCCACGACACCGCCCACGTCGTCGCCGGCCGGTTTCAGACGGCCGAGCAGCTCCTCCGCCCACCGCACGTGCCCGCTGTCCTCGTCCCGGCCCGCCACGTCGTCCCTCTCTCCTCGTCTTCTCGGGTGTTTCGGTTCCCCGCCCCATCATCCCGGCCGGACGGCCGGGGCGGGCCGGGCGGGGCCGGGCGGGGCCGGGGGCTTAAGCTCGGCGGATGGCGAAGTACTTCGACGTGCACCCCGACAACCCCCAGCCCCGCAGCATCGCCCAGATCGCCGACAGCGTCCGCTCGGGCTCGCTGATCGCCTACCCGACGGACTCCTGCTACGCGCTGGGCTGCCGGCTGGGCAGCCGGGACGGCATCGACCGCATCCGGTCCATCCGCAAGCTGGACGACCGGCACCACTTCACCCTGGTGTGCCAGGAATTCGCGCAGCTCGGCCAGTTCGTACGGATCGACAACGACGTGTTCCGGGCGCTGAAGGCGTCCACGCCCGGCAGCTACACCTTCATCCTGCCCGCGACGCGCGAGGTGCCGCGGGTGCTCCAGCACCCCAAGAAGAAGACCGTCGGTGTGCGCATCCCCGACCACGTCGTCACCCAGGCCCTGCTCGCCGAGCTGGGCGAGCCGCTGCTGTCCAGCACGCTGCTGCTGCCCGACGAGGACGAGCCGCTGACCCAGGGCTGGGAGATCAAGGACCGGCTCGACCACGTGGTCGACGCGGTCGTCGACTCCGGGGAGTGCGGCACCGAGCCGACGACGGTCGTCGACTTCTCGGGCGGCGAGCCGGAGATCGTGCGCCGCGGGGCGGGCGACCCGACGCGCTTCGAGTGAGCGGGTGAAAAGCCGGCCGAGCGCAGGTCACGGGGGCTTGCCGGGCCCAGGGGGCTCGTCCGCCCCGGGGACGGACGTGTCACGATGATCTCCGGTCAGCCCCGTGCCGCGGGCGGCCGTGTGCCGACGTCACCGCAGAGAGGCAGCCCAGCCATGACCGCCGTACAGGGAACCGCTGTCGACATCCCCACCGAGGACGGCACCGCCGACGCGTATCTGACGCGTCCCGACGACGGGCGGGCGCATCCCGCGGTCCTGCTCTACATGGACGCCTTCGGGCCGCGCCCGCAGCTGCGGTCCATGGCCGACCGGCTCGCCGGGGCCGGTTACACCGTCCTGGTGCCCAACGTCTTCTACCGGCACGGCCGGGCGCCGGTGGTGGACCTGCCGGAGTTCATCGACCCGCAGGCGCGGCCGGAGATCTTCCAGCGGCTCGGCCCGATCATGCAGTCGCTCACCCCGGACCTCGCGATGCGGGACGCGCGGGCGTACCTCGACTGGCTGGCCTCGCGCCCCGAGGCGGCCGACGGGCCGGTCGCGCTGACCGGCTACTGCATGGGCGCCCGGCTCGCGCTGTACACGGCGGGCACCTACCCCGACCGGGTGGCCGCCGCGGCCGGCTTCCACGGCGCCGGACTGGCCACCGACGACCCGGACAGCCCGCACCTGCTGGCCGACCGGATCACCGCCGAGGTGTACTTCGCCCACGCCGACCAGGACCACGCCATGCCGCCCGAGCAGCAGGAGCGCCTGGCGGCGGCGCTGACCGGGGCCGGCGTCCGGCACCGCTGCGAGGTCTACGCCGGCGCGGCGCACGGGTACACCCAGGCCGACACCGCCGCGTACGACGAGGCGGCGACCGAACGGCACTGGACGGCCCTGCTGGACCTGCTGAAGCGGACGTTCTGAAGGAGTCGTTCCGGAAGAGGACGTTTCACCTCACCTCCGGAAACCCTTGCACTTGCACGACCGGGCCCCGTAGAAACCTTCCTGCACCGCATGCCATGACTTCGGGGGGAGTTGGCTCATGGAAGGCACGGTCGACGGGTTCCGGTACGGGCTCGTGACGCCGGTGGCGGCCTATCTGATGGCCTGCCTGGGCGGGGCGCTGGGGCTGCGCTGCACGGTGCGGACGCTGCTCAGCCCCCACTCCTTCAAGGCGGGCTGGCTGGGGCTGGGCGCGGCCTCGATCGGCTGCGGGATCTGGACGATGCACTTCATCGCCATGCTGGGCTTCCGCGTCGAGGAGACCCGGGTCCGCTACGACGTCCCGCTCACCGTGCTCAGCCTCCTGGTGGCGGTCGTCGTGGTCGGCGTCGGCGTGTTCACGGTGGGCTACCGCGGGACCGGGCCCGGCACGCTGGCCCTGGCGGGCCTGGTCACCGGCCTGGGGGTGGCCGCCATGCACTACCTGGGCATGGCGGCGCTGCGGCTCGACGGGGACCTGAGCTACGACGTCCTGACGGTCGGGCTCTCCCTGGTGATCGCCGTGGCCGCGGCGGGTGCCGCGCTGTGGGCGGCGGTCAGCGTCCGGGGCTTCCTGGCGAGTCTGGGGGCCAGCATGGTCATGGGTGTCGCGGTCACCGGGATGCACTACACGGGGATGGCCGCGGTCAGCGTCCATGTGCACGGCACCTCGGGCGGCACCTGGGACGGCGACTCGCCGGCCGCGCTGCTGCTGCCGATGCTGCTCGGCCCGGCCGTCTTCCTGCTGCTGGCCGGGGTGGTGGTCATGTTCGACCCGCTGCTGGTCCTGGGCGAGGACGACCGGAACCGCGCTCCGGCACCGTCCGGGCGGGCCGCTGCGCACGGCGGGGCGCCGTACGCGTCGGCCGGCCCGCGCCCGGACTCCTCGCCGTCCCGGCGGCCTTGACGGCGCACGGCCCGGCGCAGGCGTCACCGCGCGCGCGAACTCGCCCGTGCCCGGCCACCGTTGGCCGATCATCCCGCCTCCGGCCCGGCCGGCAGGCGTTGTTACGGTGCCGGGATGGCTGATTCCTCACGTGACACCGCGGAAGGCGCCGGCTGGGGTGCCGCGGAGCGCGGCGCGTACCGGCGGCTCATGCCGGAGCGGGTCGAGAAGATCTCCTGGCTGGACCCGCGGATGCTGTGGGCCGCCCGCAACGGCGTCCTGGCCTCCTGGCTCGGCGATCCCACGGGCCGTACCCGGGGGCGCTGGGTGGCGCAGCGGGCGGCGGCCGGGGCCCCCGCCGACAAGGTGATCCGCCGGGACGACCCCGACCGGTTCTCCTTCCTGGTCATCGGCGACACGGGCGAGGGCGACGATCCGCAGTACGCCGTCGTGCCGGGACTGCTGCGGGCAGGCGGGGACACCCGGTTCGCCGTGCTCGCCAGTGACGTGATCTATCCGGTGGGCAGCGCCGACGACTACGGCCCCAAGTTCTTCCGCCCCTACCGGGACTACCGGGCACCGATCTACGCGATACCCGGCAACCACGACTGGTACGAGGACCTCGGCGGTTTCATGCGGGTCTTCTGCGACGACGCCCCGCCCCTGCCGCCGGAGCCGAAGCCCCGGCCGCTGACCCGCGCCTGGCTGCGCTCCCTGCTGTGGCACCGGCCGCGCCCGGACGACGGCCGGCGCCTGGCGGAGGCGCGGCGGCTGCGGTCGGCGCCCGAGCAGCGGGCCGTCCAGCCGGGACCGTACTGGGCGATCGACGCGGGCCCGGTGCGCATCGTCGGCATCGACACCGGGCTGCTGGGGACCGTGGACGCCGGACAGGGGGCGTGGCTGCGCGAGGTGTCCCGGGGACCGCGGCCGAAGATCCTGGTCACCGGCTCCCCGCTGTACGTCGACGGGGAGCACCACCCGTGCCCCGTCGAGGGCGGCGGCACCGTCGACGACATCGTCCGGGACCCGGCCCATCACTACGTCGCGGCGATCGGCGGTGACATCCACAACTACCAGCGCTATCCGGTCGACGTGGACGGCCGCACGATCCAGTACGTGGTCGCGGGCGGCGGCGGGGCGTTCACGCACGCCACCCACACCATTCCCCGGGTCTCGGTCGGCGGCGTCACCGAGCGGGACTTCCGCTGCTACCCGCTGCGCGGCGACTCCCTCGCCTTCTACAGCGCCCTCTACGGACGCCGTCTGCGGCTGCGCCGCTTCTTCACCCTGACCGAGGCCGAGGCGACCGCCGTGATCGCCGAGCGGCTCGGCATCGGGCCGACCCGCGCCCAGGGGGCCGGGGCGGCGCGGGTCACCCGGCGGGTCCGGCTGGTCGCCGGGCTGCTGGGCACCGGGCGGCGGCCGGAGAAGAGGAAACGATTCCGGCTGCCGGTGCGCAAGTTCTACACGCAGCTGTTCTCACCGGGTTCGGCGACGTACAGCCCGCCGTTCTTCAAGTGCTTCCTGCGGCTGGACGTCACCCCGGAGGCGGTGCGGCTGCGCTGCTTCGCCGCCACCGGCAACCGGGCGCAGGAGACCGACCCGCCGGTCGAGGACGAGGTGACGATCCCGCTGGTGTGACGGTCACCAGCGGCCCGGCGCGCTCCCGGTGAGCGGTTCGGAGGGGCGGTCGTCGACGCCCACGGGGACCTCGCCGTGCAGCATCACCCGGTGCATGATCCGGGGGTGGTCCAGGTGGGCGTTGTCGCCGGGCGCCAGGTGGATGGTGGCCCGGTTGTCCCAGAAGGCGACGCTGCCCGGCTCCCAGCGGAACCGGACGGTGTACTCGGGCCGGGTCGCCTGCTCCAGCAGCAGCTGGAGGACCGCAGCGCTCTCGGGGCGGGACAGGCCGGTGATCTGCTCGACGTAGTAGCCGTTGACGTACAGCACCCGCTCCCCCGTCTCCGGGTGGACGCGGACCAGCGGGTGGACGGTGGCGATCTGGTGGTCCAGCAGGCGGCGGAGGTAGGCGTCGTCGCCCGGGCGGGGCTGGTAGCCGACGCCCAGGCGGTGCTCGGCGCGCAGTCCGTCGGCGAACGCGCGCACCGGGGCGGAGAGCCCGGCGTAGGCGGCGGCCAGGTTGGACCAGGTGGTGTCGCCGCCGTACGGCGGTACGGTCTCGGCGCGCAGGATGGTCGCCGCGGGCGGGTCGACGCGAGCGCCGTGGTCGCAGTGCCAGCCGCGCAGCAGGGTGTGCCGCCGCCGGGCGAGCCACTCGTCGTGCTCCATGCCGAACCGGCCGCCCAGCTCCAGCCGGTCGGCGGTCGTCTCGACCTCCGGGAAGTCCGGCGGCGACGCCTTGCCGCGCCGGGGCAGGACGACCGGTTCGCCGAACCGGCGGGCCAGGGCGACGTGCGCGGCGTGGTCCAGCCGTTGGTCGCGGAAGAACACCACCTTGTGGCGCAGGACGGCGGCCCGGACGGCGGCGACCTGTGCGTCGGTGA
Organism: Streptomyces sp. NPDC090994; assembly: GCF_044768905.1. NCBI lineage: Bacteria > Bacillati > Actinomycetota > Actinomycetes > Kitasatosporales > Streptomycetaceae > Streptomyces > Streptomyces sp. NPDC090994. The sequence continues at coordinate 145,535 of NZ_JBIVWS010000007.1, forward strand.
GGTCGCCGGCCAGGTCCACGCCGGTGATGTCGGCGCCGATGTGCCCCGCGGCGGGCCGCACCTCGACCCCCGTGTCCCGCTGTGCCGTCCGCTCCGCGCCGCCCCTGTCCGTCGTCATGCCAAAGATCGTGACAGCCCGCGCCGGGTATGGCGAGAGCGCCTCGGGAACTTCCGGGACCGCGACGCCGGGTTGATCACCGCGGCGCCGTCCCGGAGGCTGGAAGCGCCATCCGTTCCGTACGCAGTCGAGAGAAGGTCTCCCGTGAGCAGCATCCCGGCACACACCCTCAACGACGGCACCGCGCTCCCCGCGCTGGGGCTGGGCACCTGGCCGATGGACGACGCCGAGGCGCGACGGGCGGTCGCCGAGGCCCTCGGCCTGGGCTACCGCCTGATCGACACCGCGGCCAGCTACCGCAACGAGACCGGCGTCGGCCTCGGCGTGACCGACGCCGGCGTGCCCCGCGAGGAGATCGTCGTCACCACCAAGCTGCCCGGCCGCCACCACGGCTACGAGGAGACCCTCGCCTCCTTCGAGCAGTCCCGCGCCCGGCTCGGCCTGGACTACGTCGACCTGTACCTGATCCACTGGCCGCTGCCCCGCGTCGACCGGTACGTCGACTCCTGGAAGGCCATGATCAAGCTGCGCGAGGAGGGCCTGGTCCGGTCGATCGGCGTCTCCAACTTCACCGCCGGGCACATCGAGCGGCTGGAGAAGGAGACCGGCGTGCTGCCCTCCGTCAACCAGATCGAACTGCACCCGCTCCTCCCCCAGGACGAGCTGCGCGCCTTCCACGAGGGGAAGGGCATCCGCACCGAGAGCTGGAGCCCGCTGGGCCGGGGCAGCGACCTGCTCGACGACCCGGCCGTCGCCGCCGTGGCCGGAGCCCACGGGGTGACCCCCGGTCAGGCGGTGCTGCGCTGGCACCTCCAGCTCGGCGCGGTGCCGGTCCCGAAGTCGGCGGACCCCGGGCGGCAGCGGCAGAACCTCGACGTCTTCGGCTTCGAGCTGGACGCGGACCAGCTGCGGGCGATCGCCGACCGTCCCCGGCGGCGGATCGGCGGTGACCCGGAGACGCACGAGGAGTTCTGACGCGGTGGCGAGCCGCGCGGTCAGCCCTGGGGGAGCGACTGCTCGGCCCAGATGGTCTTGCCGCCGCCGGTCGGCCGACTGCCCCAGCGCTGGGTGAGCTGGGCGACCAGCAGCAGCCCCCGGCCGCCCTCGTCGTAGGCGTGCGCCCGGCGCAGGTGCGGCGAGGTGGGACTGGCGTCGGAGACCTCGCAGATGAGGCTGTGGTCGCGGATGAGCCGCAGCTGGATGGGGGGTTCGCCGTAGCGGATGGCGTTGGTGACCAGCTCGCTGACCACGAGTTCGGTGACGAACGCGGTCTCCGCCAGGCCCCAGGCGGCCAGCCGTTCCATGACGGAGGTCCGGGTGGCGGCGACCTGCGCCGGGTCGGGGGTGATGTTCCAGGTGGCGACCTGCTCGGCACCGAGCGCCCGGGTGCGGGCCAGCAGCAGGGCGATGTCGTCGCGCGGGTCCTCGGGCATCACGGCCTTGAGCACGCTGTCGCACAGCTCGTCCAGCGAGGGCACGGACGCGGTCAGGGCGTGGCACAGCTCGGCGGTGGCCTGGTCGAGGTCGCGGACGCGGTCCTCGATGAGGCCGTCGGTGTACAGGGCGACGACGGAGCCCTCGGGCAGTTCCAGTTCCGTGGCCTCGAAGGGCAGGCCGCCGACGCCGAGCGGCGGCCCGGCGGTCATGTCGACCAGCCGCGCGCTGCCGTCGGGCAGCAGGACGGCGGGGGCGGGATGCCCCGCGGCGGCCACGGTGAGGCGGCGGCACACGGGGTCGTAGACGGCGTAGAGGCAGGTGGCGCCCAGTTCGGCGGCCTCGTCGCCCTCGCCGCCGGCGGCGAGGTGGCTGACCAGGTCGTCCAGGTGGGTGAGGAGTTCGTCGGGCGGCAGGTCGACGTCGGCGAGGGTGCGGACGGCCGTGCACAGCCGGCCCATGGTCGCCGAGGACGGGATGCCGTGGCCGACGACGTCGCCGACGACCAGGGCGACCCGGCAGCCGGAGAGCGGGATCACGTCGAACCAGTCGCCGCCGATGCCGGCCGCCGACCCGGAGGGCAGGTAGCGGTGGGCCACCTCCACCGCCGCCTGTCCCGGCAGGCCGGTGGGGAGCAGGCTGTGCTGGAGGGCCAGCGCGGTACCGCGTTCCCGGGCGAAGCGGCGGGCGTTGTCCACGCAGACGGCGGCCCGGCTGGCGAGTTCCTCGGCCAGGGCCACGTCGTCGCCGACGTACGGCTCCCCGGGCGCGCCGCGGGCGAGCAGCACGACCCCGAGGGTGGTGCCCCGGGCCCGCAGGGGTACCGCCAGGGCCGAGCGCAGGCTCCGGCGCCAGGCGCGGTTGTGCGGGGCCTGCTCGTTGCGCAGCCGGATCCAGCGGTCGAAGTCCGGGTCGCCCGGTCCCCTGAGCACCGCCCGGCCCTCCCGCAGCGCCTGGGCGGCCATCGAGTACGTCGGGTGGACGATCCGTTCGCCCAGATGAGGGGTGGGCCGGGGGTAGTTCTCGGTGGCGGAGCGGTGGGCCACCCGGCGCAGCGAGACGTCCGTGGCCGACTCCACGACCGGCTCCTCCGTGCCCAGCACCCAGTCGAGCAGGTCCACGCCGGCGAAGTCGGCCATGTGCGGTACCAGCAGCTCGATCAGTTCCTCGGCGGTGCGGACCACGTCCAGGGTGGTGCCGATGCCCGCCGCGGCCTCGTTCAGCAGGGCCAGCCGCTGCCGCGCCCGGTGCTGCTCGGTGGTCTCGAACCCGGCCATGGCGACGGCGGCCACCGCGCCGGACGGGTCGCGCACCGGCCACATCTCCACCCGCCAGGCGTGCTCGCCGAGCGGGGAGGAAGCGGGCGTGAAGGTCTCGTAACGCGCCGGGCGGCCGGTCTCGGCGACCTGCCGCAGGTACTGGTGGAAGCCCGGGCCGTCGGCGTCGATGCCCTCCATGATGTCGGAGAGCCGCCGCCCGATCAGCTCCCGCTCCGTCGTCCCCAGCAGCCGCAGCGCCGTGTCGTTGGCGCGCAGGTACCGCTGCGCGACGTCGTGCACGGACATCGACAGGGACGACTGCTGGAAGGTCTCCCCGGTCAGGGCAAAGCCGCCCCCGCCCCCGCCCGGCTGCTCGACGGTGACCACGTACCCGCCCGGTGAGCCGTCCGCCGTGAGCAGCGGCAGGGCGCGCAGCGCCAGCGCCACCGCGGAACCGTCCCGGTGGCGCACCAGGACGGTGCCCGACAGGGCGGACACGGCACCGGGCTCCGCGTCCTGGGCGAGCAGGTCGCGCGCGTACCGGCCCACGGCCTCCTCGGCCGGGTACCCGGTCAGCCGCCGGGCACCCTCGCTCCACCCCGTCACCAGGCCGTCGGTGTCCACGATCGCCGCAGCGGAGGCGTGCTCCATGCCGTCCAGGATCATCCCTTTACGCCCCACTATCAACCGCTGCGGATCCGGGAGGGCCGGCCGGGGCGGTCCACGCGCCGGTCACGGGCGCCGACGGCCGGTTCCTCAGGAGCGGTGAGCGCGCAGGGCCGCCAGGGCCCGGTCGGCGTGCGCGGCCATGCGCAGTTCGCTGCGGACGACGTCGAGCACCGTGCGGTCCTCGGCTATGACGAAGGTGACCCGCCTGGTCGGGGCGAGGGTGAAGCCCCGCCGTACGCCGAACCGCTCGCGGACCGTGCCGTCGGCGTCGGACAGCAGGGGCATGCCGAGCGCGTGCCGGCCGGCGAACTCCCGCTGGCGGTCCACGGCGTCGCCGCTGATGCCGACGGGCCGGGCGCCCACGGCGGCGAACTCGGCGGCGAGATCGCGGAAGTGGCAGGCCTCGGCGGTGCAGCCGGGGGTGAGCGCGGCCGGGTAGAAGAAGAGCACCACGGGGCCGTCGGCGAGCAGACCGGTCAGGCTGCGCTCGGCACCGGTCTCGTCCGGCAACGTGAAGTCGGGGGCGGTGTCACCGGGCCCCGGGCGCCCGCTCACGCCGCGTCCCGCGCGTTCCGGGCGACGCCGCGGGCCCACAGCACCAGCGGCAGTTGCAGGGGCAGCCGCCCGTAGGCGGCGGCCTTCTGGGGCGTGGGGCGGTGCCGCCAGTCGACGGCCATCTTGATGTTGGCGGGGAAGACGCCGACGAAGAAGGCCGCGGCGGCCTGGGCGGCGGCGGGCCGGGTGCGCGGCAGGGCGATCCCGGCGGCCAGCGCCAGTTCGGCGGCGCCGCTGGCGTACGTCCAGGCCCGGGGCGTGCCCGGCAGGCCGCGCGGGACGATCTCGTCGAAGCGCCGGGGGCTGGCGAAGTGGGCGGCGCCCGCGACGGCCAGCAGGCCGGCGAGCAGCAGGGGTGAGCGTTCGGACCGGGACACGGTTCCTCCTCCGGGGGGCCTGGCGCGCGATATTACTCGACGGTAAGGGAGTGGGGGCGGCGGGTCCGGCGAGATGCCTGCGGCGCCGGTCTCAGGCCCACGGACCCCGGCGAGGTGCCTGCGGCGCGGGTTCCAGGCCACGGACCCCGGCGAGATGCCTGCGGCGCCGGTCTAAGGCCACGGACCCGGCGAGGCACCCGCGCTGCCAGAGGGCCACGGACCCGGCGAGGCGCCCGCGCTGCCGGTCGCGGGTCGCCGGCCCCGCGGAGCGTCAAGCCCGCCGGTCATGAGCACCCGGCGGGTAGCCCAGGCTGCGGTGGAAGACGTCGGTGAACGCGCTGGCGGAGGACCAGCCGCAGCGGTGCGCGACGGTGGTGACGGGCGTGCCGTCGGCCAGCATCCGCAGGGCGTGGTAGAGCCGCGACTGGGTGCGCCACTGGGGGAAGGTCATCCCGAACTCCCGGCGGAAGAGGCGGCTGAGCGTCCGCTCGCCCACCCCGGTGGCGGCGCCGAGGGCGGCGAGGGTACGGGTGTCGGACGGGTCGGCGTGGACCAGGGCGCAGACCGCGGCGAGCCGGGGGTCGGTGGGGGTGGGCAGCCGCAGCGGCTGCCGGGGGGAAGCGCGCAGCTGATCGCGCAGCACGGCCAGCAGCCGGCGCCGCTCGGGGCTGTCGTCCCTCGGATCGTCGGTGTAGGCGAGGATCAGCTCGCGCAGCAGCGGGCCGACGGCGAGGACGGTGGGGGTGTCCAGGCCGAGCGGGTTGTCGGTGGCGGGCAGGCCGACCAGGCGCAGGTCGAGGGCGCCGTACGCCCGGTGGGCGTGGGCGGTCCCGGCCGGGATCCACAGGGCGCGGGTGCCGGGCGCGAACCAGGTCCCGGCGTCGGTGGTGACGGCGACGACTCCGGAGCCGGCGTGGACGATCTGGTGCTCGTCGTGCCGGTGCGCGTCGATGCGCTGTCCGGGGGAAAGGTGCCGCACGCCCGTGCTCGCGGTCGGCTCGTGGCGGATGTTCGACACAAGCAGGCAGATTATCGGAAGCGGGCCGATGGAGCCGGGCGCGAGCATCGACGGGTGACCGCGAAGAACGACCGGGCCATCACGCTGCTGTCCCTCGGGCACGCCTGCGTGGACGTCTACCAGGGAGCGGTGGCCGCCCTGGTGCCGTACTTCGTCGCCGAGCGCGCCTACACCTACGCCGCCGCCTCGGGTGTCGTACTGGCCGCGTCGCTGCTGTCGTCGCTGGTGCAGCCGTTGTTCGGGGCGCTGACCGACCGGTGGGCGATGCCGTGGCTGCTGCCGCTGAGCGTGCTGGCCGGCGGCGCCGGGGTCGCCGTCGGCGGAATCGCCGGCTCCTATCCGCTGACCCTCGCCGCGATCGCCGTGTCGGGGATCGGGGTGGCCGCCTACCACCCGGAGGCGGCGCGCGCGGCCCGGGCGGCGGCCGGGGGCAGCCATACGGCGATGGGCTGGTTCTCGCTCGGCGGCAACGCGGGGTTCGCGCTGGCGCCGCCGCTGGTGGCGGCCGTGGTCGGCGTCGGAGGGCTGGGGGCCTCTCCCCTGCTGGGCGTGCCGGCGCTGGCGGGCGCGGTGCTGTGCGTGGCGGCGGTGCGGCCGGGGCGGGGGCGGACCGGGGCGGCGGGCCGGGCGGCCCGCGGCGCCGGGGCGGGCGAGGACGACTGGGCGTCGTTCCTGCGGCTCACCGGGGCGGTGGTGTGCCGGTCGGTGGTCTTCGTCGGGCTGAGCACCTTCGTCTCGCTGTACGTGCGCGAGCGGACCGGCGGCGGGCAGGCGGCGGGCACGGCCGCGCTGTTCGTGCTCTACCTGGGCGGCGCGGTGGGCACGGTGGCCGGGGGACGGCTGGCCGAGCGGTACGGGCGGGTGGCGGTGGTGCGCCGGTCGTACGCCCTGACGGTCGTCGCGGTCGCCGGGGTGGTCCTCGTACCGGGCTGGGCGGTGTACGTCTTCGTGGCGCTGACCTCGGCGGGGCTGTACGTGCCGTTCTCCCTGCACATCACGCTCGGCCAGGACTTCCTGCCCCGGCGGACGGGCACCGCGAGCGGGGTGACCCTGGGTCTGGCGGTGAGCGCCGGCGGCCTCGCCGCGCCGGCCCTGGGTGTGCTGGCCGACGCGGCGTCCTTGCGGACGGCGCTGCTGCCGCTGATCGCCCTCCCGGCGGTGGGGCGGCTCCTGCTCCGCGGGCTGCGGGAGCCGGCCCCGGTACGCAGCGAGCGGGCTGCGTGAGGTTCCCGTGCCGTCGGGAGGCGCGCCCCGCACGCGCCCCGCACGTCCCGGCCCCGCTCAGAGACGGGCCCCGCGCCGCTCCCCCCGCAGCAGCCACGCCAGATAGGCGCCGCCGGCCACCCCGGTCAGGACGCCGACCGGCAGCAGGGCCGAGCCGGTCGCCCGCTGGGTGGTGAGGTCGGCCGCGGTGAGCAGGAGGGCGCCCATCCAGGCGGCGGGCAGGACGTTGGGGCCCGCGGCGCGCGTCACCCGGCGTGCCAGCTGCGGCGCGGCCATGGCCACGAACGGGATCGGCCCGGCCGCCGCGACCGCCAGTGCCGTCAGCCCGGTGCCCGCGCTCAGCAGCACCAGGCGGCTGCGCTCCGGGGGCACCCCGAGCGCGGCGGCGGTGTCGTCGCCCATCTCCAGCATGGTCAGGCGCCGCGCGTACACCAGGACGAGGGGGCCGAGGGCCACGACGCCGAGCGCCGCGATCCATACGTCGCTCCAGTCCCGGGCGTTGAGCGAACCGATGGTCCAGCTCGCCGCCTGGGCCGCCTTGCCGATGTCGGCGCGCAGGTACAGGAAGCTGGTCACCGCGCCCAGCACCGCGGAGGCGCCGATGCCGACGAGGACCAGCCGGTAGCCGTGCACCCCGCGCTTCCAGGCCAGCAGATAGACGGCGGCGGCGGTGGCGAGGCCGCCGCACACCGCGCCGACGGCGGTCTGCGCCGTGCCCGCGTCCAGGATGATGATGGCGACGAGCGCGCCGGCCGAGGCCCCGTTGCCGAACCCGATGACGTCGGGGCTGCCGAGCGGGTTGCGGGTGAGCGACTGGAACACCGCGCCCGCCATGCCCATCGCGAACCCGACCAGCGCGGCCACCAGCGCGCGCGGCAGCCTGAGGTCGAGCACCACGAACTCGGCGCCCGGCGGGCCGTCGCCGAAGAGGGTGCGCACCACCTCGGCCGGGGACAGGGCGTAGGTCCCGGTGCCGATGGCCAACACCATCGCGAGCGCCGCCAGCGCGGCCAGTACCGCGCAGACCAGTACCGCCCGGGGGTCGTACCGCACCGACCAGCGCCCCGCGCGCAGCAGTCCGCGCCGCAGGTGGGTCCGGGACACCGCCGCCTCGCCGTCCCGCTTCTTCTCGTGCCGCCGCTCGGCCCGTACGACGCTCACAGCTGGGCCACCTTCCGCTGCCGTACCAGATGGATGAAGAGGAGCCCGCCGAGGAACGCGGTGACGGTGCCGACCTCGATCTCCGACGGCGGCACCACGATCCGGCCGACGACGTCGGAGACGAGCAGCAGCACCGGCGCGAACACCGCGCAGTACGGCATGAGCCAGCGCGGGTCGGGTCCGCAGAAGGCGCGGGCGGCGTGCGGGATCATCAGGCCGATGAAGCCGATCGGCCCGCACACGGCGGTCGCGCCGCCGCACAGCAGGGTGATGGCGACGACGGAGAGCACCCGTACCCGGCGTACCCGGGTGCCGAGGGCCAGCGCGTGGTCCTCGCCGAGCGCGATCGCGCCGAGCGGCCGGGCCAGCGCGAAGGCGAGCAGCGCGCCGGCCGCGAGCAGCGGCGCCACGGTGAGCAGCAGGGACACGTCGCGCTTGGCGAGCGTGCCGACCGACCAGTACCGCATCTCGTCCAGGGTGCTCAGATGCCACAGGGAGAGGCCGTTGACGTAGCCGAACAGGGCCGCGTTGACGGCGGTTCCGGCGAGCGCGAGGCGGACCGGGGTGGCCCAGCGGCCGCCGCCGAGGGCGTTGACGGCGGTGGCGGCGACGGCCGCGCCGGCCAGGGCGAACCACAGGTACCCGGTGAACGAGGTGATGCCCAGGACGCCGATCGCGGTGACCACGGCGGCGGACGCGCCCGCGTTGACGCCGAGCAGGCCGGGGTCGGCGAGCGGGTTGCGGGTCAGGGTCTGCATGACCGCGCCGCCCAGGCCGAGGGCCGTGCCGACGGCGACGCCGATGAGGGTGCGGGGCAGTCTCAAGTCCCGCACGATCGCGTCGTTCTCGGTGCCCGAGGGGCTGAACAGGCCTGACCAGACCTGGTCGAGGGGGATCCCCTTGGCGCCGACGGCCAGTGACAGGGCGGCCGCCGCGACCAGCAGCACCAGGCCGAGCAGCAGACCGGCCGGACGCACCGCGGCCCGGCCGCGCGGGGTACGGGCGCCGGGCGCCGCGTCCGGCGGGGCGGGGGCCGTCGCGGCGCTCACGGGGCGGCCGCCGTACGGGCGCGGCGGCACCGGGAGTCGGGCACCGTTTTCGGCCGGTGCAGTGCACACATTCCAATGAACATGTGGTTAGCTTAGGCTACCCTTACCGGGGCTGTTGACGATCACGTCGACAGGAACCGACCGTCCCCTGTATACCCCTGACCGCGGTCCACGGAGAACACCGATGACCAGCCTGCCCAGTTCCGCCCCGAGTGATGCCTCCCCGGACGTCCGTCCGGTCCGCGTCACCGGTCCGCGCGTGGCACGCCTCCTGGCGGAGGCGGAAGGTGCCGACGCCGCGCGACGCGCCGCGCTGGCCGCCGAGTTCTGGGCAGAGGCGGAACGTTTCGGCACTCCGCTGGTCGAGGAACTGGACGGGCAGCCCGGCCACCGCGCGGTCACCTTCCTGTGGCGCGGTCACCGCGCCACCCGGCAGGTGCTGTTCCACGGCAACCGCATCACCGACCGCGACCACCTCGCCGGTTCGCTGCTGGAGCGGGTGCCGGGGACAAACGTGTGGCACCTGGGCCTGCGGCTGCGCGCCGACCACCGCGGCTCCTACCGGCTGGCCGCCGACATCTCGCTGCGGGAGCCCCCGGCCGACCCGGCCGGCCTCCAGCAGCGGCTGCGGTCGCTGTCCGCGCACGCCGCCGCCGACCCGCTCAACGCCCACCGGGTCGCCACCCGTTGGCAGCCGGCCGACGGCTCGGTCTTCGCCCTGCCCGACGCCCCGGCCCAGCCGTGGACCGGACGCCGGGGCACGGTCCCAGCCGGCCGGGTCGAACGCCACCGGGTGACGGCCGCGGAGCCGGTCGGCGACCGGGACACCTGGGTGTACCTGCCGCCGGGGCTCGACCGCCACGCCGGGACGCCGCTGCCGGTGGCCGTGGTGTGCGACGGCGACATGTGGTTCGGCCGGCTGGGCTTCGGCGACACCCTCGACGCGATGATCGCCGACGGGGCGCTGCCGCCGCTGGTCGTGGTCGCGCCGGACGCCGTGGACCGCCGGACCCGCTGGCGCGACCTCGGCGCCCGGGAGCCGTTCGTCGCCTTCCTGGCCGACGAGTTGCTGCCCTGGGCGGCCGGCCGCTGGCCGCTCACCACGGACCCGCGGCGGACCGTGGTCGCCGGGCAGAGCCTGGGCGGCATGACCGCCCTGTACGCCGGGTTCCTGCGGCCCGACCGGTTCGGCAACGTCCTCGCCCAGTCCGCCTCGCTGTGGTGGCGGCCCGGACTGCCGTCGCCGGCCGGTCCCAAACCCCTCTTGTCCGGCGACCCCTGGCTCGTCGCCCGGTACCGGTCCGCGCCGCCGCGCCCCGTGACGGTCCATCTGGACGTCGGACTGCACGAGGGCGCCATGGTCGACCACAGCCGCGCCCTGTACGACGCCCTGAGCGCCGCCGGTCACCGGGTCACCCTCGGCACGTACAACGGCGGCCACGACTACGCCTGCTGGCACGGCGCGCTGGCCGACGGCCTGGTCCGGCTGCTGGGCGCCCGCTGACCCCAAGACCTCTTTTCCGCCAACTCACCCACGACCGAGGAGTCCTTCTTCCATGTCCCGTGCACGTTCCCCCCGCAGAACCGTTCTGACGTCCGCCGCCGCGGTCCTGGCCGGAGCGGTCCTCCTGACCGGCTGCGGGGACGACGACGGCGGCAGCGACACCGCGAGCGGCAAGGAGTCGGGCACCCGTCAGGTCACCGACGCCACGGGCCGCGAGGTCGACGTGCCCGCCGACCCCAAGAAGGTCGTCACGCTGAGCGAGCCCACCCTGGACGCCGCCCTGGCGCTCGGCGTCGAGCCGGTCGGCGCCACCGCGGGCCGCGGGCAGAAGGGCGTCTCGACCTACCTGGCCGACAAGGCGGGCAAGGCCGAGGTCGTCGCCACGGTCGCCGAGGCCGACATGGAGAAGGTCGCCGCGCTCCAGCCCGACCTGATCCTGCTCGACGAGACGACCGCCGTGAAGACCCAGGTCTCCAAGCTGGAGTCGATCGCCCCGACGGTGGTCACCGCCAAGCTCAACGAGGACTGGAAGAAGGCCTTCACGGCCACCGCCGACGCCCTCAACAAGGCGTCGGAGGCCGAGAAGATCATCAGCGACTTCGACGCGGACCTGGCCGCCACCAAGAAGAAGCTGGGCGACAACGCGGGCGCGGTGGTCAGCGTGATCCGCTGGCAGAACAGCGCCCCGTCGGCGGTCGGCCGCGGTGTCGGCCACGTCGGCTCGACCATCACCGACCTGGGCCTGGAGCGGCCCGAGGACCAGCAGGGCGTGGGCAGCGGCCACAGCGAGCCGGTCAGCCTGGAGAAGCTCTCCACCATCGACGGCGACTGGCTGATCTTCGGCACCCTCGGCGACCAGGCCGACGGCGAGAAGGCGTACGCCGAGGCCAAGAAGGTCCCCAACTTCTCCAAGCTGAAGGCCGAGAAGGCGGGCCATGTCGTCGTGGTCCAGGGCTCCGCCTGGAACAGCGCCGGCGGCCCGCTCGCCGCGCAGATCGTCCTGGACGACCTGACGAAGGCGCTGGCCTCGTGAGCGGCGCACTGGACGGCCGGCTCGCCCTCGTGACGGGGGCGGGCCGGGGCATCGGCGCGGCGGTGGTCGAGGCGCTGGTCGAGGAGGGCGCCCGGGTCGTCGCCACCGACCTCGCACTCGGCGACGTGGAGACGCTCGCCGGCAAACTGGGCGAGCGGGTCACCCCCCGGCGGCTCGACGTCACCGACGCCGCCGCCGTGGACACGCTGGTGGACGCGGCCGAGTCGCAGCTCGGGCCGCTGGACATCGCCGTGAACGTGGCCGGCATCCTGCGCGACGCGCCCGTCACCGAACTCACCGACGAGGACTGGGCGGCGCACTTCGCGGTCAACACCACCGGCGTGTTCCACGTCTCGCGCGCCGTCGCCCGCCGCATGACCGGACGCGGCCGGGGCAGCATCGTCACCGTCGCCTCCAACGCGGGCGGCATCCCCCGCGCGAACTTCGCCGCGTACGCGGCTTCCAAGGCCGCCGCGGTGATGTTCACCAAGTGCCTGGGCCTGGAGGTCGCCCGGCGGGGGGTGCGCTGCAACACGGTCTCGCCCGGCTCGACCATGACCGACATGCAGCGCGCGCTGTGGACCGAGGGCGAGGAAGAGGCCTCGGCGCGGCGCGTCATCGAGGGGGACCTGGCGTCCTACCGCACGGGCATCCCGCTCGGCCGGATCGCCGACCCCTCCGACATCGCCGACGCCGTCGTCTTCCTCGCCTCCGACCGGGCCCGCCACATCACGATGCACGACCTGTACGTCGACGGCGGCGCGACCCTGCGGGCCTGAGCCCCACCCCGGCTCGGCCCCGTCCCCCACGGAGTCCCCCACCGGAGTCCTCACGGAGTCCCGGAGTCCCCCACAGGAGACTGTCATGTCCGTTTCCCTGCACGAACCCACCGCCGCAACGCCCGTCTCACCGGGCGCGGCTACCTCCCTGCTCGACGCGTACCGCCCGGCCACCGACCGCTTCCTGGCCACCCCGCACCGGACGCTGCTGGGCCGCGGCACCGCCGCCGTGATACCCGACGACGCCCGGCCGCCGGCCGTGCGGGTGCGCGAGGTGCTCGACGGACTGCGCCGCCCGGGAGCCGCGGCGCCGGTCGTCGTCGGCACGCTGCCCTTCGCCCCCGACGGCCCGGCCGCGCTGGCGGTGCCGGACATGGTGCACTGGGCGCCGCCGCTGCGCGAGGACCCGCTGGTCGCGCTGGCCGTCCCACAGGACGAGGACCGGCCGGACTGGCGGGTCGAGGAGGTCCCCTCCCCCGAGCGGTACGGCCAGGCGGTCGCCGCGGCGGTGGCGCGGATGCGGGCCGGCGAGTTCGACAAGGTCGTCCTGGCCCGCAGCCTGGAGCTGACCTCCGGCCGCGAGCCCGACCTGCCGGCCATGCTGCGCCGGCTGGCCCGCCGCGACCCGGCCGGCTACACCTTCGCGGTGCCCAGCGGCCCCGGCCGCACCCTGATCGGCGCCAGCCCCGAACTGCTGGTCTCCCGGCAGGGCGGCTCGCTCACCGCCAACCCCCTCGCCGGGTCGGCGCCGCGCAGCGCGGACCTCGCCGAGGACGTGCGGCGCGCGGTGGCGCTGCTGGAGTCCGAGAAGGACCTGCACGAGCACGCCGTCGTGGTGGCCGCCGTACGGGAGGCGCTGGCGCCGTTCTGCACCACCCTCGAGGTGCCCGAGCGGCCCACGCTGGTGCGGACCGCCGCCATGTGGCACCTGTCGACCACCGTCACCGGTGAGCTGGCCGACCCCGGGGCCACCACCGCCCTGGACCTGGCCTCCGCGCTGCACCCCACCCCGGCGGTGTGCGGCACGCCCACCGAGCTGGCCCGGCAGGTCATCGCCGAGTCGGAGCCCTTCGACCGGGGGCCCTACACCGGCATGGTCGGCTGGCAGGACGCCGACGGCGACGGCGAGTGGGTCGTGACGATCCGCTGCGCCGAGGCCGAGGGCAGGACCCTCAGGCTGTTCGCCGGCGCCGGTGTCGTGGCGGCGTCCACGCCGGAGGCCGAGACGGCGGAGACCGCCGCCAAGTTCCGTACGTTCCTGCACGCCGTTGGAGCCTCGCTGTGACCCTCACCCCCGGTGTGGACTCCCCCACCTGGCCCGCCGAGTTCGCCGAGCGCTACCGCGCCGCCGGCTACTGGCGCGGCGAGACCTTCGGCGGCGTGCTGCGCGAGCGCGCCGCCGCCCACCCCGACCGGACCGCCCTGGTCGACCCGGCCCCCGAGCACCGCACCTGGACCTACCGGGAGCTGGACGAGCGGGCCGACCGGATGGCCGCCGGGTTCCTGGCGCGCGGCATCCGCAAGGGCGACCGGGTTGTCGTCCAGCTGCCCAACATCGGCGAGTTCGTCGAGGTGGTCTTCGGGCTCTTCCGGATCGGCGCGCTGCCGGTCTACGCGCTGCCCGCGCACCGCGAGACGGAGATCGCCCACTTCTGCTCCTTCACCGAGGCGGTCGCCTACGTCGTCCCGGACCGGCACGCCGGCTTCGACCACCGGGAGCTGGCCTCGGCGATGCTGGAGCAGGTGCCCAGCCTCAAGCACGTGTTCGTGGCCGGCGACCCCGGTGAGCACACCGCGCTGAGCGAGGTGCCGTGCGAGCCGTCCGGCCCGTTCGACGGACCCGAGCCGCACGAGCTGGCGTTCCTCCAGCTCTCCGGCGGCACGACGGGTCTGAACAAACTGATCCCGCGCACCCACGACGACTACATGTACTCGCTGTGGGGCTCCAACGAGATCTGCGGGGTGGACGACGCCACCCGGTTCCTGGTGGTGCTGCCCGCCGCGCACAACTTCCCGATGAGCTCGCCGGGCTGGCTCGGCGTGCTGTACGCGGGCGGCACGGTGGTGCTGTCCCCGAAACCCGACCCGGCCACCGCGTTCCCGCTGATCGCGGCCGAGCGGATCACCATGACGGCGCTGGTGCCGCCGCTGGCGCTGGTGTGGACCGACGCCGCTCCGGCGGCCGGGCACGACCTGTCCAGCCTGGAGCTGGCCCTGGTCGGCGGCGCCAAGTACAGCGAGCAGGCCGCCCGCCGCCTGGAGCCCGCGCTCGGCTGCCGGCTGATGCAGGTGTTCGGCATGGCGGAGGGACTGGTCAACTACACCCGGCTGGACGACGACACCGAGACCGTCGTCACCACCCAGGGCCGGCCCATCTCCCCCGACGACGAGATCCGCGTCGTCGACGACGAGGACAACGACGTCCCCGAGGGCGAGCCCGGACACCTGCTGACCCGCGGCCCGTACACCATCCGCGGCTACTGGCGCGCCCCCGACCACAACCGCCGCTCCTTCACCGAGGACGGCTTCTACCGCACCGGCGACCTGGTCCGCCGGCTGCCCAGCGGCCACCTCGTCGTCGTGGGCCGGGCCAAGGACCAGATCAACCGCGGCGGCGAGAAGATCGCCCCCGAAGAGGTCGAGAACATCATCCTCGCCCACCCCGCCGTCCACGACGTGTCCGTGGTCGCGGTACCCGACGAGTACCTCGGCGAGCGCTCCCTCGCCTACGTCATCCTGCGCGCGGACGCCGAGCCGCTGAAGCCGGTGGCCGTCAAGCGGTTCGTCCGTGAGCGCGGCATCGCCGCCTACAAGGTCCCCGACCTCGTCGAGTTCGTCGACGCCTTCCCCCAGACCGGCGTCGGCAAGATCAGCAAGAAGCATCTGCGGTCCGCCGCCGAACAGTCCTGACCGCATCCGAGAGGACTCCCCCCATGGCACTTCCCGCCATCGCCCCCTATCCGCTCCCGGCACCGGACGAGCTGCCGGCCAACCGGGTGTCGTGGACCGTGGACCCGGCGCGTGCCGTCCTGCTCGTGCACGACCTGCAACAGCACTTCCTCGGCGCGTTCCCGGCCGGCGAGCAGCCGCTGACCGGCATGCTCGGCAACACCGCCCGCCTCCTCAAGGAGTACCGGCGCCTGGGTGTGCCGGTCGTCTACTCCGCCCAGCGCGGCGGCCAGACCCCCGAGCAGCGCGGTCTCCAGCTCGACTTCTGGGGTCCCGGCGTCGCCGACGACCCGGCGAAACTCGCCACGCCGGACGCCGTGGCCCCGCAGGACGGGGACACGGTGCTGACCAAGTGGAAGTACAGCGCGTTCGTCCGCACCGAACTGGCGGACCTGATGCGGGAGAAGAACCGCGACCAGATCGTCGTCGTCGGCGTGTACGCGCACATCGGCGTGCTGATGACCGCCGCCGACGCCTGGCAGCGCGACATCCAGGCGTTCGTCGTCGCCGACGCCGTGGCCGACTTCTCCCGCGCCGACCACGACATGGCGCTGCGCTACGCCGCCGGCCGCTGCGCGGTCGTGACCACCACCGACACACTGCTCCAGGAGGTCTGAGGCATGGCGCTCACCGTCGAACAGATCCGTACCGACGTCGCCGACTGTCTCGGCGAGGACGTGGCGGACATACCCCTCGACGAGAACCTCGTCGACTACGGCCTGGACTCGGTCCGCATCATGACGCTGCTGGAGCGCTGGCGCCGCGAGCACGCCGTGACCGCCGACTTCGCCGATCTCGCCGAACAGCCCGCCATCGAGGCGTGGGCCCCGCTGCTGGGGGTGGCATGACCGCCCTCGCAGAGGTGGGCGCGCCCGCCGTACTGCCGCTGACGGCCGCCCAGTCGGGCATGTGGTACGCGCAGGCCCTCGATCCGCTGAGCCCCGCGCAGAACACCGCCGAGTGCCTGGAGATCGACGGACCGCTCGACCCCGCGCTGTTCGCGGACGCCCTCGGGCGGGTGGCCGCGGAGGCCGAGGCGCTGCGGGTCCGCGTCGAGGACACCCCCAACGGGCCTCGGCAGCACCTCGCGGACTCCGTCGAACTGCCGCTGACCGTACGGGAGTCGTACACCCCGGCCGAGGCGGAGGCGTGGATGCGCGCCGACCTGGCCGAACCGTTCGACCTGGCGACGGGACCGCTGTTCCGGCACGCCCTGTTCCGGGTCGGCGCGGACCGGTGGCTGTGGTACCAGAGCGTCCACCACCTCGTCATGGACGGCTACGGCTACTCGCTGCTGGTGCGCCGCACCGCCGAGGTGTACTCGGCGCTGGTCCGCGGCGAGGAGCCCGCCCCGCGCTCCTTCGGCTCGCTGGCCGACCTCGTCGCGGACGACGCCGCCTACCGGTCCTCGGCCGCCTTCGAGGCCGACCGGGCGCACTGGTCCGAGGCGTTCGGGGACCGCCCGGAGGCGCCCCGGCTGGCCGGGCGCGGCGCGCTGCCGTCCCGTACGTTCCTCCGCCGTACCGCCCACCTCTCCCCGGAGACCACCGAGCGGCTGAAGGAGCTGGCCGGGCGGCTCCGCGCGACCTGGCCGGACGTGCTGATCGCCGCGCAGGCCCTGTACACCGCCCGCGCCACCGCCCGTACCGACGTGGTCCTCGGCCTGCCGATGATGGGCCGCATGGGGTCGGTGGCGCTGCGGGTGCCCGGCATGGTGATGAACGTGCTGCCGCTGAGGCTCACCGTCACCCCGGACGCCACCTTCGCGGAACTGGTCCGGCAGGTGGTGCTCGGCATCCGCGAGGTCCGCCGCCACCAGCGCTACCGCTACGAGGACATCCGCCGCGACCTCGGCCTGCTCGGCGAGAGCCGGGGCCTGGTGGGACCGCTGGTCAACGTCATGCCGTTCGACTACGGCGTGGACTTCGCGGGCGCCCCGGCGCGCGCCCGCAACCTGTCCGCGGGCCCGGTGGACGACCTCACCGTCAACATCTACGACCGCGCCGACGGCCGCGGGCTGCGCATCGACCACGACGGCAACCCCGCCCTGTACGAGGACGCCGCCCTCGCCGCGCACCAGGAGCGGTTCCTGCACCTGGTGGACCGGCTGGCCGGCACCGACCCGCAGGAGCCCCTCGCCGTCCACTCCATCGCCACCCCGGCCGAACGGGAGCTGGTCGTCGAGGAGTTCAACCGCACCGAGCGCGCGCTGCCGCCGACCACCCTGATCGGCCCCGTCGAGTCGCAGGCCGCCCGCACCCCGGACGCCACCGCGCTGGTCTTCGGGGACACCACGCTCACCTACGCGGAGCTGAACTCCCGCGCCAACCGGCTGGCCCGCCACCTCCAGTCCCTCGGCGCCCGGCCGGGCACGGTGGTGGCCGTGTCGGTGCCGCGCTCGGTGGAACTGATCGTGTCGCTGCTGGCCGTGCTGAAGGCGGGCGCCGCCTATCTGCCGCTGGACCCGGACTACCCGGCGCAGCGGCTGGCGTACATGCTCGACGACGCGGAGCCGGTGTGCGCGGTCACCGACCGCGCCGGCCGCCTCCCCGAGGGCACCCGCACCGCGGCGGTGGTGCTGGACGGGCTCGACCTGTCCGGGTACGCGTGGACCGACCCGGCCCGCGCCCTCACCCCGGCCCACCCGGCGTACGTCATCTACACCTCCGGTTCCACCGGCCGCCCCAAGGGCGTCGTCGTACCGCACCGGGCGATCGACAACCGGCTGCGCTGGATGCAGGCGGAGTACGGGCTGACCGCGGCCGACCGGGTGCTGCAGAAGACGCCGTCGTCGTTCGACGTGTCCGTGTGGGAGTTCTTCTGGCCGCTGCGCGAGGGCGCGGCGCTGGTGGTCGCCGAGCCGGGCGGCCACAAGGACCCGGTGTACCTGGCCCGGCTGGTCCGCGAACGGGCGGTCACCACCTGCCACTTCGTGCCGTCGATGCTCCAGGTGTTCCTGGGCGCGCCGGAGGCGGCGCAGTGCGGGGAGGTGCTGCGCCGGGTGTTCTGCAGCGGCGAGGCGCTGCCTCGCGAGACGGCGTCCGCCTTCGCCCGCGCGCTGCCGGGCGTGGAGCTGCACAACCTGTACGGGCCGACCGAGGCCGCCGTCGACGTCACGTACCACGCCTGCGACCCGGCGGATTCCGGTCCGGTGCCGATCGGGCGCCCGGTGTGGAACACCCGCCTGCACGTCCTGGACGCCGCCCTCCAGCCCTGCCCGCCCGGGGTGCCGGGCGAGCTGTACCTGGCGGGCGTCCAGCTCGCCGACGGCTATCTGGGCCGTCCCGAGCTGAACGCGACCCGGTTCGTCGCCGACCCGTTCGGCCCGGCGGGCACCCGGATGTACCGCACCGGCGACCTGGCCCGCTGGACGGCCGGCGGCGAGGTCGAGTACCTGGGCCGCACCGACCACCAGGTCAAACTGCGCGGCCAGCGCATCGAGCTGGGCGAGATCGAGGCGGCGCTGGCGGCCCTGCCGGGCGTGGACGCGGCCTGCGCGCTGGTCCGCGACGACCGGCTCGTGGGGTACGTGACCGGCGGCGCCGATCCGGTGGAGGTCCGGGCGGCGCTGGCCCGGGAGCTGCCCGAGCACATGGTCCCGGCGGCCGTGGTCGCGCTGGACGCCTTCCCGCTCTCCCCCAACGGCAAGCTGGACCGCCGCGAGCTGCCCGCCCCGGTCTTCGCCGGCGGCACGGGCGCGCGGCCCTTCGCCTCGGCCCGCGAGGAGGCCCTGACCGGCCTGTTCGCCGAGGTGCTGGAGGCGCGGGGGGTCGGTCCCGACGACGCGTTCTTCGACCTGGGCGGCACCTCGCTGCTGGCGGTCCGTCTCGTCGGGCGCATCCGGGAGGAGTTCGGCGCCGAGCTGACCATCGGCTCGCTGTTCGAGGCGCCGACGCCGGCCGCGCTGGCCGCCCGGCTGGACGCCGCCGCGCCCGCCTCCGACGACGCCCTGGGCGTCGTCCTGCCGCTGCGCGCCGAGGGCGAGGGCACGCCGCTGTTCGGCATCCACCCGGCGGGCGGGCTGGCCTGGTGCTACGCGGGACTGACCGCGCGGCTGCCCGGGCTGCCGGTGTACGGGCTGCAGGCCCGGGGCCTGACCGGGGACGAGGAGCTGCCGCGCACCCTCCAGGAGGAGGCGGAGGACTACGCGGCGCAGATCCGCCGCGTCCAGCCGCACGGCCCGTACCGCCTGGTGGGCTGGTCGGTCGGCGGGGTCCTCGCGCACACCGTGGCCGTCCTGCTCCAGGAGGCCGGCGAGCGGGTCGACCTGCTCGCGCTGCTCGACGCGTTCCCCGCCGAGCAGTGGCGGGAGCGGCCCGCGCCCGAGGAGGGCGACGCGCTCACCGCCGTGCTGCGCATGGCGGGCTTCGACCGCACCGGCGAACGCACCCGCGAGGACGTGCTGGCCACCCTGCGCGCGGCGGGCAGCCCGCTGGCCGGGCTCACCGACCGCACCCTGTCCCGGATCGTGGACATCGTCCCCAACCACGCCCGGATGATGCGCGAGCACGAGCACCGGGTCTACGACGGCGACATGGTGTTCTTCACCGCCGCCGCGCCGCGTGCCGAGGACTGGCTGACCAGGGAGGCGTGGCGGCCGTACGTGACCGGGCGGATCGTCAACCTCGACCTGGACTGCACCCATCCGCAGCTGATGCGGGACCGGTACCTCGACGACATCGCGGCGGTCCTGACCGCCCGTCTGAAGGAGCTGGACGCATGACCATCGACGCCATCGGCCCCTTCGACGCCGGGTCCGACGACGGCCACGGCAGCCATCTGGTGCTGGAGAACGCGGGCGGGCTGCGGTCCCTGTGGCCGGTCTGGCGCGCGGTGCCGGCCGGGTGGACGGCCCGCTTCGGTCCGGCCCCGCACGCGGCGTGCCTGAGCCGGGTGGCGGAGGCGGACCGGGGATGAGCACGGCGACGGCGGTGCGTACGGCCGGACGGCGGGGCGCGTCCCTGTGGGTCGTGCGCGCCCCCGCGCCGGACGCGCCGTCCCATGCCTCTCTGTACGCCTCCCTGTACGCCGTCCTCGACGCCGCCGAGCGGCGCAGGGCGGCGGCGCTGCGGCGGCCCGCCGAGCGGGCGCTGTACGTCGCCGCGCACGGCGCGCTGCGCCGCCTGCTCGGCGAACGGCTGGGCCTGCCGCCCGCCGGGGTGGCGCTGACCCGGCTGCCCTGCCCGGGCTGCGGCGGGCCGCACGGCCGTCCCGCCGTCGCCGGTCCGGCCGGGGACGCCCTGCACTTCTCCCTCTCGCACACCGCGGGGCTGGCCCTGCTGGCCGTCGCCGCCCGCCCGGTGGGCGTCGATGTCGAGCGGGTGCCCGAGCCGCGCCTCGCCGAGGACGCCGCCCGGTCGCTGCACCGCGCCGAACGGGCGGAACTGGCGCGGCTGTCCGCCGGGGCCCGTCCCGGCGCCTTAGCCCGCTGCTGGACCCGCAAGGAGGCGTACCTCAAGGCGACCGGCGAGGGCCTATCCGGGGACGCCCTGCGCGGACGCTGCCTGGGCAGCGGGCCCCGCCCGGCCGGGCTGCCCGGCTGGAGCGTCACCGATGTGGACGTGCCGGCCGGCTGGGCCGCCGCCTGTGTGGTGCGCGAGCCGGCCCGGGTCAGCGGCCCAGGAGGGCCACGAGGCCGTCGGCCAGTTCCGTGCGCCAGCACAGGTAGTCGTGACCGCCGTTGAACTCCCGGTAGGAGGAGTCGTGGTACCCGAGTTCCCGCAAGGTGTCGCGCAGTCGCCGGGCCGCGGGCAGGGCCACCCACTCCTGCTCGCCGAAGGAGAGCCACCAGCGCACCGGCAGCCGCGGCACGCCGGCGAGGGTCCGGGTGAGCCACTCGGCGTGCTCTCCGACGGGCCACCAGAACGAGCCCGACTGGACGAGGGCGTTGCCGAAGCGGTGCGGGGCGGCCAGGGCGGCGTACGCGGCGGTGAGTCCGCCCAGGCTCTGCCCGGCGACGACGGTCCGTGCCGGGTCGGCGGTGACCGGCAGCCGCCCGGCCGCCCACGGCAGCAGCTCGTCCGTGAGGTGGGCGACGTATCCGGGCCGGCAGCTCAGCTCGGCCCAGCGGGTGGGTTCGTCCACGGCCTCCGGCAGCACGGCGGCCAGCGGCGGGATCCGTCCGTCGGCGATCAGGTTGTCCAGCAGGTGCGCGAGACCGAGCCGGGGCCCCCAGTGCTCGCCGTCCAGCAGGACCAGCACCGGCAGTTCGGCGGACGGCGCCCGCCCGCCGGGGGACGCCGGGGGCGCGTACAGCCAGACCCGCCGCTCCCCGCCCAGCCGGGCGCTGGGCACCCGGTGCTCGGTGAGGGTGCCGTGCGGGACGTCGTCCGGCCGGGGCGCCCAGTCGCCGGCGTCGGGGGCGGCGGGGAGTTCGGCGTACGACACCGGCGTACCGCCCCAGCGGCGCGGCAGGGCGCGGTCGTTGAACGGGTCCGGGCGGGGGTCGGCCCGCAGGGCGCGCCAGTAGTCGGGGCCGGTGGCCTCGATCCCCTCGTCGACATGGAAGTCGTAGGTGCCGCGCCAGTCGTGCCGCAGGCGCAGGGTCCAGTGCCACACGTCCGTGCCGGGGACGTGTTCCATGAGGTTGCCCCCGGGGTCGCGCGGGTCGCCCAGCTTGTTGGGCAGCACCTCGACGGCCCGGGTGGCCGGGGTGCCGCGCCACAGGAACGTCACCGCCCGGTGCTCGGGGCTGCCCTGGGGATCGGGCCCCACCAGCGGTGTGCCGAGGCGGCGGACGTCCGCCCAGAAGTCCTCCAGCCCGTCCGGGTCCGGCAGCGCCCGGACGGGCTCCGCGAGCCGTGGGACGGGGTCCGGCCGGGGCAGGCGGGGCGGCCGGTTCGCGGTGGCTTCGGGCGGGTCGGTGAACACGGTGTGTGCGGATTCCATTTGACTGCTCACGATCTTCATATTAGGTTAGCCTTACCTTACTTGATCGCACGTCGCTTTCCGCGCCGGCTGTCCGCCGTCCCCAACGTGCCTCCTCTTCAAGCGTCCCTGCGGGGACGTTCGCCTGCCAGGAGCAGCCATCATGACCTCTGACAGATCCGCTTCACCCTCCGGTGCCCGGCTGGGCCGGATGGTGGCCCTGACCGCCGGTGCCACCCTGGGCCTCGGCGCCCTGGTCGCCGTTCCACTGGCCACGGCCGGTGCCGGCGGCGCGGGCGTCACCGACACGGTGGCGCTGGCCGCGGACTCGACCGCGCCGGCGGTCACCCTGGGCACGACCACGGTGAAAGCCGGCGGCGAGGTGGCGTTCACCGCCACCGGCTTCCCGGCCGGCGGCACGCTGAGCGTCAAACTCGACGACGCGACGCTGCTGAAGCAGTTCACCATCGGCGAGGACGGCAGCGTCTCGGACAAGGTGACGATCCCGGCCGGCACCAGCGCGGGCGGCGGCCACTGGCTGCGCTTCCTGGCACCACAGACCAGCGTCAAGAGCGAGAGCCTGACCGTCACCGCGGCGGCCACCGCCTCCCCCACGCCGACCCCGACCCCCACGACGACGCCGGCCCCGACGCCCACGGGGACCGCCACGCCGGCCGCCGACCCGAAGGTGAAACTGACCGGCGGCAGCAAGGTCGCCGCGGGCGGCAAGGTCTCCTTCTCCCTCTCCGGGTTCGTCAAGGGCCAGAACGTCACGGTGAAACTGGACGACAGCGAGATCCTCGGCCAGTGGAACGGCGCGGTGAAGGCCGACGGGACCTTCTCCGGCACGGTGACCGTCCCCGGCTCGACCGCCGCGGGGGCGCACTGGCTGCGGTTCCTGGCGCCGGAACCGGCGACCAGCCTGAAGGCGGACCTCACCGTGACGTCGTCCTCGTCCGGCGGCTCGGGCGGCTCGGCCGGCTCGGGCGGCTCCACCGGCGGCAGCGGCAGCGGCAGCGGCTCGGTCAGCTCCGGCGGCGCCACGAGCGGCGGCACCTCCGGGTCGGTGAGCAGTACCTCCGGCACCTCCGCCACCATCACCGGCGGCTCCCAGGTGGCCGCGGGCGGCAAGGTCTCCTTCCGGGTGACCGGCTTCCCGGCGGGACAGCAGCTGACCGTGAAACTGGACGACAGCGAGATCCTCGGCCAGTGGACCGTCGGCTCCGACGGGTCGTACTCCGGCAGCGTCACCGTCCCCTCGGACGCCACGAAGGGCGCCCACTGGCTGCGCTTCCTCGCCCCCAATCCGCCCACCAGCCTGCGCGCCGACTTCGCGGTGACGTCCGGCTCCACCGCCGCCGCCTCCGCCGGCTCCTCCTCGGACAGCTCCGCGACCCCCGTCCCCGCGGCCTCCGGCGCACCGGCCAGCGCCACCAACGACGCCGGCGCCAAGGCCGAGATCACCGCCAGCGAGGTGCAGCCCGGCGGCACGCTGCACTTCGAGGTGACCAAGTTCCCGGCCGGGAAGCAGGTGACGGTCAAACTCGACGACGAGGCCATCCTCGGCCAGTGGAAGACCGACGAGAACGGCTCCTACGAAGGCGACGTGACCGTCCCCGCGGACACCTCCGCGGGCGCCCACTGGCTGCGCTTCCTCGCGCCCGACCCGCCCACGTCGCTCAAGGTGGAGTTCACGGTGAACGCCGCCGCGGCGGGCGGCACGGGCACGGAGGCATCCTCCACCACCGCCCCCGAGGAGGCGGCCGAAAGCCTGGTGGCCGCGTCCGGCTCCTCCGTCTCCTACGCGACCGTCGCCTGGTCAGCGGCGGCCGCCGCGGCCGGCGGTGCGGCCGGAGCCGCCGCGACCACGCTCATGGTCGTACGCCGCCGCACCGGGCGGCCCGCGCACGGCGCGTGACGCCGGGCACCCCGAGCCACCTTTCCGCAGCAACTCCGTCAATCCCCTGTCACCCCATCAAGGGAGTTCCCCCATCATGTCCCTCACCGGCACCCGCACCCACCGCCGTACCGCGATCGCCTCGGCCGTCGCCGTGGCGGTCGCCGCAGGCAGCGTCCTCGCCCTGACGGGCACCGCGTCGGCGCGCACGAGCGGCTCGACGGTCACCACCGCGAAGCTCACCAAGGGCCTGTACCAGTCGGCCTACTCCGAGCGGAACAACGTGCTGTGGGTCACCGCCGCCGTCGGCCGCCCGCCGGTCACCGAGTCCCACCTGCTGAAGGTCGACCCGAAGACCCTCACGGTCGAGTCGGACATCACCCCGCCGGTCACCGACACCGCCACCGGCGCCGTCGAGGCCGTCTACGGCGTCGCCGTGGACGACGAGCACAACACCGTCTGGACGACCAACACCCGCAACAACACGGTGTCCGTCTACAGCCAGCGCACCGGCGAGCACCTCGCCACCCTCCCCAACGTCAACCACGCCCGCGAGATCGTCGTCGACGAGAAGCACAACACCGTCTGGGCGAGCGCCTACAGCGACGGCTCGCTGGTCGCCTTCGACAGCAAGACGCTCGAGGAGAAGCAGCGCGTCACCGTCGAGGGCGCGGGCCCGGCCGGCCTGGCCGTCAACGAGAAGACCGGCACGGTCTACGCCGCCGACCTGACCAACGACCGGCTGATCGCGGTGGAGCGCGGCTCCGAGACGCCGACCTTCGTCCCGGCCGGCGACGGCGCGATCTCCGTCTCCCTGTCGAAGAACGGCAAGACCGCCTACACCGCGGACCAGACCGCGGGCACCGTGTCCGTGATCGACCTGAAGAAGGGCGTCGTCACCAAGTCCGTGGCGACCGGCGCGGGCGCCCTGTCGGTGGCCACCGACGAGCGTTCCGGTGACGTCCTGGTCGTCAACCGCACCGCCGCCGACGTCACCCGCGTCGACGTGAAGACGGGCACCGTCGAGGAGACGTTCGCCACCGGCGCCAACCCGAACCACGTGGAGGTCGCCGACGGCACCGCCTACGTGGTCGACAAGTCGGGCGCCGGCACGGCCGAGGACACCCTCACCGAGATCCGCCTCTCCCGCTGACGTCCCCCGAGCCCGGCGCCCGTCACGCCCCCGCTACGGTCAGCGGCGGTGCGTGGCGGGCGCCGTCCCCGTTCACGGGCACCCCGACGTTCAGCGGCACCCCGACGGGCCGACGCCGTTCAGGCGAACCTGCCCGAGGCCGCGCGTGGCGGAGCCCGGACGCGTCGACACCTTCTCCGTGGACCCCGTGGAGCTGCCGCTGATCCCTCCCATGCTGGCCACGCCCGGCACCCTGCCGCCCGCGGCGCAGGACGCGCGCTGGGCGTACGAGACCAAGCAGGACGGCCAGCGGGTGGTGGTCTACCTGCCCGGCGACGGCAGTGTGCTGCTGCGCGCCCGTTCCGGTCTGGAGATCACCGCCGCCTATCCCGAACTGCGGCCCCTGGGCACCGCGCTCGGCACCACCCCCGCCGTGCTGGACGGCGAGGTCCTGGCCCTGGACGCCGAGGGCCGCGCCGACTTCCAGCTGCTCCAGTCCCGGATGGGCCTGGCCCACGCGCCGGTCCGGGCGGCACAGCGCGCGGCCGAGGTCCCGGTCCACCTCGTGCTCTTCGACGTACTCCACCTGGGCAGCCGACCGCTGGTGTCCCTGCCGTACACGCGGCGGCGCGGGGAACTGGAGGGGCTCGGACTCGCCGGGCCGTCCTGGTCGACCCCGGCGGCCCTGGTCGGCCACGGCGAACAGGCACTCCGGGCCACCCGCGAGCACGGCCTGGAGGGGCTGGTGTGCAAGCGGCTGGACTCGCGGTACGAGCCGGGCGTGCGCTCCCGGGCCTGGATCAAGATCCGCAACATGCGCAGCGAGGACGTGGTGATCGGCGGCTGGCTGCCCGGCAAGGGCCGGCTGACCGGGCTGCCCGGCGCCGTGCTGGTCGGCCAGCGCGCCGCCGGACGCCTGCGCTACGTGGGCGGGGTGGGCACCGGCTGGAGCGAGACCGAGCGCGCGGAGCTGGCCCGGCTGCTGCGGGCCGCCGCCTGTGAGGCCTGCCCCTTCGATCCCGTGCCGGCGGTGCCGGAAGCCCGCTGGGTGGTGCCCCGGCTGGTGGGCGAGGTCCGCTTCAGCACCCGCACCCGGGAGGGGATGCTCCGCCAGCCGTCCTGGCTGCGGCTGCGGCCCGACCTGGCCCCGGAGGAGTCGGCCGCCGACGTCCCCGACGACCTGGTGTGACACCGGCCCGACTGTTGGGCTGCGCTTCACCACCGGGACGCCTGCGCCTCTTGGCACGGACGGGGAACGACGGCATCCTGAACTCCCTTTCCCCCCACAGCCGTTGGGCTGCGCCCAAGAGGAGGACGCAGTGTCGTCGAGCATGTCCCGGACCCGCCGCCGGAGATGGCTGACCACGGTCGCCGGAGCCATAGCCCTGGTCGTCGCCTTCCCCGCCACCGCCTTCGCCGCCCCGCCCCCCGCGCTCCCCGCCAACGCCGACCCGGCCGAGGCCGCCTACCAGCCCGCCTTCGACTACGACACGGACGGCTGCTACCCCACCCCGGCCATCAGCGCCGACGGAACGGTCAACGGCGGCCTCAGCCCGACCGGCGCCCTCAACGGCAACTGCCGGGACGCCTCCGACCTGGACAACACCAACGGTTACGCGCGCGCCAAGTGCGACGGCGACTGGTGCGCGTACATGTACGGCCTGTACTTCGAGAAGGACCAGGCCCTCGCGGGCAGCAGCATCGGGGGCCACCGGCACGACTGGGAGCACGTCGTGGTGTGGGTGCGGAGCGGCACCGTGGAGTACGTGTCGACCTCCAACCACGGCGCGTTCACCGTGCACGCGCGCTCGGCCGTCCGCTTCGAGGGCACCCACGCCAAGGTCGTCTACCACAAGGACGGCATCAGCACCCACTGCTTCCGGCTGGGCACCGCGAACGACGAACCGCCGGAGAACCACAAGGGCACCTGGCAGTACCCGCCGCTGGTCGGCTGGAACGGCTACCCGTCGGGCGTGCGCGAGAAGCTCAGCGCGTACGACTTCGGCAGCGCCACGTTCGGCCTCAAGGACGCGAGTTTCGCCTCCCACCTGGCCTCTGCGAAGCCCTCCGGCATCACCTTCGACCCCTACGCCTGATCCCGTTCGGCCGCCTCCGGCCGGTGCCGGGCCGGGGGCGGCGGTCGGTCCCCGGCCCGGCCGCGCCGTGCCCGGCCGGTGCCGTACGGCGGCCCGGCGCCCGTGCGAGGCACTATCGTGGCCGCATGTCCGTGCCCGAACTGATCCGCGTCGTCTCCCGTGACTCACCGATGGCGCTCGCCCAAGTAGCGCGCGTGCAGCGGGAATTGGCAGCCCTCCACCCCGGCGTGCGCACCGAGGTGGTGCCGGTCAGGACCACCGGTGACAAATGGCTGGGCGATCTGTCGGAGGTCGAGGGCAAGGGCGCCTTCACCAAGGAGGTCGACGCCGCGCTGCTGGCGGGCGAGGCCGATCTCGCCGTGCACTGCGTCAAGGACGTGCCCGCCGACCGGCCGCTGCCGGCCGGCACGGTGTTCGCCGCGTTCCTCGCGCGGGACGATATCCGGGACGCCCTGGTCCACCCGGGCGGGCTCACCCTGGACGAGCTGCCGGCCGGCACCCGGATCGGCACCTCGTCGGTCCGCCGGGTCGCCCAACTGGCCGCCGGCCACCCGCATCTGACGTGCGTGCCGATGCGCGGCAACGCCAACCGGCGGCTGGCGAAGCTGGCCGCCGGTGACGCGGACGCGCTGCTGCTCGCCGTCTCCGGCCTGGAGCGCATCGGCCGCACCGACGTGATCAGCGACGTCCTCTCCCCCGAGACGATGATGCCGCCGATCGGCGCGGGCATCCTGGCGCTGCAGTGCCGGGAGGACGACACCCGGCTGATCGACGCGGTCAGCGGCCTCGGCCACCCGGACACCCACCGGGAGGCCACCGCCGAGCGGATGTTCCTGCACGTGCTCCAGGGACATTGCAACAGCCCGATCGCCGGGTACGCGCGGGTGGACGGCGGCGGCGAACTCTCCCTGCGGGCCTGCGTGTTCACCCCGGACGGCAAGACGCGGCTGAACGCCCACGAATGGGCGGGCCGGCTGGACCCGGCCACCCTGGGCACCTCGGTCGCCGTGTCCCTGCTGCGCCAGGGCGCCCGGGAGATCATCGACGGGATCGCCCACTGACCCCGCGGACTCCCCGAACTCCCCGAACTCTCCGGACGCCGCGGACCCCGCGGGTCTCCCGGTGACGGATCAGGCGGTGCCTTCCTCCGCCTGACCCTGCGTCTGCCCGCGCAGGAACGCGCTCACCTGCCGCTCCAGTTCCTCGCGCCCCGCGGACGGGCACGCGCCGCCGGCGCCCTCCGCGAGACCGACGCCGCCGGTCCACAGCCGCCGGCCGGTCCACTCGTCGTCGACCCGCAGCTGCACCTGCACGTCCACCCGCCCGAGGTCGGCCTCCGCGCCGGCCGCGTGGACGACGGCGGTGACCCGGCGCAGCGGATAGACGTCGAAGCCCTCCACGAACTGGGAGTTGCGCCAGTCGATGAAGGCGCCCTCGCCGTCGGGGCCGAGCCGCACGTCGATCTGACCGTCCTCCAGGTGGACGCAGAACCGCCGTTCGCTCCGGTTCTCCACGGTCACGCGGAGCCGGAAGTAGGTGAGCCCCTCGGCGGCGTCGTCCCGGCCGCGCGGCGGATCGCCCGGCTCGACGCGGTGGACGCGGACCCGCAGCCCGGGGTGTTCGTCGTACTCCTGCCAGTCCCCGACCACGTTCGGCTCGTACACGCTGCACCCTCTCGACCTCTTGGAGCTGCTTCCTATCTGTGTGCTCAGTGCACTGTCAAATGAGCGGAATGCGCTGTGGCCAGGGAGTTCGCCCCTTTTGCTCACGATCAAGCGCTGCCCAGCGAGAACGGCGGACGCGCCGGCGCGACGGCCGGTCCGAGCGTGCCGCACATCACGTTCACCCTTCATTCTTTAGTGGAGCTAACCAACCGGGAGGCGCCAGGACCTGCCCGATCGCCAGAGTGACCGTAAAATCACCTGATATGGGTATTTGTTTCGGAATGGGTGTGGCGGGGAATGCCTTGGGAGTGCTTCGAACCGGAGGCACGTCTGTGGGAGCCGGCGCGTCCGGGCCCGACGTGCTCCGGCGCGGTCCGCGCCCCGCCTCCCTCCTCCCGGTGTCCGATCACCCAGAGCCCCCCTGCCGAGGGAGGTGCGCATGATGCGTATCGCCGGCCGAACCACACCGCACCCGCACGACGACGCCCCCGACACCAGCACGGCCTTCGCGCGGCTCGCGGAACTGCCGCCGGGGCCGGAGCGCAAGGCCCTGCGGGACGAGCTGATCCAGGTCTGGCTGCCGATGGCCGAGCGGATCGCGGTCCGCTTCCGGGGCCGCGGCGAGTCCCTGGAGGACCTCTACCAGGTGGCCGCCCTCGGCCTGGTCAAGGCCGTCGACCACTACGACCCCGCCCGCGGCCACGCCTTCGAGGCGTACGCCGTGCCCACCGTGACCGGCGAGATCAAGCGGCACTTCCGGGACCACATGTGGACCCTGCACGTACCGCGGCGGGTCCAGGACCTGCGCAACCGGGTGCGCCGCGCCGCCAAGGAGCTGGCGCAGACGACGCCGGGGCGCGCCCCCACGGTCGAGGAGATCGCCGCGTACGCGCATCTGACCACGGACGAGGTGCGGACCGGCATGGAGGCGCTGGAGTGCTTCACCGCGCTGTCGCTGGAGGCGGAGATGCCCGGCACCGACGGCTACGCCCTCGGTGACGCGATCGGCGGCCTCGACCCGGCGTTCGACGTCGTGGTGGACCGGGTGGCCGTCCAGCCCTGTCTGATGGCGCTGCCGGAACGCGAGCGCACCATTCTCTACCTGCGGTTCTTCCGCGGCATGACGCAGAGCTGCATAGCGCAGCAGCTCGGCATCTCCCAGATGCACGTCTCGCGGCTGCTCAGCACCTGCTTCGCCCGGCTCCGCGAGGAGATACTCGCCGAGACCGGCTGACACCCCTGCCGCGGCGGCCCCGCTACGGCGGCCCGGTGCCCGGGACCTGGGTCGGGCCGTGGCGGTCCAGGGCGTCCTCCAGCGCCGCCCGGATCTCCCGCGGCATCGCGCCGGTACGGCCCCAGACCAGGATCAGCTCCGCCACGTTGCGCAGTTTGATGTTGGTGTGCTGGGAGACCTCCTTGAGCACCAGCCAGCCCTCGTCGGGCGTCACCCGGCCGAGGACGACGACCATCCCGATCGCCTGGTCGACCACGGCGTGCGAGAAGACCGCCTCCTTGAGCTGCCGGACCTGTTCCTGCAGCTCGACTATCTGGTCCGGGCCCCCGTCCGTGGACATGGTCACCTCCGGTCGCTGAGACGCATCCATCGTCACCACTGGTCCCTCTCCCCGCCACTGGGCCGTCCGGGGTCAACCGGCGTCGTTTCGCTGGTCTCGTAGGGGTACTCGGCGGGCGCAACGGACGGCTGAGGCCGGACACTGGTCGGGAACCGGTGGCTGCCGGTGGACGAGACCAGGACGCGACTGCCATGAACGACGACATGACCTCCCCCACCGGTGCGAGGAACGTGGTTTCCACGCACTCCGTGTACGGGGCCCCCTGCTGGGTGAGTCTCACCAGCCGTGATCTCAAGGCCACCGAGGAGTTCTACTCCGCGGTGCTGGGCTGGCAGTGGAGACCGGCCCGGCTCGGCGACCGCTTCCGGATCGCGCTCGCGGACGGCGCGCCGGCCGCCGGGATCGCCGCGGTCGCCGGCATGTGGCAGATGGCCGTGGCCTGGCTGCCGTACTTCGCGGTGGTCAGCGCCGACCAGGCGGCGGCCCGGGTGCAGGAGCGCGGCGGGACCGCGGCGGTGGGCCCGATCTCCTTCCCGCCGGGCCGGGCCGCGCTGCTGGCCGACCGGGACGGAGCCGCCTTCGGGGTCTGGGAGGGCGAGCTGTTCACCGACTGGGAGACCTGGCGCCGCGCCCAGCCGGCCTTCATCCGGCTGCACACCCGCGACGCGTTCGACGCGGCGATCTTCTACGGCGAGGTCCTGGACTGGGCGACCGGGAAGCCCGGCGCCTGCGAGGTCGGCTACGAGGGCGGCGAGGTGGTGCTGCGCAGCGCCGGGGACGTCGTGGCGCGGATCGAGTCGGGCGCCCTGGAGGCGGCGCCCGACCCGGCCGTCCGGCCGCACTGGCAGGTGCACTTCTTCACCGCCGACGTCGCGGCCTGTGTCCGGGCCGCGCGGCTGCACGGCGGCAGCGTGCTCGTCGAGGGCGAGGACGAGGCCGTGCTGCGTGACCCGGACGGCGCGCGGTTCACGGTGACCGTGCGCCGCGATCGCTGACGTCATGATGCCCGCTCCCGGCCGGTGCGGGACGGCCGGGAGAGCAGCACCAGGCTGCGCGGCTCCACGGTGAGCCGGGTGCCGGCCTTGTGCTCCGCCTCGTCGGGGACGCCCCCCGGTCCGGCGGCGGCCGCGGTGTCGATCAGCGTCGTCCAGCGTTCGCCGTAAGCGGCGTCCGGCAGCCGGAAGACCGTCGGTTCCCAGTGGCTGTTGAGCAGCAGCACGAAGGAGTCGTCGGTGACGGGCCGGCCGCAGGGGTCGGGTTCGGCGATGGCGTCGCCGTTGAGGAAGACCCCGACGGCGTGCGCGTCGGGCCGCTGCCAGTCGTCGTCGGTCATCTCCTGGCCGTCGGGCCTGAGCCAGACCAGGTCGGGCAGCGGCTGCCCGGCGTGGGTGACGGTGTCGCCGCGGAAGTAGCGGCGGCGGCGCAGCACCGGGTGGGCGGCGCGCAGGCCGATGACCTGCCGGGCGAAGTCCAGCAGGCCGCGCTGTTCCTCGGTCAGCCGCCAGTCGACCCAGGAGATCTCGTTGTCCTGGCAGTAGGCGTTGTTGTTGCCGCGCTGGGTGCGGCCCAGTTCGTCGCCGTGGCAGAGCATCGGGATGCCCTGCGACAGCATCAGGGTGGCCAGGAAGTTGCGCTGCTGGCGGGCGCGCAGTTCCCGGACGGCCGGGTCCTTCACCGGGCCCTCGGCGCCGCAGTTCCAGGACCGGTTGTGGCTCTCGCCGTCCGCGTTGTCCTCGCCGTTGGCCTCGTTGTGCTTGTCGTTGTACGACACGAGGTCGCGCAGGGTGAACCCGTCGTGCGCGGTGACGAAGTTGACGCTGGCGCGGGGGCGGCGCCGGCTGTGCTGGTACAGGTCGGAGGAGCCGGTCAGCCGGGACGCGAACTCGCCCAGTGTGTGGTCCTCGCCGCGCCAGAAGTCCCGTACGGCGTCGCGGTACATGCCGTTCCACTCCGACCACAGCGGCGGGAAGTTGCCCACCTGGTAGCCGCCCTCGCCGACGTCCCAGGGTTCGGCGATCAGCTTGACGCGGCTGATCACCGGGTCCTGCTGGATCAGGTCGAAGAACGCCGAGAGCCGGTCCACCTCGTGGAACTGCCGGGCCAGGGTGGCCGCCAGGTCGAAGCGGAACCCGTCGACGTGCATCTCGGTCACCCAGTACCGCAGCGAGTCCATGATCAGCTGGAGGACGTAGGGGTGGCGCATCAGCAGGCTGTTGCCGGTGCCGGTGGTGTCGTAGTAGTGCTGCCAGTCGCCGTCCACCAGGCGGTAGTACGAGGCGTTGTCGATGCCCCGGAAGGAGAGGGTGGGGCCGTGCTCGTTGCCCTCGGCGGTGTGGTTGTAGACCACGTCGAGGATGACTTCGAGGCCCGCCTCGTGCAGCGTCTTGACCATCGCCTTGAACTCGGTGACCTGCTGGCCGAGGGTGCCGTGGGCGGCGTAGCCGTTGTGGGGGGCGAAGAAGCCGATGGTGTTGTAGCCCCAGTAGTTGGCCAGGCCGCGGGCCTGGAGGACGCCGTCGTGCACGAACTGGTGCACCGGCATCAGCTCCACCGCCGTCACCCCGAGCGAGGTCAGGTGCTCCACGACCGCCGGGTGCGCGAGGCCCGCGTAGGTGCCGCGCAGTTCCGGGGGGACGTCGGGGTGGGTGCGGGTGAGGCCCTTGACGTGGGCCTCGTAGATCACGGTGTCGGCGTAGGGCCGCCGCGGCGGGCGGTCGTCGCCCCAGTCGAAGAACGGGTCGGTGACCACGCCGAGCATGGTGTGCCCGGCGCTGTCGGCCGGGTCCGGGCGGCCCCCTCCCCGCTCCAGCAGGGAGGGGTGGTCGTCGATCTGCCCGTCGACCGCGCGGGCGTACGGGTCGAGGAGCAGCTTCGCCGGGTTGCAGCGGTGGCCCACGGCCGGGGCCCAGGGCCCGTGCACGCGGTAGCCGTAGCGCTGTCCGGGTCCGACGCCGGGCAGGTGGCAGTGCCAGACGAAGCCGTCGACCTCGGGCAGCGCGAGCGCGCTGTGGGTGCCGTCCTCGTCGACGAGGACCAGGTCGACGCGTTCGGCGACCTCGCTGAACAGGGCGAAGTTGGTGCCCTGTCCGTCGAAGACGGCGCCCAGCGGGTAGGGGTGCCCGCTCCAGACGGGCGCCCCCTTCCAGTCCGGCCGCGCCGCGGTCACCGGGCCTCCTCCAGGACGCCGTTGCCGCCCGCGGCGCCCGGCGCGGCCAGCCGGGCGACCGGCAGGATCTCGCGCGGGACCTCCAGGCCCTCCTGGGTGATGGGCTTCGGCGCGGTCGCGACCAGCGGGACGCGTTCGCCGGCCCGGGCGCGCTGGGAGAACCAGATGACCTTGGCTCCGGTGTCGGTGGCGCAGCAGCCCCAGCCGTCGCTGGTCGCGGCGAGGTGCTCCAGGCAGGCGCGCAGGTCGAGGTCGGGGCGGAGGGCGTGGTCGTTGCCGGCCACGGCCGTGATGAGGTGCTGGCCGTTCCACCACAGCTCTATCGACGTGTTCTTGTCGCTCGCGTGCTCGTCGATCGCCCGCAGCAGCATCTCGGTGCCGCGGCAGACGGGGTCCACGAGGTTCTCCAGGTTCCAGAACCGGAGGTGAGCGGCCAGGATGCGCCTGACCTGTCCGACCCGTTCCGGGCTCACTTCCACGTCGAGGTGGTAGTAGCAGGGCACTGCGGTCTTCATCGTCGTCGGCTCCTCACCGCGAGGCTCCCGCTCCTTCTCGTCCCGACGGGACGAGCCCCGAGCACGAAGCGTGAGCACGTATCGCTTCTGAGTCACTCCAGAGTGGAAGCAGTAGTCCATTCGTGCAACACGAGACCGTCGTTGAAGATCCAACAAGACGCTGCGTCGCTGTCCGTGCACCATGTGTGAAGAACTCGATCGCCCGTAACGACGACCGTGCCCCCGCGCGCGGTCGCCGCCCGAGGGTCGGGAACGCGTCCATCGAGTCCCGGAAGGGAACGGCACCATGCTGCTACCTGCGAAAGCCGAGGTCGACCGGCAGCTGCGGCGTTACCGGGCCCGGGAACGGATGATGCTCGCCGCCCCCGCCGACCGGACGGCGCGGGCGGTCTTCGAGGACGCCGGTTACACCCTGTGCGTGCTGATGGGGAAGCGCTGTGCGCGGGAGGCCGCGGACGCCGCCGAACGGTACCTGGCCGGCCTGGTCACCCATGCGCAGGAGCGGGACGAGCGGCCCCGGGCGGCCGGACGGAAGGCGCCGGTCGTGGACCGGCGGGCCCCGGCGGGGAGCGCGGTCCCCTCCGGCGCGGCGTGACCCCGGTCCGGGCCCCGGCCCGGCTTCAGCAACGGCGGAGGTGAGAACCGATGAGCACGACCCCTCGGATCGGGCGTATCCCGGTGCGTGACGTCCACCCGGTGGTGGAGGGCGGCAGGCGTCCGGCGAAGGCGGTGGCGGGTGAGACGTTCGAGGTGAGTGCCACCGTGTTCCGGGAGGGACACGACGCGGTCGCCGCCAATGTCGTGCTGGAGGATCCGGAGGGCCGCCCCGGCCCGTGGACGCCGATGCGGGAACTGGCCCCCGGCACCGACCGGTGGGGCGCGGAGGTCACGCCGGCCGCGCCCGGGCGCTGGACCTACCGGGTGGAGGCGTGGAGCGATCCGCTGGCCACCTGGCGCCGCACCGCGCGCGTCAAGATCCCGGCGGACATCGACACCGGTCTGGTCCTGGAGGAGGGCGCGGAGCTGTACGAGTGGGCGGCGGCGGGGGTGCCCGACCGGGCCGCCCGGGCCGTCGTCCGGGCCGCCGCGGCGACGCTGCGGGACGACACGCTGCCGGTGCCCACCCGGCTGGCGGCGGCGCTGACGCCCGAGGTGGACGCGGTCCTCGCCCGGTACCCGCTGCGCGAACTGGTCACCTCCTCCGACCCGTTGCCGCTGCTGGTGGAGCGGGAGCGGGCGCTGTACGGCGCCTGGTACGAGTTCTTCCCCCGCTCCGAGGGGACCCCCGAGCGCCCGCACGGCACCTTCCGCACCGCCGCCCGGCGGCTCCCGGCGATCGCCGCGATGGGCTTCGACGTCGTCTACCTCCCGCCGATCCACCCCATCGGCACCACCCACCGCAAAGGCCCCAACAACACCCTGTCCGCCGGTCCCGGCGACGTCGGTGTGCCGTGGGCGATCGGTTCCCCGGAGGGCGGTCACGACGCCGTCCACCCGGACCTCGGGACCATCGAGGACTTCGACCTGTTCGTGGACGAGGCGCGGGAGCTGGGCCTGGAGATCGCCCTGGACTTCGCGCTCCAGTGCTCCCCCGACCACCCGTGGGTGCACAAGCACCCCGAGTGGTTCCACCACCGCCCCGACGGATCGATCGCCCACGCCGAGAACCCGCCGAAGAAGTACCAGGACATCTACCCGATCGCCTTCGACGCCGACATGGACGGCCTGGTCGCGGAGACCTGCGAGGTGCTGCGGTACTGGATGGACCACGGGGTGCGGATCTTCCGCGTGGACAACCCGCACACCAAGCCGGTCGTGTTCTGGGAGCGGGTCATCGCCGACGTCAACGGCACCGACCCCGACGTGATCTTCCTGGCCGAGGCGTTCACCCGCCCCGCGATGATGCACACCCTCGCCCAGATCGGCTTCCAGCAGTCCTACACCTACTTCACCTGGCGCAACAGCAAGCAGGAACTGACCGAGTACCTCACCGAACTCTCCGGCGAGGCCGCCTCCTACATGCGGCCCAACCTCTTCGCCAACACCCCCGACATCCTGCACGCCTACCTCCAGCACGGCGGCCGCCCGGCCTTCGAGGCCCGCGCCGTCCTCGCCGCCACCCTCTCCCCCACCTGGGGCATCTACAGCGGCTACGAACTCTGCGAGAACACCCCCCTGCGGGACCGCAGCGAGGAGTACCTCGACAGCGAGAAGTACCAGCTCAAACCCCGCGACTGGGAGGCCGCCACCCGCGAGGGCCGCACCATCGCCCCCCTCATCACCCGCCTGAACGCCATCCGGCGCGCCCACCCCGCCCTGCACCGGCTCAGGAACCTCCGCTTCCACCACACCGACAACGACCAGGTCATCGCGTACAGCAAGCGCGCGGGCTCCGATGTCGTGCTGGTGGTCGTCAACCTCGACCCTCATCACACCCAGGAGGCCACGATCTCGCTGGACATGCCGCACCTCGGCCTCGAACGGCACGCGTCCGTGCCGGTGCATGACGAACTCACGGGTGAGACCTATCGCTGGGGCGGGAGCAACTACGTGCGGCTGACGCCGGGCCGGGCTCCCGCCCACGTCCTCCACGTCCGACCGCCGTCCGCCACGCCGAAGACCGGGGAGCCGGGAACCTCATGACCGTCAACGAGCCCGTCCCGGACACCTTCGAGGACACGCCCGCCCAGGACCGCGACCCGGACTGGTTCAAACGAGCCGTCTTCTACGAGGTCCTGGTCCGCTCCTTCCAGGACAGCAACGGCGACGGCGTCGGCGACCTCAAGGGCCTCACTTCGCGCCTGGACTACCTCCAGTGGCTCGGCGTGGACTGCCTGTGGCTGCCGCCCTTCTTCAAGTCCCCGTTGAAGGACGGTGGTTACGACGTCTCCGACTACACCGCCGTACTGCCCGAGTTCGGCGACCTGGCGGACTTCGTGGAGTTCGTCGACGCCGCCCACCAACGCGGCATGCGCGTGATCATCGACTTCGTCATGAACCACACCAGCGACCAGCACCCGTGGTTCCAGGAGTCCCGGAAGAACCCCGACGGCCCCTACGGCGACTACTACGTCTGGGCCGACGACGACACCCGGTACGCCGACGCCCGGATCATCTTCGTCGACACCGAGGCGTCGAACTGGACCTACGACCCGGTGCGCGGCCAGTACTACTGGCACCGCTTCTTCTCCCACCAGCCGGACCTCAACTACGAGAACCCGGCCGTCCAGGAGGAGATGCTGGGCGCGCTCAAGTTCTGGCTGGACCTCGGCATCGACGGCTTCCGGCTCGACGCGGTGCCGTACCTGTACGCCGAGGAGGGCACCAACTGCGAGAACCTGCCCGCCTCGCACGCCTTCCTCAAGCGGGTCCGGCGCGAGATCGACGCCCAGTACCCGGACACGGTGCTGCTGGCCGAGGCCAACCAGTGGCCGGAGGACGTCGTCGACTACTTCGGCGACTACGCCTCCGGCGGCGACGAGTGCCACATGGCGTTCCACTTCCCGGTCATGCCGCGCATCTTCATGGCCGTACGGCGGGAATCGCGCTACCCCGTCTCGGAGATCCTGGCGAAGACCCCGGCGATCCCGGCGCGCTGCCAGTGGGGCATCTTCCTGCGCAACCACGACGAGCTGACGCTGGAGATGGTCACCGACGAGGAACGCGACTACATGTGGGCGGAGTACGCCAAGGACCCCCGCATGCGCGCCAACATCGGCATCCGCCGCCGGCTCGCCCCGCTCCTCGACAACGACCGGGACCAGATCGAGCT
This sequence comes from Streptomyces sp. NPDC090994, assembly GCF_044768905.1. Taxonomy (NCBI): domain Bacteria; kingdom Bacillati; phylum Actinomycetota; class Actinomycetes; order Kitasatosporales; family Streptomycetaceae; genus Streptomyces; species Streptomyces sp. NPDC090994. The sequence goes on from NZ_JBIVWS010000007.1 coordinate 183,347, forward strand.
GTTCACCGCCCTGCTCCTCGCGCTGCCGGGCTCGCCGATCCTCTACTACGGCGACGAGATCGGCATGGGCGACAACATCTGGCTCGGCGACCGGGACGCCGTACGGACGCCGATGCAGTGGACGCCGGACCGCAACGCGGGCTTCTCCACCTGTGACCCGGGCCGGCTCTCCCTCCCCACGATCATGGACCCGGTCTACGGCTACCAGGTGACCAACGTCGAGGCGTCGATGTCCTCCCCGTCCTCGCTGCTGCACTGGACCCGGCGGATGATCGAGATCCGCAAGCAGAACCCGGCCTTCGGCCTCGGCTCGTACAGGGAGCTGCCCTCCTCCAATCCGGCGGTGCTGGCGTTCCTGCGGGAGGCCCCCTCGGATGGGGAAAACGGGGACGACCTGGTGCTCTGCGTCAACAACTTCGCGCGGTTCGCCCAGCCCACCGAGCTGGACCTGCGCGAGTATGCCGGGCGTCACCCGGTCGAGCTGTTCGGCGGTGTCCGCTTCCCGGCCATCGGCGAACTGCCCTACCTGCTGACCCTCGGGGGCCACGGCTTCTACTGGTTCCGGCTCACCCGAGTCGCATCCCGCATCGGCCGCCGGGCATGAGCCCGTGCCGAGGAAAGGACGCGTCACCATGCCGAAGACCGCACCCCTGCGCCCGAGACCCGCGCACCATCCCGACGACCCGATGGCGTCGCTCGGCGGTCTGCTGCGCCAGTGGCTGCCCAGGCAGCGCTGGTTCGCGGGCAAGGACCGGCCCGTGGCCGACCTCGGCCTGCTGTCGATGACGGAGCTGTTCCCCGGCTGTCTGCACCTGCTGATCCACGCCGGGCACGGCACGGTGCCCGCGCCCGGCGGCGCCCCGCCGGCCGGTGACTGCTACCAGCTGCTGCTGGGCGTGCGCGAGCACCCCTCGCCACGCCTGGGCCGGGCGGTCATCGGCCGGGTGGAGGAGGGCTCGCTCGCCGGTCTGACGGTGTACGACGCGTTGCAGGACCCCCGGATGGCCCAGTTGCTGCTGGAGCGGCTGCGCCACCCCGGCACGGCGGGCCCGCTCCGCTTCGAGGCGGACCCGGCGCGTCCGGTGCCCGCCACCGCGCTGGCGCCCCGGCTGCTCGACGCCGAGCAGTCCAACTCCTCGCTGGTCTACGGCGACGAGCTGATCCTGAAGGTGTTCCGGCGCATCCAGCCCGGGGTCAACCCGGACCTGGAGGTGCCGGGCGCGCTGGCCCGGCAGGGCTGCGGCCGGGTGCCGGCGCCGGTGGCCTGGTTCCGCACCACGCACCCGTTCGAGGCGACCCTCGGCGTGCTCCAGCCGTTCCTGCCGGGCGCCACCGACGGCTGGACGCTCGCGCTGGACGCGCTGGCCGCCGGGGACGACTTCACCGCGCAGGCGCACGCGCTGGGGCGGGCCACCGCCGATGTGCACGTCGCCCTGGCTTCGGCGTTCCCGGCCGGCACCCCCGGGGAGAACGGCCGCACGGCCGCGGCGATGACCGAGCGGCTGACCGCCGCCGCTCACGCCGTCCCGGCGCTGCGGCCCTTCGTGCCCCGGCTCCAGGGCGCGTTCGCCGCGCTGACCACCTGCGACGTCGGACCGGCCGCCCAGCGCATCCACGGCGACCTGCACCTCGGGCAGGTGCTGCGGGCGGGGCGCGACTGGTTCGTCATCGACTTCGAGGGCGAGCCGTCCCGGCCGCTGACCGAGCGGCGCAGCGCCCACTCCCCGGTGCGGGACATCGCGGGCATGCTGCGCTCCTTCGACTACGCCGCCCGCCAGCGCCGCCCGTGGCGCCCGGAGTGGGCGCGCCGCTGCCGGGAGGCCTACTGCGCGGGTTACGCCGTACGGGCCGGCTGGGACCCGCGCAAGAAGCACGGCCTGCTGCGCGCCTACGAGACGGATCGTGCCGTCTACGAGGTGCTGTACGAGGCCCGGCACCGTCCCGACTGGCTTCCCGTACCCATGGCGGCGATCGAACGACTCGCCGTGAGAGGAGACTGACATGGCCCTCCGCGACACCTCGCTCCCCGAGCCGTCCGGTCCCGCCGCGCCCACCGGGGCGGCCGGTACCGCGCCGCCGCTGGACCCGGCCGACCGGGGGCGTCTGCTGGCGGGCGCCCACCACGACCCGCACGCGCTGCTCGGCGCCCGTCCGGTGCCCGGCGGGGTCGCCTTCCGGGCGCTGCGCCCCTTCGCACGGGCGGTGAGCGTGGTGATCGACGGCGAGCGCCACGCCCTCGCCTCCGAGGAGGACGGCCTCTTCTCCGGCGTACTGCCGCTGACCGCGATCCCCGCGTACACGCTGCTGGTGGAGTACGAGAACGGGACGCAGGAGACGCACGACCCGTACCGTTTCCTGCCCGCGCTCGGGGAGCTGGACCTGCATCTGATCTCCGAGGGCCGGCACGAGCAGCTGTGGCGGGCGCTGGGCGCCGAGCCGATGGTCCACGAGGGCGTGGCCGGCACCCGCTTCGCGGTCTGGGCGCCGAACGCGCGGGGCGCGCGGGTCGCCACGGACTTCACCCACTGGGACGGCACCGCCTTCCCGATGCGCTCGATGGGCTCGTCCGGGGTGTGGGAGCTGTTCCTGCCCGGTGTCGGCGAGGGCGTGAAGTACAAGTTCGAGATCCACTCCCGTTACGGGCACCGCTTCCTCAAGGCCGACCCGATGGCCCGCGCCGCCGAGGAGCCGCCGAACACGGCGTCCGTGGTCACCGCGTCGCACCACGAGTGGAGCGACGCGCAGTGGATGCGCGACCGGGCGGCGACACCCGTGCACCAGGCGCCGTTCTCGGTCTACGAGGTGCACCTGCCGTCCTGGCGGCCGGGGCTCGGCTACCGGGAGCTGGCCGAGGTGCTCCCCGCGTACGTCAGGGACCTGGGCTTCACGCACGTGGAGCTGATGCCGGTCGCCGAGCACCCCTACGGGCCGTCCTGGGGCTACCAGGTCACCGGCTTCTACGCGCCGACCGCGCGCCTCGGCACGCCGGACGACTTCAAGTACCTGGTCGACGCCCTGCACCGGGCCGGGATCGGCGTGATCATGGACTGGGTGCCGGCGCACTTCCCGAAGGACGACTGGGCGCTGGCCCGGTTCGACGGGGACCCGCTGTACGAGCCCGGGGACGAGCGGCGGGCGACGCATCCGGACTGGGGGACGTACACCTTCGACTTCGCGCGGACCGAGGTGCGCAACTTCCTGGTCGCGAACGCCGTGTACTGGTGCGAGGAGTTCCACATCGACGGGCTGCGGGTGGACGCCGTCGCCTCGATGCTGTACCTGGACTACTCGCGCGACTCCGGGCAGTGGGAGCCCAATGTGTACGGCGGCCGGGAGGACCTGGCGGCGGTGGCGTTCCTCCAGGAGATGAACGCCACCGTCTACCGGCGCTGCCCCGGCGTGGTGACCATCGCGGAGGAGTCCACCGCGTGGGGCGGGGTGACCCGGCCCACCGACGTGGGCGGGCTCGGCTTCGGGTTCAAGTGGAACATGGGGTGGATGCACGACTCGCTGGAGTACGTGGCCAAGGAGCCGGTGCACCGCAAGTACCACCACCACGAGATGACCTTCTCGATGGTGTACGCCTACAGCGAGAACTACGTGCTGCCGATCTCCCACGACGAGGTGGTGCACGGCAAGCAGGCGCTGGTGTCGAAGATGCCGGGCGACTGGTGGCAGCGGCGCGCCAATGTCCGCGCCTATCTGGGCTTCATGTGGGCCCATCCGGGCAAACAGCTGCTGTTCATGGGGCAGGAGTTCGCGCAAGGGGCGGAGTGGTCGGAGAAACAGGGTCCGGAATGGTGGCTGCTCGACGACGGGTACCACTCGGCGGGTGATCACCGCGGGGTGCGGGACCTGGTCCGTGACCTCAACGCGCGGTACCGGGCCGCCCCGGCGCTGTGGCAGCGGGACACCGACCCGGCCGGTTTCCGCTGGGTCGCGGTGGACGCCGCCGAGGACAACGTCTTCGCCTTCCTGCGGTACGACGCGCAGGGCAGCCCGCTGCTGGCGGTGTCGAACTTCTCCCCCGTCGTCCGGCACGACTACCGGCTCGCCACCGGCGACGACGTCCCCGCCTGGCGGGAGGTCCTCAACACCGACGCCGCGCGGTACGGCGGCTCCGACGTCACCGTCCCCGGCCCCGTCAAGACCGAGGACGGTCATCTCACGCTGACGCTGCCGCCGCTGGCCACCGTGTGGCTGATGCCGTTCGCCGGGTGAGACCCCGGCGGCGCGGCCAGGTGTCCGACGGCGGCTGAGGGGGCAGTCAGGTTCCTACGACCCGAGAACCCTCGTCGTCGCCGCGGCAGGCCACAGGAAGGCGGCATCAGGTGCGTACCGTCGGAGTGGAGGAAGAACTCCTCCTGGTCGATCCCGAGACCGGTGAGCCGCGGGCGATGTCCGCGGCGGTGCTCGCCCGGGCCGCTCTGGACCCGGGCGACCAGGACGTGTTCGAGAAGGAACTGCACGACCAGATGCTGGAGTTCGCCACGCATCCGCAGGCAGAGATGGAGCGGCTCCAGGCGGAGATCGTGCGCTGCCGCAAGGAGGCCGCGCGGCACGCCGGCGAGCTGGGCTGCACGGTGGCCGCGCTCGCCACCTCCCCGCTGCCGGTCAGCCCCGCCGTGGGGATCAACAACCGCTACCAGTGGATGGCCGGCCAGTACGGCGTCGTCGTCCAGGAGCAGCTGGTCATGGGATGCCATGTGCATGTCGCCGTGGACTCCGACGAGGAGGGCGTCGCCGTCGTCGACCGGGTGCGGCCCTGGCTGTCGGTGCTCGGCGCGCTGAGCGCGAACTCGCCGTTCTGGCAGGGCAAGGACACGGGGTACAGCAGCTACCGCAGCCGGGTCTGGCAGCGCTGGCCGTCGGCCGGCCCCACCGAGCTGTTCGGGTCGGCGGAGCGCTACCACCGGAGGGTCGCCGACATGGTGGCCACCGGCACCATCCTCGACGAGAAGATGGTCTACTTCGACGTCCGGCTTTCCGAGCGGTACCCGACGGTGGAGTTCCGGGTCGCGGACGTGTGTCTGCACTCCGACACGGCCGTGCTGATCGCCTGTCTCGCCCGGGGCCTGGTGGAGACCGCCGCGCGCGAGTGGCGGGAGGGGGTGGAGCCGGCCGGGCACAGCGTGAGCCTGCTGCGGCTGGCCGCCTGGCGGGCCGCCCGGTCCGGGCTGACCGGCGAGCTGCTGCATCCGGCGACCATGCGGCGGATGCCCGCCGAGACCGTCGTACGGGCCCTGCTGGATCATGTGGGGGACGCGCTGGCCGAGGCCGGGGACATGGAGCGGGTGCGCGAGGAGTGTGCCGCGCTGCTGCGGCGCGGCAACGGGGCCCGGGTGCAGCGGGAGCTGCTGGAGCGCACGGGCAGCCTGCGGGACGTCGTCACCGGCTGCGTGCGCCGTACCCAGGGGTGACGCCGTCCCGCCGGCCGCTCCGCCGTCCCACCGGTCATGTCACCGTTTCGCCGGTCACACCATCAGGGTGATCGCGTAGGCGAGGAAGAAGGCCGCGACCAGGACGACCAGGAGGACGATCAGCGTCAGCGGACCTTTGCCCCAGCCCTTCGCGGGGTTGTGGACCTCGCGCGGACCGGCCTCGGGCAGGCTGCTCTCCGCGGGCGGGGTCTCGCCGGGCGGTACGCCGCCGCCGGGTTCCAGGCCGGTGGTGCGCTCGGGTTCGGGGTCGGGATTCGTATAGCTCATGCCGTCCGGGTCCCCCTTCTCGCCGAGGTCATCAGGGCGGACGCGGTTCCCTTCCCGCCGGGGTGGCCGAGGGCGGACGCAGTTCGGCCGTCCGGGTGCCCGGCCGCCGTCGCCTCGGCTAGATTCGGGCACCGTCGACCACGCTGTCCGACGGTTTCCGTCACAGCCCGTACACATCAGGAGCAGTGCATGCGCGACTCCGCTCCCGCTGCCTGGGCCTTTCCCCCGCTGACCGGCGGTCTGGCCGACCGCCTCTTCGAGACGGCGGACCGCGACCCGGCGCTGCCGCTGCTGGCCCGCCGCCCGGAGGAGGGCCCGGCCGGCTGGCGGGAGGTGACGGCCGCGGAGGTCCGCGACGAGGTGGCCGGGCTGGCCAAGGGGCTGATCGCGGCGGGGATCGCGCCGGGCGAGCGGGTCGCGGTCATGGCCCGCACCCGGTACGAGTGGACGGTACTCGGCTACGCGCTGTGGACGGTGGGCGCCGAGGTCGTCCCCGTCCACCCGGCCTCCTCCCGGGACCAGGTCGCCTGGATGCTGCGGGACGCGGGCTGTGTGGCCGTGGTGGTGGAGGACGAGCGGTGCGTGATGACCGTCGGTTCGGTGTGCGCGGCGCTGCCCGCGCTGCGCCACGTCTGGCAGCTGGACGCGGGGGCCTGCGCCGAGCTGGCGGCCCGGGGCGCGGACGTGCCGGCCGCCGCGGTGGACTCGATGCGCCGCATCGTGCTGCCGGAGGCCACCGCGGTGGTCGCCTACACCTCCGGCACCACGGGCCGGCCCCTGGGCTGCGCCCTGAGCCACCGCGCGCTGGCGTCCCCCTGCGACGTCCTGCTCGACGGCTGGGGCTCGACGGCGGCGGCCCCGGGGGAGCAGGGCTCCGTCCTGGCGTTCTTGCCGTTCTCGCACGTGTACGGCCTGATGGTCCAGGGACTGTGCGTCCGCGGCGGTCTGCTGATGGCCCACGAGCCGGAGACGACGGAGGCGGCGCTGGCGTCCGCCCTGCGCTCCTTCCGCCCCACCTGCCTCTACGCCGTCCCCTCGGTGCTGGAGAAGATCTACAAGAACTTCCTGCGCACCGCCCAGCGGGCGGGCCGGGGCGCCCTGTTCGAGCGGGCCGCCGCCACGGCACGGGACTACGCCGAGGCCCGGGAGCGCCGAAGACTGGGCGCGGGCCCGGGACCCGGTCTCGACCTGCGGCTCCAGCACGCGATGTACGAGCGGACGGTCTACCGCCGGCTGCGGGAGTCACTGGGCGGCCGGGTGCGCCGCGCGACGTCCGGCGGCTCGCCGCTGGGCCGCGAGCTGTCCCTGTTCTTCGAGGGCATCGGCATCTACGTGCACGACGGCTACGGGCTGACCGAGACGGCCGGCGGGGTGACGATGCAGCCGCTGGGCCGGGAGAAGTCCGGCACCGTGGGCCGGGCGCTGCCCGGCACGGAGATCCGGGTGGCGGACGACGGGGAGATCCTGGTCCGCGGCCCGTCGGTGTTCCAGGGGTACGTCGGCGACGAGGCCGCCACCGCGGCCGTACTGCGCGACGGGTGGCTGGCCACCGGCGACCTGGGGCGGCTGGACGACGAGGGGTATCTGACGATCACCGGCCGCAAGAAGGACACCGTGGTCACGAGCGGCGGTACGAGTGTGGCCCCGGCCGTCCTGGAGCAGCGGCTGCGGGCGCACCCGCTGGTCCACCAGGCGGTCGTGCTGGGCGACGGCCGGCCCTGCGTGGGCGCGCTGATCACCCTCGACCCCGAGTTCCTGACGCACTGGCGGGCGGGCCTGGCGCTCCAGGGGGACGCCCCGGCGCGGGAGGCCCGTGAGGAGAACGCCCTGCGCGAGGAGATCGCGCGGGCCGTGGCCGCCGCCAACAGTGCCGTGTCGCGCGCGGAGTCGATCCGGGTCTTCCGGGTCCTGCCCGAGCCCTTCGACGTGGCCAGGGGGCTGCTGACGCCGTCGATGAAGCTGCGCCGCGACGAGATCGCGAGGGTCTTCGCCCTGGAGATCGACGCCATGTACGAAACGCGCTCCGCCCGGCCCGCGCGGGCCCTGGAGCGGGCCGCGGGCCGGGCGGACGGCGACGCGGACTGGGAGGAGCCCGACAACGTCTTCGTCAGCCGCCGACGTACCAGCTGAACCCGCCGTTGGCCGCGCTCACCGCGAGCAGCACGCCGAAGAGGACGAGGTCGAGCACGCCGAGCACGATGCCCGCCTTGGCCATTCCCGCACCGCCCTTGACCCCCGCCTGCCGCAGTCCGACGGCGCCCAGCACGATGGCGACCGGTCCGAGGATCACGTTGAAGACGAACAGTCCGACGATGCCGCAGACGAGGCTCGCGATGGCCAGGCCGTTGGTACGGGACCGGGGGGACGCGGTGGAGGAACTGCCGTAACTGGTCATCAGAATCTCCTGGTGTAGGGGGATTCGAGCGGCGGAGCACCCCCTGTCATGAATGCTCCGGTGTGTTCCGCCCACCGAGTGCCCGCACAACTGCCCCCGCATTCCCGGGAATTGACAAGTCGCGGATTCGCCGGTAAGTGGAATTCGGCAATCCACTCCCCCGGTGCCCTTTTCCCGTGGACGCCCGGTACCGGAATTCCGCCCGGCCCGGGCGGCATACACGTTCGGCTACGTTCCGGTCACGCTGGGCCATCTTCCGGTGTCCCCGCAAACAGGCGCGTAGGCTCTGCCGGCACGGGAACTAGCAGACGAAGGGGGCGCACGGGAAAGGACGAGACAAGCCCTGCTGATGCCGGGCCGGGAAGGCGAAATGGCAGCCGAGTCGCGTTGGGACAGGACACTGGCTTCCGAGGAGATCACGGATCGCACCGCCAGCTTCACCGGGGAGCTGCACAATGTGACCGGTGCGCGCCTGGTCGCGGAGGAATTCCTCTACGACCTCTCGCGCGTGGCGTCACCGGCGGCCCCCGAGCACTGGGACGACATTCTCCTGGTGGTCACGGAGCTGGCCGCGAACGCGGTGCAGTACGCCCCGGGGCCCTTCCAGCTGCGGCTGCGGCGCACCTTCGACGGTGTGCACGTGGCGATGCGCGACACCAATCCGACCCCGCCCGCGCCCCGGCCCTTCCACCCGAGCAACGGGGGCGGCGGCATCGGCTGGCATCTGATCCACACCCTGTGCGACCAGGTCAGCGTCGTACCCGACGAGCGGGGCAAGGACATCCACGTCTTCCTGCCCTGGTGACGGCCGCCCGCCGGGGGCGGCCGCGGGCCCGCCCCCGGTGTCAGGTCGCGGAGGTCTCCCGGGGCGGCAGCGCCGCGTAGTAGGCGCCGACGGCCGCCAGGTACTCCGGGTCCATCGTCTCGCTGTCGGTGCGGAACCGGGGCGCGGCCTTGACCTCGGCCCTGGTGCAGGACACCGTGACCTTGCGGGCCTCGGCGTCGACGGCGCTCACCACGCCGACCGGCACCAGCACGCTGCGGCCGAAGACCCAGACGCCGGTGTCGACGACCAGGTGCCGCATGCCGAAGTGGTCCGCCTGGCGGTCCACGTGGCCGATGGTGCCGTCGCTCGCGACGACGGTGCAGCCCGACAGGTCCTCTCCCTCGACGTGACCGCTCTCCGGTGCGTACGACCAGATTCGTTCCATCGGCACGCTGCTCCTTCCCTCCCGCGTCATGGCCGGTCGTGGCCCGGGCCGGGCAGCACGCCCGCCCGGCTCCACAGCAGCAACTACCCTCCCCGGCGACCGGCATTCGGCGCGCGCCGCCGCACGTCGCGCCACGGCGCCCGGCCGGGCGGGGAAATCCGTCCGAGTACCCCAGTGACGCCGGAGCATGCCCGGTCCGCCCCGAAGGCATGAGGCAGGCCCGGGACAGGGCCGACTTTTCGTTCCCCGCCCGGCGGGCACCTCTGACTCTGGCGTATTTTTCTCCTCGGGCAGTTCCGCTGAACTGTGGAAACGCACCACGAAGGACCGGGCCGCGGATCGGCCCGTACGGGGTTCCGAGTCCTCTGCCGCGAGGACTCCTGGGGAGCGGAACGAGGGTGGGCATGACGAGCGACAGCACCGGGGTCGTCGACGCGGCCTGGGGCGACCAGGAGCTGCGACGGCTCCTGGCCGGCCTGACGGCCGTACGGGACGGCGATTTCGGCACGCGTCTGCCGGACGACGCCGACGGCCTGATGGGCGACATCGCCAAGGTCTTCAACGGCATGGTGGACCAGTTGTCCGTGTTCACCTCCGAGGTCACCCGGGTGGCCCGCGAGGTCGGCACGGAGGGGCAGCTGGGCGGACAGGCGAAGGTGCCGGGGGTCTCGGGCACCTGGGCCGATCTGACGGACTCGGTCAACGCGATGGCCGGGAACCTGACCACGCAGGTCCGGGACATCGCCCAGGTGGCCACCGCCGTGGCCAAGGGCGACCTGTCCCAGAAGATCGACGTGGACGCCCGGGGCGAGATCCTGGAGCTGAAGAACACCATCAACACGATGGTCGACCAGCTCTCCGCCTTCGCCGACGAGGTCACCCGCGTCGCCCGCGAGGTCGGCACGGAGGGCCGCCTGGGGGGTCAGGCGGACGTGCAGGGCGTGCGGGGCACCTGGCGGGACCTCACCGACTCGGTGAACTTCATGGCGGGCAACCTCACCAACCAGGTCCGCAATGTCGCGCAGGTCGCGACCGCCGTGGCCAAGGGCGACCTGTCCCAGAAGATCACCGTGGACGCCCGCGGCGAGATCCTGGAGCTGAAGAACACCATCAACACCATGGTCGACCAGCTCTCCGCCTTCGCCGACGAGGTGACGAGGGTCGCCCGCGAGGTCGGCACGGCCGGGAACCTCGGCGGGCAGGCGCAGGTGCGCGGGGTCTCCGGCACCTGGAAGGACCTCACCGACAACGTCAACGTGATGGCGTCCAACCTCACCCACCAGGTCCGCTCCATCGCCCAGGTCGCCACCGCGGTCGCCAAGGGCGATCTGTCGCAGCGGATCACCGTGGAGGCCAAGGGCGAGGTCGCGGCGCTGGCCCAGGGCATCAACACCATGGTCGACACGCTGTCCGCGTTCGCCGACGAGGTGACCCGCGTCGCCCGCGAGGTCGGCACCGAGGGCCGGCTCGGCGGCCAGGCGCACGTGCCCAACGTGGCCGGCACCTGGAAGGACCTCACCGACAACGTCAACTCCATGGCCAACAACCTCACCGGCCAGGTGCGCAACATCGCGCTGGTGACGACCGCGGTGGCCCGGGGCGACCTGTCGAAGAAGATCGACGTCGACGCCAGCGGCGAGATCCTCGAACTCAAGACGACCATCAACACCATGGTCGACCAGCTCTCCGCCTTCGCCGACGAGGTCACCCGCGTCGCCCGCGAGGTCGGCACCGAGGGCCGGCTCGGCGGCCAGGCCGAGGTGGAGGGCGTCTCCGGCACCTGGAAGCGGCTGACGGAGAACGTCAACGAACTGGCGGGCAACCTGACCCGGCAGGTGAGGGCCATCGCCGAGGTCACCAGCGCGGTCGCCGAGGGCGACCTGACCCGCTCCATCAACGTGGAGGCGTCCGGCGAGGTCGCCGAGCTGAAGGACAACATCAACGCGATGGTGGAGTCCCTGCGCGAGACCACCCGGGCCAACCAGGAGCAGGACTGGCTCAAGACCAACCTGGCCCGGATCTCCTCCCTGATGCAGGGCCACCGGGACCTGCCCGTCGTCGCCGAGCTGATCATGGACGAGCTGGCGCCGCTGGTCGGCGCCCAGTACGGCGCCTTCTACCTGGCCGAGGACGGCGTGCGCGGGCCCGAGCTGCGGCTCGTCGGCTCCTACGGCTATCCCGACGACGAAGGCCGGCCCTCCCGCATCCCGTTCGGCCGGACCCTGGTCGGCCAGGCCGCCCGCAGCCGCCGCGCCATCACGGTGGACGAGCTGCCGCCCGACTACGTGACGATCTCCTCCGGGCTGGGCCAGGTGGTGCCCAGGGCCCTGGTGCTGCTGCCCATCGTCGTCGAGGGCCAGGTGCTCGGCGTCATCGAGCTGGCCTCGGTGTCCGCCTTCACCCAGATCCACCACGACTTCCTGTCCCAGCTGATGGAGACCATCGGGGTCAACGTCAACACCATCGTGGCCAACGCCCGCACCGACGAGCTGCTGGCCGAGTCGCAGCGGCTGACGGCCGAGCTGCAGGTCCGGTCCACGGAGCTGCAGGTACAGCAGGACGAACTCCAGCGCTCCAACGCCGAACTGGAGGAGAAGGCGTCGCTGCTCGCCACCCAGAACCGGGACATCGAGGCGAAGAACCTCCAGATCGAGCAGGCCCGCCAGGAGCTGGAGGCCCGCGCCCAGCAGCTCTCGCTGGCCTCGAAGTACAAGTCGGAGTTCCTGGCCAACATGAGCCACGAGCTGCGCACCCCGCTCAACAGCCTGCTCATCCTGGCCCAGCTGCTCGCCCAGAACCCCTCGCGCAACCTCACCCCCAAGCAGGTCGAGTACGCGGGCATCATCCACTCGGCGGGCTCCGACCTGCTCCAGCTCATCAACGACATCCTCGACCTGTCCAAGGTCGAGGCCGGGAAGATGGACGTGGCGCCGGAGCGGGTCACGCTGCGGCAGCTCATCGAGTACGTCGAGGCCACCTTCCGGCCGATGACCACGCAGAAGAGCCTGGACTTCACGATCAGCACCGCGGCCGGGGCGCCGGCCGACCTGCTGACCGACGACTCCCGGCTGCGCCAGGTGCTGCGCAACCTGCTGTCCAACGCGGTGAAGTTCACCGAGCGGGGCAGTGTGGAGCTGCGGATCGAGCCCGCCGCGGACGGTGAGGTCCCGCACACCGTGCTGCGCGGCGGCGCGGTGGTCGCCTTCCGGGTGCGGGACACCGGCATCGGCATCCCGGAACAGCACCTGGAGACGATCTTCGGCGCGTTCCAGCAGGCGGACGGCACCACCAGCCGCAAGTACGGCGGCACCGGCCTCGGACTGTCCATCACCCGGGAGATCGCCCAGCTGCTGGGCGGGGCCGTCACCGTGGACAGCACCCCCGGCCAGGGCAGTACGTTCACGCTGTTCCTGCCCGTGGCCCGGCCCGACTTCGAGGAGCTGCTGGGGCACGGCCGGCCCGACGGGCACGGCACGGCCGACATGTCCGCCGACGCGCTCGACGGTCCGGCTCCGCTGCCCGAGCTGGCCGCCGGACCCCGGCAGCGGCCGCGGCGGCTGCTGGTCGTGGAGGAGCGGCCCCGGGGGCTGCTGACCCTGGTCGCCGAGAGCGTGGTCGCCGACCTCGCGCACGGCCGGGACGAGACGGGCGACCGCCCGCCGCTGGACGTGATCACCGCCGTCGGGGCGCAGGAGGCCGCGGGCGCGCTGGCCGCCGACCCCTGCCACTGCGTGGTCCTGGAGCTGGGCATGCCGGACGGTGAGGCGTCCCGCTTCCTGAAGGCGCTGCGGGGCGACTCGGCGCTGGCGAGCGTGCCGGTGCTGGTGCACAGCGGGCACCGCGCGGACGCCGCGCTGGAGGAGTCGCTGCGGTCCGGGGTGCCGGGCGGGGCGCTGGAGTTCCTCTCCAGCCTGGACGAGCTGCGCGAGCGGATCGCCCTGCACCTGTCCGCCGAGGAGCCCGGTGACGTCCTGTCCCTGGTCCGCGCCGAGGAACCGCGTCGGCCGGCCGCGCCGGAGCCCGGCGGCGCGGCGGACGGACGGACAGTCCTCGTCGTCGACGACGACGCCCGCAACCTGTTCGCGCTGAGCGGCATACTGGAACTGCACGGCTTCCGGGTGCTGCACGCCGAGAACGGCCGCAAGGGCATCGACACCCTGCTGGACAACCCCGACATCGCGCTGGTGCTGATGGACGTGATGATGCCGGAGATGGACGGCTACACGGCCACGGCCGAGATCCGCGCCATGCCCCGGTACGCGGAGCTGCCCATCATCGCCGTCACCGCCAAGGCGATGCCCGGCGACCGGGAAAAGTCCCTCGCCTCGGGCGCCAGCGACTACGTCACCAAGCCCGTGGACACCGACGAGCTCATGGCCCGCGTACGACGGTGGCTGCCCGCGTGAGCGGACCGGCCCCCGTCCCGTACCCCGGCGGGCACCGCGGCGCGCGCCGTACCGTGCCGCGCGCCGCGGCGCCCGCCATCCGAGGAGCAGTGACACCGTGAGCATCTCCGAACGCACACCCGGCGGCGGCCCCGACGGACCCGTCGGACCCGGCGGACCCGTCGGTGACTTCGCGGGCGACCTCGTGGGCGTCTCCGCCGAGTCGCCCGTGGGCCGGCTGGCGGCCACCGTGGAGCGGCTCAGCCGCGAGGTGAGCCGGGCCCAGGCGGAGGCCGAGGGACGCGCCCTGATCGAACTGGCCAAGGGCATCCTGGTCGAACGGCTCGGCTGCGGCCCGGCGCAGGCCGCCCGGCAGCTCGCCGAGCTGGCCGAGCAGGCCCAGGTGACGCCGCTGGAGTTCGCGGTCGACGTCATCAACCAGGCCGCCCGGGACCGGATGTCGGAGGTGACCGACGCCTTCCTGGCGGCCACCGCCGCCGCCGAGGCCGAGGACGAGCAGACGGCGGAGTCGGCCGCGGTGCGGCTGCGGGCCGCCGAGAGCGGCGCGCTGGCCGCCGACGACACCCAGGCCGTCGCCGACGCCCTGCTGGAGCAGGCGCTGCGTCCGCTGGGCGCGGTGGCGGTGGCGATCTGGGCGGCCGGCTCCGACGGCTCGCTCACCCTGGCCGGCAGCGCGGGCTTCTCCCCCGCCGAGGCGGCCCGCTGGCGGTACGTGCCGCCGGACGTGGCGACGGTGGCCCGCTCCGGCCTGACCGGCCGGGACGGGCGGTGGATCACCTCGCTGACGGACACCGGGCTGCCCAGCCTCGGCCGGCACCAGTACCCCCGGGGCGGCCGGGTGGCGCTGCCCGCGGGGACCGGCGGGCGGGTGCACGGCGTCCTGGAGATCGCCTGGCCGGTGCCGCTGGCCCCGCAGCCCCCGCAGGTCGTCCGGCAGGTGGAGGCGCTGGCCGAGCTGTGCGCGCACACGCTGGAGACGCGCGTACCGGTGCCGGGCGCCGGGCTGGAGCCGCGGGTGCTGCCGGACGCGGCGGAGCTGATGGACCTGGCCGACGGACTGCACGACCCGGCCCTGGTCCTGGTGCCGCACCTGGACGACTCCGGGAGCCTGGCCGACTTCCTCATCCAGCACGTCAACGACCGCTTCCTGGACCCGGCGGGGCGGCCCCGTGCCGTGGTGAACGGCGCGCTGCTGCTCCAGGCGTACCCGATGGCCGCCGGGGACAGCGCACTGTTCCAGAACGTGGAGCGGGTGTACGCCACCGGGGAGCCGTTCCGGGCGCACCGGATGAACCTGACCGCCCTCGTCGACCAGGTCCCGCTGTCGGCGGTCGCGGACATCAGCATCAGCCGGCACGGCAACGCCGTCCTGCTGATCTGGCGCATCGAGGACGAGACGGCGCGGCTGGCCAGCCTGCTCCAGCACGCCCAGCGGCTCGGGCGCATCGGCGGGTTCGAGGAGAACCTGCTGACCGGCGAGATCACCTGGAACGGGCAGCTGTTCGACCTGTACGGGCGTCCGGAGACGAGCACCCCGGTGCCGCTGGAGCAGTTGCCGGCCCACGCCCACCCCGACGACGCCGTCACCATCGGCCGGTTCCTGCGCACCCTGATGCACCACCGGCGGCCGGCCTCGGCGGCGTTCCGGCTGGCCCGGCCGGACGGCGTGACCCGGCACATCCGGGTGGTGGCCGAGCCGGTGCTGGACACCGACGACCGGCTGCTGATGCTGCGCGGCGCCTGCCAGGACATCTCGGCGCAGCACTGGACCGAGGTGGCGCTGGCCGCGACCCGGGACCAGCTGGCCCACACCGAGCAGCAGGCCAGCGAACGCAACCGGCTGACCCTGCAGTTGCAGCACGCCATCATGCCGCCCGCGCAGGCGCCGCTGCGGATGGACGGCCTCCAGGTCGCCGTGCGCTACCGGCCCGCGGAGACCGAGCAGCTGGTGGGCGGCGACTGGTACGACGCGGTGGTGCTGCCGAACCGGCTGGTGCTGCTGTGCGTGGGCGACGTGGCCGGGCACGGCATAGAGGCCGCCACCACCATGGTGGTCCTGCGCAACGCGCTGCGCGGCCTGGCGGTGACCGGGGCGGGCCCGGGCCAGCTGCTGTCCTGGCTGAACATCGTGGCGCACCATCTGACCGGCGGGGTGACCGCGACGGCGGTGTGCGGGCTGTACGACCCCACCCGGCGCACCCTGCGCTGGGCCCGGGCGGGCCATCTGCCGCCGGTGCTGGTGCGGGACGGGTCGGCGGCGCCGCTGCCGCTGGTCAAGGGCATGCTGCTGGGCGCGGTCCCGGAGGCCCGGTACGAGGAGGCCGAGACGCAACTGGCCGCCGACGACACCCTGTTGATGTACACCGACGGTCTGGTCGAGCGGCGGGACCGTTCGGTGGAGGAGTCGCTGAGCCAGTTGCTGACCACCGTACGGACCGCGCCGACCACGCTGGACCAGCAACTCGACCGTCTGCTCACCTACAGCAGGTCGGACACGGACGACGACACCTGTCTGGTGGGCGTCCGCCTCGCGTGAGCCCCGGCGCGCGCGTATCCGCTGCCCGTCCGGCAGGCATGAAGGGCGCGGCAGCGGGTAAGCGCGCGGGCGCGGTGAGGACACCGCGGCCGAGGGAGGGGGTCCGCATCCGATGAGATCTTGATCACCCGCGCGCCCCGGAAAGGGCACGCATCGAAACGGCTCACGGGGGTAACCGGCCTGGCTGTCCGCATCTGATGGAGGTACACGTGCCCATTGCCCAGAATCCGCTGTCCGTCGAGGTGACCCTGCCGCGGCAGGACGTGGCGCTGCTCACCGTCGAGGGGTACCTGGACGTCGACACCGCGACGGAGTTCCAGCACCACCTGGCCAACCAGCTCCACCACGGCCGGCGGCACTTCCTGCTCGACCTGTCGGCGGTGCCGTTCATGGACTCCTCCGGCATGAACATCATCCTGCGGGTCTACCAGGAGGCCCGGGAGCTGCCGGGCAGCGTGCACATCATCCGGCCCACCTCCGCGGTGCGCCGCATATTGGACCTCACCGGCGTCAGCATCACGGTCCCCGTCTCGGAGAGCGTCGAGGACGCGCTCGCCCTCGTCGACGAAGGGGCGGCCGGGCGGGACGGGGAGCAGGGGCACGACGGCTGACCGGCACCGGCGCCGCTCGCCCGGCCGCGGCCGGCGCCGGCCGTCCGGCGAGCTGCCGCACGAGGTGTCGTACGAGTGTCGTGCGAGGTGTCGTACGAGGTCGGCGGGTGGTTACAGTTGTCGCCCGGCAGAGTCACGTCGCCGGTCCGTTGCCGCAACGGTTCGCGCGACGCAGTTGCGGATGAGGAGTGGAACAGGTGCCGGAGCACGCAGTGGACACAACGCCCGGATCGCCGACCGGTGAGGTCCGCGACTTCCTGCGCGGCCGTCGGGAGCAGATCGCGCAGCGCTGGGCGGACGAGCCCCTGTTCCGGGCCGTGTTCACGGTCTCGCGGGACGAGGCGGTGGAGGCGGGCAAGGCCGTGGTCGACGCCCTGGCCGAGGTCGCGGACGTGGCGCGGGTGGAGGACCCGGACGCCGCCGGATTCGCTCCCGTACGGGAGCAGTTGGGGCGGATGGCCGCGGCCCGTTCGCGGGCCGGTCTGAGCACCGGGCAGATCTCCAGCGAGCTGGCGTCGCTGCGTCCGCCCGTGGAGAACCTGCTGCTGGAGGACCTGCGGGACGCCCCGACCGACCACGTCCGGGCCTGTACGACCACGCTGAGCGTGCTCATGGGCACCCTGCGGGTCCTGGTCATGCAGACCGCGCTGAGCGAGGGGCAGGCCCTCATCGACCGGCAGCGCCTGCAGCTGATGGAGGTGGCCACCCCGGTCATCAAGCTGTGGGACGGCATCGTGGCGGTCCCGCTGATCGGGACGCTGGACAGTGCCCGCAGCCAGGTGGTGATGGAGACGCTGCTGGAGGCCATCGTCGAGCAGCAGGCGCGGTACGCGATCCTGGACATCACCGGGGTGCCGACGGTCGACTCGCTGGTGGCCCAGCACCTGATGAAGACGGTCCAGGCGGCCCGGCTGATGGGCGCCGAGTGCATCGTCTCCGGCATCCGCCCGGCGATCGCGCAGACCATCGTCCACCTGGGCCTGGACCTGGGCGGGGTGATCACCCGCGCCGGCCTCGCCGACGCGCTGGGCTACGCGCTGCACAAGCTGGGCGCCGGCATCTTCAACACCTCGCCGAACGGTACGGATCAGCGGTGAGCCAGGCCTTCTCCGGCCCCTCCGCCGGACACGTCCCGGTGCTCAGGCTGGGGCAGGTCCTGCTCGTCACCCTCCAGGGAGACCTGCACGACAGCACCGCCCAGCAGCTCCAGCAGGACCTCTCCGAGACGGTGGTGGCCAGCGGGGCCACCGGTGTGGTCATCGACATCTCCGGCGTGGAGATCGTCGACTCCTTCCTCGGCCGGGTGCTGGCCGAGATCGCCGCCCAGTCGAGTCTGCTGGCCGCCCGGACCGTGATCGTCGGCATGCGGCCCGCGGTCGCGATCACCCTGGTGGAGCTGGGTCTGACGCTGCCCGGGCTGCACACCGCGCTCAGCACCGAGGCGGCCATGGAGCTGCTGGCCGTGCCCGTCCCCTCCGCCCGTCCCGGCGCCCCGCGCCCGGAGCGTCCGTGATGGGCACGGCAGCGGGTGTCGAGGCCCGCCTGCCGATCCGTTCGGACCTGGACCTGATGTGGGTGCGCCAGCACGTGCGGCAGGCCGCCGCCCAGCTCGGCTTCGGCCTGGTGGACCAGACCAAGCTGGTGACCGCGGCCAGCGAACTGGCCCGCAACACCCTGGTGTACGGCGGTGGCGGCACGATGGAGTCGCAGCACCTCGTCGACGGTTCCGCGCACGGGCTGCGGCTGGTCTTCAGCGACCAGGGGCCGGGCATCGCGGACGTGGAGCAGGCGCTCAGCGACGGCTACACCTCCGGCGACGGGCTGGGCATGGGCCTGGGCGGGGCACGCCGCCTGGTGCACGAGTTCGCGATCGAGAGCGCCCCGGGCGCCGGTACCACGGTCCGGGTGACGTCCTGGACCGGTCGGCCTCCCAGGCCGCGTGAGGAGTTCTGAATGCCGCGCGTGTGGGAGGTGCCGGTGCACGACTCGACCCGGGTGCGGGACGCCCGGGTCGCGGCCGAGCACGCGGCCGCCACCGCCTCGCTGGACGAGCCGCGCACCGCGGTGGCGGCGCTGGTCGCCACCGAGCTGGCCACCAATCTGCTCAAGCACGCGGGCGGCGGCCGGGTCCTCATCGACGTCGTGGCGCCGCCCGTGCTGGCGGCCGGCCGGGACGCGGACCCGGTGGTGCAGATCGCGGCGATCGACCACGGCCCGGGCATCGCCGACGTGTCCGAGGCGCTGCGCGACGGGTTCTCCACCGCGGGGTCGCTCGGCGCGGGCCTGGGCACCTGCCGGCGGATCGCCGGCCACTTCGAGCTGCACAGTGTCCCGGGCCGGGGCACGGTGGCGCTGGCCCGGGTCGGCGCCGCGCTGCCCCGGACGGGCGCCGGCCCGGACGCCCCGGGGCTGACGGCCGGGGTCCGGGCGGGCGGGGTGAACGTGCCGTTCGGCGGGGCGGAGTACTCGGGGGACGCCTGGGCGTGGGTGCGGTCCGGGGACCGGGTGACGCTGATGCTGGCGGACGGGCTGGGACACGGCCCGGAGGCGGCCCTCGCCTCCACGGCCGCCGCCGACGCCCTGCGCGCGTCGGCCGGACTGCCGCCCGCCGAGGCGCTGCGCCGGCTGGACGGGGCGCTGCGCGGTACCCGGGGGGCGGCCGTCGCGGTGGCCCAGGTCGATCTGCGGGCCGGGCGGCTGCGGTTCGCCGGGATCGGCAACGTGGGGGCGCGGCTGTGCGCGGCCGGGGTGTGGCGCCCGCTGGTGTCCCGGCCCGGGATCGTCGGGGTGCACCGGCCGGGGACCCTGCGCGAGGACGAGGCGGTCTGGGGCGACGACCACCTGCTCATCCTGCACAGCGACGGCCTGCCCAGCCGCTGGACGCCGCCGCCCGAGACCTGCCGTCCCTCCGTCGACCCCGCCGTCACGGCGGCGGTGACCGTGCGCGACGCCAGCAGCCCGGCGCGTCCGGTGCGGGACGACACCGCCGTGGCCGTGCTGACCTCCAACCCGTCGGACCGGTGATGATGCGTACGTGGCAGATCTCCGGTGTCCTGGACGCGGCGCGGGCGCGTATCGCCACCGCCCGGCTGGCCGCCGCGTACGGGGTGCCGCCGCTGGAGCGGACCCGGCTGTCGGCGGCGCTCAGCGCGCATCTGCGCCAGTGCCTGACCAAGGGCGGCACCTGGCGGCTCACCCTGAACCCGATCGCGCGGGAGTGCGGGGAGGCCGCCCTGGAGGTGCTGGTGACGCCGTCCCGTGAGGTGTCGGAGGCGGGCCAGCCGCCCTGGCGGATGACGCTGGTCTGCCGGGAGCCGGACCTGACGCCGGAGGCGGGCGCGGTGGCCGACGATCCGGCGGTGCTGGCGGAGGCGCTGCTGGGCGCCGACGAGGACACCGCGCTGGTGCTGCGCAAGCTGCGCGAACAGGAGGAACTGGTCGCCTTCCACCGGGAGGAGCTCCAGCAGACCAACCAGGGCGTGGTGGCGCTCCACGCCGAGCTGGACGCCGCCGGGCGGGCGCAGCGGGAGGCGTTCGCCGCCGAGCGCAAGGCGCGCACCGAGGCGGAGGAGGCCCGGCGCCGGCTGACGTTCCTGGCGGACGCCAGCGCGGTGCTGACCACGCCGCTCAACCACCACGAGATCCTGCGCCGCCTCCCGGACCTGCTGGTGCCCGCCTACGCCGGGAACGTGGACCTGTGGCTGTTCGAGACCGACGACGACGCGCGCGGCGCCGCGGCGCACCCGGCGGCGCTGACCGCGGCCCGCACCGGGCGTCCGCAGTACGCCGCCGGCCATCCGGGCGGTCTGGCCGGCGTCGACGACCACCCGCCGTCCCCGGAGCACACGGACCGGCCGGTGCTGTGCATCCCGCTGCCCACCCGGCGCGAGCCGCTGGGCGTGCTGACCATGTCGCCGCCCGGGGAGCGCTGGGACCCCGACGACGCCGTGATGCTGGTGGAGCTGACCCGGCGGGCCAGCATCGCCATCGACAACGCGCGGCGCTACGAGCACAACCGGGACATCGCCGAGACGCTCCAGCGGGCGCTGCTGACGGAACTGCCCACGCCCGGCTTCCTCGGCATGGCCGCCCGCTATCTGCCGGCCACCCAGGGAATGAACATCGGCGGCGACTGGTACGACGCGTTCCGTCAGCCCGACGGCGGGGTGATCGCGGTGGTCGGCGACGTCACCGGGCACGGGCTGCACGCGGCGGTCATGATGAGCCAGCTGCGCACCGCCCTGCGCGCCTACGCGGTGGACGGCGGCAGCCCCGGCCGCCTGCTGACCCGGCTCCACACCTTCCTGCACAACCTCCAGCCCGACCTGTACGCCACCGCCGTCATCGCCCGCTTCCACCCCCAGGAGCCGACGATGACCTGGGCCGCGGCCGGTCATCCGCCGCCGGTGCTGCGCGGCCCGGACGGCCGGGTGCGCATCCTGGACGCCAAGCCCGGCGCCATGCTGGGCATCCCGCTCAAGCAGGACATCGCCGACCACACCGTACGGGTGGCGCCCGGAACCACGCTGGCGCTGTACACGGACGGGCTGGTGGAGCGGCGGGCGCGGGGCATAGACCCGGGCATCGAACGGCTGGCGGCGGCGCTCGGGTCGTTCGGGCCGGCGGAGCTGGACATCGACCTGGGGGGTGCGGCCGACGGCATCCTGGGCCCGCTGCTGAGCGACTCCGAGCGGGACGACGACGTGTGCCTGCTCCTGTGCCACCTGCGGGATCACGGCTGAGCCGAGGGGTGTTTTCGCCGGGCTGCCGCGTTCGACTGGCGAAACGGCGGGCGGCGCGATGAGATCGGTGGGTGCGAAGCAGCGATCCAGGGGCAGGCGAAGGACGTTCGAGGAAGACCGCCCGGAGCCGCAGAAAGGGATGACACCGTGACACGACCCAGGATCCTGGTGGTCGGCGCAGGTTTCGCCGGTGTGGAGTGCGTCCGCCGCCTGGAGAGGAAGCTCTCCCCGGGCGAGGCGGAGATCACGCTGGTGACGCCCTTCGCCTACCAGCTCTATCTGCCCCTGCTGCCCCAGGTCGCCTCCGGCGTCCTGACGCCCCAGTCGGTCGCGGTCTCGCTGCGCCGCAGCAGCAAGTACCGCACCCGGATCATCCCGGGCGGTGCCATCGGTGTGGACCTGAAGGCCAAGGTCTGTGTGGTCCGCAGCATCACCGGCAAGATCGTCAACGAGCCGTTCGACTACATCGTGCTCTCGCCCGGCAGCATCACCCGCACCTTCGACATCCCGGGGCTGACCGACACCGCGTTCGGCATGAAGACCCTGGCGGAGGCCGCGTACATCCGGGACCACGTCATCACCCAGCTCGACCTGGCCGACGCCAGCGAGGACCCCGCCGAGCGCGCCTCCCGGCTGCAGTTCGTGGTGGTCGGCGGCGGCTATGCCGGTACCGAGACGGCGGCCTGCCTCCAGCGCCTGACCTGCGCCGCCGTCAAGCGCTACCCGCGGCTGGACCCGAAGCTCATCAAGTGGCACCTGATCGACATCGCCCCGAAGCTGATGCCCGAGCTGGGCGACAAGCTGGGCCGCAGCGCCCTGGAGATCCTGCGCCGGCGCGGCATCGAGATCTCGCTGGGCGTCTCCATCGCCAAGGCCGCTCCGGAGGAGGTCACCTTCACCGACGGCCGGGTGATCCCGACCCGCACGCTCATCTGGACCGCGGGCGTCGCCGCCAGCCCGCTCATCGCCACGCTCGGCGCGGAGACGGTCAAGGGCCGGCTCGCGGTCACCGCCGAGATGTGCCTGCCCGACCACGACGGGATCTTCGCGCTCGGTGACGCGGCGGCCGTGCCCGACCTCGCCAAGGGCCAGGACGGCGCCGTCTGCCCGCCGACCGCGCAGCACGCGATGCGCCAGGGCGTCCACGTCGCCGACAACGTCATCGCCGCCCTGCGCGGTCAGCCGCTGCGGCCGTACGTCCACAAGGACCTGGGTCTGGTCGTCGACCTCGGCGGGGCGGACGCGGTGTCCAAGCCGCTGGGCGTGGAGCTGCGGGGCGTGCCCGCGCAGGCGGTGGCCCGCGGCTACCACTGGTCGGCGCTGCGCACCGGCGTCGCCAAGACCCGCGTGATGACCAACTGGCTGCTCAACGCGGTGGCCGGCGACGATTTCGTACGCACCGGCTTCCAGGCCCGCAAACCGGCCAAGCTGAAGGACTTCGAGTACACCGACGCCTACCTGTCGCCGGAAGAGGTCCGGGCCCACGTCGAGGGGGCCGGCCGGACGCCGGCCTGACCCGGCGCGCGGGACCCGGTCACGGCATGAGATGCTGAGAAGTCGATCTAGGTGTTGGACCGGGTTCGACCAGGGGAGAGTACGGCGGCGTGAAGGCAGCGGGGCGCTCGGTGCGGACACGGCTGCGGGACCGCGTCGCCGCCTCCGATCCAGGACTGCTCCGGCTGGTCGCCGGGCTGCGGACGGTGGGCGCGATCGCGCTGGCGCTCGCCGTGCTGGCCGTGCTCGGCTCCGACGTCCCGCATCTGGTCGCGGGCGCGATGGCGGCGATGGTCGCCACCTTCGCCATCCAGGAGAAGCAGCGCGGCGCGCAGGCCGTCACGCTGGCGCTGGGGCTGCCCGTCGCGCTCGCCTCGGTGTCGCTGGCGGCGCTGCTCGCCTCGCGGGTGGTGATCGGCGACGCGTTCTTCGTCGTCCTCATCTTCTGCGCCGTCTACGGCCGCCGGTTCGGCGACCGGGGCACGGCGCTCGGTCTGATCGGCTTCCAGCTGTACTTCGTCTCCCTGTTCGTCGGGGCGACCGTGGCGGAGCTGCCGGAGCTGTACCTGTCCCTGGCCGTGGCGTTCGCGTCCAGTGCCCTGGTCCGGTTCGCGATCGTGCCGGCGACCCCGGCGGGCATCCTCCAGCGGCTGCGGCAGGCCTTCCGGGCCCGGCTGGCCCAGTTGATCTCCGCCCAGCTGGAGTTGCTGGACGCCGGTCCTGACGACATCGACAAGGTGCTGGAGGACCTGCGGGAGGGCCACGCCCGGCTGCACGAGACGGCGCTGATGATCCAGACCCGGCTGGACGACAACACGCTGGACGCGTCCACGACCCGGCTGGTGCAGCGCCGCATCGCGGACGCCGAGATCGCCGCCGAGCGGCTCGGGCTGCTGCTGCTGACCGCGCGCAGCGCCCGGCGGGCGGACACCCTCACCCTGCACCTGCCGGGCGCCCCGGCGCCGTCGGTGCGCCGGATGCCGGGTGCGGACGAGGCCGTCACGCTGCTGCGCCGTGACCTCACCGCGCTGCGGGAACTGGTGGTACGGCCGCCCGCCGAGGCGCGCGGCACCGCCCTGTCCCATCTACGCAACCGGCTGCTGGGCTACCGCGACGAGGAGAACCTGCCCGCCGCCTCCCCGGCCGTCCAGGACGTCTTCCGCGGCATCGGGGAGACCGCCCGCGCGGTGATGGGCCTCAGGGTCGCCCTGGACGGGCCGCAGGACGAGTCCGACGACTCCCCCGCCACCACCCGCTCCCGCGAGGAGCTGGACGCCGAGGACGCGGCGATCGACGCCGGGGAGGAGGCGGCGGACGAGGCGGAGCCGACCGGGCTGCGCCGGCCCACCACGCGCGCGGCCGTGCAGGTCGCGGTCGGCTCGTCGCTGGCCATCGTCGGCGGCGAGATGCTCTCCGCGCAGCGCTGGTACTGGGCGGTGCTCACCTGCTGGATCGTGTTCATCAACACCGCGTCGACCGGCGAGATCCTGGTCAAGGGCTACCGGCGGCTGCTGGGCACGGTCTTCGGGGTGGTGGCCGGGATCGTGCTGGCCGGGCTGGTCGGACAGCACACCTGGACGGCGTTCGCGCTGGTCCTGGTGTTCATCTTCGCGATGTTCTACACGGCGCCGCTGTCCTACACCCTGATGTCGTTCTTCGTCACCGCCATGCTGGGGCTGCTGTACACCCTGCTGCACACCTACAGCATGTCGGTGCTGCTGCTGCGGGTGGAGGAGACTGCGCTCGGCGCGGCCTGCGGGGTGGTGGCGGCGGCGCTGGTGCTGCCGGTGCGCACCGACAGCCGTACGGACGACCTGCTCGGCACGGTCCTGGAGCGGCTCACCGGTGTCACCGAGGGCGCCGTGGACCAGCTCAGCGGCGGGCCGGCCGCCGATCTGCTGGACCGGGCGCGCGACCTGGATCAGGCGCTGGGCGATCTGCGCGGCGCCACCCAGCCGCTGACGCACCCGATCACGCCGCTGCGGGCCCGGCGGGACACCGCGCGGTACGTGGTGGCGCTGCTGGAGACCTGCGCGTACCACGCGCGTTCGCTGGCGGCGACGGCCGAGCTGCTGCCCACCCACCCGTCCATCGCGGCCGATCCCCGGCTGCGCGGCGCGGTACGGCGCACGGTGCGCAACATCGGGGCGATCGCGGCGCACGTCGCGGACCCGAGCACGCCGGTGGAGGTCGAGACCGGGCCCAGTATCGCCTCGCTGCTGGAGTACGACACCGCCGGCGTCCCGCGGTACGGCCGGATCACCGGCCGGGTGCTGCGCCACCTGGAGCGGCTGGACGAGGCGGTGACCGGCCTCGCCCGGCCGCTGGGCGTGCCCGTGGCGACGCCGAAGCGGTGACGGCGGGGCTCGCCGGGGGCCGTGGGCGGTCAGAAGTCGCTGGGCAGGCCGCTCGCCTCGGCGATGCCGCGCAGTTCCTCGTTCTGCCGGTGGCGTTCCTTGAGGTAGTCGGCGATCTCGCCGAGGCGGTCCGGGTCGGAGGCGGTGGCGGCGTCGGTGACCACGCGGATCGGCCCGGTCTCGTCGGTGCTGATCTCGATCACCTCGTTGTCGAGCCGGCCGGTCACCGCGGTCGCGATGACCAGGGCGGCCTCGTCGCGGATCTCCTGGGGCAGGGCGTCGGCGTCCCGCCCGTCGAGGGCGAAGTCGATGGTGGGCATCTGCTGGTCGTCGATCGCCCGTAGAACCGGCTCCACGACGCTGAGCAGCATCCGGTAGTCCTCGGTGTCCATCCGGACGCGCAGAAGGTCGAGGTAGACGTCCACGGGACGGCCGTCCGGCGGAATCTCGTGTTCGTTCATCTGCTCCGTGTTCCCTCTCCCGCGTCCCTCAGACGCGGCGCCAGCGGGCCAGTGCGAACGAGAACACGCCGAACAGCACCAGTCCGGCCGCGACGCAGGCCAGGAGCATGGGTCCGAGCGGGGTCTCGGCGAAGGAGCGCAGGGTGTCGTCCAGGCCCTTGGCCCGGCCCGGCTCGTAGTCGACCGCGGCCCGTACGGCGAAGGCGCCGGCCACGGCGAACACCAGGCCCCGCGCCACTCCCCCGGCCACGCCGGTCACGTCCACCAGCCGCCGGGACCAGGGGGCCAGCTCGCTCGCCTTGAGCTTCTTGCGGTAGCCGCGCCGGGCGGCCTGGACGCCGATCACGACGCCGGCGACGACTATGCCGGCACCGGCGACGCCCACCAGCCACTGTCCGCCCGGCACCTGGAGGACCCGGGCGGTCACGTCACGGGACTGCTGGTCGCTGGAGCCGCCGGAACCGTTGCGGGGGCTCGCCGCGAACGCCAGCACCGAGTAGGCGACGAAGGCGTAGAAGCCGCAGCGGGCGGTGGCCGCCAGCCGCTTCTTCGCCGTACGGCCGTCGGGCCCGACGGCGCCGAACACCGCCTCCGACAGCCGCCACAGGGCCATGCCCACCAGCCCGATGCCCAGCGCCCACAGCAGGACCGAGCCGAACGGCTGGTCCGCCAGTGCCTCCAGGGCACCCGAGCGGTCGGCCTCCTCGGTCCCGTCGCCGAAGGCGATCCGCAGGGCCAGGGTGCCGACCAGCAGATAGATCACGCCCCGGGCGGTGAGCCCGGCGCGGGCGGCGCCCTCGGCGACCGTTCCGTCGGCCGCCCGGCGGGCCCGTCCGCGGGCGGTCGCGGTCAGTACTCGCGTGGTCATCTCGTCCTCCCCTTCCGAGACTCCCGGATGCCCCGGCGCGCACCGCGCACACCCTGCGGCCCGGGTGCCGATACGGACCGTTCGGTTCCGGCGGGGACGGCTCTCCGGGCGGGTGCCGTGCCCTTCCAGGGGCACACCTGTGCCCCGCACGCCGGTCGGCGTGCGGGGTGGGTGCGCCAGGTTTTCCGGGCGCACGGTGGCCTCGGCCTCCCCTCGGCCGGGCCACGGTGACCTCGGCCTGAGGCCGGCAGGGACGTCCCGGCAGCTCAGGCCGTCGTCCGGGTCAGGGCGCCGAGCGGCGTCCGGGGCCCCGGCGGGCGGGGCGCCGGCCCATCGCCTCGTCGCGCACCCGGGCGCAGCTGCGGCTGATGAGCCGGGAGACGTGCATCTGCGAGATGCCGAGCTGGTCGGCTATCCGGCTCTGGGTCATGTCCTCGAAGAACCGCATGTAGAGGATGGCGCGCTCCCGCTCGGGCAGCCTGCGCAGCCCTTCCTTGGCGGACTCGCGGTCGACCACGACGTCGTAGGAGTTGTCCGACGCGCCGAGGGTGTCGGCGAGGCTGTAGCCGTCGTCGCCGGCCGACAGCTCGGCGTCCAGCGACAGGGTGCTGAAGCTCTCCAGGGCCTCCATCCCGGCGCTGACCTCCTCCTCGGTCAGTCCGGTGTGGGCGGCGATGTCGGCGGTGGAGGGCTCGGGGCTGCCCGGGTTCTGGGTGAGTTCGCGCCGGGCCACGCGGACCTTGTTGCGCAGTTCCTGGACCCGGCGGGGCACCCGAAGGGCCCACATCCGGTCCCGGAAGTGCCGCTTGACCTCACCGGTGATGGTGGGCACGGCGTAACTCTCGAAGGCGCCCCGCTCCGGGTCGAACCGGTCGATGGCCTTCACCAGGCCCAGTGCCGCGACCTGGCGCAGGTCCTCGACGGACTCGCCGCGGTCGCGGAAGCGGCCCGCGATGCGGTGGGCCATGGGCAGCCACGCGGTGACGAGTTCGTCGCGCACCGCGTCGCGTTCGGGCCCCTCCTCCAGTGCCGCCAACCGGGTGAACAGGCTCGCGGTGTCGGGGGCGTCGTCGTGGCGGCGCCGGGGCGGCGCGCTCGTCGGCTCGGTGGCGGCGGTGGTGGACTCGGGGGTGGCGGGACGGTCGGTGGGGGTGTCGATGAGCATGCGGATCGCTCCTGAACGGTGGTCTCAGGGGGACTTCCGCGGGAACGGCGCTGCGGTCGACTGGAGTGCCGAAGCAGCCATACCGCTCCCGCTGCTGCGCCTCCGGTCCGAAGCACGAAACTGCGACTGCCCTTCCCCTGGGGGAACAAACTCCGCTTTTCGAAATGTACTCAGGACAGCGGTATCAGGACGCTGATGCACTTGCCTCCGGAGGGCAGCTCGGACACGCGTACGTCGCGGGCCAGGCGGCAGACGATCGGCCAGCCCCGGCCGCCCACCCGCCAGCGGCTGCGCGGGTCGGCGGGCGGCGGGGGCGCCGGCAGTTCGTCGCTCCGGTCGCTCACCGAGACCCGCAGCCCGGGGCCGTCGACGTCGACCCGGAAGTCGGTGACGCCGCCGCCGTGCAGGATGGCGTTGGTGGTCAGTTCCGAGGCGACCAGCACGGCGTCCGACAGGGCGTCGGCGTCGTACCGGGTGCCGCCCTCCCGGCAGCGCGCGGTGACCGCGCGCTCCACGGCCCGGCGCGCGTCGGCGGGTTTGCCCGGCCTGGGCGGCCGGGCGCGCCCGGCACCGTCGCGTTGCTCGCCGTTCCGCTCGGTGGCGGAGGGGGTCATGGGCTTCTCACACATCCGTCAGCTCCCTGGTCGTGTGGAACATCGTGTGAACCGAGCCGGAGCCCGCCCTGCCCGCGGCTGTCTCGTGTTCCGGCTGACCTCTGACCGCACGCGCAAACCTCAGGGCCTCCGTACGGCCCAGCGGCCATG
The DNA here is from genome assembly GCF_044768905.1 of Streptomyces sp. NPDC090994. Classification (NCBI taxonomy): domain Bacteria; kingdom Bacillati; phylum Actinomycetota; class Actinomycetes; order Kitasatosporales; family Streptomycetaceae; genus Streptomyces; species Streptomyces sp. NPDC090994. The sequence goes on from NZ_JBIVWS010000007.1 coordinate 212,065, forward strand.
CGGCCGCCGTACCGGGGGTACGCGGTGTGCATGACGGATGTTGTGGACTCGGACGAACTGCTGCGGCGCATGCACCGGGCGCGGGCCTGCGCGGCCCAGGAGGAGCAGGCCTGGCGGACCCGGCGGGACGAACTGCGGCCGACCGACCCGGAGGGAGCGCGGGAGGCCGAGGTGCGGTCGGTGGCCTACGAGGCGGTGCTGCGGGTGCTGGACGAGGTACTGACGCCCGGCCGGCGCACGGAGCGGGGCTGACCCCCGGACGGCGCCGATTGGGGCGTCCGCTGCGGGGAAGCCGCAGGGCATGGCCATCGATCACACCCAGGCTCCGGTGCTCCAGGCTCTCGCCGACTACCGCCGGGAGGGCCGGCTGTCGTTCACGCCCCCGGGGCACAAGCAGGCGCGGGGCGCCGATCCGGCCGTCCGGGAGGTGCTGGGCGACGCGGTCTTCCTCGGTGACGTACTGGCGATCGGAGGGCTCGACGACCGGCTCACCCGCGACCGGGTGCTCCAGCGTGCCCAGGAGCTGATGGCGGACGCCGTCCACGCCGACCACACCTTCTTCTCGACGTGCGGCAGTTCCCTGTCGGTCAAGGCGGCGATGCTCGCGGTCGCGGGGCCGCACGAGAAGCTGCTGATCGGCCGGGACGCGCACAAGTCGGTGGTGTCCGGTCTGGTGCTGTCGGGCATCGAGCCGGTCTGGGTCGAGCCGCGCTGGGACGCGGAGCGCCATCTCGCCCATCCGCCGTCCGCGGCGGAGTACGAGGCGGCCTTCGCCGAGCACCCCGACGCCAGGGGCGCCCTGATCACCAGTCCGACACCGTACGGCGCCGGCGCGGACCTCGCCGCCGTCGCCGAGGTCTGCCACCGGCGCGGACGGCCGCTGATCGTCGACGAGGCGTGGGGCGCGCACCTGCCCTTCCACCCGGACCTGCCGTCCTGGGCGATGGACGCGGGCGCCGACATCTGTGTGACCAGCATCCACAAGATGGGCAGCGGTCTGGAGCAGGGTTCCGTCTTCCACCTCCAGGGCGACCTGGTGGAGCCGAAGCTGCTGGGCATGCGCGCGGACCTGCTGAGCACCACCAGCCCGTCGGTGCTGATCTACGCGGGGCTGGACGGCTGGCGCCGCCAGATGGCGCTGCGCGGGCAGGAGGTCATGGGCGGCGCGCTGGAACTGGCGGCCGAGGTGCGGGCGGCGATCGAGGAGATCGACGGCATGCACGTCAACGACCGGGCGGACTTCTGCGGCCCGGGACTGGCCGACGGCTTCGACCCGCTGCCGGTCGTCATCGACCTCGCCGGGCTCGGCATCTCCGGCTACCAGGCCGCCGACTGGCTGCGCGAGCGGCGCGGCATCGTCGCCCATCTGACCGACCACCGGCGGATCGGCGCGCAGATCACCCACGGCGACGACCGGGAGACCACCGGGGAGCTGCTGACAGCGCTCAAGGAGCTGGCGCACGCCGCCCCCGGCCTGCCGGACGCCCCTCGGGTGGCGGTCCCGTCACCGGCCGAGCTGCGGATGGCGCAGGTCGTGCTCCCCCGGGACGCGTTCTTCGGGCCGACCGAGGACGTCCCCGTGGAGCGGGCGGCCGGCCGGATCGCGGCGGAGATGATCACCCCGTACCCGCCGGGCATCCCGGCCGTCCTGCCGGGCGAGCGGCTGACCGAGCCGGTGCTGCGCTACCTGACCAGCGGCCTGGCCGCCGGGATGTACCTGCCGGACCCGAGCGACCCGGCGCTGGGGACGGTACGGGTGGTCGCGGAGCACGCCGGCTGAGGCAGGCACCCCGCCCGTGCATCGCGGCCCGAACGGCAACGGGGAGAGGCGGGCCGGGACGGCGGTGAACAGGGAGGCAGGTGAGAGGTGAAACGGGTGAGACGGGTGAGACGGGTCACGTACACCGTCCCCGGTTTCCTGGAACGTCCACAAATGGTTTAGCGTTCACCTATACGTGGTGACGGAGTCGATCCGCGCGGTCCTCCGGCGCCACTGTTCACGGCCCTGGCTGGATCCCCCCGTCCAGCCAGGGCTTTTTCATACCGTCACGGAATCTCCGCGCCCGCCGAGGTGCCCGGGGCCGCGCCGGCCGCTGAAATGGGCGTAGGGAAAACACCGGAACCGCATCGGCCGGCGAGGAGTTCCGTGTCATGACCAAAGCGATCAAACTGCTCAACGCCCTCCCCCCGCCCCAGCGGGCGCGGCTGACCGAACTGGCCAGGGAGGTCCACTTCCCGGAGGACACCCGGATCTTCGAGGCGGGCGGCACGGCCGACCGCTTCTGGGTGGTCCGCTCCGGCGCCGTCTCCCTCACCCAGCGGGTGACGTCCCTGCAGAGCGTGACGGTCGCCAGCCTCGGCGCCGGCGACCTGCTCGGCTGGTCCTGGCTGTTCCCGCCGTACCAGTGGGACTTCGGCGCCGAGGCGTTCAGCGCGGTGCGCGCCTACGAGTTCGACGCCGCCGCGGTGCTCCGGCTCTGCGAGGACGATCCCCGGCTCGGCGTGGTCCTGGTGCGGTCCGTCGCCGAGATCCTGGCGCACCGGCTGGAGACGACCCGGGGCAAGCTGCTGGAGCAGTACGCGCTGCACCGGCGCGGCGGCCCGCTGTAGCGGGTCGGACCCGGTAGCGGCGCAGGGCGGGCACCGTCAGGGTCAGACCCGGTAGCGGCGCAGGGCGGGCACCGTCAGGGCCAGGCCCAGCATCACCACGACGACCAGCAGCCCGCCCCCCGTCACCGCGCCGCGCGCCCCGAAGGCCGAGCCCGCGGTGCCGTGCAGCACGTCGGCCAGACGCGGTCCGCCCGCGACGACGACCGTGAAGACGCCCTGCATCCGGCCGCGCATCTCGTCGGTCGCGGCGGACAGCAGGATGGCGCCGCGGAAGACCATCGAGACCATGTCGGCGACGCCCGCGACCGCGAGGAAGACCACCGCGAGCCACAGGCTCCCGCTCAGTCCGAAGCCCGCGACGGCGGCGCCCCAGGCGACGACCGCGCCGATCACCATCCAGCCGTGCCGCCTGGCCCGGGAGAAGGTGCCGGAGAACAGTCCGCCGGCCACCGCGCCGATCGGGATCGCCGCGTACAGCAGCCCCAGCGCGAGCCCCTCACCCGAGCCCGCGTACGTCTCGGCGGCGAGCTGCGGGAACAGGGCCCGGGGCATGCCGAACACCATCGCGACGATGTCGGCGAGGAAGGACAGCAGCAGCACCGTGTGCCCGGCGATGTAGCGGAAGCCGGCCACCACCTCGCGCAGGCCCGCTCGCCCCTTCCCCCCGCCCGTCAGCGGCAGCAGTGCGGGCAGCCGGTGGACCGCCCACACCGTGACGCACAGGGCGACCGCGTCGATGAGGTACAGCTCGGGCAGGCCGATGACCGGGATCAGGACGCCCGCGAGCAGGGGGCCCACCACCTGGCCGGTCTGCATGACGGTCGAGCCGAGGGCGTTGGCGGCGGGCAGCTCGTCCTCGGGGACCAGCCGGGCGATGGAGGCGCTGCGCGCCGGGGAGTTCAGGCCCCAGAAGGCCTGCTGGAGCGCCAGCAGCACCATCAGTACGACGACCGACTCCAGGCCGGTGACGGCCTGCACCCAGAACAGCAGCGAGGTCACGGCTATGCCGCTGTTGGTGATCAGCAGCAGTTTGCGGCGGTCCATGGTGTCGGCGACCGCGCCGCCCCACAGCGCGAACACGACCAGCGGCACCAGTCCGGCCAGGCTGGCGGCGCCCACCCAGGCCGAGGAGCCGGTGATGTCGTAGATCTGCTTGGGCACGGCGACGGCGGTGAGCTGGCTGCCGACGGCCGTGACGATCGTGGAGACCCACAGCCGCCGGAAGGCGGGGCGGCGCAGGGGGCGGGTGTCCATCGCCCAGCGGCGCCAGCCCCGGCGCGGGGCGGGAGGCGTTTCGTCGGGGCCGGGGCCAGGGCCCTGGGCCCGGGGTTCGGTACTGCTGTCGCTCGTGTCCACGCATCCCTACTTGGTCGTTACATCTTTCGATTTCCTCACTATCGCAGGACGGCGGGGCGGCGCGGTGTGACGGGCGTCAACTCCCGGCGATCAGCGAGACGCCGAGGGCGATCATGACGGCGGCCACCAGGCCGTCCAGGACCCGCCACGCCGTGCGGCTGCCGAGGAAACGGCCGAGGTGGCGGGCGCCGAAGCCGAGCGCGGCGAACCAGGCGAGGCTCGCGAGCGCCGCGCCCAGGCCGAAGGTCCAGCGCAGCGGGCCGCGGTCGGCGGCGACGGAGCCGAGCAGGAAGACGGTGTCCAGGTAGACGTGCGGGTTGAGCCAGGTCAAGGCCAGGCAGGTGAGCACCGCCCGCCGCCGGGAGCCCGCCCCGGCGTCGCCGTACCCGCCGTCCGCCCGCAGCGCGCCGGCCGGCCGGAACACCCGCCGGGCGGCCAGGGCGCCGTACCCCAGCAGGAAGGCCCCGCCGATCCAGCCGACCGCCGTCAGCGCGCCCGGCCACGCCACCACCAGGGCGCCGACCCCGCCGACGCCCAGGGCGATCAGCACCGCGTCGGACAGGGCGCAGATGCCGACCACGGCCAGGACCGCGTCCCGGCGGACGCCCTGACGCAGGACGAAGGCGTTCTGGGCGCCGATGGCGACGATGAGGGAGAGGCCGGTACCGAAGCCGGCGGCCGCGGCGGCCAGGGCGTTGTTCATGCCCCCGACGCTAAGCGAGCGGTCATCGCGCGTACAGCTGAAGATTCTTACGTATCTTTAGCTCTTGTGAAGGTGACGCGATGACGACATCGGCGACGGCGGCCCTGGGCGACCTGCCCCTGGACCAGGTGCGGACCCTGCTGGCGGTGGTGGACGAGGGGACGTTCGACGCCGCCGCGGCGGCGCTGCACGTGACGCCCTCGGCGGTGAGCCAGCGGGTGAAGGCCCTGGAGCAGCGCACCGGCCGAGTCCTGCTGCTGCGCACCAAGCCGGTGCGGACCACCCCGTCCGGCGCGGTGCTGGTGCGGCTCGCCCGGCAGGTGGCGTGGCTGGCCCGGGACGCCCACGCCGAGCTGGGGCTGAGCGGGGCCGGTGAGCCGGTCCGGGTGTCGGTGGCGGTGAACGCGGACTCGCTGGCGACCTGGTTCCTCGACGCGCTCACCCGGGTGCCGCGCGATCCGCCGCTCTGCTTCGAGCTGCGCCGCGAGGACGAGGACCACACGGCGGCCCTGCTGCGGGAGGGCGTGGTGATGGCCGCGGTGACCTCGTCGCCGGACGCGGTGCCGGGCTGCTCGGTACGGCCGCTGGGGCGGATGCGGTATCTCCCGGTGGCCGCACCGGAGTTCGCCGCCCGGTACCTGTCCGGACCGCTGCGCCGGGCGCTGGCGGAGGCGCCCGTGGTGGTGTTCGACCGGCGCGACGACTTCCAGGACGGCTTCGTCCGCCGGCTCGGCGGCGGACACGGGTCGGCCAGTCCGGTGCGGCACTACGTCCCCACGTCGGAGGGGTTCGTCGAGGCCGTCGCCGCCGGACTGGGGTGGGGCATGGTGCCCGAGCCGCAGGCCGAACCCCTGCTGCGCAGCGGCCGGTTGGCCGAGCCGGCCCCCGGGACGGCGGTCGACGTGCCGCTGTACTGGCAGCAGTGGAAGCTCGACTCGCCGGCCCTGGCCACGGTGGCCGAGGCGGTGGGGGCGGCCGCGGCCCGGGCGCTGCGGGCGTAGGAACTTCCGCACCCGGGAACGACTTTGCGGCCTCCCGCCCGTTTGGCCCCGGCGTCCACAGGTCACCCGAGGGTGAGCAACCCGAATCCGTGACAGCGCGACACGACGATCGCAGGTGACTTCGATGGATGACTGGCGAGAGCACGCGGCCTGCCGCGCCGAGGACCCCGACCTGTTCTTCCCGGTCGGGACCTCAGGCCCGGCCCTGCTGCAGACCGAGCAGGCGAAGGGGGTCTGCCGGCGCTGCCCGGTCCGGGACCAGTGCCTGGAGTGGGCCCTGGACACGGGGCAGTCCATCGGCGTCTGGGGCGGGACCGACGAGAACGAGCGGCGCGCCCTGAAGCGGCGCCTGGCGTCCCGCCGGCGGACGGGCTGACCGTGCGGCACGGCCCCGGGAAGCGGACGGGCGGACGGCGCCGGGGCCGCGTAGGCTCGGCCCCAGCGCCGTCCGCCGCCGAAGGGACCGAGCCGTGAACGTCCGTGTGCGCCGCGTCTACGACCCGCCCGAGCCGGACGACGGCACGCGGGTGCTGGTGGACCGGCTGTGGCCGCGCGGCCTGAAGAAGGACGCCGCGCGCGTGGACGAGTGGCCCAAGGAACTCACCTCGTCCACGGAACTGCGCCGCTGGTACCACGCGGGCGAGGGCTCCGACGAGGAGTTCGCCGGGCGTTACGAGGCCGAACTGGCCGCTCCGGAGGCGGCGGAGGCACTCGACCGGCTGAGAGAGCGGGCGGACGAGGGGCCCGTGACGCTGCTGACCGCGTCCAAGGACACCGACCGCGGCCACACCGCCGTACTGGCCCGCCTGCTCGGCGAGAGCCGCTCCCCCTGAGCCCCGGCCCTCGAGCCCCGCTCCTCAAGCCGTCTGCCGTGCCGCCGCGCGTCCGGCCGCCCGTCCCGAGAAGAGGCAGCCGCCCAGGAAGGTGCCCTCCAGGGCGTTGTACCCGTGCACCCCGCCGCCGCCGAACCCGGCCACCTCACCGGCCGCGTACAGGCCCTCGACCGGCGTGCCGTCGGCGCCGAGGGCGCGGGAGTCGAGGTCGGTCTGGATGCCGCCGAGGGTCTTGCGGGTGAGGATGTGCAGCTTGACGCCGATCAGCGGACCGGCCGCCGGGTCGAGGATCCGGTGCGGGGACGCCACCCGGCTGATCCGGTCGCTGAGGTAGCGGCGGGCGTTGCGGATGCCCTGGACCTGGGCGTCCTTGCTGTAGGGGTTGGCCAGCTGGAGGTCGCGGGCCTCGATCTGGCGGCGGACGGCGGCGGCGTCGAGGAGCGGCTTGTCGGTGAGCCCGTTCATCCGGTCGACGAGCTGTTCGAGGGTCGGCGCGGTCACGAAGTCGGCGCCTTCGCGCACGAAGGCGGCCACCGGCCCCGGGGCGCCCTTGCCGACGACCCGCTCCCGCAGGAAGGCCGCCCGGTCCTTGGCCGTGATGTCCGGGTTCTGTTCGGAGCCCGACAGCGCGAACTCCTTCTCCACGATCTTCCGGGTGAGGATGAACCAGGAGTGGTCGTACGGGGCGATGTCCTCGTCGGTGCGCAGGTGCCTGAGGGTGCTGAGGGTGTCGTAGCCGGGCAGGCAGGGGTCGGGCAGGCGGCGGCCGAGCGCGTCGAACCACATCGGGGACGGGCCCGGCAGGATGCGGATGCCGTGGCCGGGCCAGACGGGGTTCCAGTTGCGCAGGCCCTCGGTGTAGTGCCACATGCGGTCGCGGTTGACCAGGCGGACGCCCGCCGCCGCGCTGATGTCCAGCATCCGTCCGTCGACGTAGGCGGGGACACCGGTGACCATCTCGGCGGGCGGGGTGCCCAGGCGCTCGGGCCAGTAGCGGCGGACGATGTCGTGGTCGGCGCCGATGCCGCCGGAGGTGACGATCACGGCCTGGGCGGTCAGTTCGAAGTCGCCGATCCGGTCGCGGTTGGAGGCGACGCCGCGCGGTGATCCGTCCTCGGCGAGGACCGTGCCCCGTACGCCGCGCGCGGTGCCGCCCTCCACGATCAGCTCGTCGACGCGGTGCCGGTGGTGGAAGGTGAGCAGTCCGTCGCGCACGGCCTGCTTGGCGTACCGGGCGAAGGGCTCGACCACTCCGGTGCCGGTGCCCCAGGCGATGTGGAAGCGGGGCACCGAGTTGCCGTGTCCGTCGGCCCTCAGGTCGCCGCGCTCGGCCCAGCCGACGTTGGGCAGCAGCTTGATGCCGTGCCCGTCCAGCCAGGACCGCTTCTCCCCCGCCGCGAACTCGACGTACGCCCGGGCCCAGCGCACCGCCCAGGAGTCCTCGTCGTCCAGGCGGTCGAAGCCGGCGCTGCCCTGCCAGTCGTTCCAGGCCAGCTCGAAGCTGTCCTTGACGCCGAGGCGCCGCTGTTCCGGTGAGCCGACGAGGAACAGCCCGCCGAACGACCAGAACGCCTGTCCGCCGAGGTTGGCGGCGTTCTCCTGGTCGACGAGGGCCACCCGGCGACCCCGGCTGGTCAGTTCGTGCGCCGCGACCAGTCCCGCAAGGCCCGCTCCGACGACGATGACGTCGGCGTCCATGGCGACCGTCCCTTCCTCGTTCCCTTGTTCCCTGTCCCTCGGCCACCGCCCCGCCGCGGCCGGCTCCGTCACCGCCGGTCTCCGTTCGCTACGGGAACGTATCCGATTCACCGGCGCCTGCGAACCTCCCGCACCACACTTGGAACGTACGTTCGATTGAGAGGTACGCTCGGAGTATGAGCACGCATCTCCAGGGTTCCCTCTTCGACCAGACCGACCGCCCACGGCTCGGCCCGCTCGACGGAGTCCGCCGCACCCGGCTGGGCTCCGGCGCCTGGATCGACGTACTCCCGGGGTGGCTGAGCGGCGCCGACGCGCTGTTCGAACGGCTCGCCGCCGAGGTCCCCTGGCGCGCGGAGCGGCGCGAGATGTACGACCGGGTGGTCGACGTCCCCCGGCTGCTCGCCTTCTACGGGGCGCGGGACCCCCTGCCCGACCCGGTCCTCGACGAGGCCCGCGATACCCTCACCGCGCACTACGGCGAGGAGCTGGGCGAGCCGTTCACCACCGCGGGCCTGTGCTACTACCGGGACGGCCGGGACAGTGTCGCCTGGCACGGCGACCGGATCGGCCGGGGCGCGCGTGAGGACACGATGGTCGCCATCCTCTCCGTGGGCACGCCCCGGGACCTGCTGCTGCGTCCGGTGGGCGGCGGCGGCACGGTGCGCCGGCCGCTGGGCCACGGCGACCTGATCGTGATGGGCGGCTCCTGCCAGCGCACCTGGGAGCACTGCGTACCGAAGTCCGCGCGGGTGGCGGGCGGCCGGATCAGCGTCCAGTTCCGCCCGCGCGGCGTGCGGTGAGACCGACCGGAACCCATCGCTCCGCCACCGCCCGGCGTCTGGTTGGCTGTTCCCGGTCCACCAGCCCCTCTCAGGACGCGGAGTGAGCGATGAGCGCCGACGTGCGGCAGGTCGCGGACGGCACCTATCTGGTGCACGGCAGCAACACCAACTGGGTGATCCTCACCGACGGGGACGCGGTGACGCTGATCGACACCGGCTACCCCGGTGACCGGCAGGCGGTGCTCGACTCCCTCGCGTCCGTGGGGAGTTCGCCGGAGGCGGTGGCGGCCGTCCTCGTCACGCACGCCCACAACGACCACCTGGGCTCCGCCGAGTACCTGCGCACCGCGTACGGCACGCCCGTCCTGCTGCACGAAGCCGAAGTGCCGCACGCCCGGCGGGACTTCCTCCAGCAGGTCTCGGTCCCGACGGTCCTGCGCAACGCCTGGCGGCCGGGCGTGCTGCCGTGGATCGCGCACGCCGCCCGCTCCGGCGGCACCGCTCGACTGCCGGTCGCCGAGCCGCGGCCGTTCCCGGCGGCGGGCGCCCTGGACCTGCCCGGCAGGCCCGTTCCCGTGCACACTCCGGGACACACGGACGGCCACTGCGCCTACCACCTGCCGGAGACCGGGGTGGTGGTCTCGGGCGACGCCCTGGTCACCGGCCACCCCATCTCCCGCACCGAGGGTCCGCAACTGCTGCCCGACCTGTTCCACCACGAGCGCGCCCGGACCGTGGCGTCGCTGGACGTGTTCGAGGAGCTGGACGGCGACCTGCTGCTGCCCGGGCACGGGCCGGCGCACCGCGGGTCCGTGGCCCGGGCCGCGCGGCGCGCACGGGAGCGCGCCGAGTCCGCCGGCCGGGCACGGAGGTCCGCTCCCCTCCGCTGACGTGGAACACCTCCCGACTCCCCCGACGTCCGGGCGCGGCCCCTCTAGACTCGGCCCATGTCACCGCATGAGCCGGACCGGGCCGTTCCCCCCTCGGAGGTTCTCGCCTCACTGGGACTCCGCCTGCCGTCGGTCAGTCCGCCCAAAGGCCGGTACGTGCCCGCCGTCGTCAGCGGCCGGTTCGTCTTCGTGGCGGGGCAGATTCCCCTCGCGGACGGCAGGCTGGTGGCGACCGGGCGTGTCGGCGGCGAGGTGCCGGTGGCCCTGGCCCGGGAGCTGAGCCGGCGCTGTGCCCTCGCGTCGCTGGCCGCCGTCGACGCGGTGGCGGGGATCGACCGGGTGACCCGGATCGTCAAGGTCACCGGCTATGTGGCGGTGGCACCCGGGTTCCGTGACCTGGACGCGGCCGTCGACGGCGCCAGCGCGCTCTACGAGGCGGTGTTCGGCGCCCGTGGCGCACATGCCCGTGCGGTGGTGGGGGTCGCGGACCTGCCGCTGAACACGCCTGTGGAGATCGAGACCCTGGTCGAGATCGACCGGTGACGGCGGGGCCGCGCCCCTCACAGGGATACGGCCGTACCGGTGATGCCGATGCCGGTGTGCGGGTCCTCGGGGACGGTGACGGTGATGGTGCTCGGGCGGCCCATGTCGTACCCCTGGAGGACGGTCAGCCGGGACGGCAGGGGGATCAGGCGCGCCTGGCGCAGATAGCCCCCGAGCGCGGCGGCCGCGGCCCCCGTGGCCGGGTCCTCGAAGACCCCGCCGGTGGGGAAGGGGTTGCGGGCGTGGAAGACCGTGGTGCTCTCCCTGCGGACCAGATCGACCGTCACCCAGCCGTGGCGGTCCATCAGGGCGGCCAGCCGCGGCATGTCGTAGTCGAGACGGGCCAGCCGGTCCCGCGAGGCGGTGGCCAGCACGACGTGCCAGGCGCCGGCGTAGGCGGCTCGGGGCGGCAGGAGCGGGTCGAGGTCCGACGGCCGCCACCCCAGGACGTCCAGCAACTGGCCGGTCTGGGCGTCGGTCACCGCCGCCGTCCGCGGGGGCACGCTGGTCAGGGTGGCGACGACCCAGCCGGTGTCGTCGACGCCGGTGTGCACCGGGACGACACCCGCCCGCGTGTGCAGGGTGAGTTCGCCCGCGCCGTGCCGCCGGGCGAAGGCGACCGCGGTCGCGATGGTGGCGTGTCCGCAGAAGGGGACCTCGACGCTCGGGCTGAAGTACCGCACGTCCAGGTGGCCGTCGCCCCTCGGGACGACGAACGCGGTCTCCGAGTATCCGACGTCCTTGGCGATGCCCGCCATGTCGGTGTCCGCCAGTCCCGTGGCGTCCAGGACGACACCGGCCGGGTTTCCGCCGTCCGCCTGCTTGGTGAAGGCGGCATAGCGCAGTACTTCCATGGTCACCACATCAGTTAGGTGTTTCGGTACGCGACCGGGGTCCGCGACAGCCTCAGCCCCAGGCCAGCAGGTCTCCGGTGTCGGCGAGGCCCAGGGAGAAACCGAGAGCGATCCGCCGGCCACCGTGACTCGGTTTCACGGCGTGGTAGTTCCGCGAGTCGAAGAGCAGGCCGTCCCCCACGGCGGGCTTGATCACCAGGGACTCGTCGTCCCGCACGCACTCTTCGGTGAAGCCGTACGAGCCGGGAGCCCGGTGGCGTTCGTCCGCGGGCTGCCAGCGATGGCGCCAGATGACGGTCTCGCCGCCGGTTTCCGGCACGGTGACATAGACGTTGAAGGCCAGCTGGGCCACGAGCGGCGCGTCGAGCAGCGGGGCGGAGAACTCGCGCCCGGCGTCGTCGTAGTGCACCAGGAACCCCTGCGGGGCCTCACGCGCCACTCCGGCGCCCATCTCGCGGCCGCCGCGGCGTCCGACGCCCACCCTGCCGGGCCAGTCCGCCCCCAGGGCCTGCCGGGCCCTCTCCCAGGGGTCGAAGGGGAGGGACAGCCTGCGCCAGGCCGCGCGGGACGCCTCCAGGTCCGGCCAGTAGGAGTCGGCCACGCCGCCGTCGGCCCGGTAGTCACTGACGCCGACGCCGAAGCGCATCACCATGGGCTGGACGCGTTCCGCACCGTAGTTGTCGAACTCGGCGGCCAGCAGGGACCGTGCAATGCGGTCGCACACCGACGGGGGGAACAGCCCCGGAACCCGGACGGCCGCGCAGCGTCCCGACGCCAGGTCGGCGATGTGACCGCGGCTGAAACCCGTGGCGGTGACCACACGGAAGAAGGGGTCGTGCACATCCGTCAAGACCGTCGCCGTGTCACTGGTCATGGCTGCTTCCCCTCTCAGCGGTGTCCGCCGGCCGCCACGCCATCATCCCAACAGCAGCGCGGGGCTGTAAGCCAACTTCGCGTCGCGTTCCAGAGCCCGGTGGTCCTCCTCGATGGACTCCAGCGCGAGGCGACGGGCCGACTCCAGCCGGTGCTGATCGGCGTCGAGTTCGGCGTCCGGTTCCGACGGGAGGCTGTCGTGCGGCTCCGGGTGGAAGGAGTTCATGCAACGGGCTCCTCTGCGATGGTCTGCGACACTCCGTGATCGGCATCTCACTCAGAGAGTGACGGACAGCGATAGTAGGCGCAATAGCCCAGCCGGGTACGGAACTTGGGGATGTCGATCAGCCGTCCGTTTCCGTATCTCCCTCCCCTCCCCCTGCTTTCTCTTCTTTTCGCTCCGCCCGGTCCGGACGGTCGAGCAGGTCTTCGAGCGCGATGAGAAGGCGTCGATTGCGCACCGTCTCCGGGTGATGCGGACCGAGTACCCGTCGCCGGTCGTCGAGCAGGCGTTCCGTCTCCTGGTGCGCCCGGGGGATCTCCCCCTGGCACAACAGCACTTGGCACCACGTGTGCCGCAGGGTCATGGCGAGCACCGAATCGGAACCTTGCGTGGTGTCCTGAAGTGCCTGCCGCACGATGTCCGCCGCCTCGTCCGGCCGCTGGGTCTTCATCAGGCATCGCGCCAGAGTCTGTCGAATACGAAGCGTCTCCATGGTGGACGGCGACCACTTGTCGAGACTTATCCGAAGTATTTCGCGCAATTCCGCCTCGGCTTCGGAAGTGCGGCCGAGAGCGAACATGGCACGCGCGAGACTGTGTCTGACCGTGACCGTATCGGAGTGGTCGGGTCCGTGTACGCGCATTTCGGATTCCGCGACGGACCTCAGCAGGCGCTCCGCCTCGTCGAAACGGAACTGTTCGAGAATGCTCCGGGCCAGCTTGTGCCGGCTGGCGAGCGTTCTGCGGTCCTCCGCTCCCAGCAGCTCCTGGCGGGCGGTCACGATGGCCCGCAGGTCCGACTCGGCGGTCGAGTAGTCACCGCTCTCCAGGGCGATGCGCGCCTTCTCGTGACGTACTTCGAGGATCTCGTCGTCGTCCGGCTGGAACCCGATCGCGTCGCAGTTGTCCAGGACGGCTGTGGCCAGTTCCTGGGCCGGTCTGAGCAGCCCCACGGCGATCAGGTACCGCAGGGTGCGCCGGGCCAGCTCCAGGGCGTCGCGCAGGACCGTGTCCCCGCGGACGTGCTGGTCACCGGCGACGCAGTCGCGGACGACCTCCATCGCGTGCGGGGCGATCGCGGTCCACAGGTCCCAGCTCGGCGGCTCGTCGGGAGGCGAGAGCCGGGTGACGTCCAGCAGCAGGTCGACGAGGAGACCGTAGTAGTCGGACCTGCGCCGCTCCATTTCCGCGTCGCCCCGCAGCAGGGCGTGGACGACGGGGTGGAGCGTCAGGCTGGGCGTCAGAAGGCCGCTCTCCGGCTCGGTGCGGCCGGCGCGCTCGACGAGTCCGAGGTCGTCCAGCCCCTTGAGCACCGCGTTGCGCCGGCGGCGGTCGAAGTCCGGCAGGAGCGGCGATGCGTCGATCGCGGTGCTCTCCAGCAGCGGCCGGTACGGGATGGGCGCGATGCCGAGGCAGGCGAACACCCGGAGCAGGGGACCGGCCTGGGGCAGGCCACGCCTCGCCAGCAGGTCCAGCGCGATACCGCAGACCTCGGCCATGGCGGACATGCCCAGCATCTCTTCCAGACCGCTGGCCGCCGTGCCGGGCGGCGACGCGCTCCTGGCCTTGAAGACCTCGCGATAGCTGTCGAAGTCGTGGATCACCGGGTCGTCCAGGGAGGGGGCCGCACGGTGCACGGAGTTGAGGTACGAGGCGGCTCCGTACAAGGCCAGCGGCAGGCCGCCCAGCGCCTTGGACAGCTCACGGGCCTGTCTGCGGGTGCCGCCCCGCGGAGCGGCCTCCAGGAGGAGCGCCGCCCCTTCCTCCGCTTCGAGGGGCGGCACCTCGTGCACGACGCACGGCGGGAGCCACCCGGCCGCCGAGCGGTCCCGGCTGGTCACGACGACCAGTCCGTCGGCCCGTACCGGCTGGCGTATCCAGCCGGTGCCGTCGGCCACCCGGCTCGCCTCGGAGGCCAGCCGGTCCGGGGTGTCGGCATTGTCGATCACCAGCAGCCACGGGTGGGGGCAGTCCTCCAGGTACCGCCACACCAGGTCCATCGGACTGCCGTCACCGCGGAACGCCTGTTCGATCTCGCCGGTGGGGGCGCCCAGCTGGCGGGCGACCTCGCGCATACAGGTGTTGATCTGGGGCACGGTGACCCACCACACCCGCCGTGATCCCGCCGTCCGGTGAGCCGCCTCCAGCGCGATACGGCTCTTGCCCGAACCCCCCAGCCCGGTCAGGACGCGCACCCTCGGCTCGCCCGCGGCGGGCGCGGCCACGAGGCCGGCGATGATGCCGCGCGGGGCGCGGCCGTGCAGCGGGACCTCGCGTCTGCCGTAGGGCGGGCTCACCGAGACACCGCCCTGCTGCGGGGGCAGTTCCTCGCCCTGGCTCCGGGCGGGTCCGGGGAGTTCCTCCGCGCTGGTGCGCCGGGGCGGCACGGCCGGCGCGGGGCCGGGTGCCGTGGGCTCCTCCTCGGCTTCGAGGAGTTCGAGCAGGACGTCCCGCAGGACCCGGTAGGAGGCGCTGTCGTGGTCGGCGGGCTGCACGATCTGGAAGTGGTCGCCCGGCACGGTGGCACCGTCCGGGAAGACCCCCCTCGCCTCGCGCGCCGGGACGACGGCGTCCTCGGTCCCGCCGTACGCCTGGATCGGGATGTGCCAGCCGCTCTCGGTGTTGCGGTCCGCCCCCACGATCGCCCGCATGACGGTCCGCTCGGTCTCCAGGACATCACGCTGGTAGGGCCGCAGCTGCCGCTCCTGCGGGTGACGCCAGAAGAACAGCGAGCGGCGCAGCGACAGGAAGAACGTCGAACCGTGGTTGGGGCAGGCGAACATGACGATCTGCGCGATGCGGCTCAGCGCGGGCCCCTGGGCCTCGTGCAGTGTCCGGGCCAGGAAGCGCTGGACGATCAGGCCGCCCTGGCTGTGGCTGACCAGGACGACACGGCCCGTTCTCGGGATCTGGACGCGCAAGTAGGTGCGGAGCGAGTCCGCTATGTCGTCGTACTCGGCGATCGCGCGGTCGGGGCGTATTTTGATCTTCCGGCTTCCATAGGGAAAGCAGTGGGCGACCACACCGCGCAATGCCTCGTCGGCGGCGAGCAGTTTCCGGAACTGGTCCCAGACTTCGACCGACGAGAACAGGCCGTGCACGAACACCACATGGACGGTCGTCCGTGATCGCAGTTCCACTGGCATCGTCGTCATCGACCGCCACCCCCTGTACCGGTGGAATATCCACCAGCCATGCACATCGCCCGTTATACCCGTCCGCAAACCGGTGAGGCATGATCAGGAAAGAAAACAGTCCCGAATGAATCGATCGACACAAAAGGCGACCGCTGTTCTGCCTCGCTCTGTCACGAACGGGCACCTCGCCTCCCGCCGGAGTCGGCGCGATGTCGCCGTCGTACGAGAACGTCAACGGGGGCCGGCATCGGAGAGAAGTCCTTAAGGTGATCCCGTTCACCGGCGAGACGAGGACACCGACCCATGGCCCTGCAGATCAACGCGACCAACCCCGAGCACCCGGCGCTCCTGCTCGAACTGCCCTGGCACACCCCGCTGGAGGAGTGGCCGGAGAAACACCTCGTGCCGCTGCCGCGCGGGATCTCCCGGCACGTGGTCCGGTACGCCCGTGCCGGGGACGAGATCGTCGCCGTCAAGGAACTGGCGGAGCGGCCCGCGCTGCGCGAGTACGAGCTGCTGCGCGACCTGGACCGCCTCGGCATCCCGGCGGTGGACGCCCTCGGCGTGGTCACCGGCCGCACGGACGCCGCGGGCGAGCCGCTGGAGCCGGTGCTGATCACCCGGCACCTCGGCGGCTCAATGCCGTACCGGTCGATGTTCGAGACGACGCTGCGCCCGGCGACCATGCACCGGCTGATGGACGCCCTGGCGGTGCTGCTGGTGCGGCTGCACCTGGCCGGGTTCGCCTGGGGCGACTGCTCGCTGTCCAACACCCTGTTCCGGCGCGACGCGGGCGCCTACGCCGCCTACCTGGTGGACGCGGAGACCGGCGAGCTGCACCCGCGGCTGAGCGAGGGCCAGCGGGACTACGACCTCGACCTCGCCCGGGTCAACATCAGCGGCGAGCTGCTCGACCTGGAGGCGTCCGGCGCGCTGCACCCGTCCGTGGACGCCATCGAGTTCGGCACCGAGATCTGCGCCCGCTACCGGAGCCTGTGGCAGGAGCTGACCCGCACCTCCGTGTACCCGGCGGGGAAGTACCACTACATAGAGCGCCGGATACGGCGGCTCAACGACCTCGGTTTCGACGTGGCCGAGATGCAGATCGAGCACGCCTCCGACGGCGACACCGTCACCTTCGTGCCCAAGGTCGTCGACGCCGGGCACCACCAGCGCCAGTTGCTGCGGCTGACGGGCCTGGACGCCGAGGAGAACCAGGCCCGGCGGCTGCTGAACGACCTGGAGTCCTGGATGGCCACCCAGGACGACTACGCCCCCGGCGACCCCCTGGGCGCCCGCCCGGAGGTCCTCGCCCACCGCTGGGTGCGCGAGGTGTTCCGGCCGACCGTGCGGGCGGTGCCGTACGAGCTGCGCGGCGCGATGGACCCGGCGGAGATCTACCACGAGCTGCTGGAGCACCGCTGGTACCTGTCCGAGCGGGCCCAGCGCGACATCGGGCTGGACACCGCCGTCCAGGACTACATCACCGACGTCCTGCCCAAGGCCCGCGAGACGCTCCGGCCCACGACCGAGGAGTGACTCACGCGTGCGGTACGACGGCCACCGGGCACCCGGCGTGGTGCAGTACCCCGTGGGCGACCGAACCGATCCGGGCGCCGACGGCCGAGCGGCGGGCGCGGCGGCCGACGACCATCAGCTGGGCCCGCCCGGCCACCGACAGCAGGACCTGCCCGGCGCTGCCCATCTCCACGTGCTCGACCACGGGCACGTCGGGAAAGCGGTCCCGCCACGGCCTGAGCGCCTCGGCCAGCGCCTTGCGCTCATAGGGTTCCAGGCCCCCGGCGTCGTCCAGCAGCTTGAGCGAGGCGGGGCTGTAGGAGAACAGCGGCGGCAGGGTCCAGGCCCGTACCGCACGTACGGTGGCCCCGCGGGCGGCGGCGGCCTCGAACGCGAACCGCAGCACCTCGGCGCTGTCCTCCGCCTCGCCCTGCTGGCCGACGACGATCTCGTGCCCGGCCACCTCGTCGGAGGGGCGGTCACCGGCGCGAACCAGGACGACGGGCCGGGTCGCCTCGGCGATGACCTGCTGGCCCACGGAACCCAGCAGGAAGCCGACGACCGCCCCGTGGCCGCGCGAGCCGAGCACCAGCACCCCGGTGCCGGCCGCCACGGCGACCAGCGTCTGGACCGGGTCGCCCTCGACCACGTCGGTGGTGACCTCCAGGCCGTGATGACGGGCCGTCACCGTGCCCACCGCCTCGGCCAGCGTCTCGCGCACCCAGCGCTCCTGCGCGTCCCGGTCCCCGGCCCGGTCCACCGCCTCCGGCTCGAACCGCCAGACGTGCACCACGCGCAGCGCCGCCCCGTGCCGGACGGCCTGCCTGGCCGCCCAGGCCAGTGCCGCCAGGCTCTCCTCCGATCCGTCCACCCCTGCCGTGATCGGGCGCGTCATGCGGTGCCTCCCTGCGTCGCGGTAAATCCGTGCGCTGTCAGTCTTCCTTACGTACCCTGCCCGCCATGACGTTGGAGTGGGAACAAGTGATCGTCGACTCGGCCGATCCGGAGGCGCTCGGCCGCTGGTGGGCCGAGGCGCTGGGCTGGGTGGTGGTGGACGACTCCTCGGGGGTGTACGAGATCCGGCCGGAGCCGGACCGGCTGCCGGGGCTGCTCTTCGTCCCGGTGCCGGACGCCAAGACCGTCAAGAACCGGCTGCACCTCGACTTCCGGCCCGTCGACCAGGCGGCCGAGGTCGCCCGGCTGCTCGCGCTGGGCGCGCGCCGCGCCGACGTCGGGCAGGGCGAGCAGTCCTGGGTGACGATGACGGACCCCGAGGGCAACGAGTTCTGCGTGCTGGGCGCGCGCCGCGGCTGACCCGGGCCGGGCGGCACACGGGATCCGGGCCGGGCCCCGCACGCCGGGCAGCGCACGACGATCGAACATACGATGGACGGCGGCCGGTGCGGTCACGGAATCCGCCGTGCCGTGAACCCGGCCGCCCGACGTGGGGGACGCATGACACAGGCCGCCGAGACGGCACGGACCGTCATCATGACCGTGGACGACGACCCGGGGGTCTCCCGGGCCGTCGCCCGCGACCTGCGGCGGCGCTACGGCGCCGCGCACCGCATCGTGCGCGCGGAGTCCGGGGAGTCCGCGCTCCAGGCGCTGCGCGAACTGAAACTCCGCGGCGATCTCGTCGCCGTGATCCTCGCCGACTACCGGATGCCGCGGATGAACGGCATCGAGTTCCTCGAACAGGCCATGGACGTCTATCCGGCCGCGCGCCGGGTGCTGCTGACCGCGTACGCGGACACCAACGCGGCCATCGACGCGATCAACGTCGTCGACCTGGACCACTACCTGCTCAAGCCGTGGGACCCGCCGGAGGAGAAGCTCTACCCGGTCCTGGACGACCTGCTGGCGGCGTGGCGGGCCGGCGACCACAAGCCGGTGCCCAGCACCAAGGTGGTCGGGCACCGCTTCTCGGCGCGCTGCTCGGAGGTACGGGAGTTCCTGGCCCGCAACCAGGTGCCGTACCGGTGGTACTCCGCCGACGAGCCCGAGGGCCGGCGGCTGCTGTCGGCCGCCGGGCAGGACGGACAGCGGCTGCCCGTGGTGATCACGCCGGACGGGACGCCGCTGGTCGAGCCCGACGCGACCGACCTCGCCGCGCGGGTGGGCCTGGCGACCACGCCGGCCGCCGACTTCTACGACCTGGTGGTGATCGGCGGCGGGCCGGCCGGACTCGGCGCGGCCGTCTACGGGGCCTCCGAGGGGCTGCGTACGGTCCTGGTGGAGCGGTCGGCGACCGGCGGACAGGCCGGGCAGAGCAGCCGCATCGAGAACTACCTCGGCTTCCCGGACGGCGTCTCCGGCGCCCAGCTCACCGACCGGGCCCGGCGGCAGGCCACGAAGTTCGGCGCCGAGATCCTCACCGCGCGGGAGGTGACCGGCCTGGAGGTCAACGGGTCGGCACGGACGGTACGGTTCTCCGACGGCTCGGCGATCGCCGCGCACAGCGTGATCCTGGCGACCGGCGTCTCCTACCGGGAACTGGCGGCCCCGGGCACCGGCGACCTGGCCGGCTGCGGCGTGTTCTACGGATCGGCGCTGACCGAGGCCGCCGCCTGCCAGGGCCACGACGTGTACATCGTCGGCGGCGCCAACTCGGCCGGACAGGCCGCGATGTACCTGGCCCGGGGCGCCAAGTCGGTGACGCTGCTGGTGCGCGGCCCGTCGCTGGCGGCGTCGATGTCGCACTACCTGATCCAGCAGATCGAGGACACGCCCAACATCGTGGTGCGCTGCGGCACGGTGGTGGAGTCCGCGCACGGCGACGGCCGCCTGGAGCGGCTCACGCTGCGGGACACGGAGTCGGGGCAGAGCGAACTGGTCGACGCGCAGTGGCTGTTCGTGTTCATCGGCGCGGCCCCGCTCACCGACTGGCTGGACGGCACGGTGGCGCGGGACGAGCGCGGGTTCATCCTGGCCGGGCCGGACCTGACCGCCGACGGACGGCCGCCGGCCGGCTGGGAGCCGGCCCGGCCGCCGTACCACCTGGAGACCAGCGTCCCCGGCGTGTTCGTGGCGGGCGACGCCCGCGCCGAGTCCGCCAAGCGGGTCGCGTCCGCCGTAGGAGAGGGTGCCATGGCCGTGATGCTCGTCCACCGGTATCTGGAGCAGTCGTGAGCGGGCGGCCGATGCCGTGCAGCCCCGGCGAGATCGGGGAGCTGTTCCTGTTCGAGAAGCTGACGCCGGAGCAGCTCGGGCGGCTGTGCGCCGAGGGCCGGGTGGAGCTGTTCGAGCCCGGCCCGGTGTACACCGAGGGAGACCCCGCCACCTGCTTCTACGTGCTGCTGGAGGGGGCCGTCGTGCTCTCCCGCCGGGTCGGCGGGGACGACGTGGAGACCAACCGGACCTCGCAGCGCGGGGTGTACGCCGGGGCGATGCAGGCCTACCTCGGGGACCGGGTGCCGCAGGTTCACACCAACTCCCTGCGGGTCACCGCGCCGACCCGGTTCTTCGTGCTGCCCGCGGACACGTTCGCGAGCATGTCGCGGGAGTGGTTCCCGATGGCGGTCCATCTGCTGGAGGGGCTGTTCTTCGGTTCGAAGAACACCCAGCGGGCCGTCGGGCAGCGCGAGCGGCTGCTGGCGCTGGGCTCGCTGTCCGCCGGGCTCACCCATGAGCTGAACAACCCGGCCGCCGCGGCGGTGCGGGCCACCGCCACGCTGCGGGAGCGGGTGGCGAAGATGCGGCACAAGCTCGCGGTGATCGCCGGGGGGCCGTTCTCCCGGGAGGCGCTGGCCGGGCTCATCGACATCCAGGAGCGCACGGCCGAGCGGGTCGCCAAGGCGCCCGCGCTGACCCCGATGGAGGCGGCCGACCGGGAGGACGCGGTCACCGACTGGCTGGACGACCACGGCATCCAGAACGGCTGGCAGTTCGCGCCGGCCTTCGTCCAGGCGGGGCTCGACACCGAGTGGCTGGACCAGGTCGCGGCGGCCGTGGACGAGGAGATCCTGCCGAACGCGGTCGGCTGGCTCAACTACACGGTCGAGACCGAGCTGCTGATGAACGAGATCGGCGACTCCACGGCCCGCATCTCCCACCTGGTGGACGCCGCCAAGCAGTACTCCCAGCTGGACCGCGCGCCGTACCGGATCGCCGACGTGCACGAACTCCTCGACTCCACCCTGCTGATGCTGTCGGGCAAGATCGGCCCGCGGATCAAGGTGGTCAAGGACTACGACCGTGCGCTCCCGGGCGTGCCCGCCTATCCGGCGGAGCTGAACCAGGTGTGGACGAACCTGATCGACAACGCGGTCTCCGCGATGGCCGGCGCGGGCGGGGAAGGCACGCTGACCGTGCGGACGGCCCGTCACCACGACCGGCTGCTGGTGGAGTTCCGCGACACGGGGCCCGGGGTGGACCCGGAGATCCGGGACCGTATCTTCGACCCGTTCTTCACCACCAAGCCGGTGGGCGAGGGCACCGGGCTCGGCCTGGACATCTCCTGGCGGATCGTGGTCAACAAGCACCACGGCAGCCTCCAGGTGGACTCCCGGCCGGGTGACACCCGCTTCCAGGTACTGCTGCCGCTCGCCGCGGCGGAGCCCGGACCGACGGCCGAGGAGCCGGTATGAGTGATGCGAGCGACGTGGGCGACGTGAGCGACGTGAGCGACGTGAGCGACGTGAGCGACGACCGGGGGATCGACCCCGCCGTACCGCCGAGCGGCGCGGGCTGCGCCGAGTGCGAGGCGGGCGGGGGCTGGTGGTTCCACCTGCGGCGCTGTGCCGCCTGCGGACACGTGGGCTGCTGCGACAGCTCGCCGGGGCAGCACGCCACCGCGCACTTCCGGGCCTCGGGGCATCCGGTGGTGCAGAGCTACGAGCCCGCCGAGGACTGGTTCTGGGACTACGCGGCCGACCGGCTGCGCGAGTCGGGCCCGGCGCTCGCCCCGCCGGTCAGCCACCCCGAGGACCAGCCGTCGCCCGGACCGGCGGGCCGGGTACCGGCGGACTGGGCGCGGTCGCTGCGCGGCTGAGGCGGGGCCCGACGCCCACCGCACCGCACCCTCAGGATCGGCCCCCGGCGGGAACCCTCGTGCCGTTCCGCCCGTTCACCCGGCACCCCCACCGGAGCGCGAGCACGACGACAGGGCGGTGCCATGAACGAGTTGGTCCCGGGCGGAAACCTCCCCCTGCCGGGCGGTCCCGTTCAGGTACGGGTGCCGGGCGGCTTCGACGTGTCCGCGCTCATCACCGGCGACGGCGGCAAGGTCGGCGGCGACGGCGACTTCGTCTTCTACAACCAGCCGGAGGCTCCCGGCGCCCGGCTGCGCGGCGACACCCTCACCGTCGACCCGCGCACCCTGCGCACCGGCGCGACCCGGGTGACGGTCGCCGTCAGCGCGGCCGACCCGGACACCGAGCTGAGCGCGCTGCCCTCCCCCACGCTGCGGGTGACGGACGCGGACGGCCGCGCCCTGGCCCGGTTCACGCCGCCGCGTCCGGGGCGCGAGACGGTGCTGCTGCTCGCGGAGTTCTACCGGCGCGGCGAGGGCTGGAAGCTGCGGGCCCTGGGGCAGGGCTACGCCGACGGACTGGCCGGGCTCGCCCGGGACTTCGGGGTGGACGTCGACGACGAGACGCCACCGGCGGTCACCGCGACGGACCCGGGGGCGGTCCCCGCGGCGGGCGGCCATCTGAGCGCCGGACAGGTCCCCGCGGCGGGCGGTCATGTGGCCGCCGGTCAGGTCCCCCCGCCGGAGGACCCCGGCTTCCTCCGGGAGGTCAACGCCGCCCGAGCCGCCGCCGGTTCCCCGCCCGTCGCGCTCGACGCCCGGCTGGCCGCCGCCGCCCGCGCGCACGCCTCGGCGATGGCCGCCGCGGGCACGCTGAGCGTGCAGACCCGGGACGGGATCTCCGTCTACCAGCGCGCCCTCGGCGCCGGATACGCCTACCTGACCGTCGGCGAGCACCTGGTGTCCGGGCCGCGCACCCCGGACGAGTTCGTCGCCCACTGCCTCGGGACCGAGGGCGCCCGCCGCACCCTGCACGACCCGGCCCACACCCACGTCGGTCTGGCCCACGTCACCGGCGGGCCCTCGGGCGACACCTACTGGACCGCGCTGTGGGCCTCGCCCCTGACCGCGGCCGGCCTGGCCCGGACGGCCGCCGAGGTCGTCGCCCTCACCAACCGGGAGCGGGCCGCGGCGGGGCTGCGGCCGCTCGCCCCCGATCCGGGGCTCACCGCCGCCGCGCAGGCGCACAGCGCGGACATGGTGGCCCGGGACTTCTACTCCCACACCTCCCCCGACGGCGGCGGCCCCCGGGACCGCGCCGTCGCCGCCGGCGTCGCACGGGGCACCATCGGCGAGAACATCGCCTGCGGGCAGCGCTCCCCGGCCGCCGTGGTGGAGGGCTGGATGAACAGCCCGGGCCACCGCGCCAACATCCTGGAGGCCGATTTCACACACATCGGGATCGGCCTGGCCGGCGGCGGCCGGGCGGGCACGTACTGGACGCAGTTGTTCGGAGGCTGACCCGATCTTGGCGGAAGGCGCCGGTCCGGGACAGGATGCCGGTATGAAGGGTGACCTCTTTACCAGCGAGCACATGGTCCAGCCGGCGCAGGCGCCGGGCATGACCGTCGAGAACTCCAAATGCATCCGGTACGCGGTGGACGGCGAGATGCTCGCCCGCCAGGGCGCCATGGTCGCCTACCGCGGCAACCTCCAGTTCGAGCGCAAGGGCCAGGGCGTGGGCGGCATGCTCAAGCGCGCGGTCACCGGGGAGGGCCTGCCGCTGATGGCGGTGCGCGGACAGGGCGAGGCGTGGTTCGCCCACGAGGCGCAGAACTGCTTCGTCGTGGAGGTGGACCAGGGCGACGAGTTCACGGTCAACGGCCGCAACGTGCTGTGTTTCGACGCCTCGTTGGCGTACCGCATCGCCACCGTCAAGGGCGCCGGCATCAGCGGGGGCGGCCTGTTCAACAGCGTCTTCACCGGCCAGGGCAGACTGGGGCTGGTGTGCGAGGGCACCCCGCTGGTCATCCCGGTCTCCCCGCAGTACCCGGTGTACGTCGACACGGACGCGGTGGTCGGCTGGACCGCCGGGCTCCAGACCTCGCTGCACCGCTCGCAGTCCCTCGGCTCGATGCTGCGCGGCGGTTCCGGGGAGGCCGTCCAGCTGATGCTCCAGGGCCAGGGGTACGTGGTGGTCCGGCCCAGCGAGGCGACCCCGCAGAAGGCCCAGCAGCGCTGAGAGGAAGCCCTATGAAGTTGATCGGAATCGCATGAGTCTGGTCGGTATCGAAGAGATCGAAGCCGTCGCGGAGCGGATCGCCGGACATGTCCTGCGCACTCCGACGGCGCCCAGTGCCGGACTGTCCACGCTGCTCGGGGTCCCGGTCACCACCAAGCTGGAACTGCTCCAGCGCACCGGCTCGTTCAAGGCGCGCGGCGCGGCGGCGAAGCTGCTGTCGCTGGGCGAGGCGGAGCGGGCCGCCGGGGTGGTCGCGGTCAGCGGCGGCAACCACGGCATCGCGCTCGCGGTCATGGCCGCCGACCTCGATGTGAAGGCCACGGTGGTGATGCCGCGCTCGGCGCCCGCCCGTTCCGTACGGATCGCCGAGGAGGCGGGCGCGTCGGTGCGGCTGACGGACGGCATGGCCGAGGCGTTCGCGCTCGCCGGGCGGCTGGGCGAGGAGGGACTGACGCCGGTGCATCCCTTCGACGACCCCGTGGTGATCGCCGGGCAGGGCACCGTCGGCCTGGAGTTCGCCGCCGACGCCGGTGACCTCACCGACGTGCTGGTGAGCATCGGGGGCGGCGGGCTGATCGCCGGGGTGGCGGCGGCGCTGCGGGCCGCCCGTCCGGACGTACGGGTGTGGGGTGTGGAGACCGAGGGTGCCGAGGCGATGTCCCGGGCGCTGGCGGCGGGCGGTCCGCTGCCGGTGGAGCTGTCGTCGATCGTCTCCACCCTCAGCGCCCCGGCCGTCTCGCGGCTGACCTACGACCATGTGTCGGCCCTGGTGACCGAGGTGCTCGTGGTGTCCGACCGGGAGGCCGTACAGGGGTCGCTGGAGCTGGCCGAGCACGCCAAGCTGTGGACCGAGCCGGCCGCCGGCTGTCTGCTGCCCGCCGCCCGGCGGGTACGGGACCGGGTCGGCGACGGGGCCCGGCTGGGGCTCGTGGTGTGCGGGGGCAACGCGACGGTCCCCGACATGGCGGCCTGGTCCGCCCGCTTCGGGCTGGACGGCGCGCCGCTCCCCCGCCGCTGACGGCGGGCCGCCGGGTCCCCCGCCGGGCTGTTTTCTCCCGGCCCGGCAGGGGACCCGGCGGTTATGGTGCAAATCGGATACACGATGATGACCGAGCAGGCCGGCCCCCGTGAACTGGTCGGCCATGTGGTGCGGGCCGAGGAGGTCGGGTTCGACTTCTCGGTCACCTCGGACCACTACTTCCCGTGGCTGCGCTCCCAGGGGCACTCCCCCTACGCGTGGAGCGTGCTGGGCGCCGCGGCCCAGGCCACCCGGCGCATCCCGCTGATGACGTACGTGACGTGCCCGACCCTGCGGTACCACCCGGCGGTGATCGCGCAGAAGGCGGCGACCGTGCAGTTGCTGTCCGAGGGGCGGTTCCGGCTGGGGCTCGGCTCGGGCGAGAACCTCAACGAGCACGTGGTGGGGCGGCGCTGGCCGACCGCCGACGTACGGCACGAGATGTTCGAGGAGGCCGTCGAGATCATCCGGGCGCTCTTCGAGGGCGGCCACGTCACCTACCGGGGCAAGCACTTCGACGTGGAGTCCGCCAAGCTGTGGGACCTCCCCGACAGTCCGCCGCCCATCGGCATGGCCGTCTCCGGCGAGCGGTCCTGCGCGCTGGCGGGCCGGCTCGCCGACCTGGTGATCGCCACCGAGCCGAAGCCGGAGCTGCTGGAGTCCTTCGACCGGCACGGCGGCACGGGCAAGCCGCGGGTGGGCCAGCTGCCGGTGTCGTACGACCCCGACCGGGAGACGGCGATCAGGCGCGCCCATGACCAGTTCCGCTGGTTCGGCCTGGGCTGGAAGGTCAACTCCGAGCTGCCGCACCCGGATTCCTTCGCGGCGGCCACCCAGTTCGTCACCCCGGACGACGTCGCCGGGTCCATCCCGTGCGGCGACGACCCGGACGCCTTCGTGGAGGCGGTACGCCCCTACGTCGAGGCCGGGTTCACCGAGATCGCGCTCGTGCAGATCGGCGGCGAGTCCCAGCCGGCCTTCCTGGACTGGTCCGAGAAGACCCTGCTGCCCGCGCTGCGCGAGGCACTGGGCGGGTCCTGAGCCCGGCCGCCCGGGACAATCACCCGGACGCCGGAGCATTGTGCCGGAGACGGGGGTACCCGGAAGGTTCCAGGCAGGTTCTTTCCCGGAGGCCCTTTCGTGAACTCCCTCGTGCACCACACGCTCGTCGTACAGCTCCAGGCGGGTGACACGGAACGCTGTCCCGTCTTCGCCCACCTGGGCTACGACGCCGCGGACCCGTTCGCGCTCACCATGGTCTTCAGCCACGACGGCCACGTACTGGCGCGCTGGACGCTGGACCGCGAGATGGTGGGCGAGGGACTGCTGCGCCCGGTCGGGACCGGCGACGTACGGCTGCGGCCCGTGTCGCGGGGGACGCTGGACGAACTGCGCATCGAGTTCCTGGGCGACCCCCGCGCCGACGGGGACCGTCATCACGCCGTGGTGTTCGCCTGGGCCCCGGCCGTCGCGGCCTTTCTGCGCGAGACGTACGCCGTCGTGCCGCCGGGCCGGGAGGAGTTCCGCGTCGACGACTTCCTGGCGGAGGTCATCGACGCGGGCTGAGGCTCCGGTTCAGTCCGAGGTGTGGCGGTACCTCGTCCACAGGGGGATGACGAACCAGCACAGCAGGTACCAGGCCACGACGCCCGCGACCAGCCACGGCACGAACCCGTCGTGCGTGGCGACGCGCAGGATCAGCAGCAGGGACGCGGTCGTCGTGGCGAGCAGCAGCACCAGGCCGAGCAGGGTGAGCCGGGAGGCCCACCGCACGGCCTGGGGCTTGACGCGCCGGCCCGAGACGAGCCGGTGCAGCGAGACCGGTCCGATCAGCGCGCCGGTCGCGGCGGCGCCGAGGACCACGGTGATCAGGTAGATGCGCTGGTCCGTGTCGGAGAGCTGCTCGTACTTGGGCTGGAACACGACCGTCAGCAGGAAGCCGAACAGGATCTGTACGCCCATCTGCGCGACGCGGACCTCCTGGATGAGCTCCGTCCACATCCGGTCGGCGCGCTCCTCCTCGGTCTCGTCGCGCCCCCGGCGCCTGCCCGTGTCCTTCGCCGCGCCCGCGCCCGCGTCCGCCACTGGTCCTCCCGGCTGTCACGACTGTCACGAATGACTGACAGCTTCCCGGGTTCCCCCCGCTCAGACACGGCGACGGGCGGACGCCCTGTTTGGGAGGGGCGGGCACGGTTACACGGACGGCGACCGAAGCACCGTACGAGGAGGTCGCCAAGGATGTCCGACACGCAGCTCACCGTGACGCTCAGCGGCGGCGGGATCGACGACGCGCGGGCGGTCGTGCACGCGCTGGAGGGCGTGTTCGGGGCGCCGGACGACCTTCCGGCGGACGACCGGGCCACGGTCCGCACCGCCACCTTCAGCTCCCCGTCGGCGCCGGACGCCTCCCGGGCGCCCGCGGCCGGCGCGCGGCTGTCCGCTCCGGTGACCGTCACCGTGCAGGGCACGCCGCAGGCCGTGACGGCGGCGAGCGAGACGCTGGCCCACGCCTTCACGACCCGCGACGAGGGCGCCGCCTCCGGCGACCAGGAGCAGGAGCGGGAACTCCACCTGGTGCCCTGAGGCGGCCTGGGCCTGCCGTCACCAGCGGCTTTCCACCTGGTCCTTGATCCGCCGCTCGTACAGCTCCGTGACGGCCGCCAGCGTGGCGTCGGACAGCTCGGGCAGCGTGGCGGCGTCCGCGTTGGCCCGGGCCTGCTCGGGCGAGCGGGCGCCGGGGATCACCGTGGTCACGCCGGGCTGCTGGACGATCCAGCGCAGCGCCAGCTGGGCCGGGGTGTACCCGTCGGGGGCCAGCGCGGCGAACTCCGCGGCGGCCTCGACCCCGGTGGCGAAGTCGACGCCGGAGAAGGTCTCGCCCTGGTCGAAGGCCTCGCCGTGCCGGTTGAAGGTGCGGTGGTCGTTGGCCGCGAAGACGGTCTCGCGGGTGTACTTGCCCGACAGCAGGCCGGAGGCGAGCGGCACCCGGGCGATGATCCCGACGCCGGCCTCCCGGGCCGCCGGGAGGACCTCGCGCAGGGGCTTCACGCGGAACGGGTTGAGGATGATCTGGACACTGGCGACGTTCGGCCGGGCGATCGCGGTGAGCGCCTCGGCGCAGGTCTCCACGCTGACGCCGTACGCCTTGATTCGCTCCTCCGCCACCAGGGTGTCCAGGGCGTCGAACACCTCGTCCGTGGAGTAGACGGGGGTCGGCGGGCAGTGCAGCTGGACCAGGTCGAGGACGTCGACGCCGAGGTTGCGCCGGGAACGGTCGTTCCAGGCGCGGAAGTTGTCGAGGACGTAGTTCTGCGGCAGCTGCTCGACGCGGCGCCCCATCTTGGTGGCGACCATGACGTGCAGATCGGGCCGGCCCCGCAGGAACGAGGCGATGGTCTCCTCGCTGCGGCCGTCGCCGTAGACGTCGGCGGTGTCGAAGAAGGTCACCCCCGCCTCGGCCGCCGCCTCCAGTACGGCCAGGGCTTCCTTGTCGTCGACGTCGCCCCAGTCGGCGCCCAGCTGCCAGGTGCCGAGACCGAGCACGGAGGCGTGCTGACCCGACCTGTCGAATGCGCGTTCTTCCATGGCGTCAGTCTGTCATCCGCCGTCCTTGGCGAGGACCCTGGTCTGGGCGAGGCGGGCCATCTTCGGGCCCAGCCGGCGCTTGGCCCGGCGCAGCGGCGCGAGCCGTCCCGCCGCCCGGTCGAGCCGGTAGTACAGACGGGGCGGGACGTGCGGCAGCAGGGGTGAGTGCCGCTGTCCGAGCAGCGCGAACATCTGCTCGGGCGGCAGGGCGAGGTAGCGCGGCAGGTTCTCGTAGAACCGGGCGCTGTAGCGGGCGGCGCTCTGCACGGGGAGCAGGGCCGCCCGGCGTTCGGCCTCGTAGCGGGCGAGGGCGTCCGGCACGGCGGAGTGCTCGCGCAGGGCGGTGGCCAGGGCGATGGCGTCCTCCAGGGCCAGGGTGGTGCCGGCGCCGATGGAGTAGTGCGTGGTGTGGGCCGCGTCGCCGAGCAGGACCAGGTTGCCGCGCGACCAGACGCGGTTGGTCAGGGTGCGGAAGGGCTGCCAGGGGAGGGCGCCGCCGGCGGCCGGCCGGGCGATCAGCGGATGGCCGTCGAGGACGTCGGCGAAGAGCTTCTCCAGCAGCACCAGCCCCTCCCCCTGGTCCGCCCGGTCCAGGCCCAGGCCGGTCCACGTCTCGGGCGCGCACTCGACGACGCAGGTGCTGTGGCCGGGACCGAAGCCGTAGCCGTAGGCCCAGATCCAGCCGTGGTCGGTCGCCGTGAAGGCGAAGGTGAAGGCGTCGAAGACCTTGGTGGTGCCGAGCCAGAGGTAGCGGTTGCGTCCGGGACGCACCTCGGTGCCGAAGTGCCCGGCGTGCCGGGCGCGCAGCGCGCTGCCCACGCCGTCGGCCGCGACGACCAGGTCGGCGGCGGGCGGCCGGTCGGCGCCGGCCTCGTGCCCGTACTCCAGCCGTACGCCGAGCGAGCGGGCCCGGGCGGCGAGGATCTCCAGCAGCCGGTGGCGCCCGATCCCGTGGCCGGTGTCCCCCCGGTGACGCGCCGTCAGCGCTCCGACGTGGGCGACGCCGTCCCGCCAGGTCACCGAGTGCTCCTCGACGGCGCGCGCCGACTCGGGGTCGTGGTGGTGGAGCCGGTCGAGCAGGGGGCGCCAGTAGGTGACGCCCCAGCCGTAGGTGGAGCCCTCCGGGTCTCGTTCGTGCACGGTGATGTCGTGCCGGGGGTCGTCCCTCTTCAACAGGATCGACAGATACAGCCCGGCGGGCCCGCCACCGACACAGGCGATCTTCACGCACCCTCCTGAAATACCGCAAAACGGTCATATGGTCCGCAGGGTAACAGTGAAGTGACGGGCGATCAGGGGATTCGCCCCGCGGGCCCCGGGTACCCGGACCGTCCACCCGACGAAAGCCGAAGGAGGCAGTACCTGATGTCGCAGGTCGAGGAATCCATCGAGGTCGGCGTGCCGGTCCACACCGCGTACGACCAGTGGACCCAGTTCGAGTCGTTCCCCGAGTTCATGAGCGGGGTCGAGCGCATCGAGCAGCGCACCGACACCCTGACGCACTGGGTGACGAACGTGAACGGGGTGCGCCGGGAGTTCGACGCGCGGATCACCGAGCAGATCCCGGACGAGCGGGTCGCGTGGACCACGGTCGCCGGTGAGACCGAGCAGGCGGGGGTCGTCACCTTCCACCGCCTCGACGACGACCACACCAAGGTGATGCTCCAGATGGAGTTCCGGCCGGACGGCGTCGCCGAGAAGGTGGGCGACAAGCTCGGGGTCGTGCAGCGGCAGACCAAGGGCGACCTGGAGCGCTTCAAGCACTTCATCGAGCGGCGCGGCCACGAGACCGGGGCCTGGCGCGGCGTGGTGTGACGCGCGCCGCCGCTACCCGGCCGCCGCGGTGCGGCACTCCGGGTGGCCCCAGCCCTTGTCGTTCTTGGCGATGGACTCGCCGGCCGCGTAGGAGCGTCCGCACAGGCAGCGCCCGGCGAACTTGGCCTTGATCGTCCGTGCGGAGCCCCCGCCGCCCTTCCGGGCGGTGGGGGCTTTGCGGCGCGGGGCCTTGGCCGGGGTGTCCGGCGCGGGCGGCGGCTCGGGGGAGCCCAGGGTGCTGCCCGCCGCCTCCTGGACGACGGCCGCGTGGCTGGCGGCACGGTCGGCGAAGTCGTTGAGCCGGTCCCCGTCGACCTGGTGGGCCGGAACGTAGCGGAACTCGACCGAGCGGCCGTCGAGCAGCTCGTCGATGCGGACGACCAGCTCCTGGTTGGCGACCGGCTTGCCGGCCGAGGTCTTCCAGCCGTTGCGCTTCCAGCCGGGCAGCCAGGTGGTGACGGCCTTCATCGCGTACTGGGAGTCCATCCGGATCTCCAGCGGCACCGCCGGGTCGGTCGCGGCCAGCAGCCGCTCCAGCGCCGTGAGTTCGGCGACGTTGTTGGTGGCCCGCCCCAGCGGGCCGGCCTCCCAGCGGTCCGGGGTCTCGCTCTCGTCCGCGACGACCCAGGCCCAGGCCGCCGGGCCGGGGTTGCCCTTCGAGGCCCCGTCGCACGCGGCCACAACACGTTCACGCATGGACTCGATGATGTCATGACCGGGTACGGGGGCCCGCCCGGGTCCCGAGCCTCGACGGCCGGCGGTCAGGAGAGGTCCGCGGCCTCCGGCAGCTCGCGCCCTGCGGGCCGCACGGCGCCGCGCACCGGCCGGAGGCCGAGTCCGTCGGCCCGGCAGCGGGTTCCCTCGGGTCGTACTGGCGGCCGACGCGTCACCGCTCCCCGGCGAAGGCCTGCTCCAGGGCGGCGATGTCCAGCTTGCGCATCGACTCCATCGCCTTGTTCGCGCGGGCGGCCTTCGCCGGGTCGGGGTCGGCGAACATCTCCATGAGCCGGCGCGGCACGACCTGCCAGGACACCCCGAACCGGTCCTTCACCCAGCCGCAGGGCCCCAGCTCGCCGCCGTTCTCGGTCAGCCGGGCCGAGTAGTGGTCGACCTCCTCCTGGGTCTCGCAGGTGACCTGGAAGGAGATCGCCTCGGTGAACCTGAACTCGGGTCCGCCGTTGAGCGCGACGAACTTCTGCCCGTTGGCGGTGAACTCGACGGTGAGCACCGTGCCGGCGGGACGGTGGCCTCCCTCGGGGTAGTGGGTGATGTCGCCGACGTGGGAGTCGGAGTCCTCGAACACCGAGACGTAGTACTGGGCGGCCTCCTCGGCCTGGTCGTCGAACCACAGGCACGTGGTGAATCCGTCGCTGGTCATCGGTACCTCCTGGGCGCGTGGAACGCGGTCATCTGTGTCGACCGGTGCGAGGCCGGAAACTCATCGCCGCCCGGCAATCCCTTCGACCGGGGCGGGCCCGCGTGCCTACCATCCCGCCGTGCTCTCCTTCCCGCCCGCCGACGACGGCGCCCTCCGCCCCTTCCGCCTCGACGTCCCGCAGCGCGACCTCGACGACCTGCACGACCGCCTGGACCGCGCCCGCTGGCCGGACCAGCCCGCCGGCGCCGGATGGGCCTACGGGGTGCCGCGGGACTACCTGCGGGAGCTGGTGCGGTACTGGCGCCACGACTACGACTGGCGGGCCGCCGAGGCGGAGCTGAACGCGTGGCCGCAGTTCACCACCACCATCGACGGCGCCCATGTGCACTTCGCCCACGTCCGCTCCCCCGAGCCGGACGCCACGCCGCTGATGATCACCCACGGCTGGCCGGGGTCGATCGCCGAGTTCCTCGACGTGGTCGGGCCGCTGACCGATCCGGCCGCGCACGGCGGCGACCCGGCCGACGCCTTCCACGTCGTGGTGCCGAGCGTGCCCGGGTTCGGTCTGTCGGGGCCGGCGCCGGACACCGGCTGGGAGGCGGGCCGGATCGCCGACGCCTGGGCCGAGCTGATGCGGCGCGTCGGCTACGGCCGGTACGGCCTCCAGGGCGGCGACTGGGGCGCGGCGATCTCCCGCGAGCTGGGCCGGGTCCACCCGGAGCGGGTGATCGGCGTGCACCTCAACCTGCTGCCGGGCGCCCAGCAGGCCACCGAGCCGACCGCCGCGGAACTGGACGCCCTCGACCCCGCGGAGCGGGAGCGCACCCTCCGGTCCTGGCGCCGCTGGGCGGCGTGGTCCCGCGAGGGCACCGGATACGCCGCCCAGCAGTCCACCCGGCCGCAGACCCTGGCGTACGCGCTCACCGACTCCCCCGTCGGGCAGCTCGCCTGGATCGTGGAGAAGTTCGCCGAGTGGACGGACTCGGCCGGGCTGCCGGAGGAGGCGGTGGACCGCGACCGGCTGCTCACCGGCGTGATGCTCTACTGGCTGACCGGCACCGCCGGTTCGTCGGCCCGCGTCTACTACGAGCGGGCGCACGCCACCGGCCGGGCCGCCGCCCCGCACGAGCCGTCCACCGCGCCGACCGCGGTCGCCGTTTTCCCCGCCGACCCGCAGATCCCGCTGCGGCACAAGGCCCGGCGTACCGAGAACCTGGTGCGGTGGACGGAGTTCGACCGGGGCGGGCACTTCGCGGCGCTGGAACAGCCCGAACTGCTGGTCGGCGATGTGCGGGCCTTCTTCCGGCAGTTCCGCGAGGGGCGGGCCGGCTGACCGCTCTGCCCTCGGCGAATCTGCCGCGGGCAGAGAAAGCCCCGGCCGGGGCGGTCCCGGGCCGACAGTGGGGACGACGGCACGATCCGAACGGAGCGAAGGAGCGCCGATGTCCCCATTCACCACCCGTCCGCTGCCGCGAGCGCAGGAGGGCGACACCCTGCCGAGCCGGTTCGACGACCACCTCGCCGCGCAGTTGCTCGCCCAGCGCATCGTCGTGCTGGGCACCCAGGTCGACGAGGTCTCCGCGAACCGGGTCTGCGCCCAGTTGCTGATCCTGTCCGCCGAGGACCCGCGCACCGACATCAGCCTGTACGTCAACAGCCCCGGCGGCTCGGTCCACGCGGGGCTGGCCATCTACGACACGATGCGGCTCATCCCCAACGACATCTCGACGCTCGCCGTGGGATTCGCCGCCAGCATGGGGCAGTTCCTGCTCAGCGTGGGCGCGGCGGGCAAGCGGTACGCGCTGCCGAACGCGCGGATCATGATGCACCAGCCGTCGGCGGGCATCGGCGGCACCACCGCCGACATCGAGATCCAGGCGGACAACCTGGAGTTCACCAAGCGGACCATCGAGCGGATCACCGCCGAGCACACCGGCCAGACGCCGGAGACGATCTCCCGGGACGGTGACCGGGACCGCTGGTTCACGGCCGAGGAGGCCAGGGAGTACGGGATCGTGGACCGGGTGGTGGAGTCCCTCGCGGACGTCCGCCCGGCCGTCACGCGGCGACGGATGGGGCTGTGACCATGGGGACGTACACCATTCCGAACGTCGTGGAGCGGACCCCGCAGGGCGAGCGGTCCTACGACGTGTTCAGCCGCCTGCTGGCGGAGCGGATCATCTTCCTCGGCACCGAGATCGACGACGGCGTCGCCAACGTCGTCATCGCCCAGCTCCTGCACCTGGAGTCGTCGGCGCCGGAGCACGAGATCTCGGTCTACCTCAACTCCCCCGGCGGCTCGTACACCTCGCTGATGGCGATCTACGACACCATGACGTTCGTACAGGCGCCGATCTCGACGTTCTGCGTCGGCCAGGCGGCCTCCACGGCGGCGGTGCTGCTGGCGGGCGGCGATCCCGGGCGGCGGTTCGTGCTGGAGCACGCGCGGGTGCTGCTCGGCCAGCCGGCCAGCGGGGGCCGGCAGGGCACGGTCTCCGATCTGGCGCTCCAGGCGAAGGAGATGGTGCGCATCCGCTCCCAGGTCGAGGAGGTGCTGGCCCGGCACACCGGTCACGACGTCACCGCGCTGCGGGCGGACATGGACCGCGACAAGGTGTTCACGGCCCGGGAGGCGGTGGCGTACGGGCTGGCCGACGAGGTGCTCGGCCGGCGGCTCGTGACGGTCTGAGCCGCGCGGTCCGGCGCCCCGCCGGGGAGGGCGCCGGACGCGCGGGGCGGACGGCTTCGGCGGGGTCAGGCCGCCAGGCAGAGCCCGTCGTGGCGGGAACGGGTGCCGCCGCGGCCGGTGGCCGAGGGGCGGGCGGTGACCCGGACGAGTTCGCCGTGGACCCGGGTCAGCAGATCGCCCAGGCCCAGGCCGAGCGCCCGGGCGGCGGCGGCGAGCACCTCCGAGGAGGCCTCCTTGCGGCCTCGCTCCACCTCGGACAGGTACGGCATGGAGATCCGGGCCGCCTCCGCCACGTCCTTCAGGGTCCGTTCCTGGGCGAGGCGTTCACGCCGCAGGACGTCACCGACCAGGTCGCGCCAGAGCGGCTCCCGGGAGGAGGGGGCCGGGTCCGCGGCGGGCGGGCGCAGGGGAATGACACGGGCTTGGTCCGGTGTTCGGCTGCTCACCTTCCCAGCCTAGGAGCGACCGGCGGGAGGGTTAAGGGGCCCGCGTTCCGCCCTGAGGGAAATCGGGGCCCGCGCGCCGCCGGCACCGCTGGTGTGCGGGCGGGCGGCGGCGGATATCCTGAGCGGGCGGTACCGGGCCATTTGGGCGGCATGTGCCGGCGCGACCCGGGTGTCCGCACCCCCGGACGGATGCAGGGAGGCGTCGAGACCGTGACTTTCGTGGCAGAGGCGAGGGACACCGCCGTGGTCCGGCCGCGGGCACCGCGCGCCGGGGAGACCGCGGACGGGGCGTTGCCGCCGGGTGCGGTGGACGGCCGGTCCGTGGCGCCGCGTGACGCGCGGGAGCTGTCCCGCCAGTTCTTCCAGCGGCTGTCCGTGCTCGAGGAGGGGACGCGCGAGTACCAGTACGCGCGGGGCACCCTGATCGAGATGAACATGTCGCTGGTGCGGTTCGCCGCCGGCCGGTTCCGTGGCCGCGGCGACGACATGGAGGACGTCGTCCAGACCGGGATGATCGGTCTGATCAAGGCCATCGACCGGTTCGAGCTGTCGCGCGAGGTGGAGTTCACCTCCTTCGCGCTGCCGTACATCGTCGGCGAGATCAAGCGCTTCTTCCGGGACACCACCTGGGCGGTGCACGTGCCCAGGCGGCTCCAGGAACTCCGCGTCGAGCTGGCCAGGGCCCGTGAGGAGCTGTCCAGCCGGCTGGACCGCGAGCCGACCGTCGCCGAGCTGGCCACGCTGATGAACCTCAGCCCGGAGCAGGTGATCGAGGGGCAGATCGCCGCCAACGGCTACCACTCCTCGTCGCTGGACGCCGCGCTCACCGGGGACGGCCCCGAGGGCGGCGAGTCGGTCCTGGCCGACTTCATCGGCGTGGAGGAGGACGGGCTGCGGCTCGTCGAGGACGTCCACTCGCTGGCGCCGCTGATGGCCGCACTCGGCGAGCGCGACCGGCGGATCCTGCACATGCGGTTCGTGGAGGAGGCCACCCAGGCGGAGATCGGCGAACGGCTCGGCTGCACGCAGATGCACGTCTCCCGGCTGATCAAGCGGATCATCGCCCGGCTGCGCGAGGGCATGCTGGGCGAGCTGGACCGCGCCTGAACGCACGGCGGGGCCCGTCTCCGCGGGCCCCGGAACCGCCTTCAGGCGGGCTCGTCCGGTGCGGGCGGGCTCACTCGGTGAGCGGGACGACCGCGCGGACGCGCTTGCCGACCGGGACCCGTTCCACGACGAGTTCGCCGGCCAGGGCGTGCACGATCTCCAGGCCGTGCCGGCCGATCCGCTCCGGGTCGCGGGGGAAACGCTTGGGCAGCGCCGCGCTGCTGTCGTAGACGGAGACCGTCACCGACGTGTCCGTGCCCTCCAGCTCCAGGATGTAGGGGCCCTGGCTGTGCCGGTCGGCGTTGGTGACCAGTTCACTCACCACCAGGAGCACCGCGCCGTCGGCGGGGCGGCCGATCGTGGCGCACCACTCGGTCCTCAGCTGCTGGAGGAAGAGCGAGGCGAAGGAACGCGCCTCGGCGATGCATCCGGGCTCGCCGGTGTAGTGTGCCGCCCGCCGTAGCGGTTCCACGGGCACGTCGAAACCAGTCGGTATCACTGCCCCGTCCAGGTGGTCGATCATGCGTTTCTCTCTCGGAAGCCGGACTGGCCGGACGCTGCTGCACCAGTCCTGGTACCCCGCCGTCGGCCGTGCATGTCCCTTCATTCTGACTGCGGGAATTGTCACAGCCGCACGGGGCACCCGGTCCGTGACCGGAGCCGTCGCGCAGCGGCGGCCGGGGCGGAACGGCGGAGGTGGACCGTGGCCTGGTGGACGTGGCTCGTCGTGGTGGTCGCGGTGCTGGTCGCCGCGGCGCTGTTGACGCTGGCGGTACAGGCCCGCCGGCGGTCCGGCACGGTCGTCGCGGTGCGGTCCGGGCGCCGGTCCGGCGGGAAGGGCGTGCGATGAACGAGCTGATGGCCGCGCGGAGTCTGACCACCCGGCCGGTGGTGACCCTGGGCGGTGACGCGGTGGCACAGGTCAAGGACACGGTCTTCGACGCGGAGGCCGGACGGATCACGGGTTTCACCCTCAGCGGGCGGGGCCTGCTGTCGGGCCCGCTGCGGGAGAGCCTGCCCTGGCCCGCCGTGCACGCGCTCGGCCATGACGCGGTGCTGGTCCGGGACCGGCGGGAGCTGGCGGAGACGGCCGCCGTGATGGCCCGCCGGGAGGCGGCGCAGGGCCGGGTGCTGGGGGCGAGGGTGCTGACGGACGCGGGCACCGACGTCGGCACGGTGCTCGACGTGGTGGTCGAGGGCGGTGGCAGTGGCCGGGTGGTCGGCTTCCGGGTGGCCGCGAGCAAGTCGCTCGCGCCGGGGTCCCGGCGCCGCCGGCGCCAGGTCTACGTGCCGCGCGGTGAGACCCTCGCCGTGTCCGGGCGGGCACTGGTCCTGCCCGCGGACGCCGTCCGCCATGTCGTGGGGAGTCTCGACGAGCTGGCCGCTCTGGCGGCCGGTGGCGTGCCGGGCCACCGGAGGGAGCCCTCGTCATGACGCTGTTCTCCGAGATACGGGGGCTGCCGGTACTCACCCTGACCGACGCGGCGGAGCTGGGGGCCGTGACGTCCCTGGCCGTCGACGCCGGCTCGGGCACGGTCACCCACCTGAGGCTGCGCGGCCGGCGTCCGCGCCGGGAGACGGTGCTGCCCTGGGCGGCGCTGCACGCCGTGGGGCCGGACGCCGTCCTGGTCCGGTCGGCGGGCCCCGCCGACCCGGTGCCGCCGCCGCACGACCCGGTGGGCAGCCGGGTGCTGACCGACGCGGGGGACGAACGGGGCACGGTCCGGGACCTCGTCTTCGACCCGGACACCGGCCGGTTGCTGACGGTGGTCACGGCCCACGGGGACATCCCGGCGGAGCGGCTGCTGGGGCTGGGCGACTACGCGCTGGTCGTCCGGGCCGGATGAGGCCGCGCCGGGCGGCGGACGACTCCGTGCGCCGCGCCCGGCGGGCGGGGATGACGGGCGCTGCTTAGCGTGGCGGGGTGAGTGTGCGCACCCCCTCCGACCACGGCTGGCCAGCGGCCCTCGGCACGGTGCTGGCCGGGCTGGCCGTCCCGTTCGCGGTCGCCGCGCTCGGGCTGTGGGCGGCCGGCGCGGCCGACCTGCCCGACGGGGCCTTCTGGCCGGTCGTCGCGGCGGTCCTCGTGACCGCGCTGGGCGGGGCGGTGGAACTGTCCGGGGACGCCGGGGAGCTGGCCGGCGCCGGGGCCGGGCTCACCGTGATGCCGCTGTCGGTGACGCTGGCCGGGGCGCTGGTGGTGGGACGGGGCTTCCTCGGGCCGCTGCGCCGCCGCACGGTGGCCGACGCGCCGGAACTGGCCCGCTGGGCCGGCCGGATCGCCGTCCTGTGGCTGCTCGCCCTGCTCGCCCTGGCCCTCGCCGCCCGGCACACCTTCGAGGTCTCCCTCGGCGAGGGGTGGCTGGACGACCTCGGTGACCTGTTCGGCGTCTCCCCGACCGTCGGCTTCACCACGGACGTGCCGCTGACCGTGTTCTCCGGCCTGCTGTGGCTGGCGGGCGTCCTCCTCGTGGCGCTGCTGGTGGCGGGCGGGGCGCCGCTGTCCGGGCGGCTCGGGCGGCTGCGGTCGGCCGCGCGTCCGGCGGCGTACGCCATGGTCGCGCTGCTGCTCGCCTGCGTCGCGGTCGGCGCCGTCGTCACGCTGGTCGTCGCGGCCACCCGGGGGCGTCCGGCGCAGACCCTCGCCGTGGTGCTGCTCGGGCTGCCCAACCTGGCGTGGCCCGCGCTGACCATCGGCATGGGCGGCACCTGGAACGGGCGGGTGGAGGGGCCGTTCGGGCTGCCGATGCCCCGCGTCCTGGACGAGGTGCTGCGCACCCCGGACGTCTCGAACGTC
The DNA here is from genome assembly GCF_044768905.1 of Streptomyces sp. NPDC090994. Lineage (NCBI taxonomy): Bacteria > Bacillati > Actinomycetota > Actinomycetes > Kitasatosporales > Streptomycetaceae > Streptomyces > Streptomyces sp. NPDC090994. The sequence continues at coordinate 251,137 of NZ_JBIVWS010000007.1, forward strand.
AACCTGGGGACGCTCACCGGCCAGGACGGGCGGGCGTGGTGGCTGCTGGCCGCCGCCGCGGTGCTGCTGCCGGCCGCCGGGTGCGTGCTGGCGGCGCGGTCGCCGGCCGGGACGCCGGCCTGGCGGGACGCCGTGCGGATGGCCTGCGCGCTGATGGCGACGGTGCTCGTGATCGGTCTGGTGGGCCGGGTCTGGGCGCAGTACGGCCTGTCGCTGCTGGGCCTCGGCGACCTGGGCGGCGGGCTCTCCGGGGAACTGTTCCTGCGGCCGCGGCTGTGGACCGTGGTCGGCCTCGCGGCGGGGTGGGGGCTGGCCGCCGGGTTCCTCGGCGCGCTGCTGACGCGCCTCGGAACCCGGCGTCGGAGGGATCAGTCGAACGCGGCGGCGAACGCCCCGGGCTCGTAGGAACCGCCCTTCTGACGGGTGATCACGGCGAGCCGGTTGGCCGCGTTGATCAGCCCGACCAGGCAGACCAGCGCGGCGGTCTGATCGTCGTCGTAGTGCTTGCGTACCAGCTGCCAGGTCTCGTCGGACACGCCCTGGTGGGCGTCGGCGAGCCGGGTGCCCTCCTCGGCGAGGGCCAGCGCGGCCCGTTCGGCCTCGGTGAAGACGGTGGACTCGCGCCAGGTGGCGACCAGGCTGAGCCGCACCGCGCTCTCCCCGGCCGCCGCGGCCTCCTTGGCGTGCATGTCGACGCAGTGGCCGCAGCCGTTGATCTGACTGGCGCGCAGCGACACCAGTTCCTGCGTGGACCTCGGCAGCGGCGACTGCTGGAGCACCACCGCCGTGCCCGCGAACCGCTTGGCGAACTTGGCCGCGATCTCGTTCTCGAACAGGTTGAACCGGGTTTCCATGGCGTCGTCCTCACTCGTGTCCGTGCGTCGGATGCCCACAGGACGCCGGTGCTCCGTTCCCTGTGACGTGGCGGAAATGTGACGTGCGCCACCGGCCGGTGCTGTCACGGAACCGCCCCGGCCGGCGTCTCGGGTACGTGACGACAGAACACAGCGACCGAGCCACCGAGGCGTTCGTCGCCCACCGCAACCTGCTGTTCACCGTGGCCTACGAGATGCTCGGCTCCGCCGCCGACGCGGAGGACGTGCTCCAGGAGACCTGGCTGCGGTGGGCGGGCGTCGATCTCGGCGAGGTACGGGACCCGCGGGCCTACCTGGTCCGCGTCACCACGCGCCAGGCACTGAGCCGGCTGCGCGCGCTGGGCCGCCGCAAGGAGTCCTACGTCGGCTCCTGGCTGCCGGAGCCCCTGCTGACCACCCCGGACGTGGCCGAGGACGTCGAACTGGCCGACAGCGTCTCGATGGCCATGCTGCTGGTGCTGGAGACGCTGGCGCCCGTCGAGCGGGCGGTGTTCGTACTGCGCGAGGTGTTCGCCCTGGAGTACGGGGAGATCGCCGACGCCGTCGGCAAGAGCCCGGCCGCGGTCCGGCAGATCGCGCACCGGGCCCGGGCCCATGTCGCGGCGCGCCGGCCGCGCGGGACCGTCTCCCCCGCCGACACCCGGGACGCGCTCGCCGCGTTCCGGCGGGCGGTCGAGACGGGCGACCTGCAGGGCCTGCTCGACATCCTCGCGCCGGACGTCGTACTGCTGGGCGACGGCGGCGGAGTCCGGCAGGCCGTCCTGCGGCCCGTCGACGGCGCCGACAAGGTGGCCCGGCTGCTGCTCGGCGCGCTGGGCCGGCTCACCGCCGAGGTCTCGCTGCGGCCGGCGCAGGTCAACGGCCACCCGGCGCTGGTCGTGCGGCTCGACGGCGGCTTGGACAGCGTGGTGGCGGTGCGCGTCGACGACGGCCTCATCACCGGCCTGTACGCCGTGCGCAACCCCGAGAAGCTGTCGCGCATGGAGCGGGAGACGGCACTGCGCCGGTGACGCCGGTCAGGCGACGGGCACCACCAGGGCCGGGCCGGTGCGCTGCATGCGCAGGGCGTCCACCGACTCGGCGAGCAGTTCGTACTCGGTGGTCTCGTCGCTGGTGGCGACCCGCACCAGCCGCCCGGCGGCCAGTTCCTCGCCGACCAGTTCCTGCTGCACCACGTCGGCGCACCAGGCGCGCAGCGCCCGCGGGACGTCCGGGGCGTCGTCGGCGACCGGGGTCAGGGCGCCGCGCGGCAGGTGCGGCCGGTCGGGCTGCGGATCGAGCCGCTCGGCGATCCAGAAGGCGCGGTCGCGCAGCCACCACAGGGCGAGGGCGAGGGTGGGCGCCCGGTAGGTCCCCAGGGGGACGCCGATCCGTCGCCCGTCACAGACTCCGTACGCGGTGACATGGCACAGGAACTCGTCGTGCACGTCTCCCCTCCCCCGTCGCGTGCGTCGTGCGCTGTGGGTGAGGGCGCTGTCGCGTGGCGTGATGCGCCCTAGGAGTCGAGTATGTTCACTGCTGAACCACTGTCACCACGTCTTTCCGGCCAGTCTCTTGGCATATTCACAGCTTCGACTGGCCGGAACTCCGCCTAGGCTGCGACGAGTTCGTCGATCCGGGCCAGTTCGCCGGCGTCGAAGTCCAGGTTGCCGACGGCCGCGACGCTGTCCTCCAGCTGCGCCGGGCTGCTCGCGCCGACCAGCGCGGAGGTCACCCGGCCCCCGCGCAGCACCCAGGCCAGGGCCATCTGCGCCAGGGACTGGCCGCGGGACGTGGCGATCGAGTCGAGCGCGCGCAGCTTGGCGACGAGGTCCTCGGTGACCGCGTCCGAGTTCAGGAAGGGGCTGTCGCTCGCCGCCCGCGAGTCCTCCGGGATGCCGTCGAGGTAGCGGCCGGTCAGCAGGCCCTGCTCCAGCGGGGAGTAGGCGATGGAGCCCACCTCCAGCTCGTCGAGCGTGTCCAGCAGGCCCTCGCTCTCCGGGCGGCGGTCGAGCATCGAGTAGCGCGGCTGGTGGATCAGCAGCGGCGTGCCGAGGTCGGCGAGGATGCGCGCGGCCTCCCGCGTCTGCTCCGCCGAGTAGTTGGAGACGCCGACGTAGAGCGCCTTGCCCTGTTGCACCGCCGAGTGGAGGGCGCCCATCGTCTCCTCCAGCGGAGTCTCCGGGTCGGGGCGGTGCGAGTAGAAGATGTCGACGTACTCCAGGCCCATCCGCTTCAGGCTCTGGTCGAGGGAGGACAGCAGGTACTTGCGCGAACCCCACTCGCCGTACGGGCCGGGCCACATCAGGTAGCCGGCCTTGGTGGAGATCACCAGCTCGTCGCGGTACGGCGCGAAGTCGGCCTTCAGGGCCTCGCCGAGGGCGGACTCGGCGGCGCCGGGCGGCGGGCCGTAGTTGTTGGCCAGGTCGAAGTGGGTGACGCCGAGGTCGAAGGCGCGGCGCAGGATGGCGCGCTGGGTCTCCACCGGGCGGTCCGGGCCGAAGTTGTGCCACAGGCCGAGCGAGAGCGCGGGGAGCTTGAGGCCGCTGCGTCCGGTGCGCCGGTAGGGCAGGGTCGCGTAGCGGTCGGGGTGTGCGGTGTACAACGCGTCTCCAGAGGGGTCGGTACGACGGAACCGGCTCCCACTCTCGCGCCGGTCCCGGCGAGTGGTCCAACAGGAGAATCCGATGGGATTCAGCGACTACGCTTCTCAGTCGTGGAACTTCGCCATCTCCAGCACTTCGTCGCGGTCGCCGAGGACCAGCACTTCACCCGGGCGGCGGAACGCCTGGTCGTCTCCCAGTCGGGCCTGTCGGCGTCCATCCGGGCGCTGGAGCGGGAGCTGCGGGCACCGCTGTTCGTCCGCACCACCCGCCGGGTGACGCTGACCGAGGCCGGGCGGGCGCTGCTGGGCGAGGCGCAGCGCATCCTGGCACAGGTGCGGGCGGCGCACGAGGCGGTCGCCGCGGTGCAGGGCGTGCTGCGCGGCACGCTCTCGGTGGGCACCGAGCAGTGCATCGCCGGGGTGCCGGTGGCCGGGCTGCTGGCCGGTTTCCGCCGCCGTCACCCGGACGTGGAGATCCGGCTGCGGCAGGCGGGCTCCGGCGAGCTGGCGGAGGAGGTCGCCGCGGGCCGCCTCGACCTGGCCTTCGCCTACCGGATCCAGCCGGACAGCGACCGGCTGCGCTCGGTGTCGCTGTCGGCCGAGCCGATGACCGTGCTGTGCCACCCGGGTCACCACCTCGCCGGGCGCGGCGCGGTACTGGCCCCCCGCGACCTGGCCGACGAGGTCTTCGTCGACTTCCACCCGGACTGGGGGCCGCGCCGCGTCACCGACACCGCGTTCGCCGCGGCGGGCGTGCGGCGCACCGTCGCGCTGGAGGTCAACGACGTGCACGGGCTGCTCGATCTGATCGACGAGGACCTGGGCGTCGCCGTCGTGCCGCGCCACTTCCGGCACAAGCGGGCGTCCCTGACCTCGCTGCCGCTGAAGGAGACCGACGACGTGCTGTACGAGACCGTGGCCCTGCTGCCGCCCCCGCAGGCCACCAGCCCGGCCGCCCGGGCGCTGATGGCGCTGCTGGAGACGAGGAGCGCCTGACGGACGCGTGCGTCATGGTGGACGTATGCATGCCAAGGACATCCTCATCGAGGGCTACGGCCGTGTCCGGGAAGAGGTCCACGCCGCCGTCGACGGCGTCGGCCCCGACGAGCTGGCCGCCCGCCCCTCCCCCGACGCCAACTCCGTCGCCTGGCTGATCTGGCATCTGACCCGGGTCCAGGACGACCACATCGCGGACGCCTTCGGCCTGGACCAGGTGTGGCTGGCCCAGGACTGGGAGAAGCGCTTCGGGCTCGGCCTGCCCGCCCGCGACACCGGGTACGGGCACAGTCCCGCGCAGGTCGCGAAGGTGCGGGTCGGCTCGGCGGACCTGCTGACCGGCTACTACGACGCCGTGCACGAGCAGACGCTCGGCGCCCTGCGCTCCCTGACCGCCCGGGACCTGGAGCGCGTGGTGGACGACACCTGGGACCCGCCGGTCACGCTGGCCGTCCGGCTGGTCAGCGTCCTGTCCGACGACCTCCAGCACGCGGGGCAGGCCGCCTACGCGCGCGGGCTCCTTCAGAGCACGGCGGCGTAACCGGGCAGGACGACGTCCTCGATCAGGGCCTCGCGCTCGTCGAACGGGACGAAGGCGCTCTTGAGGGCGTTGACCGTGACCGTGCGCAGGTCCTCGGCCGTCCAGCCCGCCTGCTCCACCAGCAAGGACATCTCGCGGGTCATCGTCGTGCCCGAGACCAGGCGGTTGTCGGTGTTGAGGGTGACCCGGAAGCCGAGGTCCTTCAGCGCCGTGATCGGGTGCTCGGCGATGGAGGCCGCGGCGCCGGTCTGGAGGTTGGAGGTGGGGCACATCTCCAGGGCGATCCGGCGGTCCCGCACCCAGCCGGCCAGGCGGCCCAGCTTGCCGGCCGCGAGGTCGGGGATGTCGTCGGTGATGCGCACCCCGTGGCCGATGCGCTGGGCGCCGCACACCTGGACCGCCTGGTGGATGCTGGGCAGGCCGTACGCCTCCCCGGCGTGGATGGTGAACGGCACGTTCTCGCTCCGCAGGTGGGCGAAGGCGGCGAGGTGGTCGGCGGGCGGGAAGCCGTCCTCGGCGCCCGCGATGTCGAAGCCGACGACCCCGGCGTCCCGGAAGGCGACCGCGAGGTCGGCGGCCTCACGGACGCGGTCGAACATCCGCATCCCGCACAGCAGGGTGCCCACCCGGACGGGCGTACCGGCCGCCGCGGCCTTCGCCATGCCCGCGGCCAGGCCCTCCTGGACGGTCTCGACGACCTCGGGCAGGGTCAGACCGCCCCGCAGCATCAGCTCGGGGGCGTAGCGCACCTCGGCGTAGACCACGCCGTCGGCGGCGAGGTCGAGGACGTACTCCTCGGCGGCGCGCAGCAGGCCCTCACGGGTCTGGAGCACGGCGAGGGTGTGTTCGAAGGTGGCTATGTAGCGCACCAGGTCACCGGAGTTGGCGGCCGCGTAGAACCAGTCGGCCAGTGCGTCGGGGCCGTCGGCGGGCAGGGTGTGGCCGGCCTCCCGGGCCAGTTCCACGACGGTGGCGGGGCGCAGGCCGCCGTCGAGGTGGTCGTGCAGCACGGCCTTGGGGAGCCGGCGGAGGGTGTCGGTGTCGAGCGTGGTCATGCGTCGGTGTCCTCGGATGTGGTGGGCTGGAGCAGGTCCCAGCGGTTGCCGTACAGGTCCTGGAAGACCGCGACCGTGCCGTAGGGCTCGTGCCGGGGCTCCTCCAGGAAGGTCACGCCGGCCGCCGTCATACGGGCGTGGTCGCGGGCGAAGTCGTCGGTGTGCAGGAAGAAGCCGACGCGCCCGCCGGTCTGGTCGCCGATCCGGGCGCGCTGCCGCTCGCCCTTGGCCCGGGCCAGCAACAGCGCGGTGCCGCCTCCGGTGCCCGGCTCGACGACGACCCAGCGGGAGCCGTCGGGCCGGGGCGCGTCCTCGGCCAGGCGGAAGCCCAGGGCGCCGGTGTAGAAGCGGACGGCCTCGTCGTAGTCGTCGACGACGAGGGTGACCAGGGCGATACGGGACATCGGGACCTCTCCGGGCGGGGTGAGGGGAGAGGGTAGTACGGATGGCAGTTATACGTAAAACTGCCAGGCCATCCGTACCACCCCCCGTCGGCCCCCCGTCGGCCCTCCTCGTCAGCCGAGCCGGGCCAGGTCCTCCCCGGTGAGGCGCAGCGCCCCCGCGGCCACGTTCTCGGCGAGGTGGGCGGGGTCGCCGGTGCCGGGGACGGCGAGTACGTGCGGGCCTTGATGCAGGGTCCAGGCGATCCGGACCTGCGCGGGGCTCGCGCCGTGCGCCCGGGCGACCGCGCGGACGCCGGCGTCGTGGTCGGCGGCGGCCCGCTGGGGCCCGGCCTCGCCGGCGATGGCGTAGAACGGCACGAAGGCGATGCCCTGGTCACGGCACAGACGCACGAGTTCGTCGGTGGCGGGGTCGTGGAAGCCGAGGCCGTAGCGGTTCTGGACGCAGACGACCGGGGCGATGGCCTGAGCCTCGGCGAGGTGGCGCGGCTCGACGGCGGAGAGCCCGAGGTGGCGGATCAGGCCTGCCCGGCGGAGTTCGGCGAGGGCGCCGAAGTGCTCGGCGACCGAGTCCTGGCGCATGCGGCGCAGGTAGACGACGTCGAGGTGGTCACGGCCGAGCCCGCGCAGGTTCTCCTCGACGTGGCCGCGCAGGTCCTCGGGGCGCGCGGAGGTGCCCCACGCGCCGGACCAGTCCCGGAACGGGCCGACCTTGGCGGCGATCACCAGATCGTCGGGGTAGGGCGCCAGCGCGCTGTTGATCAGTTCGTTGGCGGAGCGGAGGGAGGAGAAGTAGAAGGCGGCGGTGTCGATGTGGTTGACGCCGAGGTCGACCGCCCGGCGCAGCACGGTGAGGGACCGTTCGCGGTCGGCCGGTGTGCCGAGGTGGAAGGCGGCGCTGCCCGTCAGCCGCATCGCGCCGAGGCCGACGCGGCGGACGGGCAGGTCACCGAGGGTCCAGGTACCGGACGCGTGGGCGGTGATCGTTTCCGAGGTCATCGGCGGAGTCTGGCACACGCCCGGTGGCAGGGATCAGCAGTACAGGTTGGGGCCCGGGTCGACCCCGAGGATCTGCGCGAAGCGCTGGTACGTCGTCACCCGGTTCTGCACCTGCGCGGGGTTGCCGCCGTCGCACTCCACGTAGCCGTTGATGGAGCGGATGGTCTGGCCGAAGCCGGCGCCGTTGACCATGGCGTTGTGCGGGGTCATGGTGCCGGGGCCGGACTGGGTGTTCCAGTACCACAGGCCCGTCTTCCAGGCCACGGCCGCGTCGTTCTGCACCAGCCAGGGGTTGTTCAGCAGGTCGAGGCCGAGGGCGTCGCCCGCGGCCTTGTAGTTGTAGTTCCAGCTGAGCTGGATGGGACCGCGTCCGTAGTAGGCCGCCTGTCCCGCCGGGCAGCCGTAGGACCGGTTCCAGTCGCAGTAGTGCGCGTAGTTGGAGGTGTCCTGCTCGACGATGTGCACCAGTCCGCCGGTCTCGTGGCTGACGTTGGCGAGGAAGGCGGCGGCCTCCTGCTTCTTGACGGTGTCGCTGCCGGTGGTGGCGAAGCCGGGGTAGGCGCCGAGCGCGGCGGTGAGCCCGCCGTAGGTGTAGAACCCGTTCCGGCTCGGGAACATCTGGTTGAACTGGGCCTCGGAGACCACGAAGTTCCCGACCGGCGTGGAGCCGCCGTCGCAGGCGTACGGCTCCCAGTACCAGGTGCTGATGACCGGGTCGTAGCCCGGGTTGGCGTGTTCGGCGATGTACGCCTTGCCGTCGGTGTAGCGGACGATGTCACCGGCGGCGTACCACGTGCCCGCCACCCAGCTCGGGTAGCTCGAACAGGCGGCGGCGGACGCCTGGGTGGCCGGCATCAGCACCGGCACGGCGCCGGCGAGGGCGAGGACGGCCACGACCGCGGAGATACGACGTCTCGACACGGGATCAACTCCTTGGCGGAGCACGGCCGTTCCCGACACGGGGCAGGGTGCGGCGGGCCCTGGGGACGGCCGTGGTGGGGGGGGTGGTCACCACACTCAACCGCATTGGTATGTACCAGTCAAGGGTGTAGACCAGTCCGCCTCGGCCGCCCCGGGGCCGCCACACCGGGGCCGTCCCGCGCTCACGCCCCGACGGAGCGCGCCGCCGGCCGGTCAGTCGTCGTCGGACGCCGGCACGACGACGAGGAACGCGTCCGACTTCAGATCCATGACGACCGTCGCGGGCTCACCCTGGGCCCGTCGTGCGGCGGCGAACTCCTCCGCCGGCCACGAACCGCGCGGAGCTCCCGCCGGAAATCGCTCCAACACCTTCGCGCCCATAGCGGCAGACACCTCCAGGAGGGGAAACCGGTGGCCGATCGGCTCGGCCGGGTACGTTCCGCCTGCCCGCGTTCGTTCCGCGCATACCCCCCTCCCCTGTCACCCCGGCCGCACGGCGGGCAGCCTTCGCCCGCCACTACACATAAGGGCGACATAAGGAGCAGAATGGGAGATGTTGCGACAGTCATCGCATACCGCATCAGACGCGGACGGTCTGCCAGTCAAAGGAGACGACCATGGCCAACGTCTCGCACACCAGAGGCGACACCAGAAGCGACATAAGCAGCCACCCCGACGCCCCGGAGATGCGGGCCCGGTACGACCGTGTGCTCGGCGGCCGGGACGTGGCACTCGTGGACGGGCCGGTCTTCCTGCTCGGTCTGTACTGCGCCGTGTCCCCCTGGATCCTCCACTTCACGACGAGCCAGCCCTCGCTGGTCGCCCACAACCTGATCATGGGCATCGCGATCGGCCTGCTGGCCCTGGGGTTCACGCGGGCCCCGGAGCGCATGTACGGCCTCAGCGGAGCCATGTGCGCCATCGGCGTGTGGATGATCATCTCGCCGTGGATCGTGGGTTCCTCCCCGGACGCCGGAGTCATCTGGAACAACATCATCATCGGTGCCCTGGCCCTGATGCTGGGGACGGTCTGCGCCGGTACGGCGGCGAAGGCCGCCAAGTCCTAGCCGATCCGCGCCCCCTACGGGCCGGCCCGCTCCGCGCGGGCCGGCCCGCCGCGCGCTCCGGCGCCGACCGCTCACTCCCGGCCCGGCCGGACGGGACTGTGTCCGCCCCGAGCGGGCAGACGCCCGGTGCGGGGGTCTTGACGGAAAGGGGCGGAGATGGAAGTCGACGGAATCATCAGCGCGATCGTGATCGGCATCGTCATCGGTGTCCTGGGGCGCCTCGTGATCCCGGGCCGGCAGCGCATCGGCGTGCTGTGGACCATCCTCGTGGGCATCGTGGCCGCGCTGATCGGCTCCGCGATCGCCGGCGCGTTCGGCGTGGCGGACACCGACGGCGTGGACTGGGTCGAGTGGCTCATCCAGATCGGGCTGGCCGCGCTCGGCGTGGCCGCGCTGGACCGGTCGAAGGCACGCCGCTGACGGCGTACCCCGGGACGCGCGGACAGCGACGGCACCCCCCACCGCGGGCGGCGCACCGGACCATCCGGTGCGCCGCCCGCGACGCGTAGGGTGGGGCGCCTCGACCACTCCGCGGAAGGTCCGGACGCCATGACCGTGAAGGACACCGAGCTGCCCCATCTGCGCCGGTGTGTGCAGCTGGCCGCCGAAGCGCTGGCGGCCGGGGACGAACCCTTCGGCTCGGTCCTGGTGAGCGGGGACGGCACCGTGCTGGCCGAGGACCACAACCGGGTCGCCTCCGGCGACCGCACCCGCCACCCCGAGTTCGCGCTCGCCCGCTGGGCCGCGGACCGCCTCACCCCGGCGCAGCGCGCCGCCGCGACGGTCTACACCTCGGGCGAGCACTGTCCCATGTGCGCCGCCGCCCACGCCTGGGTCGGCCTCGGCCGCATCGTCTACGTCGCCTCCTCGCGACAGCTCGTGACGTGGCTCACCGAGCTGGGCGTCCCCGCCGCTCCGGTCCGCGCGCTGCCGGTCCAGGAGATCGCCCCTGGCGTGGCCGTGGAGGGCCCGGTGCCCGAGCTGACGGAGGAAATCCGCGCGCTGCACGTGCGGTTCCACACCGGGCGGGGCTGACCGGGCAGGTCACACCCGGTCCGTCCGCCGGCGGACCGTACCCGCCGGCCGGTCGCCGGGGCCGGGGCGGAAGCGCCGGAAGAGGGCCGCGCCGCCGAGGACGAGTGCGGTGCCGCCCAGCAGGGCGGGGACGGTCAGGTGGGCTCCGGTGCGGGCGAGCGCGGCCGAGGCGGCCCGCGGGTCGGTGAGGTCCGGCGCGGCCGTGGGCGGTGCCTGCTCCTCGGCCTTCGGCACCGACGGCGCCGACGGCCCGGGATCCGTGTCCGGCGCCGGCGGCCCAGGAACCGTATCCGGCGCCGGCGGCCCGGGCCACGAAGGGCGGCGCGGCGGCGGCCCGGGACGGTCGCCGGAACCGTTCGCGGACTCGTCGCCGACCGACGGAACGCCGATGCCCACCACGCCCACCGAGTGGCCACTGCTGTTCACCGGCAGCCGCACCCCGTCGCCCGCGAGCACGCCTGGCGAGTCCCGCTCACCGCCCTCGATGGAGGCGTCGGCCCGCCCGGTCCCACGGCCGGTGCCACCCGCGCTCCCGCAGCCGTTGCCGGCGACGGGGTCGAGCAGCCCGGCCACGCCCACGGTGTTCCCGCACACGCTCACCGGGACGTCCACCGGGAGCCGGCCGGTGGTGCCGGTGACCAGCCCCGGTGAACCGGCGGCGGAGCCCCCCGCACCGGCGCCGCCGGCCGCGAGGGCCGCGCCGGCCGTGAGCGTCACGGCCAGCGCGCCGCAGACCGCGGTGAGCACACCGATCGGGGTGACCCTTCCCATGGGTTCCCTGCCTTCCCGACATGGTCGCGGGCGCTCGCCCGCACCGACGAGAACGCGAGTGGGCCATCCGGGTCATGGCTCGTCCGTCTTTCACTCCCGTCGAGTGGCACGTTTGTCGAACACGTGGGGCGCGTCCCTCGAACAAACGGCAGGGCGCGCGGAGCGAGCCCGCCCGGAGGCGGGTCGTCACCGGCCCGCTTATGGTGATCGAGGGCGCCGTTCTCCGGTCCCCGACGGGGCGCCCGGGAGGCATCGATGCTGGCCAAGCTGTCGACCCGGCCCACGGCCCCGCGCTGGGCGATACCCGGAGTCCTGGGCCTGTCCCTGCTGGGCGCGGGCCTGCCCGCCGCCACCGCGGACGGCTCCGCGGCCGAGGGATCAGGGGCCGGGCTGTCGCGGTTCTACGACCAGCGGGTCACGTGGTCCGCCTGCGAGGGTCTGGACATGCCCGAGGACCTCCAGTGCGGGAAGGTCACCGTGCCCCTCGACTACGCCCGGCCGGGGAAGGAGACCCTCGACCTGGCCCTCGCCCGGTACCGGGCGACCGGCGAGCGCAAGGGCTCGGTGCTGCTGAACTTCGGCGGGCCGGGCGGCTCCGGCGTCAGCGAACTGTCCGCCGGCGGCAAGGACTTCATGCACCTCACCAACGGCTACGACGTCGTCTCCTTCGATCCGCGCGGCGTCGGCCGGTCCTCCCCGGTCAGCTGCGGTCCGGGCTCGGTCGAGATCGTGGAGGCGACCGACGGGGACAAGGGGCTGAGGGACCCGCGGGACGCGCTGCAGCGGCTGCGGAAGGCCGCGGCACAGTGCGAGAAGCACTCCGGGCCCGTGCTGTCCCACATAGGCACCGTCGACGCCGCCCGCGACCTGGACGTGATGCGCCGGGCGCTCGGTGACGACAAGCTCAACTACCTGGGCTTCTCCTACGGGACGCGGCTCGGCGCGGTGTACGCCGCGCGGTTCCCCCACCGGGTGGGCCGCCTGGTCCTGGACGGTGTGGACACCCTGACCGAACCGCTCGCGGAACAGGGCCTGGCGGGGGCGCGGGGGCAGCAGACCGCGCTGGAGAACTTCCTCGACTGGTGTGTGCAGGACATCGCCTGCCCGTTCGGCCAGGACAGCAGGGACGCCCGTCGCCAGGTCGAGAAGCTCGTCGCGTCCCTCGACGACGAACCGGTGCCCTCGGTCTTCGGTGAGCCCTTCTCCGGACAGGACCTGGTCGGCGCCCTCGGGGAGGCGCTCTACAGCCGGGAGCTGTGGCCGTCGCTGGAGCGGGCCGTCGCGCAGCTGGTCGAGGACGGCGACTCGAGCCGCCTGGAGGGTTTCGTGTCCGGCGGGGTCGGCTTCCCCGTCCGGCAGGGCGCGGACGGGGGGCTCACCGACCCGCAGGACGTGCCGCTGGACAACCTCCCGGCGGCACTGATGGCGATCAACTGCGCCGACGACCCGGACCGCCCCACCGCGAACCAGGTGACCCGGTCCCTGGGCCGGCTGCGGGAGCGGTACGAGCAGGCGTCACCGGTCTTCGGCCGGTACCGGCTCACCCAGGTGCTGATGTGCTACGGCCGCCCCAAGGGCACCGACTACATCCGCGACGAGGTCAAGGGCGTCGGCACGCCGAAGATGCTGCTGGTCGGCACGCGCGGCGACCCGGCGACGCCGTACCGCTGGACGCAGGAGACGGCCGAGCGGCTGGGCCCCTCGGCCGTGGTCCTCGACAACAAGGGCGAGGGGCACACCGGGTACTCGTCCTCCAAGTGCGTGCACCGCAAGGTCGACGACTTCCTGCTGCACGGCTCCCTGCCGCCCGACGGCAGTTCCTGCGGGCCGGAGGGCGGCGGGGAGGCGGGGCGCTGAGCCGTCAGCCGAGGACGAGTTCGGGGTCGTACATCTCCAGCCAGAGGGCGAGGTCGAGGGCGCGTTCGAGGCCCCGCCGGTCCGCCTGGCCGGTCATCGGGGCCTCCCGGTCCACGGCGCGGCGCAGCCGGGCGGGGTCGACGAGTTCGAAGACCCGGTGGTCCGGGCGGGCGAGCAGGTCCCGGGCCTGGTCCTGGAGGGCCGCCGCGTACTCGGGGTCCTGCGTCGACGGGTAGGGGCTCTTGACCCGGTCGTAGACGGACTTGGGCAGGACGTCGGCGGTGGCCTCGCGCAGCAGGGTCTTCTCCCGGCCGTCGTAGGACTTCAGCGCCCAGGGCGTGTTGTAGACGTACTCCACGAGCCGGTGGTCGCAGAACGGGACGCGGACCTCCAGGCCGACGGCCATGCTGGCGCGGTCCTTGCGGTCGAGCAGGATGCGTACGAAACGGGTCAGGTGGAGGTGGGAGATGCGCCGCATCCGGTACTCGAAGTCGCTCTCGCCGTCCAGGCGCCGGATGCCCGCGACGGCGTCGCGGTAGCCGTCGGCGACGTAGGAGGAGAGGTCCAGGGCCTTCGTCAGGTCGGGGCGCAGTACGTCGGCGTCGTCCCCGAAGTGGCGGCCCATCGTCACCAGCCAGGGGAAGGCGTCGGCGGTGCGCGCCGCCTCGTCGAAGAACTGGAGGTAGCCGCCGAAGACCTCGTCGGCGGACTCGCCGGACAGCGCGACGGTGGAGTGCTCGCGGATGGCCCGGAAGAGCAGGTAGAGGGAGGCGTCCATGTCGCCGAGACCGGCGGGCAGGTCGCGGGCCCGGATCACCTTCGCGCGGATCCTGGGGTCGGCCAGCGCCTGGGAGTCCAGCACGATGTCCTGGTGGTCGGTGCCGGCCGTGCGGGCCACGTCGTGCACGAACGGGGTGTCGGGGGTGCCGCGCAGTTCGTCGGCGACGAAGTTCTCGGCCTGGCCGGCGAAGTCGACGGCGAAGCTGCGGATCTTCTCGCCCTGCCCGGCCAGCTGCCGGGCGCCGAGCGCGGTCAGTGCGGAGGAGTCCAGCCCGCCGGAGAGCAGGGTGCAGCGGGGCACGTCGGCGACGAGCTGGCGGCGCACGATGTCGTCGAGGAGGGTGCGGACGTGGGCGACGGTGGCGTCCCGGTCGTCGGTGTGCGGGCGGGTCTCCAGCTCCCAGTAGCGGCGCTGCCGTACGCCGTCGCGGTCGACGGTGACGACGGTGCCGGGCTCGACCTCGTGGATGCCGTCCCACACGGCGTGTCCCGGCGTCTTGATCATGGTGAACAGTTCGCGCAGCCCGTCGAGCCGGACCCGGCGGCGGGCCAGCGGGTTGGCGAGGATCGCCTTGGGCTCGGAGCCGAAGAGGACGCCGTCGGCGGTGGGGTGGTGGTAGAAGGGCTTGATGCCCATGCGGTCGCGGACCATGACGAGCTTGTCGGCGCGGCCGTCCCAGATCGCGAAGGCGTACATGCCGTTGAGGCGCTCGGCGAGCGCGTCGCCCCACTCCAGGTAGCCGCGGAGCACCACCTCGGTGTCGGAGTCGGTGGTGAAGCGGTGGCCGCGGCCGGCCAGGTCGCGGCGCAGCTCGGTGAAGTTGTAGGTCTCGCCCGAGTAGACGAGGGCGACCGTGCCGTGCGGGGTCTCGGCGGTCATCGGCTGCCGGCCGCCGGGCAGGTCGATGATGGCGAGCCTGCGGTGGCCGAGCGCCGCGGGACCCTGGACCCAGACGCCGCGGTCGTCCGGTCCGCGGCAGGACATCGTCTCCGTCATCGCATCCAATGCCGCCCGCTCGGCCCCCAGATCGCGGTCGAAGGAGACCCAGCCGGTGATGCCGCACATGTGCTACCTCCTGCGTCCGGTCGGCCGGAGAGTCCGCCCTGACGTGCGTTTTCGCAAGCGCGAGCGAACCATCCGGCAAACCAGTTGTACTTGCCATCTACATACCGAGCCTGCGCGCCACGAGCGGGAACGGTCAATGCGGCCGTAACGCGATCGACACACGAAGGCCCGTCATTTCGGCCACACTTTGCGATCGCGATACCTTCGGACCCGCCCATGAGGGGCCGGGGCCGCGCGGAACCGGCCACGGGCAAAAACTTCCCCAACGCCGTCAGGGGCCGCCGTCCGCCCGCCCTTGACGGCCGTGACACCCTGGTCGCGCGGCACGACCGGGAGGAGCCGACGGGACATGGGGCAGTCGCTGGGCGTGGCGGTGCTGGGCGCGGGGCACATGGGCGCCGATCACCTACGACGTCTGGACACGGTGGTGAGCGGCGCCCGGGTGGTCGCCGTCGCCGATCCCGACGCCGGCCGGGCCGAGGCGGCGGTCGCCGGGCGGGAGGGCGTCGCGGTCCGCACCGATCCCGAGGCCGCGCTCGACGCGCCCGGCGTCGAGGCGGTGCTGATCGCCTCCCCCGGCGAGGCCCACGAGGCGGCGCTGCTCGCCGCCTTCGAGCGGAACCTGCCGGTGCTGTGCGAGAAGCCGATGGTGCCCGACCCGGCGGGCGCGCTGCGGGTCGTGGAGGCCGAACTCCGGCTCGGGAAGCGGCTGGCGCAGATCGGGTTCATGCGCCGCTACGACACCGAGTACGCGCGGCTCAAGTCGACGCTGGACAGCGGGCGGCTGGGGCGTCCGCTGATGCTGCACTGCGTGCACCGCAACGTCTCCTCCCCGCCCCACTTCACCTCGGCGATGCTGGTGAACAGCTCCCTCTCGCACGAGATCGACGCCGCCCGCTGGCTGCTCGGACAGGAGCCGGTCGCGGTGACCGTGCACCGGCCGCGGCCGTCCGCCGGCGCGCCCGCCGGGCTGCACGACCCGCAGTTCGTGCTCCTGGAGACCGACGGGGGCGTCCTGGTCGACGTGGAGGTCTTCGTCAACTGCGGCTTCGGTTACCAGGTCCGCTGCGAGGCCGTCTGCGAGGCGGGCGGCGTCCGGATCGGGGAGGAGCACTCCATCGCCGTGACGGCGGCGGACGGCGTGCGCCAGGAGGTGCCGCGGGACTACCTCGTACGGTTCGCCGACGCCTACGACCGCGAGGTGCGCGCCTGGGTCGACGCCGCCCGGCACGGCCGGGCCACCGGACCGAGCGCCTGGGACGGCTACGCGGCGTCCGCGGTCGCCGAGGCCGGCGTCCGCGCCCTGGAGTCCGGCACCCGTACGGCCGTCGGCCTCGCCCCGCGCCCGGACCTGTACGGGGAGAACGCGACGGCGTAGAACACCAGGGCGACTCCGGCGGAACGCGCCCTGCCCGCACCTCAACTCCCGTAGCCCGTCTACGTCTTGGTCCACCGAGAGGGCATGAGAAACGACCGGACGAGTCGCTCGCCCGGGACTGTGGCATATGCCCCCGGCATCGCCGTATCGTGTGTTGCCAAATCCCTCACAGAGCGTCGCGGGCTGTGCCACAGTCATTACGTCCCCGCGCCCGTTCCGTCCCCGCCTGGCCGTACCGTCTGCACACCGGAGTGCGTCATGCCGTCCCCTCTCTCCGCGGACCCTCCCTCCGCACAGCCGTCGGAACACGGCTCGGTGGAGGCGCTGATAGCGCAGGCGCGACGGCTCAAGGGCGAGGTGGACGCGGTACGGCGCGGCGCCCGCGGGAACGGGGCGGACCCCAGGGGCCGCTGGCAGCTCGCCCTCTACGACCTGGCCCTGCACCAGCTCGACGACCTCGACCAGCACTTGGCCCAGCTGCGCGACGGCCCGCTGCCCCGGACGCCGACCGCCGGGCCCGCCGCCCGGGCCGGGTCGCTGCTCAGCCGGGTCGGCAGCGCGGAGTGGAACCTGCTGACGGACGGGGCCGACTGGTCCCCTGAGCTGTACCGGATCCTCGGCCGCGACCCCGCCGCTCCCCCGCTCACCCTGGACGAGCTGCCCTCCGTGGTCCTGGAGCAGGACCGGCCCGAGCTGACCGCGATGGTCACCGGCTGTCTCGTCGACGCGCGGCCGATCAACGGCGAGTTCCGTGTCGTCCGGCCCGACGGCACGGTGCGGACGGTGCACATGATGGGCGAACCCGTGCTCGACGCCCACGGCAGCACCGCCTCGATGTGGGCGGTACTGCGCGACGTCAGCGAACTGCGCCGCAGCCAGCGGGCGGTGCACGAGACCCGTGACTCCCTGCCCGCCGCCGAGCACCGGGTGCCGCCCCGGCCCGGGGCCCCGGGCGGGGCACCGGAGAGCGCGCCGCCCCGCCTGCCCGGCCCGCCTCGGCTGTCCCGTACGGCCGGACTGGAGCCGGCCGTAGCGCTGCCGCCGGAGACCGCCGGGCCGGCCGTCTGGTACGACGCCTGCGAGATCGCCGAGGGCGTGACCTTCCTGAGCGCCGGCTCCCTCACCGGGCCCGGCCCGGGCGGGACCGCGGACCCGGCGCTGGTGGCCGGCACCCTGCGCGGCATGGCGCTGGCCGGCCTGACCCCCGCGGCACTGCTCGACCGCCTCGGCCGCCTGCCCGGCACCGCCGCCCGGCCCGCCCTGGACGGCGCCGTGTGCTGTACCTACCGGGCCGCCGACCGCACGCTGGTGTGGGCGCACACCGGACGCCCCGCCCCGCTGCTCTTCCGCGGCGGGACGGGGCGCGTGCTGGGCCCCGGGCGCGAGGAGACCCTCGAAGCCGGGGACCTGCTGCTCGTGCACACCGGGACGGCACCGGCGGACCGGCTCCTCGCCCTGGCCCCCCGCCTGGCCGGGACGGGCCCGGCCCAGGACGCCGTACGGCTGGTGGCGCGGGAGTGCGGCGGAGCGGACCCGGCCGGACGCCGGGACGCCGGCTGTGTACTGGCCGCCCGGGTGAGGGCGTAGGAGATCAGACGTGGGCTACGCGGAGGCGCTGTTGCCGGATTTGCCCTTTCCCTTCGCCTTCGGCAGCGCCAGCCTGATCTCCTCCCGCAGTTGCCGGATGTCCGGATAGCCGGCGTACTCGGCGGTGAGCCGGTACATCTGGCGCAGCCGGTCCCAGGTGCGGTGGGAGGAGTTGGAACCCATCGCCATCAGGGCCAGCCGGGCGTAGCGGTCCGCCTGTTCCGGGTCGTCGGCGATGAAGCAGGCCGAGGCCATGGAGAGATGGTCGAAGATCTTCGACCGCCCCCGGGCGTCGGTCCGCAGGTCCAGTGCCTTCCCGGCGTAGTACTGCGCGTGTGCCGCCGCGCCCGGGTCGAACTCGGCCAGCGTGCGGTAGGCGAGCGCCGTCATGCCGTACAGGTCCTCCTCCGTGAAGAGCTGCATCCAGTCCGGCTGTTCGATGTCGTCACGGTCGGAGACGAACAGGTCCTCGGCCTGGCCGAGGGTGCGGCGCATCGCCTGGCCCTTGCCCATCGACGCCTGCGCCCACGCCTCGATGGTGTGGAACATCGCCCGGGTTCGCGGCAGCAGCCGCTCCCCGGAACCGGACGTGGCGAGCTTCATCAGGTCCAGCGCGTCGTCGGGCCGGCCCAGGTGCACCATCTGGCGGGCCGCCCGGGAGAGCGCCTCACCGGCCCGGGGCCGGTCACCGCCCTCACGCGCGGCGTGGGCGGCGATGAGGAAGTACTTCTGGGCCGTGGGTTCCAGGCCGACGTCGTGCGACATCCAGCCGGCCAGGACGGCGAGGTTGGCGGCGACGCCCCACAGGCGCCGCTGGAGATAGGGAGGGTGCCGGTAGGCGAGCATGCCGCCCACCTCGTTGAGCTGGCCCACCACCGCCTTGCGCTGGAGCCCGCCCCCGCGGGCGGCGTCCCAGGCGCGGAACACTTCGACCGAACGCTCCAGTTCCTCGATCTCCTGCGACCCGATGGGGGCGGCCTCGTAACGGTCGAACCCGGCGGAGTCAGCGGTGTGCAGGGGACGGTCGAGGTCGGGAGCGTCGGCAGCCAGAGCAGGGTCGGTGTGCAGCCAGTCGTGCATGGCGCCGCTGAGTGCGGATCCCGCGGCGAGCGCGGCGCCCGCGCCCACCAAGCCGCGTCGGTTGAGCATGAGGTCCATTCCCGTGAATTCGGTGAGGACCGCGGCGGTCCGCTCGGGCGCCCACGGCACTCCGTCGGGATGTTCCTCGCTCCCGCCGCCCTGCCGTCTCCCCGCACGCCCGTGCCGGACCAGACCGAGATCCTCGATGGTCACGACACGGCCGAGACGCTCGGTGAACAGCACCGCCAGCACCCTCGGCACCGGATCGCGCGGGATCTCTCCCATGTCGATCCACCGCCGCACCCGCGAGGTGTCGGTCGCCAGCTGGGGGTGGCCCATGGCCGCCGCCTGCCGGTTGACCAGCCTCGCGAGTTCGCCCTTGGACCAGCCGGCCAGGCCGAACAGGTCCGAGAGCCGGGTGTTGGGTCGTCCGCTCACGTCAAGCCCCCAGGTTCTCGGCTGAGTTGACAGTAGCCGCGGGCAGGTTGCCGGGCGACTATTCGCCAGGGTTCGCCAGGGTTCGCCAGATGGTGTGCCAGGGCCGGTCGGGTGTCAGGTAGGAGTGCGTCACCCCGACTTGGCCGCCGCCGGGACACTCCCCAGGGTGGCCCGACGACGGCCGGTCGGGCGGCGCGGCCCACGTGCCGTGCCGGAACACGGCACAGGCACAGCACGCATTCGCCGGCCCGGACTGAACGGCTGGACACACGGTCCAGCCGGCAGCCGGCAGCCGGCCCAGGCAGCACAGCAGGAACACGAAGGGATCTGTCTCGCCCATGTACGCAGCATCGTCCTCCGTGTCCGCCCCGCCCCGGTCGCCGCACGCCCGCCCGGTGGGCAGCGGCCCGTATCTGGCCCCTCCGCGACCGGCGGGCCCCGTCCTCGGCGCGGGCAGGGCGCGGCGCGCCACCGGGCCCGGCGCACCACCCCTCAGCGGGAGAATCGACTTGTCCGGCCCCCAGGGTGCCCAGCTCCGTACGGCGATCGCCGCCGTGCACCGGATCTGCCCGGAGTTCTCGCCGGTCCAGGTGCTGCGGCGCAGCGGACGGTCGGTCCTGCTGGTCGGCACCACGGGGCGCAACACGGCCGTCGCCAAGTGCCTGCTGGACCACTCGCCCGCGTGGGCAGAGCGGATCCGGCACGAAATAGCGGCCTACCGCACGTTCGTCCGGCACCGCCCGCCGGCGCGGGTGCCGAGGCTGATCGCGGCGGACCCGGACAACTGCACGCTCGTGATCGAGCGGATGCCGGGACGGGTGGCCGCCGTACAGCGGCACCCGGTGGAGGCTCCTCCGCGGGCGGACATCAGGGCGGCGCTCGGCGCGGTCTGCCGGCTCAACGCCTGGCGGCCGCCGGCGGACACCTTCGGCCAGCCCCTGAAGTACGCGGAGCGGATCTCCCGGTACCACGAGCTGGGACTGCTCACCGACCGGGACCTGGGCGACCTCCAGAAGCTGCTGCACGGCATCGCGCACGCGGCCGGGGGCCAGCCGATGGGCCAGTTCTGCCACGGCGACGCGCTGCTGTCGAACATCCTCCTGTCACCGGCCGGTCCAGTGCTGGTGGACTGGGAGCACGCGGGCTGGTACCTGCCGGGCTACGACCTGGCGACGCTGTGGTCGGTGCTCGGCGACGCGCCGGTGGCCCGGCGGCAGATCAGCCAGCTCGCCCAGTCGGGCGGCCCGGCCTCGCGGGACGCGTTCCTGGTCAACCTGATGCTGGTGCTGACCCGGGAGATCCGTACCTACGAGACGGCCGTGCAGCGTTCGATGCGGGACGGGGCCCCCGCGGCACCGGTGGCGCCGGGTGCCACGACATCGGGTGAGGAGCAGCGGCTGCTGCTGCGCCGGCTGCACGACGACTGTCAGCTGGCCCGCCGGGCCGTGCGGGCGGCGGTCGGCACGCGCTGAGCGAAGGCGCCGGAGGAGCCGGAGAAGCCAGAGGTCCGCGGTGTCTCCGCAAGGGCACACCGCGGACCTTTTCGCGCGCCTGCCGCCGGGGGGGCGGACGGTGGGCTTTCGGGGTCCTGCCGCCGGGGACGGCCAGTGGGCTCTTCGTATGCCTCCCGACGGCACGGCCATCGGACCTTTCGGGTTCCTCCCGTTCCTCCCGCCGACGCCGTCGGCGGTCTACTCCACTGACGCCGCCCAGGCCCGCGGGTCGCCGCCCGGAAACCCTCCTGCCCCCTCGCTGACGTGGGAAGTCCAGTCGCCGCAGGCGTGATTGACGGGACGTCGGACCGGCGGGTACCACTGACGGACGCCCGGCCCGCACGACCCGCCAACGCCCCACGTCACAGGAGGCTGTCTTGCGAGGATCCGCCCCCGGCCCCGCTTCCGTCCCCGTCGGCAGCCGCCGTCGCGTCCTGCCCGTCACGGCGGTGCTGCTGCTGCCGCTGCTCGGCGCCGCCCCGCCCACCGGCCCGGCGTCCGCCTCCGCGTCCGTCTCCGTCCCCTCCGCCATGTCCGCGTCCGCGTCCGTGTCCGCCCCGGACGGTCTCCAGCGGGCGTTCGCCGCCGCGGCGGCCGAGTACCGGGTGCCGCAGAGCGTGCTGCTGGGTGTCTCCTACCTCCAGTCCCGCTGGGACGCGCACGGCGGCGCGCCGAGCGTGACCGGAGGGTACGGCCCGATGCACCTCACCGACGCCCGTACCGCCCTGGCCGGCGCCTCCTCGCACCACGACGAGGGCACCGAGGACCCGCGCGGCGACGACGCCCGGCCCGCACTGCGCCCCGGGCCGGCCGCACCGGTGACCGAAGCGCTGCCGGCCCGGCTGTCCACCCTGCCCCGGGCGGCCGGGCTGACCGGGCTGAGCAACCGGGCGCTGCGCACCGACCCGGCCGCCAACGTGGCCGGGGGTGCCGCGCTGCTGGCCGCCGCCCAGCGGGAGCTGGGCGAGCCCCTGAGTGCCGACCCGGCCGACTGGTACGGAGCGGTGGCCCGTTTCTCCGGCGCCGACGACACGGCGACCGCGTCGGCGTACGCCGATGACGTCTACGCGGTGATCCGGGCCGGCGAGCGGCGCACGACGGACGCGGGCCAGCGGGTCGTGCTGGCCGCCCGGCCCGACGTGGCCCCGGAGACCGGGCAGTTGGCGCGCACCGGGCTGCGTACGGCGTCGGCGGCCGGCACCGAGTGCCCGCGCACCGTCTCCTGCGAGTGGATACCGGCGCCGTACGAGGAGTTCGGGGACGGCGACTACGGCAACCACGACCTGGGCCACAGGCCCGCCTCGCAGCGCGTCCGGTACATCGTCGTGCACGACACCGAGGGCGCCTGGGACGGCGTGCTGGACATGGTGCGGGACCCCGCCTACGTCTCGTGGAACTACACGCTGCGCTCCACCGACGGCCACATCGCCCAGCACGTGAAGGCGAAGGACGTGGCCTGGCACGCGGGCAACTGGTACGTCAACGCGGGCTCGATCGGCCTGGAGCACGAGGGGTTCCTGGCTCAGCCGGACGCCTGGTACACGGAGGCGATGTACCGGTCGTCGGCGCGGCTGGTGAGGTACCTGTCGAAGAAGTACGGCATTCCGCTGGACCGGCAGCACATCCTGGGCCACGACAACGTGCCCGGCCCGACCACGTCCGCGATCCCGGGCATGCACACCGATCCGGGCCCGTACTGGGACTGGGCGCACTACTTCCGGCTGCTGGGCCGGCCCTTCCACGCGACCGCCGGGAAGAACGCCGCCGTGGTGACGATCCGCCCCGGCTACGCGGCCAACCGGCCGGTGTTCACGGGCTGCGAGAGCGCGGGCGAGCCGTGCGCGGCGCACGGCTCCAGCGCGGTGCGGCTGTACTCCGACCACTCCGAGGACGCGCCGCTGATCAAGGACATCGGCCTGGGCACGGCACCGACCACGGGCGTGAACGACCTGTCCTCCCGGGTGTCCACCGGTCAGCAGTACGCGGTGGCCGGCCGGTGGGGGGACTGGACGGCCGTCTGGTACCTGGGCCAGAAGGCGTGGTTCAGGAACCCGCCGTCCCGGCCCACCGCCGTGCCCGCGAAGGGCACGACGGTGACCGCGCGGGAAGGGGCGGAGAGTGTCCCGGTGTACGGGCGGGCCTACCCGGAGGCGTCGGCCTATCCGGAGGGGGTGCCGGTCCAGGCGGTGTCCCCGCTGCCGTACCGGCTGCCCGCGGGCCAGCGGTACGTGGTCGGTGACGAGGTCCCCGGCGAGTACTACTACGCGGTCACCTTCTCCGAGGACGCGCACCGGGTGGTGACCGGCGAGGACCGGTACTACGAGATCCAGTACGGCCACCGGGTCGCGTACGTGCGCGCCGCCGACGTGGAGGTCGTGCGCTGAGCCTCAGCCCTGCTGGAACAGTTCCGCCGGGAGCGGTTTCAGCAGGGCGTACAGGTCGTCGGTGATGGGGCGGTCCCAGGCGGCGATGGTCACCAGGACGTTGTCGCTGCGGTCGAACTGCACGCAGGAGATCCGGCTCTCGGAGAGCTTCAGGCGGCGCACGATCAGGAGGTTGTCGCCCTGCATCACGGGGGTGTCCTCGGTGCCGACGACGGTCACCTCCTCGTCGTTCTCCAGGGCCAGCAGCAACTGGGCGACCTCGAACGGGATCTCTCCCTCGGGGACCTCGCGGGCCGGGGAGCCCTCCGGCAGGTTGCCGATGATCATCGCGGGGCCGCGGCCGCCGAACAGGTCGTAGCGCAGGAAGACGCCCTGGCAGGTACCGTCCGGGGCGGGCAGCAGGCCGGCGCCCAGATTGCCGGGCCAGTCACCCGGGTCCATGGCCAGTACGTCGAAGTCGGGCCCGGCGGGCGTGGCGCTGCGGCGGCGGAGGAACGACATGCCGCCCATGGTACGTGGTCGCGCCCGACGGGCCCGGTGCCCTCGGCCGGTCAGGGGGCGGGGGTCCCGGGGGCGCGGGTCACTCCTCCGGCGGTGCGGGCGGCACCACCGCGACCGGGGCGGCGGCGTGCAGCAGCACGGCGTGGGCGACCGAGCCCATCATCCGGGCCGGGGCCAGCAGGCGCCGCCGGTGGCGACCGACGACGACCAGGTCGGCGTCGGCGGAGGCGGCGACGAGGTTGCCGGCGGCGTCGCCCGGCACGGCGTGCGTCTCGGCCCGGACGCCGGGGTGCCGTCCGCGGTGGGGGGCGAGCAGGCCGTCGGCGAGGACCCGGGTCTCGCTCGCCACGGCGACCTCGTCGATGACCGGGGCCACCGCCTGGCCGGGGGCCGTCATCCAGCTCTGCACCGGCCACGGGTAGGCGGCGACCACCTGGAGGCGGGCGTCGCGCAGCGCGGCCTCGGCGAAGGCGAACGCGAGCGTGGCCTCGTCGGGGCTGTCGACGTGCAGTCCGACGACCACCCGAGGGCCGGGCCCGGCCGGTGCGGTGCCGTGCACCTCGCGGCCGGGGCGCGGCACCACGACGACGGGGCACTCCGCGTCGCGGGCGGCGGCCAGCGAGCTGGAGCCGAGCAGCAGACTGGTGAAGCCGCCGCGGCCCCGGGAACCGAGCACCAGGAGCTGGGCCTCGGCGCCGAGTTCCGGCAGGGCGGCGGCGGGGACGCCGTCCGCGCCGACGTACTCGACGGCCGGTCCGCCGTCCTGCTCTTCCCGCAGGCGGGCACGGGCCGCGTCGAGGACGGGGTCGTCGTCCGGGTCGGGCGGCGGCACGACGGCCATGACCTCGGCCTGCGCCCAGGCGGCGTACTGCCGCACGTGCACCACCCGCAGGGGGGCGTCGCGTCTGCGGGCGGCGTCCCGGGCCCAGTCCAAGGCGCGCAGGCTGTCGTCCGAACCGTCGGTCGCGGCGACGACGGGCAGGGTGCTCATGGGTCCCTCACCTCCGGGGAGTACGGCCTCACCCCTCCCGGTCGGCCCACCCACGCCGCCGGGCGTCTCAGGTGAGGTCGAACTCCCCTTCCCGCGCTCCCGACACGAAGGCCCCCCATTCGTCGGGGGTGAAGATCAGGGAGGGGCTTTCCGGGCGGGCACTGTTGCGCATGGCGATGAAACCCTCGACGAAGGCGATCTGGACATCGCCCCGGCCGCGGCTGCTGGACTGCCAGTGCGCGTTGCTGAGGTCCAGCTCCGGCTTGTCCCAGCCGATGAGCGGGCGCTGGTGGGTGGTGGTCTCGGCCACGTCCGTGCTCCTCCCGATTGCGTCGTCCGCGGGTCAGCCTAGCGATCGGGTGCAATCGCCAACAGGCCGTGCGGGCGGGACCTTTCGGGAGAGGGCCGGTCCGTCGCGGGCGCGGATCACCGGCCCGGTGCGCCGGGCCGGCCGGCCCGCCCGGCGCCTACTGGTCGAAGACGGCCTTCTGCACCTCGTTGGGCCCGTCGAAGTTGTCCTTCTTCAGTCCGTCGAGGCGGCTGACGACCTTGTCGTCGGCCTTGTTCTTGCGGGCGCAGTCGACGAGCGACTTCTTGTCCGCCGGGTAGTCCGCGCCTCTGAGGGCCTTCTGCAGGTCGATGGGGCTGAGGTCGGCCATGGCGGTCTCCTTGTCGTACAGAGTCACGCGCTTGCGCGCATTGCGCGCATCGCATGCATTGCGGGTTTCGCGTGCGGTTGTCCGCTATGTCGCGGTACCCGTTCCGTCGCGGCGCATGCGCCCCTCAGTGCGCCGGGTCAGTCCGTCGGGTCAGTCCGTCGGGGCAGTGCGTCGGGTCAGCAGGCCGGGTTCTCCAGGACGGCCATGGCCGCGTTGTGCCCGGGTACGCCGCTCACCCCGCCGCCGCGGACCGCGCCGGCGCCGCACAGCAGGACGTTCGGGTACGGGGTCTCCACGCCCCAGCGGCCGGTGCCTTCCTGGGCGTACGGCCAGGTCAGCTCGCGGTGGAAGATGTTGCCGCCGGGCAGCCCGAGGTCGCGCTCCAGGTCCAGCGGGGTCCTCACCTCGACGCAGGGGCGGCCGTCCGCGTCGGTGGCCAGGCAGTCGGCGAGGGGCTCGGCCAGGTGGGCGTCGAGCTGGGCCAGGGTCGCCCGGAGCAGGTCCTGCCGCACGGCGTCGTGGTCCCGGGCGAAGAGCCGGGCGGGGGTGTGCAGGCCGAACAGGGTGAGCGTGTGGTGGCCCCGCCCGGCCAGGTCCGGGCCGAGGATCGAGGGGTCGGTGAGCGAGTGGCAGTAGATCTCCGAGGGCGGGGCGGCGGGCGGCCTGCCTGCCGCCGCCTGGGCGTGGGCGGCGGCCAGTTGCCGGTAGCCCTCGGCGACGTGGAAGGTCCCCGCGAACGCCTCCCGGGGGTCGACCGCCGGGTCGCGCAGGGCCGGGAGCCGCGTCAGCAGCATGTTCACCTTGAGCTGCGCGCCCTCGGCGGGCGGCGGAGGAGGAGCGCCGGTCAGCTCCGCCAGCGCCTGCGGGGAGGCGCCGACCAGGACGTGGCGGGCGGCGGCGACGCCCTCGCCGTCGGCCGTGCGCCAGGTGACCTCGGCCGACCGGCCGTCGGTGTCGACGCGTACCGCCTCGTGGCCGGTGGCGAGTACGGCGCCCGCGTCGCGCGCCGCCGCGGCCAGCGCGTCGGTGAGCGCTCCCATGCCGCCGACCGGCACGTCCCAGGCGCCGGTACCGCCGCCGATCACGTGGTACAGGAAGCAGCGGTTCTGTCTCAGGGACGGGTCGTGGGCGTCGGCGAAGGTGCCGATCAGGGCGTCGGTGAGGACCACGCCGCGTACCAGGTCGTCGGCGAAGTGCTCCTCGATCGCGACGCCGACCGGCTCCTCGAACAGGGACCGCCAGGCCGTCTCGTCGTCGACCCGGCGGCGCAGTTCCGCCCGGGTGGGCAGGGGCTCGGTGAGGGTTGGGAAGACCGTGCGGGCGACGCGGCCGGTCATGCCGTAGAACCGCCGCCAGGCCGCGTACTCCCGCTCGCCGCCGGTGAGCCGGGCGAAGGAGGCGCGGGTGCGCCGCTCGTCCCCGCCGACCAGCAGGCCGGTGGGCCGCCCGTCCCGCTCCACGGGTGTGTACGAGGAGACGGTACGGGGCCGGAGGCGGAAGTCGAGGCCGAGGTCCCGGACGATCTTCGCGGGCAGCAGGCTGACCAGGTAGGAGTAGCGGGACAGCCGGGCGTCGACACCGGCGAACGGCCGCGTGGACACGGCCGCGCCCCCGGTGCGGGCCAGCCGCTCCAGCACCAGGACCGAGCGGCCGGCACGGGCCAGGTAGGCGGCGGCGACCAGGCCGTTGTGGCCCCCGCCGACGATGACGACGTCGTGTCCGCGCGTGCCGCGCCGCGTGGTCGAGGCGGTCATGGCTCTTGGTAGCACGCGTCGTTGGGCGCCGCCAGGTAGCCGAGGGGCGCCGCACGGTCGACGACGGCCCGGCGCGGGCCGGTGGTGCTGCCGGCGGCCGACGGCCCCGTCAGCGGCCCTCCGGCGTCTCCCGTCTCCGCGGCGCCGCCCCGCGAAACAGCTCTCCCGCCTCGGCGGTCCGGCCCAGTTGCTCCAGACAGTGCGCCTCGTCCTCGCGGGCGGCGGCCGTGTCGGGGTGGTCGGCGCCCAGGACGCGTTCGCGGGCGGCGGTCACCCGGCGGTACTCGGTCAACGCGGACTCCCAGCGGCCCAGCCAGCCCAGGCCGACGGCGACCTCGCGGCGGCTGACGAGGGTGTCGGGGTGGTCGGCGCCCAGGACACGTTCGCGCATCGCGGCCACCGCGCGGGACTCGGCGAGCGCCTCCTCCCAGCGGCCGAGCCGGCCGAGGTTGACGCCGATGCCGTGCCGGGCGCGCAGGGTCTCGGGGTGGTCGGCGCCCAGGACGCGGGCGCGGTCGTCGGCCAGTTCGCGGTACAGGGCGAGCGCCTCGTCGCTGCGGCCGAGCCGGCCCAGGCTGATGCCGGTCTCGTAGCGCGCGGCGAGGGTGTCGGGGTGGTCGGCGCCCAGCACCCGGGCACGCGCGGCGGCGACGCCCCGGTAGGTGGCGAGCGCCTCCTTCCAGCGGTCCAGCTGGCCGAGCGCGTACGCCACCTCGTAGCGGGTGACGAGGGTGTCGGGGTGGTCGGCGCCCAGCACCCGGGCGCGGGCGCCGGCGACGTCGGCCGCCATCCGGTGGGCGTCCGCCCAGCGGCCGAGCCGGCCGAGGCTGAAGGCGAGGTTGTGGCGGCAGCGCAGGGTGTCGGGGTGGTCGGCGCCCATCGTGTGCTCCCGGGCGGCGAGGACGGCGGCGTACACCTGGTGGGCGTCGGCGTGCCGGCCGAGCCGTCCCAGGACGTACGCCATCTCCTGGCGGACGGCGAGGGTGTCGGGGTGGTCGGGGCCCAGGACGCGGATCCTGGCCTCGGCCACCCGCTTGTAGACGCGGAGGGCGTCGGCGGGGCGTCCGGTGCGGCTGAGGGCGAAGGCGGCCTCGTAGTGGCTGGCGAGGGTGTCGGAGTGGTCGGGGCCGAGCAGGCGCTCGCGGGCGGCGGCGACCGTCCGGTGCACCTCGCCGGCCTCGGTCCAGCGGCCCAGCCGGCCCAGCCGCAGGCCGACGTGGTGCCGGGCGGCCAGGGTGGCGGCGGTCTCCGGCGGCGGGCCGGGGCGCCGGCCGGCGACGGGCTCGTCGGCGGGCCACGCGAGCCGCCCGTCGGACACGCCGCCCGCCTCCCCGCCCGCACCGGACGCCCCGGAACTGCCGCCCGCCACCGCCCCGGAGCCGCCGCCCGCCACCGCTCCGGAGCCGGCCGAGCCGTCGGCCGAGCCGCGGGCGTACGTCCAGGACGGCGGGCCCGCCGCGCGCCCGGCCGGCTGGGGTGCCCGCGGCCGGACCGCGACGGCGGTCGGCACGTACGCCGGCGCGGTGCGGCCGGCCGCGATCCGGCGGCCCAGCTCCCGGGCGTCGCCGGGGCGCTGCTCGGGCCGTTTGGCCAGCAGGTCCAGGATGATGCGCTCCAGGTAACCGGGCAGGTCGGGACGGTGGCTGCGGGGCGGCAGCGGCGGGGTGTCGCGGTGGCCGGCGAGCACCGCCCAGGGATCGTCCAGGTCGAACGGCGGTACGCCGGTGGCCAGTTCGTACAGCACGCAGCCGAGCGAGTACAGGTCGCTGCGCCGGTCGACCTCCGTACCGCCGATCTGCTCCGGGGACATGTAGTGCGGGGTGCCCATCGCGACGCCCGTGCCGGTGAGCCGGGCGGTGAACCCCACGTCGTGGCCGAGCCGGGCGATGCCGAAGTCGCAGATCTTCACCGTGCCGTCGGCCAGCCGCACCATGTTGGCGGGCTTCAGGTCACGGTGCACGATGCCCTGCTCGTGGGTGTAGGCGAGGGCGGCGGCGACCTGTTCGGCGATGTCGACGACGTCGGTGACCGCCAGCGGATGGTGCTTGTTGTCCTCCAGGAGCTGACTGAGGTTGCGGCCCTCCAGCAGTTCCATGACCAGGAACAGCACCCCGTCGGAGTCACCGAAGTCGTGCACCACGGTCACCCCGCGGTGCTGGAGCGCGGCGGCCACCCGGGCCTCGCGGCGGAACCGCTCCCGCAGCACCCGGGTGAAGGAGTGGTCCTCCTGCGCGGCGAGCGGTTTCAGGCACTTGACGGCCACCCGGCGGCCCAGCGACTCGTCGCGGGCCCGCCACACCTCCCCCATCCCGCCGCGTCCGATCAGGTCGAGCAGCCGGTACCGGCCTTGGATCAGCGTGCCGTCCCCCGTGCACCCCATGGACCCCATAGAAGCGCGCCCCCGTCGCTGTCGCTCCGCCCTCCCCTGGCCCGTCCAGTATGGCGGTCCATGGGCCTGGTTTGTACGGGGCCGAGGGCGCCCACGGTCCGACGCGTCAGCGCAGGGTGTCGAGGAACGCCCCGCACGCCTTGGCGCAGTCCCGGCACGCTGCGGCGCTGTCCTCCGCGCCCGGCTGCCGGTCGAAGACCTGCGCGCTCTCCAGGCACACCTGCCGGCACCACTCCAGCTGGACGCGTATCGCCTCCTCGTCCACCTGGGTCTGCTCGGACAGCACCCGGCAGGTCGCGTCGCACACCTCGGCGCACATGATGCCCTTGCGCCGCACGAGTTCCTGGTTCTCCGTGCCGTCCGGGTCCACGAGGCTCGCCCGCAGCGCGCACACACGGGCGCACTCGGTGCACGCCTGTGCACATGCGAAGCGGTCCTCCAGGAACTGGAACAGCTCCTGCTGCGAACTGGTCGAACCGGTCGTAGTCGTCGTAGTCGTGGAAGTCGTGGAAGTCACACCGGGCGGGTTGCCGCCGCGGCCCGCGCCAAACCCGCCGAGCCCGGTGTTCCCAAGGCCTCCGGCCGGTTTTCCGTCACCCGCCCCGGGCACCCGTTCACCCTCCGGAAGCGACGACGAACGGAGGTGTACGGCATGCCGGGACGACAGGAACTGCCGTCGACCCTGGAGCGGTCTCCCGAGGAGGCCCAGCGCACGTGGATCAAGGCGCACGACTCGGCCGTGCGGGAGTACGGCGAGGGCGAGCGCGCGCACCGGGTGGCGTACGGCGCGCTGAAGCACACGTACGAGAAGGTCGGCGACCACTGGGAGCGCAAGGAGGGCGGGCGCAAGGGCCCCTCGGACCCGCGGTCGGCCCGGCCCCGGGGGCGCGGCGGGCGCAGCGGCGAGGGTGTCGACGAGAACGCGACCAAGCAGCACCTGTACGACGTCGCCAAGCGGCTCGGCGTCGAGGGGCGGTCGCGGATGTCGAAGGAGGAGCTGCTCGGCGCGATCCGCAAGGCGAACCGTTCGCAGACGCGATCCGCGCGAGAGAGCTGAGGGGTTCGTGGCGGGGAGCGGGGGTACTCGGCGCCCATGACTAGCGCATGGATGGAGATGGCCGCGAGCAACGGCGCCATGGGCGTCGGACTGGTCGTGGCGGCTTTCGTGGTCGTGGCGCTGCTGATCGGCGCCTTCGCTGTCGGCATCCGCGTCAAGCGCCGGGAGTCGCCGCCGCCGACCCCGGACGAGCAGCCGCACATGCCCGCGGGCGGACCGGTCCGCGAGACCCGGGAGAGCAGGGCGCCGGAGGAGGTGCCCCACGGTGACGAGCGGCTGCTGCCGCACGACCTCCATCGCCAGAGCAGCCGCTCCGCCCCGGAGCAGCCGCGGCGCCGTTGGGACGAGGGCAGCAGCGGTTCCTTCGGCAGCGGCGGCCCGGGCGGCGGTCACTGAACGACGAGGCCACCGAAGACCTAGGTGACCGACGAGGAAGTGAGAACCATGGCCGACTCCGCCCACAACGCCCTGCCGTTGCCCGACTACGACCATCTGCCGCTCGGCAGCCTGGAGAGCCGGGTGCGGTCGCTGGGCACGGACGAGGTGGAGGAACTGCTCGCCTACGAGCGGTCGCACGGCGACCGGCTGCCGGTGACGGAACTGCTGGCGTCCCGTCTGGAGCAGTTGCAGGCGGGCGCGGTGCCGACCTCCGGCGACCCCGGTGCCCTGCGCCCCGAGCAGAGCCGGGGCCACGGCGGCTCCCCCGTCTCCCCCGCGACCTCCCCGCAGCCGTTCGGCGCACCGCCGCACGGCACCCCGGACCAGCGCGGCAAGCCGAAGGGCGACCGGAGCTAGGTGTATTGATCACGAGCGTTGTTAACGCCGACGGGGCTTGATCATGGCGAAGACCTCCGGTGTGGTGGAGCTGTCTAGGACTGCACCGCACGGAGGTCTTCGTGTCCCACCGTAATGCCCGGCTGACCGTTCACGGCAGGCGGCTCCTCATCGAGCGTGTCCACGCGGGCCGTCCGGTCGCGCACGTCGCAGCCGAGATGGGCATCTCGCGCGTCACGGCCCACAAGTGGGTCCGCCGCTGGCGGGCCGAAGGCGAGCAAGGGCTGCACGACCGCTCCGGCAGGCCGCGCACGGCCACGCCGCCGGGGTCGGCCACGGTGGTGCCGACGGTCACTCCGCGGTGCGCGCGGTCGGGCAGCGGGCCTCGTGCGCCGTGCCCGCCGGGGCCGGCCGGTCGGCGGTGGGCTCGGTGGTGGGCCGGGTGGCGGCGGCCCGCGGGGCCGGCGGGGCCAGGGACACGGCGACCGCGCCGACCGCCGCGACGGCCGCGAAGAGGGCGAAGCTCCAGCCGATGCCGGCGTCGGAGGCGAGCAGCAGGCCGCCGACCGAGGGGCCGAGGATGCCGCCGAGCCGGCCCACCCCGAGCGACCAGCCGATGCCCGTGGCGCGGGCCGGTACCGGGTAGGAGCGGGTGACGTGGGCGTTGAGCATGTTCATCGTGCCGATCGCCCCGAACCCGCTGACGGCGACGAGTACGTAGGTCAGCGCCACGGGCCCGCGCACGCTCAGCAGGGCCACGCACAGCGCGCCGAGCGCGAAGGCGCCCACGACCACGTACGTGGAGCCGACGCGGTCGGCGAGCCGGCCGGCCAGGAGCGAGCCCACGATCGAGCCGAGGTTGAACACGAGCAGGAAGGAGAGCGCCGAGCCGAGCGGGTAGCCGGCCTCCCGCATCAGCTCCGGCAGCCAGGTGTTCATCCCGTACACCAGCAGCAGCGCGGCGAAGGCGGCGGTCCAGAACAGCAGGGTGCGTCGGGCCAGACCGCCGGTGAACAGGGCCCGGACACCCGCGTGCCCGGTGCTCGGCGGGGGTTCGGGGACGGTGCGGCCGAGCCGTGCGGCCAGGGCGCGCGCCTCGTCGAGCCGCCCGCGGCCCACCAGGTGCTCGACGGACTCCGGGAGGTAGCGCAGCGCCAACGGCACCACCAGGACGAGCGGGGCCGCGCCGATGACGTACATCACCCGCCAGCCCGCGTCCTCCACCAGACCGATGGCGAGCGCGGAGGCGAGGATGCCGCCGACGGCGTACCCGGACTGCATGGCCATGTAGGTGAGGTTGCGCCGGTGGGCGGGCGCGTACTCGATGGTCAGCGCGGTCGCCGCGGGCAGTACGGCGCCCAGCCCCAGGCCGGTGAGGAAGCGCAGCACCATGAAGGTGTCCGGGTTCTGGGCGGCGGCGCACGCGGCGGTCAGCAGGGAGAAGGCGGTGAGTCCGCCGATCAGGGTGCGGCGGCGGCCGAGGCGGTCCGCGAGGGAACCGGCGAGCAGGGAGCCCAGCAGCATGCCGACGAGCGCGCTGGACGCCAGCCGCCCGGCCTCGGCCGGTCCGATCCCCCACTCGTCCATGAGCGCGGAGACGGTGGTGCCGTAAACGACGAGGTCGTACCCGTCGAACGCGACCGCGGCCCCGCACAGACCGATGACCAGTGGCGTACGCAGTCGGCGTGCGACCAGCATGCTTGCTTACCCTCCCAGGGGACGTGGACAGGCATGCCGAGGGGGCGGCTGTGAGCCGCCGCCCCCTCGGCAGAGAAAGTAAGGCAAGCCTAAGTCAATGGGTCAGGCGTTCATGAACTGCCCCGGCTTCAGCGCCCGGCCGCTGATCCGTACGTCGCCGATGGTGCCGTGGAACACCTGGCTGACGGCGTCGGCCCACTGGTAACCGCCCAGCAGGAACGGCAGGCCGAGGGCGGTCAGGCCGACGGCCCTGGAGGTGGGATTGCGGCCCTCCTCGCAGCCGTTGACGTAGAGCTTGCTGATCCGGCCGTCGTTGACGACGGCGACGTGCCACCACTCCTCCTTCTGGAGCAGGTGGCTCCAGGCGGTGGTGGCGCCGTCCTGGTTGAGCGGGTAGGCGTTCCACTGCAGTTCGATGGAGCTGGACAGGCCGAGGCTGAGAATGGGCTCCTCCGCGGTGGCGGTCGGCCCGTTCTTGCCGGCTGCGGCGGCGGTGCCCGCGCGGCTGAGCATCGCCGACCAGCCGTTGCGGCCGCCGTCCCAGTCGGCGGGCACCTTGAAGAACACCTCGAAGGTGTAACCGCGTTCGAAGGTCTCGCGGTTGAGGGGGGCGCTGTCGACCGTGCGCAGATAGCTGCCGCTGACCGGGTTGCCCTGGCCGGCGAAGACCAGGCCGGCGTGGGCCGGCTGGTCGGGGTGGTGGTCGCCGGTGCGGACGAGAGCGTGCGCGGGGGTGCCGGGCACGGTACGCACTTCGAGGTCGTTGCCGTTGCCGCTGCGGTCCTCGAACACCGTGCCCGCGGCGACGTCGGTGCCGGCGGCGCCCTCGTCGAACCGCCAGTAGGCGAGCGTGCCGGGCAGCAGCATCCGGCGGGCGGGGCGGGCCTTGCGGGGCGGCACCGGGGCGAACCCGGAGAACCGCTCGTCGAAGTCGATCTCCATGGAGAACCGGTCGACGGCGGAGGTGAGTTCCAGCTCCTGCGCGGCGAGCGCGTTCAGCTCCCCGTCCGCCGCCAGCTCGCGGATCCACGGGGAGAAGGTCGCGACGTCGATCCGGCCGCGGTCGAGGTCGAAACGGTAGGAGCGGACCATGCCTGCGCCGCCGTAGTACCGGTCCTGGTAGTTGGTGATGTGCAGGTGTACGTCGTGACCGGCGTCGTTCTTCATGACGGTGCTGCCGGGCGGCCAGTAGTGCCCGTTGAGGGTGAGGAAGATCTGGTCGTTGCCCTTGATGAGCTTGTCCCACAGCTGCTGCCCGTAGCCGGACAGGCCGGCCGTGCCGTCGTCGTAGGAGCCGACGATCTCGTGGGTGGTGACGATCACCGGCAGCGTCGGGTTGCCGGCGATGACGGCGTTGGCCCAGGCGAAGCCCGACTCCGACAGCCGCCAGTCCAGGGCGAGCAGCATCCAGTCCCGGCCGCCGGCGCGGAAGACGTGCGCGGTGTTGTAGCCGTCGGGGCTGGAGGCGTGGTGGCTGGGCCGCTTCTTCGCCCGGGCGACGCTGAAGGTGTCCAGGTACGGGGTGTCACCGCGCTGGTCGTCGTCGCTGACGTCGTGGTTGCCGGCCAGCACACCGTAGGAGGCGCCCGCGCGGTCCAGCAGGCCGAAGACCTCGGTCGCCGCGGCGTACTCCTCGGCGAGCCCGTTGTTGGTCACGTCGCCCAGGTGGGCCAGGAAGACGATGTTCTCGTCGTTGCCGCCCGCGCGGCCCTCGGGGTCCAGGACCCAGCGGAAGGACGCCTCCACCGGGGCCGGGTGGATGCGGTCCTGGTCGAACATGTACTGGGTGTCGGGCATCACGACGACGGTGAACCGGGGGCTGTCCGGGTCCGGACTCCACTTGCCCTTCGGCCCCCGGGACGTCGTGGTCCGGCCGTAGGGGTCGTCGTCCGCGCCCTGGCCGCCGTGGCCGGCACCGGCACCGGCCGCGTGCGCGGGGGCCGCCGCCAGCAGCCCGGCCGCGCCCGCTCCCGCGCCGAGCGCGCCCGCCCGCTGGAGGAAGGCGCGGCGGCTCGACGCGGCGACGCCGTCACCGTCGGGGTCCGCGGTGACGGGGCACGCGCAGCCGGAGGGGTGCGCGTCGACAGGTCTGTGCATGATCACTCCCGTACTCGTCGTTCGAACGGGCGCACGCTAACGACGGCTCGGGAACGGCAGACCCGCACACCGGAGTCCGGATACCGAACGCTGCCCCAACAGCACACAGCGGCCGCCCCATTGTGCCGTTAGGTAAGCCTTGCTTTACTCAAACCCAGTCAAGTGCCGTTCCTGGGAGGAACCTCCATGCGGGTCGTCATGTTCGGCTACCAGACCTGGGGACACCGGACGCTGCAGGCCCTCCTGGACTCCGACCACGACGTGGTCACGGTCGTGACGCACCCCAGGAGCGAGCACGCCTACGAGAAGATCTGGAGCGACTCCGTCGCCGACCTGGCCGCCGCCCACGGCGTCCCCGTCGTCATCCGCGACCGGCCCGACGACGAGGAACTGGCCGGCCTCCTGGAGAAGGCGGAGCCGGACATCATCGTGGCCAACAACTGGCGCACCTGGATCCCCCCGCGCGTCTACTCCCTGCCCCGCCACGGCACGCTCAACGTCCACGACTCGCTGCTGCCGAAGTACGCCGGCTTCTCGCCCCTCATCTGGGCGCTCCTCAACGGGGAACCGGAGGTCGGGGTCACCGCCCACATGATGAACGAGGAACTCGACGCGGGTGACATCGTCGTCCAGCGCGCCGTCCCCGTCGGACCGGCGGACACGGCGACCGACCTGTTCCACAAGACCGTCGACCTCATCGCCCCGGTCACCATCGGCGCCCTGGACCGCATCGCCGCCGGGGACACCGAGTTCACCCCGCAGGACCGCTCCCAGGCGTCCTTCTTCCACAAGCGCGCCGAAGAGGACATCCGGATCGACTGGGACTGGCCGGCGGAGGACCTCCACCGTCTGATCCGCGCCCAGTCCGCCCCGTATCCGGCGGCGTTCACCTTCCACAAGGGCAGGCGCCTGGAGATCCTCGCCGCCTTCGTGTCCCGGGGCCGCTACGGCGGCACCCCCGGCCGCGTCTTCTACCGGGAGGGCGACGGCGTCGTGATCGTCGCCGGAGCCGACGCCCGCAGGGGCCGCAACCACGGCCTCGCCCTCACCCGGGTACGGACCGAGGAGGGCCGCGAGTGCTCCGCGGCCGAGTACTTCACCACGATGGGCGGCTACCTCACCAGCCGGCCCTGAGCGGCCCGCCGCACACACGCCGCGGCGTCCGTGCGGCGTCCCGGTCGCCGAGCCGGAGCCGCCGGGCCGCGGCAGGCGACGGTGCTCACGGCTGTCCGGCCGGTGAGGTGCGGACGGGTTCCCCCTCCGCCGTCCTCGGGGCCGGCACCGGCAGCCGGGAGGCCAGCGCGGCGGCCGTGCGGCCCAGGGGCGTGGCCATGATGCCGGCGACGGTGGTGTGCCCGGCGATGTAGGCGTCGAGGTGGTGCCACGCCCAGGGCAGACGGGTCAGGGCGGCGTGGGCGAGGCCGGGGGTCCGGAAGAACAGGCGCATCAGGACGCCGCTGGCGCGCATCTCGACGCCGAGGGTCTCGTCGATCCGGCGGCCGTAGTCGCGGGTGGCCGCGGTCGCCTGCTCGGCGCCGGTGGCGGCGACGACGCGGACGGCGGCCCGTCCCGCCATGTCCCCCGAGCGCAGGGCGTAGGAGATGCCCTCGCGCGACCAGTGGTCCAGGAGGGCCGCGGCGTCCCCCGCGACCAGCACCCGCCCCCTGGCCAGCGGGGAGCCGGGACGGCGGCACCGGGTGAGGTGGCCGGTGTCGTGGAGGGGGCGGGGGCCGAGCAGGCCGTGGCGGCCGAGGAAGTCCTCCTTGTAGGCGCGCAGGGCGACCGGGTTGCCGCGGGCGGCGACCACCCCGGCCGTGCAGACGTCCCCCTTGGGGAAGATCCAGCCGAACGAGCCCGGCAGCGGCCCCCATTCCATCAGCAGCCGGCCCCGCCAGCGGCCGGCCGTCCGTTCGCCGACCGGCACCTCGGCCTCCAGGGCGAGGTCGACCTGCGCGCACTCGACCCCCACGTACCGGGCGACCCGGCTCGCGCTGCCGTCCGCGCCGACGACGGCACGGGCGCGCAGCAGGCCGCCGTGCCCGGTCCGCACGAGGACGGTGTCGCCCTCCTGTTCCAGAGCGGTCAGCGCGGTGCCGTCCCGGACCTGCGCGCCCGCCCGGGCGGCGG
The DNA here is from genome assembly GCF_044768905.1 of Streptomyces sp. NPDC090994. NCBI lineage: Bacteria > Bacillati > Actinomycetota > Actinomycetes > Kitasatosporales > Streptomycetaceae > Streptomyces > Streptomyces sp. NPDC090994. Next base: position 288,492 of record NZ_JBIVWS010000007.1, read on the forward strand.
CCTCGGTGAGGGCCGCGTCGAGTTCGCTGCGGTAGACCATGGCGCAGGTCGGGGTGGCGCAGGTGAGGGTGCGTTCGGCGCGGCCGTGGTGGGCGAAGGTGAACCGCCCGGCCGTGTCGTAGATCCTCAGGGGCAGGTCCGGGGGCAGCGCGGCCAGGGACGCTCCGATGAGGCCGCCGCCGCAGGTCTTGTAGCGGGGGATGACGGCGCGCTCCAGCAGCAGCGTCGTACAGCCGCTCTCGGCGGCGACCCGGGCGGCGGTGGCGCCGGCCGGCCCGGCGCCGATGACGATGACGTCCCAGGTGCGGGGCGCGGGGGCCGGGGCGGGGGGAGGGGGCATGGGTTCATCACCTGCTGGAGGAGGGGGCGGCGGGGTGGTGCGGTGGACGGTCAGTGCCCGTCGGCCGGTCCGGCCTCGGGGGCGGCGTCCCTCTCGGGGTGGAGGCGGGCCAGGAGGTAGCGGGTGAGGGCCGAGGCGGTCGGGTGGGTCCACATCACCGTGGTGGGGATGTCCAGGGACAGGTCGCGCTGAAGGCGGTTGCGCAGGGCGATCGCCATGAGCGAGTCCAGGCCCAGCGTGACCAGGGACGTGTCGGCGTCGAACCGGTCGGCCGGCAGCCGCAGCACCGCGGCGATCTGCTCCGCCACCCGGGGCAGCAGGACCCGTTCGCGCCCCTCGGCGCCGTCCGCCGCGCGCAGGGCGTCCAGCAGGTCGCCGCGCCCGTCCGCCGGGTCCGTGCCCGCCGTCGGGGCGGCCAGTGCGGCGAAGAAGGCGGTGCGGCCGGTGGCGGGGTAGGAGTCCAGCCACCGGGGCAGGTCCACGGGCGTGCAGGCGGTGCGGTCGCGGTCGTGGGCGAGGAGGCGTTCCAGGGCGGCGATGCCCTCCGCGGGCGTGATCATGGCGTAACCGCGGTCCGCCATGCCGGTGCCGCGGCCGACTTCCGCCCAGGGTCCCCAGTTGACGCAGGTGGCCGGCAGGCCCTGGGCGCGGCGCCAGGAGGTGAACTCGTCCAGCCAGGCGTTGGCGGCGGCGTAGGCGCCCTGTCCGGGGTTGCCGAGGAGGGACGCGGCCGAGGAGAAGGTGACCCACCAGTCCAGTTCCTGTCCGGTGGTGGCGTGGTGCAGCAGCCAGGCCCCGGTCGCCTTGGGCCGCCAGACCCTCTCCAGCAGTTCCGCGGAGAGGTTGGCGACGGTGGCGTCCTCGACCACGGCCGCCGCGTGGACGACGCCGCGCAGCGCGTGGCCCGTCGCCAGGGCGGCCCGGACGAGGCGGTCGGCCACGCCCGGTTCGGCGAGGTCTCCGCTCACGACCTCGACACGGACGCCGGACTCCTGTGCCAGCGCGTCGAGTTCCGCCCGGACGGCCGCGGTGGGCGTGCCGCGGGACGTCAGCACCACGGCACCGGCGCCGCGCTCGGCCAGCCAGCGGGCGACCAGCAGTCCCAGCCCGCCGAGCCCGCCCGTGACCAGATAGCTCGCGTCGGCCCGGACCACGGGGACGTCCTCGGGCCGCACGGGGAGGGTGTCGGTGCCCTCGGCGGGCCAGGTGAGGACGAGTTTGCCGGTGTGCCGGGCGGAGGCCATGGCGTGGAAGGCCGACGCCGCCTCGGTGACGGGGTGGTCGGTGACGGGCAGCGGCGGCAGGGTGCCGTCCGCGAGCAGGCCGGCCAGTTCGCGGTAGCCCTCGGCGAGCAGGTCCGGTTCCCGGCGCATCATCAGCAGTACGTCGACGCAGGTGAAGGTCACGTTGTGGCGGAAGGGCAGCAGGCTCAGCCGGGTGCCCGCGTAGACGTCCCGCTTGCCCAGTTCGACGAAGCGGCCCCGGTGCGCCAGCAGTTCGAGGCTCGCGGTCTGCGCGGGTCCGGTGAGGGAGTTGAGTACGACGTCGACGCCGCGGCCCCCGGTGAGGTCGCGCACCCGGTCGGCGAAGGCCAGGCTGCGGGAGTCCATGACGTGCGCGACGCCCAGGCCGCGCAGAAAGGCCCGTTTGGCCTCGCTGCCCGCCGTGGCCAGCACGTCGGCGTCGTGGACGCGCGCCAGGTTCAGCGCGGCCAGGCCGGTGCCCCCGCTCGCACAGTGGACGAGCACCGTCTCGCCTCGGCGGAGCCGCGCCAGGTACCGCAGGCCGTACCAGGCGGTCAGGTAGGCGCAGGGCAGGGCGGCGGCGTCCCGCGTGCTCATCGCGTCCGGCACCGGCAGCAGGCAGTCGGCGCGGACGGTCGCGAAGGACGACATGACGGCGGACTCGTCCGCGTCCACGAACATGGCGGCCACCCGGTCGCCCGCGCGCACCTCCCGTACGCCGTCCCCGACGGCGGTGACGACGCCCGCGCCGTCGAACGCGCAGACGTCCCGCGCGGGCTCCTCCCCCGCGTTGAACTGCTGGTAGACGCCCATGGCCTGGAGGACGTTGATGAAGTTGACGCTGGTGGCGTCGAGCCGTACCTCCACCTCGCCGGGTGCGGGCCGGCGACGGGAGCGGGCGACCAGTTCGAAGGAGCCGAGGTCGCCGGGGCGTGTGAGGTGCAGGGCGATCCGGTCGCGTCCGCGGTCCACGGCGGTGCGGCGGCGGTCCCGGTCGTCCAGCGGAACGTTGCGCAGCCGCGCCAGGTGACGCGTGCCCCGGCGGTAGGCGACCTCGTCGTGCTCGTCGGGGCAGGACAGCAGTTCGGCGGCCACGTCCTCGACGGGCGTGTGCTCGTCGGTGTCCAGGACGGCGGGGCGCAGTTCGGGGTGCTCGTAGCTCAGGACGCGCACCAGCCCCCGCAGGCCGGCCTGGGCCAGATCCGGCCGGTCCTGCGGGGCGACGTGCTGTGCGGCACCGGTGACCGTCCACAGGCGGGGCGCCGCGCGGCCGTCCGCGCAGGTGCGGGCCGTTTCCGCCAACCGGGCCACCTGCTGCCGGGCGTGGTGGTCGGGCGACGCCCCGCCGGACACCGGCCCGGGCAGGTACACCACGGCCCGCGGCGCGGCCCCCGACGGCAGGAGCGGCGCGGCGCCGGCCGTCCGCACGTCCACCGCGGCGCCCCGCTCTCGGAGGGCCCGGCCGAGACGGGCCGCGTACCGCGTACGCCCGTTCTCCGCCAGCAGCACCCAGCCGCCGCCCGCCGTGTCCGGTGCGGGACGCTCGCCCGGCTCCCAGACCGTCCGCAGCAGCCGGCCGGCGAAGCGCTCCTCGGCGCTCTCGGCGGGCACGTGACGGAACTCCACCCCGGTGGCGTCGGCGGCCCGCGCCCCGTCGTCGTCCCACAGCCGGAAGTCGGCCGTGAACCGGTCGCCGTCCCTTCCCGTGAGGGTGACCAGGCAGTACCCGCTCAACGGCACCGCCGCGTACAGCCGCAGCGTCTCGATGCGCCGGGGCAGGACCCCTCCGGCGGGCACGGCGCCGGTGCGCAGGACGACGGCCGCGACGGCCTGGAGGCAGGTGTCCAGCGCGACGGGGTGGCAGTGCAGGGCCTGCGCGCCGGCCCGGCCGCCGTCCGGGACCCGGAGGCGGGCCAGCAGCCGGGCGCCCGTCCGGTCGGCCGGTGACCCGTCGGTGGACAGGGCCTGGAGGCCGAGGAACGCCGGGCCGTGGTGCACACCCCGCTCCTCGCGCATCTGCCGGTAGACGTCCGCCACGTCCACGGCGTGCGGGAACCGCGCCGCCAGGTCCCGCGGGTCACGGCCCGGCGGCCCGGGCTCCCCCTCGGGGGTGCGGTGCAGGTCCGCCCGGGCGTGCTGGACGGCGGTGCCGTCGGACGCCGTGCCGACCACCCGCCAGCGGGCGGTGTCCGGGCCGGCCGTCTCGGCGGTCGCCGTGACGGACGTGCCGTCGGCCGCCGGCAGCAGCAGCCGCTGGAGGTCCACGCCGGTCAGGCTCAGCCGCCCCGGACCGGTGCCGAACAGGTCCGCGGCGGCGGCGACGGCCATCTCGCACAGCGCGGCACCCGGCACCACGACGACGTCGTTCACCCGGTGCGCGTCCAGCCACGGCAGCGTCGTCGCGGTGATCCGGGTCTGCCACAGGTGACGGCCCTCGCCGTCGGGGTCCACGGTGTGCGGCCCGGTCAGCGGATGGGCGGCGAGGGCCGCGTGCGCCCCGGGCGACCGGCGCAGCGGCGAGGGCTCGACGACGTACCGCGTCCGCTCCCAGGTGGTCGGCGGTACGTCGGCCAGAGCCCCGTCGGCGTACCGCTCGGCCCAGTCCAGCGGGTGCCCGGCGCAGTGCAGCGCCGCCACCTGGGTGCGGAACGCCAGCGCGTCGTCGGTGTCGCGCAGCAGGGAGGGCACGACCGCGGTGCCGGTGTGACCGTGCGCGGTGAGCGTGGCCTGCACCGGGTGGACCAGCACCGGGTGCGGGCCGATCTCGACGAACACCCGGTGTCCGTCGTCGGCCGCCGCCCGCACGGCGTCGCCGAAGCGCACCACCCGCCGCAGGTTGTCCGACCAGTAGGCGGCGTCGAAGGCGACGGGCGCGCGCGGGTCGTCGGTGACGGTGCTGTAGAAGGCGGCCGCCGGCGTCCGGCCGGTGACCCCGGCGAGCGCGTCGGCGAGGTCGGGCAGGATGGGGTCCATGTGGGCGGTGTGCGAGGCGACGTCCACCTCGATGACGCGCACGCCCACCCCGCGCGCCTCCCACTCCTCGGCGAGCCGGCGGATGCGGTCGGCGTCCCCGCCGACGACCGTGTCCTCCGGTGACGCGACGACGGCGACGCTCACGCCCCGTACGCCGTCCTCCGCCAGCAGCCGTTCGACGTCGGCGCGGCCCAGGGCGACCGAGGCCATCAGTCCCTGTCCGGCGGTGCGCAGGATCAGCCGCGAGCGGCGGCAGATGACCCGTACGCCGTCCTCCGGGCTCAGCGCGCCCGCGGCGACCGCGGCGGCGACCTCGCCCATGGAGTGGCCGATCACGGCCGCCGGTTCGACGCCGTGGGCCCGCCACATCGCGGCCAGTCCCAACTGCACGGCGAAGATGACCGGCTGCACCCGGTCGAACCCGGTGACCACCTCGGGCCGGCCCAGGGTCTCGCGCAGGGAGAAACCGGACTCCGCGGCCACGAGCGGTTCGAGCATGCCGACGACCCGGGTGAACTCGGGGTCGTGGCCGAGGAGACCGCGGCACATGCCCGCCCACTGCGAGCCGTGCCCGGAGAAGACCCAGACCACGCCCTTCCCGGCCTCCGGTACGGCCCGCCCGGTCGCCGTGCCGACGGCGGACACGGACCCCTGGGCCAGTTCCTCCAGCCGCGCCACGAGTTCCGCCCGGTCGGCGGCGACGACGGCGGCGCGCTCCCGGGCGGGCGAGCGGCGCACCGCCAGGGTGTGCGCGACGTCGACCAACGGCACCCGCGCCCCCTCACCGCGCAGCCACCGGGCCAGCCGCCCGGCCGCGGCCCGCAGCGCGACGGGCGTGCCGGCGGACAGCGGGAACACCCGCGAGGCAGCGCCGGAAGGGACCGTGCCGGCCACGCCGTCCGGTGCCGGACGACGGGCCGCGCGCCGAGCCGCGGGGACCGTCGGCGGCGCTTCCACCACCACGTGGGCGTTGGTCCCGCTGATGCCGAACGAGGAGACCGCCGCCAGCCGCGTTCCCGCCCGGACCGGCCACTCCACGGCGTCGGTCGGCACGAACAGCCGGGTCCCGGCGGGGTCGATCTGCGGGTTCCAGTCGGTGAAGTGCAGACTGGCCGGCACCGTGCCGTGCCGCAGTGCCGCGATGGTCTTCAGCAGCCCGGCCACGCCCGAGACGGGCTCGGTGTGCCCGATGTTGGTCTTCACCGAACCCAGTGCGCACCGGTTCCGGCCCTTGCCGTACACGGCGGCCACCGCGGCGAACTCGATCGGGTCGCCCACCGCCGTGCCCGGCCCGTGCGCCTCCACCATGCCGACGTCCCCGGCCTCGGCCCCGGCCCGCTCCAGCGCCAGCCGGTACAGATCGATCTGCGCGGGCTCCGAGGGCGCGCTCAGCCGCGTACCCCGCCCGTTCTGGTTGACCGCCGTGCCCCGCAGCACCGCCAGCACCCGGTCCCCGGCCCGCCGCGCGTCCGACAGCCGCTTGAGTACGACGACACCGGCGCCCTCTCCCCGGACGTACCCGTCGGCCGCCGCGTCGAAGGCGTGGCAGCGGCCGGTCGGGGAGAACACCCCCCACAGGGCGGGCGCGACGACCCCCTCGGGTCCCAGGGTGAGCATCGCGGCCCCGGCGAGGGCGACGTCCGACTCGCCGGTCCGCAGGCTCTGGCAGGCGGTGTGCACGGCGACCAGCCCGGACGCGCAGGCGGCCTCGACGACGACCTGGGGCCCGCGCAGGTCCAGCATGAACCCCACCCGGCCGGGTCCGATGCTGTCGAAGCCGGTGTACATCGCGTAGGCGTCGACCTCCTCCAACGGCCGCTGCACCCGCAGCATGTAGTCCTTCTGATAGAGCCCGAAGAACATGCCCGTCGGCGTACCGGCCAGCCGCCGGGCCGGGATCCCGGCGTGCTCGATCGCCTCCCAGGTCACCTCCGACAGCAGCCGGTGCTCGGGGTCCACCCAGGGCGCTTCCTGGGCGTTGATGCCGAAGAACTCCGGTTCGTAGGCGTAGACGTCGTCGTCCAGGAAGCAGCCGTGGCGCAGCCGGTCCGCGACCGGGGCGGGCAGCCCGGCCAGCTCCGCCCGTTCCCACCGCTCCGCCGGCACCTCCCGCACCGTCTCCCGGCGTGCCATCAGCAACCGCCACAGCGAGGCGAGGGAGCGGACCTCACCGGGGAACCGGCAGGCGGCCCCGACGACCGCGACCGGCTCGTCCCCGCCGGCCCCGGGCTCCTCGACACGGGCTCTTGCGTGCATGGGCAGTCCGTCCTTCGCCATGAGAGAACCGGGAGACGGCCGGTCCGGCACGCGCTCCGCCACGCCCGCAGACCGATCGGGCGAGGTCCATCCATTGCGGCACGGGACCCGGCACGGGCCAAGGGCGTTCAGCGGACGGGCGGAAGTGCGCCGGAGGAAGATCCGGACGCCGACGCTTCGAGTTCAGCCGGTCGAGTGGGCTATTGAAAGACCTTCATTCCGGTCCGGCGGTCAGGGAACGGCCGTACGCCTCCCGCCCGCGTCGCAGCGACGGCACCGGCCCGGCCCCGGCCATCGGCGTCCGTGCGGCTGCCCTCCCGGCCGGTGGGCACGGATGCTTCCGGGAGCGGGCCACCGACCGAACCCCGTCCGGCCGGCAACACGCCCGGCCGGCAGCGATCCGCTGGTCGCAGGAGGTACCCATGAACCCATGAGGATGCTCGTCAACGTCCCGGGGACCGTCGTGGCGGACGCGCTGCGCGGCACGGCGGCCGCTCATCCCGAGCTGACCGGGGGGCGAGGGCATCCGGATCGCGAAGGTGCTGGTGGAGAGGGCGCCCCCACCGGCACACGGACCCGGCTCCGCCGTTCTCAGCCGACGCCCTCCGCCACCACCGCCAGGGCCGAGCGCAGGGTCGCGGCCAGTTCGGCGCGGGCCGTCGCCGGGTCGGCGGGGGTGGCGGCGGTGTGCCAGGCGTGGTGTTCGACCGCCGCGCGCAGCGCCCCGTTGAACATCGCCGCCTGGATCGCCGGCCGCAGGTCACCGGCGGGCAGCCCGGCCCGTTCGGCGAGGGCGCGGGCGAACGCCGGTTCGGCCTCGTCGTGCGTCTGGAGCCAGACGGCGCGCAGCCCCGGCTCGGTGCGGGTGAGCCGTACCAGCGCGCCGACGGTGGCCCGGTCCGGCCCGGCGAGGAGACGGCCGCCGGTGCCTGTCTCCCCACCGGGGCCGGAGTCCGAGCCGGCGCCGGAGTCGAAGTCGAAGACCTCGTCGAGCGGCCGGCCCGGGTGCCAGCGGCGCAGCGCGTCCGCGATCAGCTCGACGCCGGCCATGAGCAGTGGCCGTACGCAGCTCTCTTTGCTGGGGAAGTAGCGCCAGACGGTCCGCGCGGAGACGCCGACCGCCTGTCCGATCTGCTCGCCGGTGGTGGCGGCGACGCCCTGGGTCACGAAGAGGCGCACGGCGGCGTGGGCGATCTCCAGCCGGATCTCGGCCTTGCGTTCCTCGGTCAGGGGCGGCCGCCCCGTCCGTCCGCGGCCTGCGGTCACGTTCTCCTCCGTCTTCCTGTGACGCCGGTGGTCGCTGCCCGGGAATTCTCCCCCACGACTTTTTGTCACTCGGAGACACTAAGTCGTAGGGTGCGGGCGAGGGGTGCGACGCCCCCTGCCAGGCACAGAACGGAACAGAGGAGCAGCACATGGCCGGCGGACGCAGTGTGATCGTGACGGGGGCGGCCTCGGGTATCGGGCGGGCCGCCGCGCTGGCCTTCGCCGCGGAGGGCGACCGCGTGGTGGTGGCCGACCTCGACGCCGAGGGCGCCGCGGCGGTGGTGCGGGAGGTGGAGCGGGCGGGCGGCACGGCGGTGGCCGTCACCGGCGACCTGAGCGAGCAGGCGGTGGTCGACCGGGTGGCGGCCACCGCGGTGGAGCGGTTCGGCGGGGTGGACGTGCTGGTGAACAACGCCGGGATCATGGACCGCATGTCGGCGCCGGCGGACGTGAGCGACGCCGAGTGGGAGCGGGTGCTCCGGGTCAACCTCACCGCCCCGTTCCTGCTGACCCGCGCCGTCCTGCCGCACATGCTGGCGGCGGGCAGGGGCGCGATCGTGAACACCGCCTCCGAGGCCGCCCTGCGCGGCAGCGCAGCCGGCGCCGCGTACACCGCCTCCAAGCACGGCGTGGTGGGGCTGACCAAGTCCCTCGCCGTGATGTACCGGGGACAGGGCATCCGCGCCAACGCGATCTGCCCCGGCGGCACGGCGACCGCCATCTCCATGGACGCCGACCGCAGCGCCCACGGCCCGGCGACGATAGCCCCGCACTTCGTGAACCTCGGCCGGGTGTCGCGGCCCGAGGAGCAGGCGGCGGCGATCGTGTTCCTCGCCTCGGAGGCGGCGAGCAACGTCAACGGCGCGGTACTGCCCGTCGACGACGGCTGGTCGGCGGTCTGAGGCGGGGACGGCTCCTGTGCGACCGCGGCGTCGCGCCAGCCACTACGACGCCGTCAGGAACCGGCGGGCCAGCCGCTCCCCCGTCCGCTCGGCGGCCGACCGGTCCTCGACGGTGCCGACCCGGCTGCCCTTGAAGACGATGTACGTGACGCCGGACGGCACTCCGCCGGCGCGCGGGTCGGGCCGGATGCCGAGTTCCTCGGCCAGGGCGTAGGACCCCTCGCCGACCACGCCCCGGGGACCGACGTCGCCGACGACCGCGTACCGCACCCGGTCCCGGTACACCACGGCCGCGACCGAGCCGCCGGTGATGCCGTGGTCGCGGTGGTCCCAGGCGGCGTCGGCGCCGGGCACGACGATGTACGGCAGGCGTTCGGCGTCCAGCGGCCGGCCGTCCGACTGCGTGAAGGCGGTGGAGGCGGTGAAGGCCGGGTCGGTGCCGCGGTTGCAGCGGACGCCGGGCCGTCCGTCGCAGTCGACGTCCAGGTCGGCCTTCCAGAACACCGCGTCGGGCGTCCCGCACACCGGGATGTCGGCCGGTCTGCCGGCATCACCCCGGTAGCGGCCGGGTGCGACGGGGGCGCAGTCGCGCACCTTCGCCAGCAGACCGGCGGCGGTGACGGCGTCGTCGCCCGGTTTCTCCCGGACCTCCTCGAAGGCGGTGCGGGCATGCGCCTCGGCGCCGGGGCGGGGCGGGGGCGCGTCCGGGAGCGTCGTCGGGGCGAGCAGGGCGGCACTGGCCGCGACGAGCGTCAGCGACTGGGCGCGCGTCATGGGTCTCTCCTGGGGCGTCGGCGGAAACTGACGGGTACTCAGCCCCAATGTCCGGCCGCGGTCACCGCGCGGCCACCGGAGGAGGGCCGGACGGTGCACGCCGGGCACGCCGACGGGAGACGGGCGGCCGGCGCCCGATCGGCTCCGGCCGCCCGCACGGCGCGGCACAGCGACGACAGCGGTTCGCGCCCTCGACCCAACTGTCCCGTCGAGTCGGGAAGTTGGGCCGCCGTGGACGTCAGCATACGTAACTCTTACGAGTGACCGCGAACTCCCACCCACTTGATGTGACCGCGTCAGCGGGCCATATTGGTCCGGACCATTACCGTCGAGCCGTCCGGGAGGCAGCGCCGTGCCAGCCGTATCCGCTCCCGCCGGTCGCCGGTGCCCGCGCCTCTTCCCCCGCGTCGCCCTGCTCTGCGCCGCGTCGGCGCTGGCCGCCTCCTGCGGCTGGGGGGACGGGGCCGGGAGCGGGGACGTACCGCCGCCGGGGGCGCCGACGGGGGTCACCGCCGAGGCCGGGACCGCGACCAGCGTGCACGTGATGTGGAACACGGTCGCCGGGGCCGACGGCTACGAGGTCTACCGCGGGCGGACGAAGGTGCGGGAGGTGTCCGGCTCGGAGCGCATGGTGGACGTCACCCGGCTCCGGCCGTCGACCGCGTACGCCTTCACCGTGCGGGCGCGCGACGAGGACGGGCGTACGGGGCCGCCCAGCGGGGAGGCGCGGGCGACCACGCCCGCGGCCGTCGCGGAGGACCACGCGCCGCCCGCCCCGCCCTCGGACGTCCGGGGACGGGCCGCCGGCGGCCGTGCGGTCCAGCTCTCCTGGAGCGCGGCGACGGACGGCCGGGACGTGGTCTCCTACGACATCCACCAGGGCGGCACCAAGATCCACAGCGTGGGCGGGGAGCAGACGGCGGCCGTGGTGACGGGGCTGCGGCCCGGTCACCGCTACGCCTTCACGGTCCGGGCCCGGGACGCGGCCGGCAACGTCTCGGCGGCCGGCGGACCCGTCCGGATCAGCACGCCGGGCACCGACGACGGGCGGGCCACCGCGCCCACCGGGCTGCGCGCGAGCAGCCACCGCGCCGACGGGGCGTACCACATCGACCTCAGCTGGGTGCCGCCGGTCACGGACGGTGTGGTGACGGAGTACCGGATCCGGCTCGACGGGGAGCCGGCCACCTCGCTCGTCTACGGGGGCGACGCCCCGCGCGACCGGGCGGAGCACAGCTTCTACGCGGGCCGCGAGGCCGGCGTCACGCACCGGGTACGGGTCCGGGCGAAACTGCCCGACGGCACCTGGGGCGGCTGGTCGGTGGAACGGACCGTCACCACGGGCGCCCAGGACTGACCGTTCACCGCAGGCGCCCAGGACTGACCGTTCACCGCAGGCGCCCGGCACGGACCGTCACCGCAGGCGCCCGGAACGGACCGTACGCTACCGGCCGCGTCCGCCGATGAGCACTTCTGGGCATCTCGGTGAGCTTCCCGGTGAGCAGTCGCCGAGGGCAGTGTGGACGCCGCGACGGCACAGTCCGGACGGGAGCGGCGCGGTCACCTCGTCCGCCCGCACGACCGTGCCCGCGCGCACCCGGGCACGGGCCGCCCCCTCGGCCCGCGCCCGCATGTCGACGTACTCCCGGAACGCGACCGGCCCCCCGGCGGGGCGGACGCGGTGGCGCCGGCCGGGCATGAGAACAGAGGAAGACACGTGCACAGTTCGTACGCTCACCAGGCCGGCCAGGCCGACGCGGCGCGCCAGGCCGACCGGCCGCGGATCCCGGTGACGATCCACGCCGAGGACCCCGTCTCGCAGGCGGGGATGCGCAGTCAGCTGCGTGAGCTGCCGGACCTCGACGTCGTCGAGGCCGCCCGGCCCGCCCCCGGCGCGGTGGCCGTGCTGGTCGTCGAGGTGCTGGACGAGGAGGCGTACGCCAGGCTGCGCAAGATCCTGCGCACCGACGGCTCCCGTTCCGTCCTGGTGGTGAGCAGACTGCGCGGCCATGAGCTCCTCGACGTCATCGAGTGCGGCGTCGGCGCGGTGGTGTGGCGGCACGAGGCGACGGCGAGCCGTCTGCTGCAAGCGGTCCTCGCGGCCTCGCGCGGCGACGGTCACCTCCCCGCCGACCTGCTGGGCAGGCTCATGAACCAGGTCGGCACCCTGCACCGCGGCGCCGCCTCCCACCCGGCCGTCCCCACCGGGCTCACGCTGCGGGAGACCGACGTGCTGCGGCTGATCGCGGACGGGCTGGAGACGCGGGAGGTCGCGGCGAAGCTGGCGTACTCGGAGCGCACCGTCAAGAGCGTCCTGCAAGGTCTCACCATGCGACTGCACCTGCGCAACCGGACGCACGCGGTGGCGTACGCCCTGCGCGAGGGCCTCATCTGACACCGGGCGGGGCGCCCCGCCCCCGCGACCTCCGGCATGCCGGTGGCGGGGTCGAGGCCCACCGTGGTCAAGGGGTCGGAGGTGGCGAGGGCCGGCAGTGTGTCGGGCATGATGCCGAGCTGGCCGGGGACGGTGGGGTGGCCGCTGCAGCGCCGGCAGGCCGGCGGCCCGCCCCGGCAGGTCCGCCCGCCGCGGCGCGGCCGCCCGGCCGTCGGCGGCCGCACCCGCCCGTCGTCCGCCCATGCGCACGGCGTGTCCTCCTGAAGGCTCGGATTCGTTCACCGTCCGGGGGTCCCGGCGGCAGGCGGCAGGGACGGCCCCAGGGAGAGGCCCGCCGCCCGCCCGGCAGGGCCCTACTGCTCGACCGGTGCGGGCGGGAAGCCCTCCGCGGACGACGTCCCGGGCTGGTCCTGGTCCTTGACCCGGCCCGCGTGCAGGGCCGCGAAGAGCGCCTCGTCGACCGTGCCGGTCGCTTCCAGGCCCAGGGACCGCTGGCAGGAGGCGACGCGCTGGGCGAAGAGGTCCTCGGCGACGTTGCTCGCCCGGCCGTCGGCGCTCCGGAGGTAGTGGATGTCGGCCTCGACGTAGCCCCGCAGCGCTTCCACGTCTCCGGCGTCGTACTGCGAGTTGTCCGCCCACACGAGGATGCCGTTCATCCAGACGACGTCCGGGTTCTCGTCCCCCGGCTGGACGGACGACGTACCGCTGCCGAAGTGGGCCATCATCAGCGCCGTCATCGTGGACCGGCCGAGGTTGCCCGGGCCGTCCGTGGTGGCCGTGACCCCGCCGTACCGGGCGTCATTGGCCTCCTGGAAGCACGTGACCGCCGCCGTGGTCGCCTCGTCCATGACACCGGTACGGACGGTGCTGGTCAGCCGGCAGGGGTCCGACGCGTTCAGGGTGCTCAGCCGTACCTGGGCGAACTGCACGAACAGATTGGGACCGTCCCCCGGGCGGAACGGCAGCGGTCCGGCGGCGGTCTCCCGCTGCTCGGCGCCCGACGCATCGGACCCCTTGGAGCCACCGGACGCCGAGCCGCCGGAGCCCGCGCCGGAGCCGCTGTCCTCGGCGTCGCCCCCGGAGGTACCGGGCGCCTCCTCCGGGCTGACCAGGGGCGCTTGCGAACCGGGCGCGTCCGGAGACAGCTCGGGGGCGGGCGCGAGGTCCGCGGCGACCTCGTCGGTCCGCTCCGTCGCCAGGCTGCGCACCTGCGGCTGATAGCCGAACCACAGGACGGCGAAGGCGAGGGCGAGCGCGACGGTCACGCTCAGGCAGGTGGCGAGCCGGCGGGCCAGCACGCCGCGCTGCACGAACACCCCGTCGACAGCGTGCGGTTCCGCGCCGGAGCGGTGGACGCGCAGGGTGTACGGCCGCTCGTCGCTCGCCCCGAACCAGGTGATCCCCCGGGGCTTCAGCCTCACCTTCACGAAGGCCGCGCGCCCGGGTTCGATCCGCACGCTGGCGGGGCTCAGCTCGTAGTCCAGCTGGTCGCCGTTGTCGGAGCCGGTGAGCGACGCGGTCAGCGGGGTGTTGCCGAGGTTGTCGACGGCCAGCCGCGGCCGGCCGCTGAACCGGCCCTTGACCGTGTGCGGTACGAGTTCGGCGCGCAGTTCGGTGAAGGGAGTGACGGTGAGGCTGCCCTCGACGACGGTCGCCGCTCCGGTCTGCTCCGTGGGGGTGATCCGGATCGCGTACGGGTGCGGGCCCGCGGTCGCGTCGGGGGTGCGGGGCAGGGCGAAGGTCAGCCGCGCGGTTCCGGTGGTACCGGGGTAGAGCCGCAGCGTCCGCGGCTCCACGGCCGTCCACGGAGCGAGGTCGCCGACCGCTTCGAAACGGTACTCGTCGACGATGTCACCGGTGTTGCGCAGCCGGATCCGTACCGTCACGTCGGCACCGGGGTCGACGGTGGTGGAAGCGGGTTCGAGGGAGGTCCAAAGGCTCACGGGCCGACAGTAGGAAGCGGCCCTGAGCGGTGTCAGCGTCCATGGGGGCGGGGTTGTCGCCCGTCCGTACGGCACCGGGTTCCGCGCCCGGGCGGCCGGTGCGCGGTCGTCCGGTGCCGTCCGTGACGTCGGCCACGGGCGCCGGCCGCGCGATCGGGCAGGGGCCGCCGGAGCCCGGCCGCAGGCGGACGCGGCAGCCACCGGGTGGGCGCGGCGGCGGTGGCCGGCCCCGCCGGGAACCGCCCTTCCGGGCGCGTCCGCTGCCCTGCCGGGCGGTTCGCGGGCGGCCGTCCGGGCTCCGGCACCGTACGGACGCGCCGCGCGCGCCGCCCGCGAGCGGCACCGGCTCGGTACTTCCCGTAGGGCTCCGGTCGTCAGCTCAGCGCGCGCAGTGCGCGCTCCCGCTCCCACAGCGCGTCGCACACCAGGTCGACGCCGAGCGTCAGATGACGGCGGTAGGTGCTGAACGGCAGGCCGAGCCGCTGCGCGGCGCCCTGCTGGGTCCGCACGCGCTGGAAGTAGGTGGTGTACAGGGCCTGGTACGCCTTGGAGTGGCCTGCCGTCCCCTTGAGCCGGTCCACGGTCTCGGCCAGCAGCGAGCGCAGCAGGTCGGTGGGGTCGGCCTCGCTGTGGCGGGCGCGGTCGTCGAGGAGACGGGTGTCCAGCAGCGGGCTGCTCTCCAGCGCGCTCGGCTGCAGGACGGAGCGCAGCGCGTCGCGGACCGCCGCCCGGAACTCCTCGCCGCCCAGGGTGACGGCGGGGGCGTCCGCCCGGCCGGCCGGCGGGCTCGGGTGCAGGGCGCCCGGCTGGGTGCGGTCGAACCAGATCTCCAGGGGCGTGACCCGCCAGTCGCAGCCGAAGGTGGTGAAGACCCGGTCGTTGTCCCAGGGGGTCTCGGCCACCTGCTGGTGTCCGAGGTGGTGCATCAGGCCGCTCCACAGGGCGGCGTCCGGGGAGACGATGAAGGACCACGCCAGGTTCCGGGAGCGTATCCAGTCGCGGCAGATCCGCAGCTGCATCAGGTGGCCCACCGTCGAGATGCCGCCGTAGTCGGCCGGGTAGACCATGAACCGGGACATCAGCAGGTGCTGGCCGGCGCGCAGCGGGGCGACGGCGTCCACGTGCTGCCAGGCCGCCGCCGCGACGGGGTCCTGGTCGGCTCCCTCCCCGGGCGTGGTCAGCCGGAGCCAGGCCATGAAGGCGACGAGTTCGCCGGTACGCGCGGAACGGTAGGCCCAGAAGCCCTCGGGGTGCCGCCCGAGCCAGTGGCGCACGAGACGGGCGGAGCGTTCGCCCTCCGTGTCCGCGGTCATCCGGACGGCGGTGTCGTGGTCCTCGGGCCGCAACGGGCCCTCGTACACGTCGCCTTCGCGGGTGATGCCGGTGAAGTACGGCCCCATGGGACCGTAGCGCTTGAGGTGGGTCAGCGCCCGGATGGCGGCCATCGCCTCGTCCTCCGGCGCGTTCCGCGCGCGCTGCAGGAGGTGGTGGCCGACCACGCGGTGCATCCGCTCGTACCCCTGGGCGTCGCGCCAGCGCAGGTCGCGGTCGATCACCTCGGCCGCGGTCTCGTGCAGGAAGAGGCCCTGCCGGCCGAGTTCGGCGTACGGCAGGCCGCGCAGCCACGCGAACATGCGGGGGGCGTGTTCCTCGCCGACGACCGCGCGCAGCAGGCCCTCGGTGGTGACGAGGGTGTGGGCCGCCGTCTCCAGGGCCAGCCGCTCGTGTCCGGCGGGCAGTTCGCCGACCAGGGAGGTGAGCAGGTCGGTGATGACGTCGGGGGTGGGGGACCAGTCGTCGGCGGTCGATGACTCGGTGACGGCGACGCTCGCGGCGAGGCTGAGCGCCAGGGGGTGTCCGCCGGCGAAGGCGAACACGGCGTCCCGCAGGTCCTCCCGGACGCCGCGCCGCTCCAGCAGGGTCCTGGCGTCGTCCCGGCCGAGGGCGGCGAGCGGCAGGACCTCCAGGATGCCCTGCCAGGCGGCGTCGTGCACCCAGTGCGGGGCCGGGGCGAGCCGGCTGGCCACCACGACGGCGGAGCCCGCGGGGAGGTCCGGGAGGTAGGTCTCCCGCAGCCAGTCCTCCAGTCCCTGGCAGTGCTCGAAGGCGTCGACCAGCAGGACCGCCGGCCGGTCCGTCTCCGCCGGCGTCTCGACCGTGTCGGCCTCCAGCGCGAACCCGGTCGGTGAGGGGTCGATACGCCGGCCGTCCACCCGGGTCACCCGCCGGCCGCCGGCCAGCGCCTCGTCGGCGTACCGTCTGAGCAGGGCGGACTTGCCGACTCCGCCGGGGCCGTGGACGTAGAGCACGGACGGGGCGGCGGGGTCCGCGGTCAACACGGCCCGGAAGCGGGCGAGTTCGTGGGAGCGCCCGATGAAGGCCCGTTCACGGGCGGCGGACAGGCGGGTGGACAGCCGCGGACTTCCGGAACGCATGATCGGCAATCTAACACCTGGCCGGGCGCGGGCTCCGGCGTGCTTCTCCTGGTGAGACGGGGTGCACCAAGGCGCGCGGGACGGGTCCGCCGACGCCCGTGCCCGTACGCGGGTGCCGGTGCCGTACCACCGCGCGTCACCTGCCCGGATGCGCTGGGCATGCGGCGCGGGCCGCCGCCCTGTTGGCTGCCCGTGGGACGGCACGGGCCGTTGCCGATCCGGCGGCGTAAGGGATGTGCCGCCGGCCGTGCTGTCGAAAGGGCAGTCCACATGCGCATCTCCCAGCCGACCCTCCGCTCCGGGCCGCTCGTGGCAGCCGCCGCGCTGCCCCTGGCCCTGACCGCCGGCCCGGCCGCCGCCGGCCCCGGTATCTCGGTGAGCACCACCGGGAGCACCGTCTCGGTCACCACCGCCGCCTGCGCCCAGCTCAACGGCAGCTGGGGCACGGCCTCGCTGCTGAACAGCGGCCAGTCCAGCTTCGCCCAGGGCCGCCAGGTGGCGCTGTCGGGCACCAGCGCGAGTCAGACGGCCGCGTGGTCGGGCGTCAGCCCCGGCACCTACACGGTCATCGTCATGTGCTCGAACAACAGCACCGCCGGCACCCAGACCGTCATCGTGTCCCGGACCGCCTCCCCCTCGCCGTCCAGCAGGCCGACGATCTCCGCGACGGCCTCGCCGTCCCGGGGCGTCATGGGCGGTGTCGGCGGGGCGGTCAAGGACTACGGCACGGTCACGCTGGTGGCGGGCGGTGCCCTGGTGGGTTCCGGTGTCATCGCCACGGGCTGGTTCCTGCGCCGCCGCGCCAAGCCGTACCGGTTCTGATCACCTGGTGTCCCCGGCCGGACCCGGCAGCTCGGGGAAGTCGGTGAGCGCGTGCCGCAGCCACCGCGTCCAGAAGGTCTCCAGGTCGATCCCGGCCCGCAGCACCAGGTGCCGCAGCCGGTCCTCGGCGCCGTCCCTGCCCGGTGGGAAGTCGCGCCGCTCGATCTCCTCGTACTCGGCCAACTGGGCCTCGTGCAGCTCCAGATGGCGGCGCAGATCCGCTTCGATCCCCTCGGTGCCGACCACCGCCGCGGCCCGCAGCCGCAGCAGCATCGCGTCCCGCAGCGGTTTGGGGTCGTGTGCGGCGGCGGTCCAGCGGGCCAGTTCGGCGCGGCCCGCGGGCAGCACCTCGTACGCCTTCTTCTGGCCGCGGGCCGGCTGTGCGGCGGGCAGGGCCCGGATCAGTCCCGCGTCCTCCAGTTTCCCCAGCTCGCGGTAGATCTGCTGGTGCGTCGCCGACCAGAAGTAGCCGATCGACCGGTCGAACCGGCGGGTCAGTTCCAGTCCCGACGACGGCTTTTCGAGCAGGGCGGTGAGGATCGCGTGCGGGAGTGACATGGGCTCATCCTAGGGACGGCCGCGGGCCGTCCTACAGGCTCGCCGCCAGCTCCGTGCCCCGCGCGATCGCGCGCTTGGCGTCCAGTTCGGCGGCCACCTCGGCGCCGCCGATCAGGTGCGCGCGGCGGCCGGCGGCGACCAGCTCGTCGTAGAGGTCCCGGCGCGGTTCCTGGCCCGTGCACAGGACGACGGTGTCGACGTCGAGGACCGTGCTCTCGCCGCCGACGGTGACGTGCAGTCCGGCGTCGTCGATCCGGTCGTAGCGGGCGCCCGGGATCATGGTGACGCCGCGGTGCTTCAGTTCGGCACGGTGGATCCACCCGGTGGTCTTCCCGAGCCCGGCGCCCACCTTGGTCGTCCGGCGCTGGAGGAGGTGGACGGTGCGGCGGGGGGCGGGGCGCTCGGGTGCGGCCAGGCCGCCGGGGGCGCGGTACTGCGGGTCGACGCCCCAGTGGCGGAAGTACGTCTCCGGGTCCTCGTGGGCCTGGTCGCCGGCGTCGGTCAGGTACGCGGCGACGTCGAAGCCGATGCCGCCGGCGCCGAGGACCGCGACGCGCTCGCCGACGGGGGCGCCGCCGTGCAGGACGTCCAGGTAGCCGAGGACGCTCGGGTGGTCGACGCCGGGGATGGCGGGGACGCGCGGGGTGACGCCGGTGGCGACCACGATCTCGTCGTAGCCGTCGAGGCCGGCGGCGGTGACGGTGGTGTTCAGGCGGACGTCCACGCCCTCGCCGTCGAGCCGGGTGCGGAAGTAGCGCAGTGTCTCGTCGAACTCCTGCTTGCCGGGGACCCGGCGGGCCACGTTCAGCTGGCCGCCGATCTCGTCCGCGGCGTCGAACAGGGTGACCCGGTGGCCGCGTTCGGCCGCGGTCACGGCGCAGGCCAGCCCGGCCGGTCCGGCGCCGACGACGGCGACGCGCTTGCGCAGCCGGGTGGGGGCGAGGACGAGTTCCGTCTCGTGGCAGGCGCGCGGGTTGACCAGGCAGGAGGTGATCCTGCCGCTGAAGGTGTGGTCCAGGCAGGCCTGGTTGCAGCCGATGCAGGTGTTGATCGCCTCGGGACGCCCGGCCGCCGCCTTGGCGACGAAGTCGGGGTCGGCGAGCATCGGGCGGGCCATGGAGACCAGGTCGGCGGTCCCGTCGGCGAGCAGCCGCTCGGCCAGCTCCGGGGTGTTGATCCGGTTGGTGGCGACGAGCGGCACGGACACCTCGCCCATCAGCCGCCTGGTCACCCAGGTGTAGGCGCCGCGCGGCACGGAGGTGGCGATGGTGGGGACCCGCGCCTCGTGCCAGCCGATGCCGGTGTTGATGATGGTGGCCCCGGCGGCCTCGACGGCCCGGGCGAGGGTGATCACCTCGTCGAGCGTGGAGCCGCCGGGGACCAGGTCCAGCATGGACAGGCGGTACACGAGGATGAAGTCCTCGCCGACCGCCTCGCGCACCCGGCGGACGATCTCCACGGGGAAGCGGGTCCGGTTCGCGTAGGAGCCGCCCCAGCGGTCGGTGCGGTGGTTGGTGCGCGCGGCGATGAACTCGTTGATCAGGTAGCCCTCGGAGCCCATGATCTCGACGCCGTCGTAGCCGGCCGCGCGGGCGAGGCGGGCGGTGCGCGCGTAGTCGTCGATCGTCCGCTCGACCTCGGCGTCGGTCAGCTCGCGGGGGACGTGGGCGCTGATCGGGGCCTGGAGCGGGCTGGGGGCGACCAGGTCGCGGTGGTAGGCGTACCGGCCGAAGTGCAGGATCTGCAGGGCGATCCGGCCGCCCTCGCGGTGCACGGCGCCGGTGACGACGCGGTGCCGCTCCGCCTCCGCCTCGGTGGTGAGCTTGGCGCCGCCCTCGTACGGGCGGCCCTCGTCGTTGGGGGCGATGCCGCCGGTGACGATGAGGCCCACTCCCCCGCGTGCCCGGGCGGCGTAGAACGCGGCCATCCGCTCGAAGCCGCCCTCGGCCTCCTCCAGGCCGACGTGCATGGAACCCATCAGGACCCGGTTGGGCAGCGTGGTGAAGCCCAGGTCGAGCGGGCTCAGCAGGTGGGGGTAGCGGCTCATCGGGCCCTCCGTGCGCGGTGTCGTGCCTCTGTTGTAGAGGACGGCCACCACCTTTTGCAACTAGTTGCATAAGGTGGCGTCGCGCACAGGGGGCCCGCCGGTCAGCGGCGGTTCTCCAGCCGGACGTGCAGCTCCCGCTCCTGGTCCCCGGAGGCCGTGCACAGGTCCCGCACGGTGAACAGGGAGTCCAGGGTGGTGCGGAACCGGTCGATCGCCCAGTAGCCGCCCTGCACGTCGGCGTCGACCGGGGCGGCCAGCCGGGACGGGCCGTAGGTGCCGTGCCGGCCCTCGGAGACCTCGAAGGTCCCGAGCCACACGGTGGGCCGCACCTCGTGGCAGTCCCGGGGGACGTCGTCCGCGCACCGGTCGGACGTGAAGCACGCGCACAGGGTGTCGAAGACGGTCCGGGCGTCTTCCTTGCTGCATCCGCTCAGCTCCACCGAGACGGATTCCGGGTGGGTTCGCTCGGCGTCCATGGTGATCGCTCCTCTCGGGCCGCGCTCCCCCCCACTCACCAAGAAAAGCACCACCCCGGGCGGAGCACTACCGCGCGCCGTCCGGGGTGGCGGGCGGCGCGGCTCAGCCGCGGGTGAAGCGGTACGTCTTGCTGTCGGTCAGCACGCAGAAGCCCGGGGAGACGACGATCACGCGCAGGGTGCCGGTGCGGCGGTCGTAGTCGATGCCCTCCGCCTCGAAGGTGCCCGAGCAGGCGCTGCGCAGCGGCAGCTGCCTCAGGGCGGTGACCTGGCCGGTGACGTCGGCGGTGCCGCTCGGGGCGGCCGACAGGTCGATCTGGAGGAGCGGCTTGGTGATGCCGAAGAGGGCGCCTTCCGGGTCGTCGGAGGAGCACAGCAGGCGGGTGGCGGTGACGAAGTCGCAGCCCTGGACGTCGCGCACGGGGCGGTCGAGGCGCACGGTGGCGGCCTGCGGGAGGTTCGCGGAGGGCGAGGTGGCGGGGTTGACGCCCGGGGTCGGGAAGACCAGCAGCCGGCTCATGGTGCCCCACTCGCCGGACAGCATCCACTGGCCGTCGGGGGAGATCGCGGCCCAGGAGTTGTTCAGCGCCTCGCCGGAGCCGAGCGCGTGGGTGTACTCCGCCCAGGTCCCGTCGGGCGCCTGCACCCGGAACATCTTCGCGGCCCCGTCGTCGCGCTGGTACGGCTCGATGTAGTGGCCGTCGTAGGAGGCGTCGGGGTCGCCGACGTGGTTCCAGCCCCGGGCGGAGAGGCCGAGCGGGATGGTGCCGATGCCCGTGTAGCGGTTCGGGCTGTTCGCCGGGACCTCGACGGAGGCCAGCCCCTGGCTCTCGGTCAGCGGGTCGGCACGGTCGGAGCCCACCTCGGTCCAGGTGTCGGCGGCGGTGGTCGACGCGTCGGCGGCGGCGGGCGGGGCGGCGGCGAGGACGGCCGCGAGGGCGCAGGCGGCGATCCCGGAGAGGACCGCCTGACAACGTTGCCGGACGTCAAGGGGCATGGGTCGGCTCCTCGGTGGGGGCGGAAGGGCGGGAGGGACGTGTCCGGCGCACAGTGTGGCGTGACCCGGCAGGTCATGTACAGACCAACCCCCGCCCCGGTCACCCCTGCCCCGCCCCTACCGCCGCCCCTGCCGCCCCTGCCGCCCGCGTGAGCCGTGCGTCGCTAGCCCCGCACCCCCATCACCACATGGGCGTACAGCTCCTCCGACACCGCCAGCCGGGCCGTCAGACCGGCGCGGGTGAGGACGTCGAGGGCGGCGGGGGCCTGGCGTTCGCTCGTCTCGGCCAGGAGGCAGCCGCCGGGGGCGAGCCAGCGCCCGGCACCCTCGGCGACCCGGCGCAGCACGTCGAGCCCGTCGGCGCCGCCGTCCAGGGCGAGCGCGGGCTCGTGGTCGCGGGCCTCGGCGGGCAGCAGGGGGACCTCCGCGGTAGGGACGTACGGCACGTTGGCCGCGAGGAGGTCGACGCGGCCCCGCAGCGCGGCGGGCAGCGCCTCGAACAGGTCACCGGCGTACACCCGGCCGCCGGCCGCGGCGAGGTTGCGGCGGGCGCAGCGCACCGCGGCCGGGTCGATGTCGGCGGCGTGCACCTCGGGGGCGTCGAGCCCGGCGGCCAGGGCGGCGCCGACCGCGCCCGAGCCGCAGCACAGGTCGACGACGACGGAGGCGTCCGGGGCGTGCGCCAGGGCCTGGCCGACGAGGAACTCGGTGCGGCGCCGGGGGACGAAGACACCGGGTTCCACGGCTATCCGCAGGCCGCGGAACTCGGCCCAGCCGACGACGAGTTCGAGCGGAAGACCGGTGACACGGAGGTCCACCAGGGCGCTGATCCCGTCGGGGGTGCGGGCGGCGGAGAGGATCAGCTCCGCCTCGTCCTCGGCGAAGACACAGCCCGCGGCGCGCAGCGCGGCCACGATCCGGTCACGGGAGGGATGAAGGGCGGAAGAGGAAGGCGAAGGAGAAGACGGTGAGGACATGAAGGACGAGAAGCCTTTCGGGTACCGAAGGGCGCTCTCGCGGTCACCTGCCGGGGGTGACCCGGCTGCCGAGAGAGGAGAACGCCCGCGCCGACACAGCGGTGATGGGTCCCACCTCCTCGGTCCACGACGGCCGGGACGGTCCGCGGCCGTCGGTCACACTACCCCACCGGCACCCCATATCAGGTTGTATGATGCAACCAAGTAAGTGGAGGAGGTCCCGTGACAGCACCCGACAGGCCCGGCGAGACGAGCCCCGCTTCCGGGGCGAGCGAAGCCGAGGAGATCATCCACCGGGAGCTGACGGCCTTCGCCCGGCGGGCCCGCTCCTCGGCGGGCCGGATGCATCCCGAGCTGTCGCTGGTGTCGTACACCCTGCTCGGGCACCTGGAGGAGCGGGACGGCTGCCGGGCCACGGACCTGGCCGCGCACTACGCGCTGGACAAGTCCACCGTCAGCCGCCAGGTGGCCGCCCTGGAACGGACCGGCCTCGTCGAGCGGCGCCCGGACCCCGACGACGCCCGGGTGCAGGTCCTGCACCTGACGGAGGCGGGCCGGCGCATCCTGGCCCAGGTCACGGAGAGCCGCCGTACGGCGTTCCGGGAACGTCTCGCGGACTGGCCGGAGGAGGACCTCGTACGGTTCGCCCGCTACCTGGCGCGGTACAACGCGTGGCCCGCGCCCCACCGGCGTCCCGGGCCGGACGCGTAGTCCCCCGCCCCGGGCCCGTACTGTGGAGGACTTCCGTACGGTTCGCACGCCGCCGCCCCCGGCGGCCCGAAAGGCACCACCGCATGAACATCACCCGAGGCTTCACCGGACGCCCGCGCGCCGTCCGTCCGGGGCTGCCGCCCGGCCAGTACGACGCGCGCGACGACTGGCCCGTGCTGTCCGCCGAGGTCACCCCCGACCTGGCCGCCGCCGACTGGTCCTTCCGCGTCGGCGGACTGGTGGCCGAGTCCCGCTCCTGGAGCTGGGAGCAGGCCCATGAGCTGCCCGGGGCGGCGTACGAGGGCGACATCCACTGTGTGACGGGCTGGTCGAAGTTCGGGATGCGGTTCGAGGGCGTGTCCCTGGACTCCTTCCTGGCGGCGGCCGGTCCGCTGCCGTCCGCCACGCACGCCGTGGCCTACGCGCACACCGGCTACACGGCGAACCTGCCGCTCGCCGACCTGACCGGCGGGCGCGCCTGGATCGTCTGGTCGGCCGACGGCCGGCCGCTCGCCCCCGAGCACGGCGGGCCGGCCCGGCTGATCGTGCCCCACCTGTACTTCTGGAAGAGCGTGAAGTGGGTCGCGGGCCTGGAGCTGCTCGACCACGAGGAGCCGGGCTTCTGGGAGGGCAACGGCTACCACGCGCGCGGCAACCCGTGGCAGGAACAGAGGTACTCCGGTGACTGAGCAGGCCGTCTCCCCCGTGCCGCGCACGCGGTTCGCCGTGCCCGGGCGGATCGCCGTGGACGAGCAGGTCGCGGCCCGCTGGCAGACCGCCACGCTCACCGAGATCCGCCGGGAGACGCCGCGCGCGGCCACGTTCCGGTTCGCGGTGCCCGGCTGGGCCGGTCACCTGCCCGGCCAGCACCTGCTGCTGCGGCTCACCGCCGAGGACGGGTACACGGCCCAGCGCCACTACTCGCTGGCGTCGGCGCCGGACGGTTCCGGGCACATCGAGCTGACCCTGGACCGGGTCGCGGACGGCGAGGTCTCCGGCTGGTTCCACACGGTGGCCCGGCCCGGTGACCAGGTGGCGGTGCGGGGACCGCTGAGCGGGTTCTTCGCCTGGCCGGGCGACCGGCCCGCGCTGCTGATCGGCGCCGGTTCCGGCGTCGTGCCGCTGATGTCGATGGTGCGCCACCACCGGGCGCGGAACCTGTCGGTGCCGCTGCGGCTGGTGGTGTCCGCGCGCAGTCCCGAGGACCTGCTCTACGCGCGGGAGTACGGCGCGAAGACGACGCGGGTGTTCACCCGGTCCGCGCCGCGGGGGACGCCCGTGGGCCGGCTGACGACCGCGCACCTGGCGCCGCTGCTGGCCGAGCGGCCGGCCGGTGGCTGGGAGGCGTACGTGTGCGGGTCCAACTCCTTCGCCGAGCACGCCTCGCGGCTGCTGGTGGCGTCCGGGCAGCCGGTCGACCGGATCCGTATCGAGCGCTTCGGCTGAGCCGGCCCCCGAAAAGCGCCGCCCGGGCCTCCGGCCGCGTTTTCCGGTCCCGCGGCTGGGCACCTGAGCGGCGGCGCGGAGCGGCCGTCCGGCGTGGCGGGCGGCGCGGTGCACGGGACCGGCCGGACGGGGTACCAGAACCGTGCGGGTACCCGTACGCGGGCGGGACGCCGAGGGACCGGCGGCCCGGGAAGCCGTGCGGCCGGCCGTCCGGCCCTCCGGCCGCGGTGACGGCGAGGAGGACGAGATGCGAACCCGGGTGCGCGGCTGGCGCTGGCGACGCAATCCGCTGCGGCGCCGGTCGGACGTGATCGAGGCGTGGACGGTCCTGGTCGTGGCCGTACTGCTGCTGGTGGGAGCCCCGGCGCTGGGAGCGGCCACGGCGTGGTGGGCGCACGGCCAGGCGCGGGCGGTCGCCGCCGAGCAGCGGGCCGAGCGCCGGCAGGTCCGGGCGGAGGTGGTCGGCACGACCCCCGAGACGCTGCCGTCGGTGCAGTCCGGCGGGCAGCACTCCTACCGGGCCACCGTGCGCTGGAGCGAGCCGGGCGAGGCACCGCGGACCACCTCTGCGCGGCTGCCGGCCGAGACCCGGCACGGCGAGACCGTGACCGTGTGGCTCGACGCGCGGGGCCGGAGCGTGCCGCCGCCATCCGGCGGGGCCACGGTCTGGCGGCACGCGGTCACCATGGGCGCGTGCGCCACGGCGGGCTCGGCGGCGGTGGTGCTCCTCGGGCACTGCGCGGTACGCCGGGTGGCGCTGCGGCACCGGCTGGCGGAGTGGGACCGCGCCTGGGCCCGCGCCGAACCTCAGTGGTCGCACCGCGACGCCTGATCCGATCACCTTCCCCACCGAGGTCTTCCTCCCGTCACGTCGGAGCCCCGCAGAATACGCGTGAACAGCGGTGACGCCTGATACCAGCCCTCCGGGCGCGGCGTCGACCACGGTCGTTTCCGGCCAGGATCTGGCGAGTCATCCGATCACTCACGTACGGTGTGATCATCCGGACGGTCCGGCGCCGTCCCTCACCCAAAGGCGGTTCTCGATGGCCCTGTTCGACCTTCCGCTCGACGAACTACGCGACTACCGCAGCGCGGCACCCGAGCCGGAGGACTTCGACGCGTTCTGGAGCAAGACGCTCCAGGAGTCCCGCGAGCACGACCTGGACGCCCGCTTCGAGCAGGTCGACACGGGGCTGACCAGGGTACGGACGTACGACGTGACGTTCGCCGGGTTCGGCGGCCACCCGGTGAAGGGCTGGCTGAACCTGCCGGCCGAAGCCGAGGAGCCGCTGCCGCTGGTCGTCGAGTACATCGGCTACGGCGGCGGACGCGGCCTGCCGCACGAGCACCTGCTGTGGGCCGCCAGCGGCCGGGCGCACTTCGTGATGGACACCCGCGGCCAGGGCAGCGGCTGGGGCGGCGGAGGCGGTACGGCCGATCCCGTCGGCGGCGCCCCCGCGTACCCGGGGTTCATGACCAAGGGCATCGACGCGCCGGAGAACTACTACTACCGCCGGGTGTACACGGACGCGGTGCGCGCCGTCGAGGCGGCCCGCTCGCACCCGCTGACCGACGCCGCGCGCACCGCCGTCCTCGGCGCCAGCCAGGGCGGCGGCATCACCGTGGCCGTGGGCGGCCTGGTGCCGGACCTGACGGCGGTCGCGCCCGACGTGCCGTTCCTGTGCGACTTCCCGCGCGCGACCACGCTCACCGACCGGCACCCCTACCGGGAGATCGGCCTGTACCTGAAGACGCACCGGGGCCGCGCCCAGGACGTCCGGCGGACGCTGTCCTACTTCGACGGGGTGCACTTCGCGGCCCGCGGCCGGGCCCCCGCGCTGTTCTCGGCGGCGCTGGAGGACATGACCTGCCCGCCCTCGACGGTGTTCGCGGCCTTCAACGCCTGGGCCCACGAGGACAAGGACATCGAGGTCTACGAGTTCAACGACCACGAGGGCGGCGGCCCCTTCCAGGAGGCCGCCAAGGTGCGCTGGCTGAGCGGCCGGCTCTGACCGGCGTCAGGGTCTGCGGGCGGTGACCAGGCGGGCGCGCGGAGCGCCGTCGGGCCGCCGCCCGAAGCCGGGCAGGGGCCGCAGGTCGACCTGGAACCCGGCCCGGACCAGTTCCCGGCGCACGTCGCCGAGCCGGAAGGTCCGGTAGTACATCACGAACGGCGGCCGCCACACGGCGTTGCGCACCCGCATCGCCGCGTCGAAGCCGAGCAGCGCCCAGTAGGCCCGGGAGCCCGGCCGCGGCGGCGCTCCGAGCGGGAAGGCGAAGCGGCCGCCCGGCCGCAGCGCGGAGTACACCTGGTCGAACAGTCCCGGCAGTTCCCGGGGCAGGAAGTGGCCGAACGCGCCGAAGCTCACCACCAGGTCGAACGCCTCGGTGAACGGCAGGGCGCGGGCGTCGGCGCGGACCCAGGAGACCGTCGGCCCGGCGGGGCGGACCGGCCGCCGGGCCACGTCCAGCATGCCCGCGCTGAAGTCGACGCCCGTGGCGCTCCCGCGGCACAGGCGGGCCAGGACGTCCATGCCCGCGCCGGTGCCGCAGCACAGGTCCAGCCCCGCCTCGAAGGGGCCCAGCGGCAGCAGCGCGGAGGCCACGGCGTCGAGCACCCGTGGTGGGGTGCGGTACGGGGTGTGGTCGAACTTCGGGGCCAGCAGGTCGTAGCCGTGCTCGACCGACGACAGTGCCTGGACGGCGAGTTCACGCAGGGTGGGAGCCTCGGGGCGGGACATCCGGTCAGCCTAGCGGTGCCTCGCCGGTAGTGGTACGGTGTACTCAGCACACGTGCACGCCTCCCTTTCTTGCGAGGCGCCGGTGCCGTTCTTCTCTCGGTTCGCCGAGACCTCCCGTCCGTTCCGTTCGGAGCATCGGCTTTTCCACACCACCCCGCGAGCGGGTCCTCCCGTCGTCGCCAAGGTGCTGTTTCCCGCCGTCCGCAGGCATGCCCCCTGGGCCCGGCCCGCACGGCCTCTCCCCCCTCCCCACGCGCTCGTCTCGTTCACCGTCCTCGAAGGGACCCCTCATGACCACCACGATCGAACACCCTCCCGTCCAGCAGGCCCCGGCCGAGACCGTCAGCGGCGTCCTCGACCTGGACGCGGGCGGCAAGGGCCACCTGCGCACCGCCGGTCTGCTGCCCACCCCCGCGGACGTGCAGCTCCCCACCGCGCTGATCCGCCGGTACGGCCTGCGCAAGGGCGATCTCGTCGAAGGCGTACGCGGCGACCGGCGCACCCTGACCGACATCGTCCGGATCAACGGCCGCACCCCGCAACGGCCGGCCGCGCGCCGCAACTTCGCCGATCTGACGCCGCTCCACCCGCACCAGCGGCTGCGCCTCGAACACCCGGCGGCGGGTCTCGCCGGACGCGTCCTGGACCTGCTGGCGCCGGTCGGGAAGGGGCAGCGCGGTCTGCTCGTGGCCCCGCCGAAGACCGGCAAGACCGTACTCCTCCAGCAGATCGCGGCCGCCGTGACCGGCAACCACCCCGAGTGCCGGCTGATGGTCCTGCTGCTCGACGAGCGGCCCGAGGAGGTCACCGACATGCGGCGCTCGGTGCGCGGCGAGGTCTACGCCTCGACCTTCGACCGGACGCCCAAGCAGCACATCGCCCTGGCCGAGCTGGTGATCGAACGGGCCAAGCGGCTGGTCGAGGCCGGTGAGGACGTCGTCGTCCTGCTCGACTCGCTGACCCGGCTGTGCCGGGCGCACAACAACGCCGCCGGTCCGGGCGGGCGCACCCTCAGCGGCGGTGTCGACGCGGGCTCGCTGACCGGGCCCAAGCGCTTCTTCGGCGCCGCCCGGCAGGCCGAGGAGGGCGGCTCGCTCACCATCCTCGCCACCGCGCTGGTGGAGACCGGTTCCCGGGCCGACGAGTTCTTCTTCGAGGAGCTCAAGAGCACCGGCAACATGGAACTGCGGCTGAGCCGCGAGCCGGCCTCCCGCCGTCTCTTCCCGGCCGTGGACATCGACGGCTCGGGCACCCGGCGGGAGGAACTGCTGCTGTCCCCGGCCGAGTTGACGGCCGTGGCGGGGCTGCGGCGGGCGCTGCGTTCGCGGGACGGACACGGCGGCCTGGAGACGCTCATCGAGCGCCTGCGCGAGACGCCGGACAACGCCGCCTTCCTGCGCCGCGTCCAGCCGACGCTGCCCGCCACCGGCTGACGGTCCGCCCCCTCCTCACCTCGCGGCCCGTACCGCCTGTGCGGCCCGTGCGGCCCGTGCGGCATCCGGGTGCCCGTCCCCGGCCACTCGGCCCTGACAGCGTGGCGCCGGGCGATCCCCTTCCTACGTTTGCGGTATGACTATCGGATTCTCATCCCGGCTGGCCCTGTCCGGATGCGCACTGTGCGCGTTGGGGCTGCTGGCCCTGGCGCCCGCCGCGGCGGCGGTCCGCACCCGGCCGCCGGACCCCGGCCCGGCCGCCGGACCCCGGGCGGTAACACCGCAGCCGGGCCTGCTGTACCGCTCCGGCACCCAGGTCCGCCCGCGCCCCGGGGCGCCGGAACTCCCCGATGTCTCCGGTCTGTCCTGGGTGGTGGCCGACGCCGGCAGCGGCGAGGTGCTGGCCGCGCACGACGCCCACCGCAGGCTGCCGCCCGCCTCCACCTTGAAGACGCTGTTCGCCCTCACGGTGCTGCCGGTGCTGCCGGGCGGCATCCGCCACGAGGTGCGTCCCGAGGAACTGGCCCGGGTCGGCCCGGGCAGCAGCCTCGTCGGGGTCGCCGAAGGGCGTACCTACCGGGTCGCCGACCTGTGGAACGGGGTGTTCCTCAACTCCGGCAACGACGCCGTGCACGTGCTGGCCGCGCTCAGCGGCGGCTGGCGCGAGGCTGCCGCCCGGATGCAGGCCAAGGCCCGCGCGCTGGGCGCCCGCGACACGGAGGTGCGCTCGCCCGACGGCTATGACGCGCCGGGCCAGGTCTCGTCCGCCTTCGACCTGACGCTGTTCGGCCGGGCGGGGCTGCGCAACCCGGAGTTCGCCCGGTACTGCGCCCGGGCCGCGGCCCTCTTCCCGGGCGGCGGCGGGGACGTGTACCCGATCGAGAACACCAACCGGCTGCTGACCGGCGCGGACGGGGTCGCCGCGTACCCGGGGCTGGTCGGCGTCAAGAACGGCTACACCAGCGGCGCCGGGCACACCCTCGTCGCCGCCGCCCGGCGGGACGGACGGACCCTGCTGGTGACGGTGATGAACCCTCAGGAAGGCGGCGCCTTCGCCGTGTACGAGGAGGCGCGCTCGCTGCTGGACTGGGGGTTCGCGTCGGCCGGGCGGGTCGATCCGGTGGGCTCGCTGGACGCCCCCCGCGCACGGTCGCGGCCGGGACCGGAGCCGTCGGCCGAACCCGTCGCGGTGGCGGCTCCGGCCGGGGACGGGCCGGGCTGGGCGGAGACCGGGGCGGTCACGGCCGCGGCCGGGTTCGGCGCGGGCGCGGTGGCGCTGGTGCTGCGGCGGGTGCCGGGCCGTCCGGACGAGGAGTGACCGGCCGGCAGCGCCAGCAGCAGGCCGAGGGTGATCCAGACGTAGGCGTTGCCGCCGAGGAAGCCGGCCACGCCCGAGGCGTCGTCGGTCCACAGCCACACCACGCTGGTGCACAGCACCGCGTACAGGGCGCCCGCGACGCGCGGGTGGCCGGTGCGCAGCAGCACCGCGAAGGACGGCAGCAGCCACACCAGGTGGTGCACCCAGGTGACCGGGCTGACCAGGCACGCGGCCAGTCCGGTCAGGGCGAAGGCCGCCGTCCAGTCCGCCGCGGCCAGGGCCCGCCGGGTCCGCCACGCCCATACGCCGAGGACCAGCAGCACCGCCGCCGCCCACACCGCCCGGTCCGGTTCGCCGAGTCTGGCCAGCACCCCTTGGAGGGACTGGTTGGAGACGTAGTCGAGGCGGCCGACGCGGGTGGTGTCCCACATCGCGTGGGTCCAGTAGAAGCGGGAGGCGTCCGGCACCGCCCAGGCGGCCAGCGCGGTCGCCCCGGCGGCCACGGCCGTCGCGACCCCGGCCGCCCGCCGGCGCCGGGCGAGCAGCAGCAGGCCGATGAAGAGCGCGGGGGTGAGCTTGACGGCCGCGGCGAGGCCGATGCCGACGCCCGCCCACCGAACGCGCCCGGTGGCCAGCAGCCATCCGTCGGCGAGCACGAGGGCCAGCAGGATCAGGTTGACCTGGCCGAAGCTGACGGTGTCGCGCAGCGGCTCGAACAGGGCGAGCAGGCAGACGGTCAGGGCCCAGCCGTAGACACCCGGCCGCCGCCGGGCGCCGTCCGCCAGGACGCGCAGCACCGCCGTGAGGGCGATCAGGTCCAGCAGCAGGCAGACGACGACCGCGGCGGACAGGCCGAGCAGCGCCATCGGCAGCATGGCGAGGGCCGCGAACGGCGGGTAGGTGAAGCCGTACGCCGTGCCGGGCACCCGGTAGTCGTAGATCCGGCCGCCGTGGTGGATCCAGCTGTCCACGGTGCCGTGGTAGACGCGCAGGTCGAACCAGTCGCGCAGCAGGGGCACCGTCGCGGTGAAGACGGTCACGGCGGCGGCCAGGGCCAGGACCAGGGCCAGCCGGCCGCGGTCGGTGGACGGCTGCCTCATCCGACCGGGTCCAGCGCCGGGGCCGGCCGGGCCTGCCGGAACTGGTGGGCCTGCCACAGCACGACCGCGGCGAGGACGCCGCCGCACACGGCCAGGGCCAGCTGGCCCGCGTCCGCCGCTCCGCCGCCGGGCAGGGTGGCCAGGGCCAGCACCCCGGCCACGGCCGCCGCGCGGTGCCGTACGGGGGCGGGCGCGGCGGCGGCGATCAGGTAGAGGCCCCACAGGGCGTACCACGGGCGGATCGCCGGGCCGAGGGCGGCGACGACGGCGAGGCTGAGACCGACGGCGTACACCGGGCGGTGCCGCAGCCGGAGCCAGACCAGGAGGACGGCGACGGCGGCACACGCCAGGCCGAGGGTGTGCCAGGCGGGGACGGCCAGGTGGGCGAGGCTGCTGCCGACGCCCGCCAGGAGGTCGCGGGTGGCGCCGCCGAGGAGGGTCGTCAGGGCCCAGTTGCCGGTCGAGACGGGGGTGTCGAGGGCGGCGGTCCAGCCGTATCCGGTACCGGTCACGGCGGTGGCGGCGACGGTGGTGGCCGCGGCCGTGAGGGCGGTCGTCAGCAGGGCGCGCGCCGGGCGGCGGCCCGCGCGGATCTGGAGGACGACGACGGCGGCGAGCCCCAGCGCGGCGGGCGCCTTGACCAGGGCGGCCAGGGTGACCAGCGCGGCCCCGGCGGCGGGCCACCGGCCCAGCGCGGCGACCAGGCCGGCGCCGAGCAGCCCGAGCATGACGGCGTCGTTGTGGGCGCCGGCCACCAGGTGGAGCAGGACCAGCGGGTTGAGCGCGCCGAGCCACAGCGCGGCGGCCGGGTCGGCGCCGCTGTGCCGGGCGAGCCGGGCCAGGGCGAGCGCCATCAGCGCGACGCCGGCCAGCGCGACCAGCCGCATCCCGGCGACGCCCGCCTGGAGTTCGCCGCGGGTCAGGGCGGACAGGAGGGCGGAGACGCCGATGAACACCGGCCCGTACGGGGCGCTGGTGTGCTGCCACAGCGGCGCGACCTCGTCGGCGAGCGGTCCGCCGAGGCGGGCCGGGCCGTGGGTGTAGACGTCGATGCCCGCGTCGGCCATGGCGCCCTGCGCGAGGTAGCTGTAGACGTCCCGGCTGAACAGCGGCGGGGCGAGCAGCAGCGGTGCCGACCAGAGCGCCAGGACCAGCAGCAGGGCGCGCGGCGCCGGCGGCTCGGGGCCGCTCACCAGACGTCCGAGCAGGGCCCAGGCCGCGATCAGCAGGACGATGCCGAAGTAGACGGCGACCAGGCCGAGGGCGGCGCCGCCGGAGGCGGGGGCGAGCAGCTCGCGCACGGGCAGGGCACCGGCCGTCTCACCGCCCGTCGCGAGGGCGGCGGTACCGGCCAGGCCGAGTAACCGGCAGCGGCGGAGGTCGGCGGAGAGGACGACGGGCAGCACGCGGGCAGCATGTCGGCGCGGGGTGGCCGGGAATCGACGCGCCGCCCTCCGCCCGGGGGACTGCGGGTGACCGCCGGGCGATCCCGCCCCGGTGGCCGCGGTGCCGCCGGTGGTGGGGTCAGCCCCACCCCCGCCCGGGGGTGAGCACCGTCCGGGCTCGGGGGCCAACATCATTCTGCTGCCGCACGGCCGTTCACATACTGAAGTACATGGTCGATCCGACGGCGCCCACGACGGTGCGCACAGACAACACGTCCATACGCCGGCCCGCGCGGGACCGGGAAAGGGGCAGCGATTTCGCCGAACTCTCCCGCCGTATCACCGAGGCGGGACTGCTGCGGCGGCGCCCGCTGTACTACACGGTGCGTTTCGGTGCGGTGGGAGCCGCGCTCGCGGGGTGCGTGGCGGCGTTCCTGGCGCTGGGTGACAGCTGGGGGCAGGTGGGCGTCGCCGTCGCCCTGGCCGTCGTCTTCGGCCAGCTCGGACTGGCCGCCCACGACCTCGCCCACCGCCAGGTGTTCTCCCGCCGGCGCCCCAGCGAGATCGGCGGTCTGCTCACCGCCGACCTGCTGCTCGGCATGAGCTACGGCTGGTGGATGAACAAGCACACGCGCCATCACGCCAATCCCAACCACGAGGAGAAGGACCCGGACGTCTCCCCCGACATCCTGGTCTGGAGCCGGCGGCAGGCGCGGCAGGCCGAGGGGATCGCGCGGTTCGTCGGGAAGCACCAGGCCGCGCTGTTCTTCCCGCTGCTGACCCTCGAAGGCCTCAACCTGAGTTTCAACAGCTTCAAGGCGCTGCGCGGTCCGTCCATGAAGCGGCCGGTGCTGGAGGGCACGCTGCTGGTCGCGCACTTCGCGCTGTACTTCGGCGGGCTGTTCACGGTCCTCTCCCCCGGCAAGGCGCTCGTCTTCATCGCCGTCCACCAGGGCCTGTTCGGGATCTACCTGGGCTCGGTCTTCGCGCCCAACCACAAGGGCATGCCGATGATCGAGGAGGGCACGCGCCTGGACTTCCTGCGCCGTCAGGTGCTCACCTCCCGCAATGTCCGGGGCGGAGCGTTCATCGACGCGCTGATGGGCGGCCTCAACTACCAGATCGAGCACCACCTGTTCCCCAGCATGCCGACGCCCGCCCTGGCCCGGGCGCAGCACATCACCGAGCGGTACTGCGCCGAACTGGGCGTCCCCTACCACCAGACGGGGCTGCTCGCCTCGCACCGGGAGGCGCTGCGGCACATGCGCGCCGTCGGGGAGCCGCTGCGCGCCGCCCGGTGACCGGCGGGAGCGGGCTCAGCCCCAGAGGACCCGGCCCAGGGCCACGCCCGCGAACGCCGCGCCGACGCCGGCCGCCACGCTGAGCAGCACATTGCCGACGGCGTGCCGGTTGTCCCCGGCCTCCGCCAGCCGCAGCGTCTCGTACGAGAAGGTCGAGTACGTGGTGAGGGCCCCGCACAGGCCGGTGCCGAGCAGCAGCTGGAGGCGGGGGCCCGCCGCGCCCGTGAGGGCCGCGCCGGTGAGCAGGCCGAGGACCAGCGAGCCGGCGACGTTGACCAGGAAGGTGCCCCAGGGCAGGGACGAGCCGTACCGGGCGCGCACCGTGCGGTCGGTGAGGTAGCGGAGCGGGGCGCCCACCATGGCGCCCACGACGACGAGCAGCCAGTTCACGAGGACCGCCCGCCCGTCACCGTCAGGACCCGGCGGGTGGCCGAGGCGGCGAGCCAGACCGCGGTGAGCGCCGCGAGCGGGGTGGCGGCGAGGTAGGCCAGGGCGACGGGGAGGTGCCCGGTCCCGGCCAGCTGCCGGAAGTCGACGGTGAACGTCGAGAAGGTGGTGAAGCCGCCGAGCACCCCGGTGCCGAAGAAGGGCCGCAGCAGGCGGTGGACGGGCCACACGTCGGTGACGGTCATGAACACGCCGATCACGGCGCAGCCGGCCACGTTGACCCAGAAGACGGCCCAGGGAAAGCCACCGGCCCCGGCCGGCCAGCCCAGGGCGGCCGCGTAGCGGGCGGCGGCTCCGGCGCCTCCGCCGAGCGCCACGGCGGCGAGCACGGGCAGCTGGCTCCGGACGGGCCGGGGTGGGGTGGCGGGAGGCGCGGCGGCGCTCTCGGGCTCGGTCATGAGGGGGTGGCCATGAGGGGGTGCGTCTTCCTACTCGCCGGCCTGGATGCCGTCGTGCGCAAGCAGGGACCGTTGGCGGCGCCTGTGCCGCGGTTCGGATACGGCGGGCCCCTCCGCCGCGCCGCGCGGGAGCGGGCGCGGCCGGTGACCAGCGTAACGCGGGCCGCGCCGAGGCCGGGCCGGCCGGTCGCCACCGCCCCTTGCCGGACCGTGATGTCGGCGACGGGTCCGCCGGTGGGCGGCTCCGGCCCTTCGGGTGCGGGCCCGGCCCGGTACTACCATGCGGATATGGCAGCGAAGACGGCCGGCGTGCGGCTGGAGGACCGGTGGCGGGAGATCCTCTCGGTGCACGCGCGCACGTCCTGTGAGATCGACCGGGTCCTGCACCCCTACGGCCTCGGCGCGAGCGACTTCGAGGTGCTCGACCTCCTCGCCGCCACCGTGCACGAGGAGGGGGACCACTGCCGGGTGCAGAACCTCGTCGGCCGGGTCCATCTCAGCCAGAGCGCGCTGTCCCGGCTGATCGCCCGGCTGGAGCGGGACGGCCTGGTGCGGCGCACCGTCTGCCTGGAGGACCGGCGCGGCGTGTGGGTGGCGCTGACCCCCGAGGGCCGCGACCTGCACGCCGAGACGCTGCCGTTGCAGCGGGCGGTGCTGGCCCGGACGCTGGGCGACGACGCCCGGTAGGGCTCGGTCAGGGGCGCGCCAGCAGGGTGCGGACGCCGTCCGAGGTGAGGGTGAGCCGGTGCTCGGAGCCGGCGTCGATGGACAGGGACAGGTCGTCGGCCGGCCACTGCGCGGCCAGGGCGCCGAGCGGCACCAGGCGGTACCGGGAGACGAACGGCAGCAGGCCGGCCATCTCCAGCTCCGAGGTGAAGACGGGCACCACCTGCCCGCCGCCCGACTGTTCCAGCACCGGCAGCGCCAGCGAGGTCGCGCCGGTGGCGTCCTCGTCGCTCGCGTCGTCCGGCACCGGGACGAGCACCTCGCTGCCCGCCAGCGTGTCGAGCGCCGCCGTGTCCGCGGTGTTCTCGGCGAGGGTGTCCAGCGCCCGCTGCGCGGGGGTCGCGGTGTTGTCGTTCGCAGGAGTCTCCATGGCGGTTCCCTGATAGCGGCGGTGTGCCGCCCGTCCTCGTGGTGAGCGGCACGGGCGCGGTCCCGCCTCGCGTACCCGGTCGGGGCGGCGGCAATCCTGTCCGGGACGCCCCTCGGGCGCCGGCCGCCGAGGAGCGAGCCGGCCGCCGGGGACCAGCGCGGGGGTTGACCCCGGGCCCGGTCGACGGGTGTCATGTTACCGGTAACACGCTCTCGGTCCCGCGCGGCGCCCCGCCCCCTCGAAGGGAACCCCCGTATGCCCGCCCTGACGACGACCTCCGACGGATTCCTGCTCCACGGCGAGCCGTTCCGCATCATCTCCGGTGCGCTGCACTACTTCCGGGTCCATCCGCGGCAGTGGGCCGACCGGCTGCGCAAGGCCCGCCTGATGGGGCTCAACACGGTGGAGACCTACGTCCCGTGGAACCTCCACCAGCCGGACCCCGCCGGTCCGCTCGACCTCGACGGCATCCTCGACCTGCCGCGCTTCCTGCGGCTGGCCGGCGAGGAGGGGCTGCGGGTGCTGCTGCGGCCCGGCCCGTACATCTGCGCCGAGTGGGACGGGGGCGGGCTGCCCGGGTGGCTCACCGCGGACCGGGGCATCCGGCTGCGCAGCGGCGACCCCCGGTTCACCGCCGCCGTCGACCGCTACCTCGACCTGCTGCTGCCCCCGCTGCTGCCGCACCTCGCCGCGTCGGGCGGCCCCGTCATCGCCGTACAGGTGGAGAACGAGTACGGGGCGTACGGCGACGACACCGCGTACCTGAAGCACCTCGCCGAGGGACTGCGGGCGCGCGGTGTCGAGGAGTTGCTGTTCACCTGCGACCAGGCCGACCCGGCGCACCTGGCCGCCGGGAGCCTGCCGGGCGTGCTCGCCACCGGCACCTTCGGCAGCCGCATCGAGGAGTCGCTCGGCACGCTCCGCGCCCACCGGGGCGAAGGGCCGCTGATGTGCGCCGAGTTCTGGATCGGCTGGTTCGACCACTGGGGTGGGCCGCACCACGTGCGGGACGCGGCCGACGCCGCCGCCGACCTGGACCGGCTGCTGGCGGCGGGCGCCTCGGTAAACCTGTACATGTTCCACGGCGGCACCAACTTCGGCCTCACCAACGGCGCCAACCACCACCACGCCTACGCCCCCACCGTCACCTCGTACGACTACGACGCCCCGCTCACCGAGTGCGGCGACCCCGGGCCGAAGTACCACGCCTTCCGCGAGGTCATCGCCCGCCACGCCCCGGTGCCGGACGGACCCGTCCCGGCCGCGGGCCCCAAACTGCCGCCGACGCCGGTGGAGCTGGACCGGCGGGCGCCGCTGCTGCCGTACGCCGTGGCGTCGGGAGCGGCGGCGTGCGGTGACGATCCGCTGGCGATGCACGAGCTGGGGCAGGCGTCCGGCCTGGCCCTGTACCGCACCACCGTGCCCGCCGCCGGTGACGGGCTGCTGCGCTTCGAGGGCGGGGTCGGCGACCGGGCCCAGGTCTTCGTCGACGGCGCCCCGGCGGGCGTGCTGGAGCGCGAGCGCGGCGAGGAGACGCTGCCGGTGCGCGTGCCCCGCCCCGGCGCCACGCTGGACGTCCTGGTGGAGAACCTGGGCGGGGTCAACTACGGGCCGCACATCGGGGACCCCAAGGGTCTCCTCGGGCCGGTCTCCTTCGACGGGACGGTGCTGCGCGGCTGGGAGTGCCGTCCGCTGCCGCACGGGGTGCCCGGCCCGGAGGCGTTCACGGCGTCCGGGACCGGACCGGCCGCCGCCCCGGCCTACCACCACGGCACGTTCGAGGTGACGGTGCCCGCCGACGCCTTCCTGGCGCTGCCCGGCTGGACCAAGGGGCAGGCGTGGGTCAACGGCTTCGCCCTCGGCCGCTACTGGAACCGGGGCCCGCAGTGCACGCTGTACGTCCCCGCGCCGGTGCTGCGCCCGGGGGCCAACGACCTGGTCCTGCTGGAACTGCACGGCGGTGTCGCCGGACGTGCCCTGCTCACGGACGCCCCCGACCTCGGGCCGGACAAGGTCTGACCCGGGTAGGCCCCGGTCCGACCGGGTCAGATCCGGGTCCGCCCCGGTCCGACCGGGTCAGTCCGGGTCCGACCGGGTCAGTCCGGGTCCGCCCCGGGTCCGACCGGGTCAGATCCGGGTTCGGTTCGGCCCTGGTCCGGGACCGGGTCCGGCCCGTGTCGCCGCCTGTCCCGCCCGGGTCAGATCCGGGTCCGACCCTGGGTCCGGGACCGGGTCCGGCCCGTGTCGCCGCCTGTCCCGCCCGGCCTATGCTGTGCTTCTGCCGGGCGGGACGGGTCCGCCGTACCGCCGTCTGCCGACGCGGAGGAACGGACCCGTCATGAGCCCGAGCGCACCCGAGGGCCCCGCGCGGCGCAGCCGGCGGGGCTTCGCCGGGGCGCGTCCCGTGATGGACGACGTGGCACGCCGCGCGGGCGTCTCCAAACAGACCGTCTCCCGGGTGCTCAACGACCATCCCGCCGTCCGCCCCGAGACCCGCGAGGCGGTGCGGGAGGCCATGCGGGCGCTCGGGTACCGCCCCAGCCGCAGCGCGCGGTCCCTGGCCAGCGGACGGACCCGGATGCTGGGCGTCATCTCGTTCGACGCCGCGCGCTACGGCCCCGCCGCCATCCTGGCCGCGATCGACACGGCGGCGCAGAAGGCCGGTTACCTGGTCAGCTCCATCGCCCTGGACACGGCCGACCGGGACACGGTGGTCGAGGCCGTGGACCGGCTGTCGGCCGAGGGCGCGGACGGGGTGATCGCCATCGCGCCGCAGCGGTGGGTGGGCCGGGCCCTCGCGGACACCGCTCTGACCTCGCCCCTGGTGGTGCTGGACGACACCCCGGCGGTCGTCGGCGATTCCGGCAGCGGGGCCCGCAAGGCCACCGGGCACCTGCTCTTCCTCGGCCACCGCACCGTCCACCACATCGCGGGCCCGGCCGGCTGGACCTCGGCCGATCTGCGGCTGGCCGCCTGGCGGGGTGCCCTGGAGGAGGCCGGGGCCGAGGTGCCCGAGCCGCTCGTCGGCGACTGGAGCGCGGACGCCGGGTACGAACTGGGCCGGCGGCTGGCGCGGCGGGCGGGGGCGACGGCGGTGTTCGTCTCCAACGACCAGATGGCGCTGGGCGTCCTGCACGCCCTGCACGAGGCCGGGCGGCCCGTCCCCGGCGAGGTCAGCGTGGTCGGCTACGACGACATTCCGGAGGCGGCCCACTTCCTGCCCCCGCTGACCACGGTGCGCACCGACTTCGCCGAACTCGGCACCCGGTCGCTGCGGCTGCTCCTCGACCGGATCGACGGCGCCGCGCCGGCGCCGTCGGGCACACCGGTCCCGGCCGAGCTGGTGGTGCGGCGCAGCAGCGGGCCGCCGCCGGTCCGGTAGCGCCCGGCGGTCGATTGCGGCACTGCCCCCGGGGTGTTTCGCTGGCGCCTGAAGATCAACCGAGTGGGAGGCATCGCCATGACCGTCGAGACGGCAGCGCAGGCCGTGTTGTCCGGGCTGAACGACATCCGGTCCGACGTGGAGGACCTGTACCGCGACCTCCACGCCCACCCCGAGCTGGGCTTCCGGGAGCACCGCACCGCCGGGAAGGCGGCCGAGGTGCTGCGCGGCTGCGGTTACGAGGTGACGGAGGGGCTGGGCGGGACCGGCGTGACCGGCGTACTGACGCGGGGCACCGGTCCCACGGTGCTGCTGCGCGCGGACATGGACGCCCTGCCGGTGCGGGAGGCGACCGGTCTGCCGTACGCGTCGACGGTCACGGCGGAGGACGCGGAGGGCCGGGACCGGCCGGTGATGCACGCCTGCGGGCACGATGTGCACGTGGCCTGCATGGCCGGGTTCGCCCGGCTGATGGCGGCGGCGCCGGAGGGCACCTGGCGGGGCACCCTGGTCGTGCTGTTCCAGCCCTCGGAGGAGAACGGCGACGGCGCCCGGGCCATGCTCGACGACGGTCTGACGGAGAAGGTGCCGCGGCCGGACGTGGTCCTCGCCCAGCACGTACTGCCGTACCCGGCCGGATACGTCGGCACGCGCCCCGGCTCCTTCCTCTCCGCCGCCGACAACCTGCGGATCACCCTGCACGGGCGGGGCGCGCACGGCTCGGCCCCGCAGACCGGGGTCGACCCCGTGGTCATGGCGGCGATGTGTGTGATCCGGCTCCAGACGGTGGTCTCCCGCGAGACCGGCGCGACCACGCCCGTCGTCGTCACCGTGGGCAGCATCCAGGCCGGCACCGGGCCGAACATCATCCCCGACCACGCCGTCCTCCAGCTCAACGTGCGCACGTACGACGAGGCCGTGCGCGAGCAGGTGCTGGCCGCGATCGAGCGGATCGTGCGCGCGGAGGCGCAGGCGTCCGGGGCGCCGAAGGAGCCGGAGATCGAGCACCTGCGGTCGTTCCCGCCGACGGTCAACGACGCCGGTGTGACCGGGACCGTCACCCGTGCCTTCGCGGACCATTTCGGCGACGCCCTGCACACGGTCGAACTCCAGACGGCCAGCGAGGACCTGAGCGAGATCCCGGCGGCGTTCGGCGTCCCGTACACCTACTGGGGCATCGGCGGCATCGCGCCGCAGGCGTATGCCCGGGCCGAGCAGCGGGGCACCCTCCGGCAGGACGTCCCCTCCAACCACAGCCCGAGGTTCGCCCCGGTCCCGCAGCCCACCCTCGACACCGGTGTGCGGGCGCTGACGGTGGGCGCGCTGGCCTGGCTGGCGGGGTAGCGCGGGCCCGGTCACCGAGACACCGCGGGAGCCCTGTCACCGAGGCCGGGCGGCGCTCATTCGATCACCCCTGCCCCCACTTGATCGATCATCGGGGCGGTGTGGTTAACATATGAGCGCCGCCTAGCTCGAAAGATGGAACCGTGACTGTCAACGACGACTCGTTCACCGACTGGAAGAACCGCGAGGAGATCGCGGAATCGATGATCCCGATGATCGGGAAGCTGCACCGGGAGCGGGACGTGACGGTCCTGCTGCACAGCCGCTCCCTGGTGAACAAGTCGGTGGTCAGCATCCTGAAGACGCACCGCTTCGCCCGGCAGATCGCCGGCGCGGAGCTGTCGGTCACCGAGACGCTGCCCTTCCTCCAGGCACTCACCACGCTCGACCTCGGCCCGTCCCAGATCGACATCGGCATGCTCGCCGCGACCTACAAGGCCGACGACCGGGGGCTGTCGGTGGCCGAGTTCACCGCCGAGGCCGTCGCCGGGGCCACGGGGGCGAACAAGATCGACCGGCGTGAGCCGCGGGACGTCGTCCTCTACGGCTTCGGCCGCATCGGCCGACTACTGGCCCGGCTGCTGATCGAGAAGGCCGGCTCCGGCAACGGGCTGCGGCTGCGCGCCATCGTCGTCCGCGACAGCGGGGGCGGCGACCTCGTCAAGCGCGCCTCGCTGCTGCGCCGGGACTCCATCCACGGCCAGTTCCAGGGCACGATCACCGTCGACGAGGCGAACAGCACCATCGTCGCCAACGGCAACGCCGTCAAGGTCATCTACTCCGCCGACCCGACGACGGTGGACTACACGGCGTACGGGATCAAGAACGCCATCCTCATCGACAACACCGGCCGCTGGCGCGACCGGGAGGGCCTGTCGCAGCACCTGCGCCCGGGCATCGACAAGGTGGTGCTGACCGCGCCCGGCAAGGGCGACGTCCCCAACATCGTGCACGGCGTCAACCACGAGACGGTCAAGCCGGACGAGCGGATCATCTCCTGCGCCTCCTGCACCACCAACGCGATCGTGCCGCCGCTGAAGGCGATGGCCGACGAGTACGGCGTACTGCGCGGGCACGTCGAGACGGTCCACTCGTTCACCAACGACCAGAACCTGCTGGACAATTACCACAAGTCCGACCGGCGGGGCCGTTCGGCGCCGCTGAACATGGTGATCACCGAGACCGGCGCCGCCTCGGCCGTCGCCAAGGCGCTCCCGGACCTGAAGGCGCGGATCACCGGCTCCTCGATCCGCGTCCCGGTCCCGGACGTGTCGATAGCGATCCTCAACCTCCAGCTCGCCCGCGAGACCACCCGCGAGGAGGTCCTGGACCACCTGCGCGAGGTGTCGCTGACGTCGCCGCTGAAGCGCCAGATCGACTTCATCACCGCCCCGGACGCGGTCTCCAGCGACTTCATCGGCTCCCGGCACGCCTCGATCGTCGACGCCGGCGCGCTGAAGGCCGAGGGCGACAACGCGATCCTCTACCTCTGGTACGACAACGAGTTCGGCTACTCCTGCCAGGTGGTCCGGGTCGTCCAGCACGTCTCCGGCGTGGAGTACCCGACCTACCCGGCGGTCGACGCCTGATCCCGGCCCGGGACGCGCGGGCGGGCAGGTCAACACCCGTGTTCCGCCCCCGCGTTGGCACGTCGCCGGTTCGATCCGCACCGGGAGTGGTACCTCTCCTTCACGTCCGTTGTCCGGCAAGGAGAAGGAAATGGCTCCGCAGGTACGCGAGGTGATGACCCTCGGCCCGGTCACCGTGGCCCCCGACACCCCGGTCCCGGAGGTGGCCCGCGTCATGCGCGACAAGGACATCGGCGCGGTACTGGTGGTGGCCGACGGGCGGCTGCGCGGGCTGGTCACCGACCGTGACCTGACGGTGCGCATCCTCGCCGACGCCCAGGACGCCTCCGCCCGGACGGTCGCCGAGGCGTGCAGCGGGGACGTGGTGTGCGTCGCCCCCGAGGACGACGTCGACCGGGCGGTGCAGCTGATGCGGGGCAAGGCCCTGCGCCGGCTGCCCGTGGTCGACGACGGCCGCCCGGTCGGCATCGTCACCTTGGGAGACGTGGCCGTCGACCAGGACCCCACGTGTGTCCTGGCACGGATCAGCGCGGCCGAGCCGAACCGCTGAGGGCACCCGGCGGCGGGTCCGGGTGAGCCCTCCTCCGAGGGGTACTCCGTCCGTGCCCGAGGGCCCGGGCGCCCGGGCCCGGCCGAGCACTCCCGGACAGGATCGATCGCTCATGGACCCGTCCTCCCCCGACGACTCACTGCGGCTCCACTTCATCGGCAACGCCACCGTGCTGCTCCGGTACCGCGGGCTGAGTCTGCTCACCGACCCGAACTTCCTGCACCGCGGCCAGCTCGCCCACCTCGGGTACGGGCTGGTCAGCCGCCGTCTGACCAAGCCCGCCCTGGACCCGCGCGACCTGCCGGCCCTCGACGCGGTGGTGCTGTCCCACCTGCACGGCGACCACTGGGACCGCCGGGCCAGGCGGCACCTGTCCCGGTCCCTGCCGATCGTCACCACCCCGCACGCGTCCCGCCGGCTCCAGGCCGTGCACGGCTTCCACCGGGCCGTCGGGCTGCGCACCTGGCAGGAGGAGACCGTGCGGCACGGGGACGCCCAGGTGCGGGTCACCGCGCTGCCCGCCCGGCACGCGGGCCACCCGGTGCTGCGGCGCCTGCTGCCGCCGGTGATGGGGAGCCTGCTGGAGTTCGGCCCGCTCGGCGGGCCCGCGCGGCACTGTCTGTACCTCTCCGGCGACACCCTGCTCTTCGACGGCCTGGACGAGATCGCCCGGCGTCATCCGGCGATGGACCTCGCCGTGCTCCACCTGGGCGGTACGACGCTGCCGGGCGGCTCCGTGGTGACCATGGACGGACGCCAGGGCGCGGAACTCGCGCGGCGGCTCGGTCCACGGCTGGTCCTGCCGGTGCACTACGACGACTACACGGTCTTCCGCTCACCGCTCGACGCCTTCCTGGCCGAGGCCGGCCGCGCGGGGCTCGCCGACCGGATCGTGCACTGCCGCCGCGGTCAGCGGGCGGTCCTGGGCCCGGACGGCGGGCCGCCCGTCGTCACGTAGCGCGGGGGCGTCCCGGGCAGCCGGGCGCCGGGGCGGAACGCGGTGAACACGCGGGGGTGCGGGTACTCGCGGCGGCATGAGGAAACACGCGTGGTGGCAGGGGCCGGCGGCCGGCATGGCCGGGGTGGTGGTGATGACGCTGGCCGAGAAGGCCGAGCAGCGGCTGACCGGCCGTCCCGATTCCCATGTGCCCGCCCGGACCCTGCAGCGGCTGACCGGCCTGCCGGAACACCCGGGCGGCCGTCAGCCCGTGCCGGTGAACCTCGCCATGCACGTCGGGCAGGGCGCCCTCCTGGGCGTGCTGCGGTCGGTGATGGCACACGCCGGGCTGCGCGGGCCCTGGTCGTCGGCGCAGTTCGCCGTCGTACGGTTCACCAGCGACCAGATCCTGGAGAACGCCACCGGCGTGGGCGCCCCGCCGCCCACCTGGCCCCGCCGGGAGCTGGTGGTCGACCTGTTCCACAAGACGGTGTACGCCTTCGTGACCGGTGCCGTCGCCGACGCCCTGGCCGCCCGCTCGGGCCCGGGGCCCGGGCAGCGGCACGCCGCGGCGCGTCCCGGCCGCCACGCGGACGCGGGACCCGTGCCCCGCGCTCAGGTTCGGGGGCGATGACCCGGCCCGGGACCGGCGGGAGGACGCCCCTCGTCCCAGCGGCCTCGTCCCAGCGGCTTCATCCCAGCGGCCTCGTCCCAGCGGCAGAACGGCACGACCATGACGGACACCCCCCACATGACCACCTTCACCACCCTGCGCGGCCTGACCGCCCTGGTGACCGCCCGCCACGGGCTCTACGTGCGCTGGTCGCTGGGCCCCGGCAAGGACCTGTCGGCGATCTCCAGCACGGACGACCTGACCGGCGTGGCGATGCCCGGTCTGTCGGCCAGCCCGCTGGACGTCGAGAGCTGGTGGGGCGACCGGCCGCCGGGCGTCTGGGTCGCCCGGCGGCTGTACGACTACTCCCACCTGCCGCGGGTGAAGCACTCCGGCACCCGCCCCTGGGTGCTGGCCGGCCGGGAGGTGGCCCGTGGGCCGGACAACGAACCGCTGGTCACGGACGTGGAGCCGCTGGGCTGGATCGACGCACGGGTGATCGCCGAGGCCGGTGACATCATCCGCCGGCAGCGCGGCCCCTGGGGGCCGTTGAACCGCGACGGAGCCGTCGGGGCCTGACCGCC
Source organism: Streptomyces sp. NPDC090994 (assembly GCF_044768905.1). Lineage (NCBI taxonomy): Bacteria > Bacillati > Actinomycetota > Actinomycetes > Kitasatosporales > Streptomycetaceae > Streptomyces > Streptomyces sp. NPDC090994. The sequence continues at coordinate 333,272 of NZ_JBIVWS010000007.1, forward strand.
GGGCCGGATCCCGGTTCCCCCGTGCCCGCCGTCCGGGCCCGGCGTCCGCCCCAAACCGGCGTTCAGCCCTTCCCCATGGCCCTGCGGGCGGCGTCCTTGGTGCGGTCCATGAGGGCGGCGACAGGGCCCAGGGCCATGTTCTTGGCCCCCGACTCCACCCCCGGATGCGGGCGGGTGGGTGCCATCGCCTCGGCGGCCTTGATCGCCCGCGCCATGGCCGCCAGGCTCGCGGCGTCGGTGCTGCGCCGGATGTGCGTGAACTCGTACCGCTCCTCGGCCCGGGCGTGTTCCTGCACGTCGGTACGGAGCCGCATCAGCTGGGACAGGAACTCCGGGTCGTCGGTGTCCATGTCGTCGAGGACCGCGAGGGTCTCCTTGGCGGCCTTCTCCTCGGCGAGCCGGTCGGCGACGACCTCCTCGCCGCCGTCGAACGCGCGCCGCGCGAAGGGATGGATCACCTCCTCCTCGGCTGTCTCGTGCACCGCCAGCAGCCGCACCAGCCGGCGGAAGGCGTCCCGGCGTTCCTCACCGGTGCACGCCTCCACCTCGTCGAAGAGGTTGCGGATGTCGCCGTGCTGGCGCATCAGCAGCGCCACGACGTCGTCGTCCTCGGCGTGGTCGTCCCCGGCCTGCGGGGTGTGCAGCTCGGACATGTCGTGCCCCCTCACTTCTCGCGCATGGCGGGGTCGGGGTGCTCGCCCTCGGACTGGACCCGGTACTCGCGGCCGAACATGGCGTCGTGCTCGGCCATCACGCGGTCGCTCGGCGGGGCCTCGCCGCCGTGGATCTGCTCCTGCATCGCCTCGAACCGCTCGTGCGCCTCGCGGACGTAGCCCGCTCCGAGGGTGGTCAGGTCCATCTGGGTGTCCAGCAGTTCCCGCAGATAGCCCTTGTTCGGCTCGAAGGTGAGCACGTTGGGCAGCTCGGGCGCCAGCACCGAGGCGGGGTCCCGGCCGTCGTGGCGGCGCATCAGGTCGCAGGCGGTGTGCAGGTGCTCCAGCTCCATGTTCAGGTGCAGCTCCCAGATCGCCTTGACCCTGGGGTCGCTCTCCTGCTCCATGAAGGAGTAGTACAGGTAGCACTCGTTGTACTCGTGGTTGACGAGCTGCTCCCACCACGTCTCCCCCGGGTCCACCAGGGACTCGTAGTGGGTGACGTGCTCCTCCTCGATCAGCCCGATCTCCTGGTAGAGCTGGCGGGCGATCGGCTCCATGTAGGTGGGGCCGGTGTTCATGTAGAAGTTCATGGTCTGCTGCTCCGCCGACATGATGGTCAGCGCGTGCAGCTTGGACAGCGGGTTCGTCGTGTCCTTGTCGTAGGGGTCACGGACGTTGTCGACCGGGTCGCGGTGGTGGAACCGGGTGGGCCGGCCGGGCATGACCTCGGTGAGGTTGTCGACGATCGACTCCGCCTTGCGGTGCTCGATCATCTCGTACAGGTTCGCGTACCGGTACAGGTGGTCGAAGTCCTCCAGCACCCCGAACTGGTACGCCTGCTTCAGGTACGGGTCCGGCTCCATCCGCGCCACCCACGCCGTCAGGTCCACCGCGACCTGCTCGTAGGCGATCGTCGTCTCCAGGACCGAGGACAGCCCCGGAAGCAGCCAGTTCACGACCTTCTGCTGCTGCGCCTCGATGTACCGGGTGCGGGCCAGCTGCCGCTTGATCTCGGGGTCGGGACAGTGCCGGGCGAGCTGGTGGCTGAAGAGGATCGCCTCCACCTCGATGCCGTTCATGGTGATGATCCGGCAGCGGGTGTAGGGGTCGCACCGGTCCGGGTCGATGGGCTCCACGTTCAGCTCGCGCCAGCTGCGCAGCTGGCGGTCGAGCGGGATACCCCGCTGCTCCAGCGGATTGAACGTCATACGCCTGCCTCCTGAGGACGAGGGGGGACTCGCGCGCCGCCGGGGTACCCCGTTTCCGGCGGTCGGCGCGGACGTGCACTCGCAGTCTTTCCGCCGGGGGCGGTTCCGGGCCACCGCTCACGTCCATGGGCCGGAGGGTTCCCCCTGGTGGCTCAGTCAGGGCGACAGCGGGCCCGGCGTATGACATGTCCGGATGCCGCTGGGCGGGGGAAGCGTCCGTCAGCCGCTGTGCTCGTGGGTCCGCTCGCCGTCCCCGGCGGCTTCCGGCTCCGGTCCGTCCTGCCCGCGCAGCCGCACCTCGACGTGGCCGTCGACGACGCGGGTGTCGAAGGCGGGCTGGGGTGCGGTGGCGGGGCCGCGGACGTTCCAGCCGTCGGAGAGCCGGAAGACGCTGCCGTGCCAGGGGCAGGTGACGCACCCGTCGGCGACCGCGCCCTCGGACAGGGGTCCGGCGAGGTGGCTGCACCGCTCGGCCAGCGCGTGGACGGTGCCGCCGGTCTCACGGACGACCAGGACCGGCACGTCGTCCACGGTCCGCCGTACGGGCTCGCCGGCGGGGAACTCCGCCACGTCGCCGACCCGGTGCCAGCCCGGCGTGACGACGTGCGGGACCTCCTCGGCGTGGTTGGCGCCGGAGGCCTGGCGGTAGGCCAGGTGGCCGCCGAGCATGCCGCCCGCGCCGACCGCCGTCAGACCGAGGAACCCGTACGCCCGTCCGGCCGCCGGCCGGCCCGTGAGGCGGCACAGCAGTGAGGCGCCGTAGAGGCCGAGGGCGGTCGTGTTGGCCAGGGCGTGCACCAGGCCGACCCGCTGCTGCTGCGGGTGGAGTTCCGCCCAGTCGACGGCGCCCGTCACGGCGGCGGGCGCGGCGGTCGCGAGCCCGACGCCGATGAGCAGGCCCGCCTCCCGGGAGCGGCCGGGGCACAGGTCGAGCACGGCGGCCGAGAGCCAGCTGCCGATCGGCACCTGCACCAGCAGCGGGTGCACCGGGTGCCCGAGCCACCGGCCGTGCAGCAGGTCCCGCGCGGACCCCAGGGGCAGCGCCCGTACCCTCCTGCCCAGGGCGTCGATGACCGTGTCCGCCTTGGGGGTGCGTTCCAGGGCGTCCAGCAGCCACAGGACGCGGTTCTGCCCCATCCGGCGGTGACCTGGCTTTCTGTTCATGAGCGGTGAGTCCCCCGGGGAGCGGTGCGGAAACGCCCGGTGGGTCCGGCTCAGCCGCAGTGCAGGCGGACGCGTGGCCAGGAGGTGTTGGCGTAGCCCTTGGGGTTCCACACGGTGGCGGGTGACTCGGGGGTGGTGGCACCGGCGCAGTCCCAGGCCCGGGCGACGACCTCCGACGCGCCTGCGGGCAGGTCCAGTACGGTGCGCCAGTGCTGCCACACCCACGGGCCGGCGGCCTCGTCCAGGTCGGCCCGCGTCCAGGAGCGGCCGCCGTCCGGTGACACGTCGACCCGGGCGACGGTGCGGTCCTCGCCGGCCAGGGCGTAGCCGGTGATCACCGTCGGGCCGGCGGGCGGGCGGGAACCGTCGGCGGGGCTCAGGACGGCGCAGTTCAGGGTGAGCGGTCCGAGCGGGATGCCGTCTCCGGGGCGAGTGCGGCCGGGGTCGGCGCCGGCCGGGAGCAGGCGGTAGGCGGTGGCCTGGAAGTAGGCGTCGGACGGTGCGGTCCGGGCGGTGATCCGGTGCAGCCACTTGACGCTGCGGGCACCGATCCAGCCCGGCACCACCGCGCGCAGCGGCGCTCCGTGCACGCGGGGCAGCGGGCGGTCGTTCATGGTCCAGGCGAGCAGCACCTCCGGTCCGAGCGCCTTGCCGAGCGGGACCGAGACGCCGTAGGGCTGCGGCGGATCGGCGAGCGGGGAGACGTCGGGGGCGGTGAAGGCGATGTGCGCCGTACGGGGGTCCAGGCCGGCGCAGGCGAGGACGTCGGCCAGCCGGACGCCGCGGAAGCGGGCGGTGGACAGGGCGCACGGGCCCCACGGTGTCTCGCCGGGGATGTCGCGTACGCCGGTCAGTTCCGTCCGCCGGTTGCCCGCGCACTGGAGGGTGGCGGTCACCTCCGCCTCCTCGAACCGGGCCCGCAGCTCGGCCGCCGACAGGCTCAGCCGCCGCTCGACCAGGCCGTCCACCTCCAGCCGCCACCCGGCCGGGTCGATGTCGGGGACGGGACCGTGGTTGCGGCTGTAGAAGGCGTCCAGGGGGGTGATGCCGCCGCCGGTCAGCGCGGCGGGTGGTGGTTCGGCGTTGAACGGCTCCCGTTCGTGCACCACCATGTCGTTCCGTTTGCCCCACAGGCCCATATGTCGTGATTATCCGCTCTCTCTCCGGTGTCCGCGCGGCTGGACCGTCACCGAGCGCGGCCGGAGCGTCATCGGCGCGAACATCCGGCCACCGGCGGCACACCGCCTCGCGGCCGGCCGATCGCGCCGCCCAGGACAGGACCTCTCCGGACTGCCGCCTCACCGCCATATCACCGAAAAGAACACGCCATGGAAAATGCCGGCCCGCTGGCCGGTTTTTCGCCGAAGACGCCGCGTTCGGCGCCTCCACGGCCGACCGATGGGGCGGCCCCCGCCCGGCGCAAGGAAATCGACAATTCCTCATGAACCCCCTGCGCACAGTTCTCTATGAAGCTCCTATGAACAGCATGTTGCACGCTCCGGCCATGACCGAGGGTGTGCATTACGTTGACCGCAGGTGTTGCCACAGAAGCTCGGACGCCGCAGCGTAAAAGCCTACCCACCGAGGAATCCTGTGAAGTTGCACAAGCAACCGGACGACCTTGTGGCCGTCATCGGAGCCGGCGCCATGGGGACCGGGATATCCCAGGTCGCGCTCCTCGCCGGCCACCGGGTGCTCCTGCTGACCCGCCGTGCGGAGAGTTCCCGCCGAGGCCGGGAGGAAATCGAGAGCCGTATCCTCCGACTGGTCGACAAGGGACGGCTGGGCAAAGAGGAAGCGCTCGCCGCTCTGGATTGTATTACCAGCTCGGAAGAATTGACCGAAGCGGCATCGGCCGGCCTCGTCATAGAGTCCGTGCACGAGGACATGGCGGCCAAGTCCGCACTTCTCGCGGACATCGAGAAGCATGTGGGCGAGGAATCCGTCATCGCCACCAACACTTCTTCCCTGTCCGTGACCGCTCTCGCCGCCGGCCTGGAGAACCCGGCCCGGTTCGCGGGACTGCACTTCTTCAATCCGGCTCCCCTGATGGCGCTGGTCGAAGTGGTTTCCGCGCCGTCCACGGCCGAGCGCACCACCCGTTTCCTGCACCGGACCGCGGAGCGCTGGGGAAAGACCCCGGTGTTCTCCGCCGACCTGCCCGGATTCATCGTCAACCGGGTGGCACGCCCTTTCTACGGAGAGGCGCTGCGCACCCGGGAACAGCGGGCGGCGTCACCGGCCACCATCGACGCGGTCCTCACGGGCTCGGGGGGCTTCGCCATGGGCCCCTGCGCGCTGATGGACCTCATCGGCCACGACGTCAACGAAGCGGTCACCCGGGGGGTGTGGAGCGCCTTCCACCACGACGCGCGCTTCGCGCCCTCCCTCGTCCAGCGCAAGCTGGTGGAGGGCGGGTACCTCGGGCGCAAGACGGGCCGGGGGTTCTACGACCACGGGCCCGGCGCCGCCCGGCCCGTCCCCGACACCCGCGCCCCGGTGTCCGTACCGCCGCCGCGTCTGGTGCGTCTGCACGGTGACGCCGGGCCCGCCGGAGGACTCGTGGACGCGCTCGTCGCGGCCAGGATCCCCGTCGAGCGGGTGGCGGCGGCCGCCGGCAGCGCGCTGGACGGCATGTTCGAGCTGCCCGACGGGACGCTGCTGCGTCTGACCGACGGGCGTACGGCCGACCGGCACGCCCGGCGTACGGAACGTCCGGTCGTCCTGTTCGACCTGAGCCTGGACTTCGCCACCTCCTCCCGGACCGCCCTGGCGGTGAGCGGCGGGACGTCCGACGCCTCGCGGGACGCCGCGGTGGGCCTGTTCCAGCTGCTGGGCAAGGACGTCAGCACGGTGGACGACATCCCGGGGCTGCTGGTGTTCCGCACCGTCGCCATGCTCGTCAACATCGCGCTGGACGCGGTGGCCGACGGCCTGGCGAGCGCCACCGACGTCGACACCGCCATGCGCTTGGGCACCAACTACCCGCTGGGGCCGATCGCCTGGGGCGAGCGGATCGGGCTGCCCTCGGTCCTCGCCCTGCTGGAGAACCTCGACGACGAACACCGGGACGGGCACTACCGCCCCTCCCCCGCGCTGCGCCGCGGGGCACTGCGCACCGGCCCGCTCGCGGCCTGACCCCCATGCCAGAAAGGGAATCCCACCCATGCAGCAGGCTCTGTCACACCTCGCCCAGGACGTCGCGTCGGCCAAGGAGCAGGGGCGCTACCGGACGTACCTGAACCTGGAGCGCCGCGCCGAGACGGCCCCGCGGGCCGTGCTCCACGCCGCCGACGGTCCGCGCGAGATCACCGTCTGGTGCTCCAACGACTACCTCTCGCTGAGCCACCACCCGACGGTCGCCGACGCGGTCGCCGACGCGGTGCGCGGCGTGGGCCTGGGCACCGGCGGCGCGCGCAGCATCTCGGGCACCAGCACCTTCCACGAGGACCTGGAGGCCGAGCTCGCCTCGCTCTACCGCAAGGAGCGGGCGCTGCTGTTCAGCACCGGCTTCGCGGCCAACGACGCCACCCTGTCGGTGCTGGGCCGGCGCATACCGGGGCTGGTGATCTTCTCCGACGAGCTGAACCACGCTTCGATCATCCAGGGCATCCGCAACAGCGGCGCGCAGAAGAGGATCTTCCGCCACAACGACACGGGCCACCTGCGCAAGCTGCTGGAGGAGACGGACCCGGACGCGCCCAAGCTGGTCGCCTTCGAGTCCCTGTACTCCATGGAGGGCGACTTCTCCCCGGTCCGGGAGATCGTGGACATCGCCGAGGAGTCGGGCGCCCTGACCTACCTGGACGAGATCCACTCGGTCGGCATCTACGGCGAGGAGGGCTCCGGCTACGCGGAGCAGCAGGGGGTCCGCGACCGGATCACCGTCTTCCAGGGCGGTTTCGGCAAGGGGCTCGGCGGGGCCGGCGGTTACATCGCCGGGCCGGCCTCGGTCATCGACAGCGTGCGGACCTTCGCGGCCCCGTTCGTCTTCAGCACGTCCGCCCCGGCGCCGCTGGTGGCCGGCGCGCTGTCCGCGCTGCGTCTGGTCCGCCACGACTCCACCCAGCGGGACCTGCTGCGGGCGCGCGCGGCGGAACTGAAGGAGGGACTGGCCGCGCGGGGCATCCCGGTCATCTCGCGGGACAGCCACGTGGTCCCGGTGCTCGTCGGTGACCCGCACCGCAACAAGCAGGTCAGCGCGTTGCTCCTGGGCGACCACGGCATCTACGTCCAGCCGGTGAACGCGCCGACCGTTCCCGAGGGCACCGAGCGGCTGCGCGTCACGCCCACCTCCCGCCACACGGCCGAGGACGTCCAGACCTTCGTCGAGGCGCTCGACGCCGTGTGGTCGGCGGCCGGTCTTCCCCGCGGCCGCTGATCGCACCGGCCGACGGCCGTCGCCCCGGCACGGGTTCCGGAACGGTGCTCGTGCCGGGCCGCGGCCGAACCTGAACACGAGATGTCGAGGATTCCCGTGAAAAACTCCACCCCGCCTGTGCTCTGGCTGCTCGCGGTGGGCGCCTTCGCCATCGGCACGGACGCGTTCGTGATCGCCGGTGTGCTGCCGGAGATCGCGCACGACCTCCGTGTCTCCTCCGGTGCCGCCGGTCAGCTGATCACCGTGTTCTCCCTGACGTACGCGCTGTTCGCCCCGGTCAGCGCCACGATCACCGGCTCGCTGTCCCGCCGGACCGTACTGGCCTGCGGGCTGGGGACGTTCATCGCCGGCAACGTGATCTCCGCACTGGGCGACTCCTACGGCTGGGTCGCGGCGGGCCGGTTCGTCGCCGCGCTCGGCGCCGCCTCGTACACGCCCCAGGCGTCCGCCGCCGCCGCGTCCCTGGTCCCCGAGGAGCGCAGGGGCCGGGCACTGGGGATCGTCATCGGCGGCCTGACCGTGGCCACCGCGCTGGGAGTGCCGATCGGCACCTGGATCGGCGGCCTGGCGGGCTGGCGGGCCACGCTCTGGGCGGTCGCCGCGCTGGGCGCGGTCGCGCTGCTGGGGAGCCTGACGCTGCCGAGACTGGCGCCCGCGGGCAGGCACCCGCTGGCCGAACGGCTCTCGGGCCTGCGCGACCCGGCCGTCCTGATCACCCTGTCGGTCACCCTGCTCGCCGTCACCTCCGAGCACGTGGTCTACACGTACATCGGCCCGGTGCTCCAGGACGCCACCCACGGCGGGCGGGCGCTGTCGGTGCTGCTGTTCGTGTTCGGCGTCGGCGCCGTCGCGGGCAACGCCATCGCCGGGATCGCCACCGACCGGCTGGGCAACCGGGCGGTGCTCCTGCTCGCCGTCGGCGGCATGGCGGTGGACCTGGCCCTGCTGCCGCTGTGGTCCGATTCCCTGATCGGGGCGGGCGTCGCGCTGTTCGTCTGGGGCGCCACGGGGTGGATGTACCTCGTGCCCCAGCAGCACCGGCTGCTTTCGCTCAGCGAGGCGAGCGGCCCCTTCACCGTGGCGCTCAACAGCTCCGCTCTGTACCTGGGCATCGCCATCGGCGGCGTGGTCGGCGGTCTCCTCGTCAACACCCGGGGCCCCGAGTCGACCGCCGTGCCCGCCTTCGTCCTCGCAGCCGTCGCCGTCGCCGTCGCGGCCCTCACCTACGGACGTCCCACCCCCACCGGTCCGGCGCGGGAGACACGCAGTGATCCCGCACTGCAAGGAGTTTCCGACGATGACTGACCGACCTGCCGCCGACGACCCGGTCGTCATCACCGGGATAGGCGCCCTGCTGCCCGGTACCGGATCGGCCGCCGCATTCTGGCAGCACCTCTCGGGCGGGCGGTCCCAGATCGGGGCCCTCACCCGGTTCGACGGCCCCGCCGAGGGAATGCCCGTGCACGCGGCGGCCGAGATACGCGACTTCGACCACACCGCCCACCTGCCCGGCCTCGACCCCTCCCACGCCCACAAGTACAGCCGGGAGATCCTGATCGCGGTGTCCGCGCTCGTCCAGGCCCGCGACGACGCGGGCCTGGGCCAGGGGGATGTCGATCCCCGGCGGCTCAGCGTCATCTTCTCCTCGTCGCGCGGCCCGCTCTCCTGGTGGCAGCCGGTGCTGCGTGGCGAGGACCCGACGGCGTACGACGACAAGGGCGCCATGTTCCGCGGGCTGCCCGGCACCCCGGCCAGCCTGGCCGCCATCCACACCGGGGCGAAGGGCCTCGTCACGACGGTCAGCAACGCCTGCGTCGGCGGCCACCAGGCGATCGGCCTGGCCCTGCGGGAGCTGCGGGCGGGCAGCAGCGACGCCGTCCTGGTGGGCGGCCACGAGTTTCCCATCCTGCCCGAGGTGGCGCGCTGCTACCGGGCGCTGGGCAGTGGTGTGCTCTCCACCGAGTCCGAGGACCCGTCCCGCGCGGTGCGCCCCTACAGCGCCGACCGCGAGGGGTTCGCCCTCGGCGAGGGTTCCGTGGTGCTGTGCCTGGAGCGGGAGTCGGCCGCCCGGCGGCGCGGTGCCCGGGTGTACGCCCGTGTCCTCGCCCACGCCTCGATGAACGAGGCCGACCACCCCACCACCATGGACCTGACCGGCAAGGTCACCGCCGGTCTGGTGGTGGAGGCCCTGGAGGAGGCCGGGCGCCGCCCGGACGAGGTGGGCTACTTCTGCGGCCACGGGACCGCGACCCGCTACAACGACCTCGCCGAGAGCCGGGCCCTGCGCGCGCTGTATCCCGGCCGCGGTCTCGGGGCGCTGCCCCCGATCAGCTCCAACAAGCCGATCTACGGGCACACCTTCGGCCTGGCCGGGATCATCAACGCGGCCTCCACCGCCTTGATGCTGCACCACCAGCGGCTGGTGCCGACCATCAATCTGACGACGCCCGACCCGGAGTGCGACCACGACCACGTGGCGGAGGGCGCCCGCGACACCTCGTTCGACCTCGCGGTGTCCATGTCGTTCGCCTTCGGGAGCCAGACGTCGGTGCTGGCGATGGGGGCGGCGGCCTGAGATCCGCGCCCCGGCCGCCCCGGCGGGCCGGTAACCGGGGCGCGGGCGGGCCGTCGAGGGCGGAGCGGCACTCGTCAGCAGCGGGACCGGCCTCGCTCCCGCTGGAGCGGGTCGCCGCGGACGCCCGCTGTCCGGGCACGGCCTCCGCGCCGCGTCCGGCGGGCGTGACGAGATGCCGCCGGCCGTCTTGGAGCACGGTCCGGGAGATCGGCATCGCCGTCGCGCCCTGTCAGCGGTTCCGGGACGCGTCGGGCCGGTCCACGATGCCCTCGACGATGCGCAGCAGCCTTTCCCCCGCCCGGTCGATGCTGCCGTTCTGGGTGCTGACCTGCGCGCCTTCGAGTACGAAGGTGATCTCGGCGGCGACCTGGTCGGGGTCGGGCAGCCCGGCCTCGGCGCACATGCCGGCCAGTCTGCGGGTCTGGCGGGCCTTGTGTTCCTCGATCACCTGCCGGGCGGGGTGGTCGCGGTCGGGCAGCTCGGCGAGGGAGTTGATGAACGGGCAGCCCCGGTGCGAGAGCGCCGGCAGCCCTTCGGCGATGAAACGGGCCAGGCCCAGGATCTGCTCCCTGGGCCGCCCCGGGTGTTCCGCCTCGGCCCGGTCGAAGGCCGCCTGGTAGTCGGCGGCGACGATCCGCAGCCACTCCGCGACCAAGGCGTCCTTGGTCTCGAAGTGCCGGTAGATCGCCATTTTGGTGGTCTCGGCCCGCTCGGCGATCGCCTGGACGCCCACCCGCCGGATCCCCTCGCTCTGGAACAGCTCCTCCGCCGCGTCGAGGATGCGCTCACGGGGCGGCAGTTTCGCCACCCGGTCCGGTCTTCTGGACGGCCTCGCGGCGGTCGGTTCCATGGCTGCTCCGTGACATCCGGTCGGTTTCGGCCCCTCGGCCCCGGCCTTTTCGGCCCCTGGTACGGTACCAGTCCGTCCCATGCGATACCGATCGGTATCGTCAGGGACTCACCGGTATCGTTCGCGTTCTTTTCTCATCTTCTTTTCGTGTTTTCTTTTCGTGTTTTCTCTTCGCATCGGGAGTGGCAGTGGAAGTTGCCGAGTACGTGAGGTTCGACGCTGTCGGACTGGCGGAGCTGGTGGCCGGGGGCGAGGTGACGCCCGCCGAGGTGGAGGCGGCCGCGCGGGCGGCGGCGCGGGCGGTCGGTCCGCGGATCAACGCCGTCGTGGAGACCTGGGACACCGACGACCGGCCCGCTCCCGGCAGCGCGCCGCTGGCCGGTGTCCCCTTCCTGATCAAGGACCTCGGGGTCACCATGGCCGGGCGGCGCACGGAGCTGGGCAGCCGGCTCGCGGCCGGTCTCGTCGCCGGCGCCGACTCCTTCCTGATGACCCGCTTCCGGCGGGCCGGCCTCGTGACGTTCGGGCGGACCGCGACCCCGGAGATGGCGTACAGCGTCACGACGGAACCGGTGCTGTACGGCGCGACCCGTAACCCGTGGGACGTGACGCGCAGCGCGGGCGGCTCCAGCGGGGGCGCGGGCGCCGCGGTCGCCGCCGGGGTGGTGCCGATGGCGCACGCCACCGACGCGGCCGGATCCCTGCGGATACCCGCCGCCTGCAACGGCCTGTTCGGGCTGAAGCCCACCCGCGGCCGGGTCTCCATGGGCCCCGGCGCGGACGAGGTCTTCAACGGCCTGGCCGTGCACGGCGCCGTCAGCCGCTCCGTGCGCGACAGCGCGGTCCTGCTCGACCTGATCAGCGGCCCGGAACCGGGCGACCCCTACTACGCCGCGCCGCCGTCCCGGCCGTACGCGCAGGAGGTCACCCGTGACCCGGGCTCGCTGCGGATCGGGGTGCTCACCCAGGCGTGGGGCGGACGCCGCACCACCGCCGCCGTGGCCGACGCCGTCGCGCGCACCGCCGCCCTGCTCGCATCCCTCGGCCACCGGGTGGCGGAGGCGGAGGTGGACCTCGGGGCCGGCTGGGAGGAGTTCGTGCTGGCCAACGCCCGACAGTGGGCGGCGAATCTGGCCGCCCAGGTCGACGAACTGGCCGCCGGGCTCGGCCGGCCGGTCGACTCCTCGACCCTGGAGCCGCCCGTCCTGGCGAGCTACCACTACGGACGGCAGGTCACCGGCCCGCAGTTCGTCGCCGCCCTCGGGATGCGCAACCGGGTCGCCCGGAGCCTGGCCCGGTCCTTCGAGGCGTACGACGTGCTGCTCACCCCGACCCTGCCCGAGCTTCCCGTCCCCCTCGGCACGTTCGCCGAGGGGGAGGAGACGCTGGACGGCCACGGGTGGCTCGACCGGGTCCTGTCCCGTGCGCCGTTCACCGCGGTGTTCAACGTGGCGGGCACGCCCGCCATGTCCGTACCGGTGACGGCGGACGCCGGGACGGGGCTTCCGGTCGGGATGCAGTTCGCCGCCGGTCACGGCCGCGAGGACAGCCTCTTCCGTCTCGCCGGCCAGCTGGAGCAGGCGAGCCCGTGGTCGGGCCGGACGCCGGCGGTGTGGGCGGGGGACGGCGAGGGCCGCTGAGGCGTGACCCCCGCCGGGCCCCCGCCGGTCACAGCCGCAGGCCGGCCCCGCGGGGGAAGAGCGGGTCGGCGGTGTCGTCGGGGACGTCCGGGCGGGACGCCTCGACGGCCGCCATGGAGCGGGGCAGTTCGAACGGCAGCCGGCCCTCGGGCCGGGCCCGGCCGAACACCACGTCCAGGACCGCCGCGTCGTCGGCGCCGTAGTCGGCGATCAGCGCGGCGGCCCGTTCGGCGATCTCCGGGATGACCGCGGCCCGCTCCAGGTTGACGCAGACGACCGTGGGCACCGTGTCCAGCAGGTCGAGGACCGGCTTCAGCTCCTCCTCGGTGAAGTCGAGCCGGCCGGAGTGGAACATCGACTCGAACTTGTTCGGGCGGGGCTCGTAGGGGGTGCGCAGCCGCAGGACGGCGAGGTCCGCCCGCGCCGGGTCCGCCACCACCTCGCCGTACCCGCCCGCCGTCCCGGCCGCCACGTTCTCCACGTAGAGCCTGGGGCGTCCGGTCACCGGGAGGGTGTGCTCCCGGTTGGTGAGGAGGGTCAGGGAGCGGCGCTGGGCGCGGGCGCCCGCCTCGGCGAAGTCGGCGCGGCCGACGGTCTCGGCGGCCCGGTCGGCGTCGACGTACGGGTCGTCGAACAGGCCGAGGACGAACTTCTCCCGCAGTACGCGGCGCAGGGACGCGTCCAGGCGGTACTCGGGGACGCGGCCCGAGGCGACGAGTTCCTCGACGAGTTCGGGGCGGGCCTCGCCGCCGAACTGGTCGCAGCCCGCCTCCAGCACCCGGGCCGCCCGGTCCGCCTCCGACAGCGACTCCAGGCCCCAGGCGCGGGCCTCGTGCCGCTCGCCGAAGATCTCCGCGTCGCTGATCAGACCCCAGTCGGTGCAGACGATGCCGTCGAAGCCGAGGCGGTCCCGCAGCAGGCCCTGGACGACGTCCTTGTTGAAGCCGAAGCCGACCTCCTCCCAGTCGGTGCCGACGGGCTGCCCGTAGTACGGCATCATCTGCGCGCACCCGGCGGCGATCGCCGCCTTGAAGGGCTCCAGGTGCAGGTCGCGCATGCCGCCGGGGTAGACCTGCTCCTTGCCGTGCGGGAAGTGCGGGTCCTCGCCGTCCTTCTGCGGGCCGCCGCCCGGGAAGTGCTTGACCATCGCCGAGACCGAGTGCCGGCCCAGCTTCTCCCCCTGGAGTCCGCGGACGTAGGCGCGGACGAGCCGTGCGGTGAGGGCGGCGTCGGAGCCGAACGTGCCGCTCTGGCGGGACCAGCGGGGCTCGGTGGCCAGGTCGATCTGCGGGTGCAGGGCGACGCGGAAGCCGACCGCCAGGTACTCGCGCCGGACGGTGTCCGCGAACGCGTGCACCAGGTCCGGGTCGCGCAGGGCGGCCAGGCCCAGCGGCTCGGGCCAGGCGGAGAACGCGCCGGCGCCGAAGGAGGCGCCCACGTTGTCGGTGAAGGCGTGGCGGGGGTCGGTGGAGAGGGTGACCGGGATGCCGAGGCGGGTGTCGGCGGCCATCGCCTGGAGGGTGTTGTGCCAGCGCGCCATGGCGCCGGGCTCGTACGTGCCCAGGAGGTTGAAGTGGGTGAGGTACTGGGTGTGCAGCATGCGGGTGGTGTCCAGCTCCACCATGCCCGCGTCGCCCTTCTCGACGGTCGAGCCGTCGGGCTTCATGGCGATCATGGTGTGGAAGAGCTGACCCGCCTTCTCGGCCACCGTCATCCGGGCGATGAGGTCGTCGACCCGCTGTTCCACGGGGAGTTCGGGGTTCTGGTAGGGGTGGCCTTCGTCGCGGACCTGGGGCTTCATGGCGGACTGCCTCACTTGACGCTGCGGATGAACTGGACGGCGAGCGCGCCGAGCACGCACGCGACGCCGCCGAAGAGGAAGAGGGCGCCGTAGTTCCCGCCGCCGCCGAGGGCGAGCAGGGCCGGAGCCATGATCGGCACGAGGGACTGCGGGAGGGCGTTGCCGATGTTGAGGACACCCATGTCCTTGGCGGCTTCCTCGGGATCGGGCAGGACGGCCGCCGCGAGGGCGACGTCGACCGAGAGGTAGAGGCCCTCGCCGAAGCCGAAGACGACCATGGCGAGGACGTAGAGCGGGAAGGAGTACGCCGTCGCGACGAGGAACAGGCCGAGCGCGAGGATGAGCGAGGAGCCGAGGACGTAGGGCTTGCGGCGGCCCGAGCGGTCGGAGAGGGTGCCGCCGAGGAGCGAGCCGGCGACGACCGCCGCGACCATGGCGACCGTGCCGATCAGGACCTTGCCGGAGACCTCGTCCTCGCCGTACCCGAGGCGGTCCATCAGGAAGTACACCTGGTAGCTGGTGACGCAGGAGGTGCCGACGAAGACCAGGAAGCGGCCGGCGAAGTTCCAGGCGAAGTCCGGGTGCCGCTTCGGGTTGACCCAGAAGGAGCGCAGGAACTCGCGGAGACCGTACGGCGCGAAGGCGCCCGGGGTGGCGGGGCGGTCCTTCATCACGGAGGCGAGGTAGCTCACCCCGGCGAGTCCGACGGCGGCCGGCACGACGAAGGCCAGCGCGAGGTTGTCGTCGAAGACGTTGGCCAGCACGGTGCCGGCGACCATCGCCAGCGAGGTCATCATGCCGATGATGCCGGAGACCTTGCCGCGCTGCTGCTCGGGCACCAGGTCGGGGACGCCGGCGACGACCGCGGACAGGGCCGCGTTGCCGCCGAGCTGGGCCAGTGCCCAGCCCAGCATGAGGACCGGAACGCTGCCGCCGAGGGCGACCACGAGCAGCCCGAGGAACGCGGCCGCCATGCCGCCGACCAGCCAGGGACGGCGGCGTCCGAAGCGGCCGCGGGTGCGGTCGGACAGGGAGCCGAAGACCGGGTTGCCGATCATCGCGAGGATCGCGCCGAGGGAGAGGACCTGGCCGAGGGCGGCGCCCCGGTCGTCCGCCGGGACGATCTGCGCGACCCGTAGCGCGAGGGTGACCATCACCGGCGTCAGCAGCGAGAGCATGACGCCGAACTGGGCGAAGGCGAGGCCGAAAACAAGCGTTCCGGGAACGGGCTGGGGCGGCGCGGACAGGGCCGGAGCGGGGGACTCGGCGTCCGGCGCGGCGTCGGGGATGACAGCCATGGCGGCTCTCCAGTGGGGAGGGGGACGGCTTCCTCGCCGTCCGACATCCTCACGGTAAGCGCACAAACCGAGTAGGTACTATGTTTTCACGCGTGGCTTGAATCACACCCTCGAAGGGCTTGCCCGGACGCGGACTAGGGTGAAGGAATGGACCGAACTCAGGACCCGAGGCCCCGCAGAACCGCGGTTCGCGGCAGTTACTCGGTGGGTGACGAGCGCCGCGCCCGCATTCTCGACGTGGCCGTCGAGCACTTCGCGCAGTGGGGCTTCCACGCCTCCTCGCTCGCGCGGATCGCGAAGGACGTCGGCATCACCCAGGGCGGTCTGCTGCACCACTTCCGCAGCAAGGAGGACCTGCTCGTCTCGGTCCTGCGGCACAGCGACG
This sequence comes from Streptomyces sp. NPDC090994, assembly GCF_044768905.1. Lineage (NCBI taxonomy): Bacteria > Bacillati > Actinomycetota > Actinomycetes > Kitasatosporales > Streptomycetaceae > Streptomyces > Streptomyces sp. NPDC090994. The sequence continues at coordinate 349,230 of NZ_JBIVWS010000007.1, forward strand.
AGCAGGACGTCGCCCGGTTCTTCGCGACGGAGGCGCGGTCCGCCGTCGAGGCGTTCGAGACGCTGGTGGACCTCGCCGCGTACAACGCGGCGCGGCCCGGCCGTACCAGGATGTTCAACGTCCTGGCCGCGGAGGCGGGCGAACGGGGCCACCCCGCGCACGAGTTCTTCACCCGCCGCTACCGCACGGTCATCGGCCACTCCGCCCGGCCGCTGCGCGCCGCCGTCGAACGGGGCGAACTCCGGGCCGGCACCGACTGCGAGGGCGTCGCCGCGGAGGCGGCGGCCGTCATGGACGGGCTTCAGCTGCAGTGGGCGCTCGCCCCGGACACGTACGACATGGCGGGCCGGCTGCACACCTATCTGGACCGGCTGCTGCGCTCGGTCACGGTGGACGGCTCCGGGCTGCCCGCACGCCCCTGAGGGCGGCCCCCCGAGGGGGCCGCCCGATGCCGGGTCATTCCTCGTCGCGCAGGCGGGCCGCCAGGGCGGTCAGGGGTTCGGTCTCCTCCGTGTGGCCCAGCGCGGTGAGGCGGGCGACGGCCGCGTCGAGGCGGGTCAGGGCCGGGACGGGACGTTCCAGGTAGATGCCCTCGACGGCGCCCGCGAGCCGGACGCACTCGGCCCACTCGCCGGCCCCGTCGGGTTCCGGTCCCGGCTCGCCGAGCAGGGCGAGGGCCTTCTCCAGGGCCGCGAGGGCGTCCTCGTACGCACCGGCGTAGGCGTTGACCCTGCCGTGCTCGTAGGCCAGGGCGGTGTCCAGGGAGCGGCCCTGGGGCACGTGTCCGGCGGCGCGGGCCTCGTCGGCGACCCGGGCGGCGTCGGCGAGGTGGGCCCGGGCGTCGGCGAGGCCCTCGGGGCCCTGGCGCTGGGCCTGGAGCCGGGCGAGTTCCCGCAGGCAGCTGCTGAGCTGCTCGTAGCGCGGGGCGCGGGCGTGGGCGGCGAGCGCCTGGCCGGCGGCCTGCCGGGCCCGGTCGAACTCGCCGGACTCACCGAGGAGTACGGCCGTCTCCGCGGCGATCATGGCGTGGCTGCCCGGGTCGTCGTCCCAGTCGGCCGACTCGGCCGCGAGGGCGACGAGTTCCGCCGTGGCGGCCTTGAGGTCCTCCCCCGCGTGCAGCGCGCGGGCACGGGTCAGGCGCAGTTGGGCCACCAGCCGGTCGTCCAGCTCTCCGGCGGTGACGTCGGGTTCGGCGAGCAGGGAGTCCAGCAGGGCGATGCAGTCCTCGACGCGGCCCAGGTCGAGGCTGAGCTGCGCGGCGTTGGCGTAGGTGCAGAACGCGTCGGTGCGGCTGCCGGTGCGCAGGTCGAGTTCGGCCGAGCGGGTCAGGTGGCGCAGGGCCTCGTCGGGGCGGCCCAGGTGCATGCAGGTCTCGGCCAGGTCGCCGTGCAGGCGGGCGGTGTCGCTCGTGCCGGCCGGCCAGTCCGCGGCCAGCCGCAGGGCCTCGGTCAGGTTCGCGTGGGCGGCCTCGGCGTCGCGCAGGCCGAGCTGGAGCCGGCCGCGCAGGCCGAGCGTGCGGGGCAGGTGCCAGGCGGGGCCGTGGGTCCGCAGCCGGTCGAGGAGGGCGTCGATGCCGGTGACGGCGGCGGGCAGGTCGCCGGAGAGGGCGTGGGTGGTGGCCCGCAGCAGCAGGGCGCCGGAGAGCTGCCCGGCGAGGTCGTGCCGGGTGGCGAACGCCTCCAGCAGGTCCACCTCGGCGAAGACCGGCGCGATGTGCTGCTCGCTGTGCGAGGTCTGCAGACGCAGGCCGAGCGCGGTCGCCCGCAGCCGCAGCAGCCGGGCCTCCTGGTACGGGGCGAGGCCGGGCGTCTGCTCGTGCAGGCGGACGACCGCCTCGTGGGCGGCGGTCAGCGCGGCGGTCCTCGCCTCGTCCGCGTCGGTGTCCTCCCCCGGGATCTGGGTGGCGGCGAGCAGGGCGCAGCCGCGCGAGACCGCCGCGTCTCCCGGCCGGCCGGCGTCCTCGTACAGCCCCGCGGCCTCCTCGTGGAGGGCGGCGGCGTGGGCGTGCTCGTCCTTCTCGGACGCCAGGCCCGCCTCGTCGGACAGCAGGTCGGCGCGGAGCCGGACCAGCGGGCCCACGGCCGGGTCGTCGGGGTGGGTGTAGTCGCGGGCGGCTGCGAGGGTGCGCAGCCGCGCCCAGCGGGCCCGGGCGTCCGGATGCCCTTCCTGCTCCGACGCCCGTGCCTGGACTATGAGTTCGGGGAGTGACTCCGGCTGGTCGGCGGAGGCCGGGCGGGCGGCGGGCGGGGCCGCGGGGGCGGCCGGGGCGACGTCGTCGAGGGCGCGGGGACGCAGGGTCAGCTCCAGCGCGTCCAGGAGCGGTTGCCTCGCGAGGCGGTCCCCGCGGCGGTCGGTGTGGACCGTGGTGCCGCCCCGGGTGTCGAAGCGGGCGGCGAGGTCGTCGGCGCGGGCGTGGATCTCGGTGCGCAGGGCGGCCACCGTCCAGGTGCGGCCCGACGGGCCGGTGGCGGGCAGGCCGCCGTGGCCGAGGGACTCGACGCGCTGGAGGAGGACCTCGACGCCGGTGAGGAAGTCGAGCTGGTCCAGCGGCGAGTCGACCTGGTCGAACAGGGTGCGGTTCTCGGCGAGGAGTTCCAGGCCGCGGGCCTCGTTGCCGGTCAGCGCGCAGAACTCCAGGTGCCGGCCGACCTCCCCGGACATCGAGGGGTTGCGGCGGCAGCCGCGGTAGCCGGCCAGGTGCAGGGCGCGGGCCCGGTCGGTGCGGCCGGTGCGCAGCAGGGGCAGCAGCGCGTACGAGACGGAGCGGGCCGGTTCCTCCTGGCAGGACTCCTGGCCGGCCAGGACGGGCTCCCAGACGCGCAGCGCCCGCTCGTCGTCGCCGGCCGCGAGGTGGTGGCGGGCGCGCTGGCAGATCTCACAGGCCTCGCAGTCGCTGAGCTGGGTGCGGACGCGGCCCGCCCACAGCTCGTAGGCGAGGTCGGTGTCCTCGCCGAGGTGGGCGGCGAGCTGGTAGGCCTGGCCGTAGTACGGCTGGAGGCCGAGGCCCGCCTTCTCGTAGCGGTCGCGCATCTCGGTGAGCCACTGGCGCAGGCTGGCCAGGGGGATCTCGGGCAGCTGGCGCAGGGCGTGGGCCACCCACTTGAACCGCCAGAACAGCAGGTGGCGCAGCCGCTCGTCGAAGAGGTCGGGCTGCTCGTCGAAGAGGGTGAGCAGCCGCGCGAAGACCACGGGCGACTTACGGGGTTCGGAGCCGTAGGTGTACGCCTCCTGGAGTTCGAACAGCGCGTGGATCAGGGGTACGGGCTCCTCGAACCGCTCGGCCGCGTCGGCGAGTTCCTCGGCGGTGACGGTGCGGGTGCGGCCGTAGGGGCGCCGGTCGTTCTCCTGGAGCGCCTGGTACAGCTCGTCCGTGTTCCGGGGTGCGGATGTGGTGGGCATCGTCAGCTGTCCTTGCGGAGGGCGTGGGCGAGAAGGTCGAGGAAGGAGCGGTTGATGAGGCTCGACTCGGCGGGCCTGAGCGGGCGCCGGGACAGCATCGCGGCCTGCCCGTACAGGGCTTCGGCGCTGGTGCGGGCCAGTTCCGGTTCGTCGATGGCGACGGCGGCGCGGACCAGCGGGTTGAGCTGGTTGAGGATGAGCTGGGCGCGCGGGGCCTCCTGGCGCAGCGCGCCGAGGATGTCGCCCCACAGGCCGCCTTCCTGCTCGCGGGCGAGCCGGGAGCGGGTGCGCTCGTGCCGGGCCTCGCGGCTGTCCATGAGGAGGGCGGGTGCGGAGGCGGGCTGGAAGGTGCGCAGGGCGACGTCGCAGTCGAAGACGGCCAGGGCGTCGCGGGCGAGGGCGAGGTAGGCCGCGGCGGCGAGTTCGGTCTCCCGGTCGACGGGGTCGAGGTGGGCGGTGAGGGTGGCCGGGTCGAGGTCGGCGACGGTGGCCTCGGGGCGGATCTCGGGGAGTCGGTGGACCAGTTCGCGGTCGTAGGTGTAGCCGCCGTTGACGACGCCGAGTCCGGCGGCCGAGGCGATCGCGGCGATCTGCCGGAACTCCTCCACGCTGGAGGTGACGAGGACGGTGCGGTGGGTGCGGGCGAACTCGTCGAGGGTGGTGTGTCCGTCGGTGGTCTCGAACGGCAGCCAGGGCAGCAGCATCCGCAGGATCTCGTCGTCGTGCACGGCGAGGGACTTCACGGCCAGGTGGTGGATCCGGAGGAAGCGGCCGAGCAGGTCGGGGTCGCTGGCGGCGGCGCGGGCGATCCACTCCCGCAGCCGTTCGGCGAGGGCCTCGCGGACGGCGGCGAGGGTGTCGTCCTCGTACAGGGACTCGCGGGAGGCGGTGGGGCGCAGGCCCTCGGCGTCGACGACGCAGCGGACGAAGAACGCCCACTCGGGCAGGATTTCGTCGGCCTGCTCGGACAGCAGCATGCCCTTGACGTGCACGCGGTGGCCGTGCCGGCGGCCGGCCGGCACCGTCTCGGGCAGCACGCAGGCGATGCCCTTGAGGCCCACGGCGGGCAGGTCCAGTTCGATGGTGTCCAGCGGGGTGAACCCGAAGACCTCCTCGCCGTACGCGGCGAGCGCGCGGGAGCGGGCTCCCGGGGTGGGGTGGGCGCGCTCCCAGGGGGCGGGTTCGGGATTGACGGGCACGCCGGGGCCGTCGGGGCCCGCCGTGCCGTCGTCGAAGGTCACCGGGTGGCGCAGCAGGGAGCCGAAGTGCCGGGCCAGGGCGTGCACTTGGGCGGGGCGGGTCCACTCCCCCGCGTCGGCGCGGGGCGTCAGGGTGACGGTGGTGCCGGGCCGGGGGCGGGCGGAGGCGGGCAGGGTGCGGACGGTGTAACTGCCGTCGCCGCGTCCGCGCCACTCCACGGCGGGCGCGTCGGGGGTGCGGGCGGAACGGCTCAGGACGTGGATCTCGTCGGCGACCAGGAAGCAGGAGAGCAGACCGATGCCGAACTGGCCGATGAAGTCGCCGCGTTGCTCGGCGATCCCTTCGGCCCGCTTGCTGCTGCGGCCGATGGTGGCGAGGAAGGCGTGCACGTCGGCGTCGGTGAGGCCGACACCGTCGTCCTCGACGCGGACGACCGAGCCGTCGGCGTACAGGCGGATGCCGAAGGCGTCGGCACCGGCGGCGGGTTGGAGCGCGTGCCGGGCGGTCAGCGCGTCCACCGCGTTCTGGAGGAGTTCGCGGAGGTAGACGCGGGGGCTGGAGTAGAGGTGGTGGGAGAGGAGGTCGACGAGGCCGCGCAGGTCCACCTGGAAGGTGTGATCGGCGCCGGCCGCGTTCGCGGCGGTGTCCGGGAGAGTCATCGGGCAGTCCGGGGTGGGAGGGTCGGCAGGGGCATGGGCAGGGGCAGGAGTATGGGCAGGCGGGGGCGGTGGTGCGGGCCGGCCGTGGCGTCGATGACCGGCGGACCGGGTGCGGCGTACGCGGCGGACGGACCGGGTGCGGCATGCGCAGACGCCGGACCGGGAGCCGCGTACGGACCGGGATCGGCACACCGCCCACAGGGACAACCGAGGGCGGCGGACCGGAACGGACCGGATCCGACGGGACGCCGGCGATGGGCGGGCGGGGCCGGCCGGCGGTCAGACGCGGCGGTGGTGGCGGGCGAACCGCTTCTCGGGCTCCGCGAGGTACTTCCAGGGCCAGCTGTCGGTGTAGGCGCCGTCGAGCGTCTGGAAGACCCGCCGGATCGTGTGCCGTTCGTCGGCCAGCGACAGGGCCATGGCGAAGAGGTTGAAGTCGTACTGCCAGCCGGGCCGCCGCTCGTAGGCAGGGTGGAGGATGCTGTGGTCGGCCGCCTGCCGCAGCTCCGCCCGGATCTCGTCGGTCTGCAGACAGTCCCCGCTGTCCGACTCGACCCAGTCCTCGATGTGCGCGATGGCGATCACGCAGCCGAGCCGGTGTCCCTGCGGGGTGCGGGCGAGCGCGTCGCGGGCGTATGCCAGGGCCTCGCCCGGCTCGCCGCCCCAACGGGGCTGCAACTGCGACACCCACTCGATGTGGCACTCCAGGTCCAGCGGGTCGCGGCGCAGGGCGGCGTCGCGCCGGGTCTCGTTGACGGCGGCGCCGAGCGACATGCCGCGGCCGGAGGTGAGCAGGCTGCGCCAGGGAGTGACCCAGTCCGGCCGCAGTTCGGCGGCGGCGAACAAGTGCTCCTCGGCGATGTGGAGCCGCTCGTGGAAGATCCGCCACTGCTCCTGTGTGACGTTCACGGCGCGGTCGCTGGTGCGTGCTTCCCAGCCCCAGCTGAGGTGGCGCTTCCCGGAGATCAGCAGGGCCGTCGCCCGGTGCTCGTCGTCCTTCTCCTCCTCGACGGCGCGGCCGATCCAGTCCTGCACACCGGCCCGGTCGGCCAGCTGGCCCAGGACCTGGTGGTCACGGCCGGCGTCGAAGGGGGCCAGCGCCGTCTTGACCGCGTCCCAGTCACCGGCTTCGGCGGCCTCCACCAGGGCGTGCACCCGCTGGTCGCCGAGGGCGCGCAGCGTGTACATCCCGTTCTTCTGTCTGTGCGGAACGGGAAGGGCGTGCGGGTCCGCCGGTCTCTCCCCGCCCCTGCCGAACAGCTTGCCGAACATGCCGCGTCCTCCCCTGGTCCCGCGTGATCAACTGGTGCAGCATAAGCGGCCCCACCGACATCACGCCCACAGGGTGTTCACGGATGCTTCACGGACCCGGCCCCCGGCTTCAGGTTCTCGGGGAGCACGGCGGACGCCGCCGCCCCGCGGTCCGTACGGTGCGGGGCGGCGGCGTCGTGGGGCGTACCGGGTCAGTGGCCCGCGACGACCCCCGACAGCTCGTTGGTGCTCTCCGGCAGGGTCACGGAGGTGATCTTCTTGCCGGTCGTGAGGTCGACGGCGTGCAGGGCCTTCTCGCCGGGTTCGGAGACGTAGGCGGTGGTGCCGCGGACGAACAGGGTGGGCCGGGCCTGCTGCCAGTCCAGCGGTTCCTGCCACTCGGCCACGACGGGGATCTTCTTCTCGATCTTGCCGTCGGCCGGGTCGATCACGTGGATCGCGCCGTCCGTGCCGAGGACGAGTGCCTCGCCCTCGGGGCCGCGGGCCAGTGAGCGGAAGGAGTAGCTGGTGCCCAGGTCGACCAGGCGCAGCTTCTTCTTCTCGGTGTCGATGAGGGAGATGCGGGTGGGCCGCTCCAGTTCGGCCTCCGGGTCGGTCTTGTAGTCGCCGAGCAGGACCGGGGAGGCGTCGCTGCCGGCCTGGTTGCCGATGCGGCCGTAGTCGTCGGGGGCGTCGATCTTGGTGAACTCGCCGTCCTTGTAGATCAGTACGCCGTCCTCGCAGCCGACGGCGACGGCCTCGTTCCGCGCGGCGGCCTCACCGTGGACGCCGGGGCACTTCTCGTTGCGGTCGATCTCCTTGTCGTTCTTGTCCAGGACCAGCGCGCCCGTGCGCTTCTCCTCGGTGCCGAGGGTGGTGAGGAGTTCGCCGTTCGCCAGCTCGATGGCGACGCCGTGGTGGGCCTCGGCGGAGGTGTAGGTGCGGGTCTCGGGCTTCTTGCCGGCGGCGAGGTCGGCGGGGTCGAAGACGTTGACCTCGCCGGTGCCGTCGGTGAACAGCACCGTCTTGCCCGCGTGGCGGACGACGTGGCCGGGCTTGGCACCCTGGTACTCGATGTCGGTGAGGGCCTGTCCGGTGGCGTCCAGGACGCGGAAGCCGCTGTCGGTGGAGACGATGACGTGGTCCTCGTCGCCCGCGGGGTTGACCCGGTTGAAGCCGGCCAGCTCGATGGTCTTGCCGAGCTCCAGGGTCTCGCCGTCGAGGATGTAGAGGCCGCCGTCGAAGGTGGCGACCAGCGGGTCCTTGACCGCCGCGGCGGGTGAGGCGCCGGCGGTGCCCTCGGTCTTGGCCTTGGCGTCGGAGGAGGAGTCCGAGTCCTGCCCGCCGCAGGCGGTCAGGACGGTGGACACCGCCAGGGCGAGTGCCGTACCCGTGAGGGCTCTCCTGCGTGTGGTCGTGTTCACCGGTGTGTTCCTTCCATGGCCGCGTGTGGCGGCGGGAGTCGGGTGGTCCCGGCCGGTCGGCCGGTGTCGTTCGGGTCGGTGGGAGGTCAGTCGCCGGCGGTGCCGGCGGTCAGGCCGTCGGTCATGGCGGTGGTGTTGGCGCGCATCATCCGCAGATAGGTGTCGGCGCCCTCGCCCTTGGCGGTCAGCGACTCGGAGTACAGCTCGACGACCCGCACCTGGCCGCCGAGTTCCGTCTTCAGGACCTCGGCCAGCCGGGTGGGCTGGGAGGAGTCGGCGAAGACGGTGCGTACTCCGGCGTCCTCCATCGCCTGGGTGAGGGAGCGCAGGTCGGAGGAGCTGGGTGAGGCGAGCGTGGTGCCGCTGGGGATGACCGCGCCGATCACCCGGAAGCCGAAGCGGTCGGCGAGGTAGCCGAAGACGTGGTGGTTGGTGACCAGGGCGCGCTTGTCCTCGGGGACGCGGTCGAAGGACTTCTCCATCCAGGTGGTGAGGTGCGCCAGCTCCTCGTCGTAGCGGGCGGCGCCGGCGCGGACGGTGTCCTCGTCCACCCCGTCGACGTGCTCGATCACCTGGTCGGCGATGAGCCCGGCGGCCTTGCGCACCCGGTCCGGGTCGGTCCAGAAGTGCGGGTCGGGCTGTCCTTCCCCGTCCTCGGGGCCGCCGTCGTCGCCGGCCTTGAAGGTGAGGGGGTCGGCGGCCTCGCCCGCCGCGAAGGTGGCGACGCCCGCTTCACGGGCGGCGGTCACGTGTCGCAGTACGTTCTCCTCCAGGCCGAGGCCGTTGTAGACGACGAGGTCCGCGCCCTCCAGTTCGGCGGCCTGGACGGCCGACAGGCCGAAGGAGTGCGGGTCGGCGTTGGGCTTCATCAGGACGGTGACGTCGGCTTCGTCACCGACGATCTCCCGGGTGACGTCGCCGAGGATGTTGGTGGTGACGACGATGGCGGGCCGGTCGTCACCGGTGGCGCAGGCGGTGGCGGTGGCGGCCGTGACCAGGGCCAGCAGGCCCATCAGCGCGCTGCGCAGCCGTGCCGCGCCCAGGCGCACCCGCCGCTTCGTCGCGCCCCGGCTCATCGGCCGGTCTCCGCCATGAGGACCGGCTCGATGTCCAGGTCGAAGGAGCGGGCGATGCGCAGGCCGTCGTTGTAGTCGATCTCGAACACCTGCTTGCCGTCCGGGTCGTTGACGTACGCGCGGCTGCGGTCCACCTCGATCACCGGAGCGCCGTCGTCCGCCCCCGCCCGCTGCTTCCCGGTCAGCAGGCTCTTGGTACGGGCGGTCTGCTTGCCGGTGGCGATGTCGTAGCCGTGCAGTGCCCCGTCGGTCTCCAGGACGAGCAGCGGGGAGCCCTCCCCGGCGGTGTTGGCGGCGACGACGGGTCCGGTCTCCACCCGGGTCCAGGTCCGCTCGGTGACGTCCAGGACCCATACGGCGTCGTCGCCGGCGGGTGCGGTGAGGGTGTCGCTGCCGGAACGCTGCCGGAAGTCGGTGGCGCGTTCCGCGGCCGGTACGTCCTCGTCGTAGGCGATCTTCTCGGCGGTGAAGGCGCCGTTCTCCTCACGGACGAGCAGGGCGCCGTCGGCGCAGCCCAGCACCACGCCGCGCCGGGTGACGGCGTCGCCGCGCGGCTCCTCGCACGCGGCCTCGGGGGCGGCGACGCGCTTGCCCGTGCGGTCGAGTACCACGAGTTCCGTGGCGCCGCGCGGGCCGGTGAAGCCCAGGAGGTGTTCCGCGTAGGGGACGACGGCTCCGTCGTAGGTGCCCGGCAGGGTGCGGGAGGACGCGATCTCGCCCTGCTCCAGCTTGCTCCGGTCGTACAGGACGGCCTTGCCGTCCTCGCCGGTGACCGCGGTGACGGTGATGTCGCTGCGTATGCGCGCCTCAACGCCGACGGGGAGTTCGCCGACGTAGCGTACGGCAGCGCGGTAGTAGTGGACGTGGTCGCCGTGGTCCACCATCCAGGAGCCGCTGTCGACGACGTGCGTGGCGCCGGAGGCGTGCAGATAGCCGAACCGGCCGTCCGTGGCCAGCCGGGCGGCACCTGTCACCTGGTCCGTCTCGGTCACCTTGCCGGTGATGAGGTCGAGGACCCGGGTGTTCCCGCTCGCGGGGTCGTTGAGCAGCAGCCGGGACTGCTGCTCGGCGGCCTCCTGGGCTCCCTCGACATAGCCGTGCGGGGTGGCGGACGGCGAACTCGCCGCCGGCCGGCTGTCGTCGTCCTGCTCTCCGCCGCAGCCCGTGGCGAGCAGCGCGGTGAGCGCCAGTGCGGCCGGAGCCCATGGCTTGACGTTTCTGCGGACGGTGTTTCTGCGGACGGCGCCGGCAGTGTTCAGGGTGCGGACGGTCAAGACGATCGCCTCGGATTTCCTTCGGTCGGCTTCACAGGGCAGGGGTGGCGGCGAGACGCGCGCGGCGGTGGCGGAGGCCGGACGCCAGGTGGGAGAGGAAGAACAGGCTCACCGCGAGGGCGGAGACGGTCGCTCCGGCGGCGGTGCTCAGATGCCAGGACAGGAGCAGCCCGCCGAACGTGGCGACGGCGCCGAGGAGCGCGGCCAGGACCATCACCCCGCGCACCCCGCGGGCCCACGGCAGGGCGGCCGCCGGCGGGGCGATGAGCAGGCCGAGGACGAGCAGGGTGCCGACGATGTGGAACGAGGCGACGATCGCCAGGCCCAGCAGACCGAGCAGCACGGCGTGCGCGAGGCGCGGACGCAGCCCCAGGGTCTGCGCCTTGCGGGAGTCGAACGTGAGGGCGAGGAAGGCCCGGTGGCCCAGGACCGACACGACCAGGGCCGCCAGCAGCGCGCCCGCCAGGAGGAAGAGGTCCTGCTCGCGGACGGCGAGCACGTCGCCGAAGAGGAAGCCGGTCAGGTCCACCGCGAAGGACTGCGACCGCGACACGATGATGACGCCGAGCGAGAGCATGCCGACGAACAGCAGCCCGATCCCGGTGTCCTGGGAGAGCCGGGGTGTACGTCCGAGCGCGGTGACGCCGGCCGTCATCACGGCCGCGCTCACCACCGCGCCGACCATCAGGTTGCCGCCCAGCAGCGCGGCCAGCGCCACCCCCGGCAGCAGCCCGTGGGACATGGCGTCGCCGAGGAAGGCCATCCCCCTGAGCACCACCCAGGTTCCGGCGAGCGCGCAGATCGCGGAGACGAGGATCCCGCCCCACAGGGCGCGCTGCACGAAGGTGACCTCGAACGGGGCCGTCAACCAGTCCATGGCGAGGACACTACAATGAAAACCATGTTCAAAAAACCGGGCCCTCCGCCCGTCCCGCCCCAGGAGGGGACCGTGCGCGTCCGCCTCACCGAGCTGTGCGCCGGCTATCCGGGGCGCCCCGTGCTGCGCCAACTCAGCGCGGACATAACGGGGTTGGCCATGACCGCACTGGTCGGTCCGAACGGCAGCGGCAAGTCGACCCTGCTCGGCGTGCTCGCCGGTGTGATCCACCCGACATCCGGCAGGGCGCGCCACCACGGGGAGCTGCCGCCCGCCTTCGTGCCGCAGCGCGGAGCCGTCGGCGACACCCTGCCGCTCACCGTCCGGCAGACCGTGGAGATGGGCCGCTGGGGCGAGCGCGGCCCCTGGCGCCGGCTGACCCGGCGTGATCACGCGACGGTGGACGCCGCGCTCGACCGGCTCGGCATCGGCGGCCTCGCCGCGCGCCAGCTGGGCGAGCTGTCGGGCGGCCAGCGGCAACGGGCGCTGATCGCCCAGGGGTTGGCACAGGAGTCCGACCTGCTGCTGCTCGACGAGCCGACCACGGGCCTGGACCCGGAGGCCAGGGAACGGATCGGGACGCTGCTGACGGAACTCGTCGCCGACGGTGTGACGGTCGTACAGGCCACGCACGATCTGGCGGCCGCCCGCTCGGCGGACGCCTGCCTGCTGCTGCGCGACGGACGTCTCGTCGGGCAGGGGCCTCCCGGCCAGGTGCTCACCACGTCGGCACTGGCCGAGATCTGGCAGCCGGCCTGACGGCGGGAACGCGACCGGGCACCGACGGCACCGGCGGGGCGCGATCCGGCGCCCAGCCCGCCGCCGGCCCGCCGAGGTCCGGCGACACCATTAACAATGAACACCGTTTTCATATAGCGTCGTGGTTCCACTCATCTCCGCAGTCTCTGGAGGCGGCCATGACGGCACGGCGTGAGGTGTCACCGGGCACGGTGCAGGAGACCCTGCTGATCCCGCTGTACGGGCGCGCGGTGGAGAACCGCAAGCCCGAACCGGCCCTGCGCGATCCTCGGGCCGAGGAGATCGTCGCGGCGATCGACTACGACTTCGCCCGCTTCGACGGTCTGCCCAGCCTGGTGGGTTCGGTCCTGCGCACCGCCCTGTTCGACCACTGGGTGTCGGAGTTCCTCTCCGGCTCTCCCCAGGGGACGGTGGTGGAGCTCGGCGCCGGGCTGAACACCCGTCACGAGCGGATCGACAACGGCCGGGCGCGCTGGTTCGAACTGGACCTGCCCGACGTGGCCGACCTGCGGCGTTCGTTCTTCGCCGACACCGCGCGCCGGACGTCGATCGCCGCCTCCGTGACCGACCCGTCCTGGGCCCGGACGGTCGCCGCCGGGTCGGGGGGACCGTACTTCTTCGCCGCCGAGGCCGTCCTGCCGTTCCTCACGGAGGACGACGTGCGCGGCGTCGTCGCCGGCATCGCCGAACGGTTCCCTGGCTCCCTGCTGGCCCTGGACACCGCCGGCCCCGGCATCGTCGGCGCGCAGGACGAGCACGACGCGCTCGGCAAGGTCGAGGCGCGGATGCGGTGGGCCTGTGCCGGTCCCGCCGACGTCGCCGCCTGGCTCCCGGGCACCGAGGTGCTCGCCTCGTGCACCGTCGCCGCCCTGCCGTCACCCCTGCGCGACCGTCTGCCCGGCCCCTACCAGGAGATGCTCTCCGGCCTGGCGCGGCAGCGCCTGCCGCAGGTCGAGGAGTACCGGCTCGGACTCCTGCGGCTCCCGTAGCACCACCTCCCACCACTCCCCCCGTACCCCCACGAAAGGATCCGCTCCATGGCCGTTGAGAGGCCGCCGTCACGACGCCTTCCCGTCACCGTGCTCTCGGGTTTCCTCGGCGCCGGGAAGACGACACTGCTCAACCACGTCCTCACCAATCGCGAGGGCCTGCGCGTGGCGGTGATCGTCAACGACATGAGTGAGATCAACATCGACGCCGCGCTGGTGCGCGGCGGCGAGGCCGCGCTCTCCCGGACCGAGGAGCGGCTGGTGGAGATGACCAACGGCTGCATCTGCTGCACCCTGCGGGACGACCTGCTCGACGAGGTCGACCGGCTCGCCCGGGAGGGCCGCTTCGACTACCTGCTCATCGAGTCCAGCGGCATCTCCGAACCCATGCCGGTGGCGGCCACCTTCGCCTTCGCCCGCGACGACGGCGCCACCCTGGACGACGTGGCACGGCTGGACACCATGGTCACCGTGGTCGACGCGGCCAACTTCCTGGCCGAACTCGACCGCGGTGACGACCTGGCCGAGCGCGGGCTGGCCCCGTACGAGGACGACGAGCGCACCGTCAGCGATCTGCTGATCGACCAGGTGGAGTTCGCGGACGTGCTGGTGCTCAACAAGCTGGACCTGGTGGACGGCGCCGAAGCCGACCGGCTGCGCGGGGTGCTGACCCGGCTCAACCCCCGGGCCCGGTTGATCACTTCGGTGCTCGGGCGGGTCGACGCGCGGGACGTCCTGGAGACCGGGCGGTTCGACCTGGAGCACGCCCAGCAGGCGCCGGGCTGGGTGCGGGAGCTGAACGGGGACCACGTGCCGGAGACCGAGGAGTACGGCATCTCCTCCCTGGTCTTCCGGTCGGCGGCGCCGTTCCACCCCGGCCGGCTCTGGGAGTTCGTCACCGAGGGCCTGGACAGCGGGGCGTACGGCCGTGTCCTGCGGTCCAAGGGGTTCTTCTCCCTGGCGGGCCGCGAAGGCGTGACCGGGCTGTGGTCGCAGGCCGGTTCCGTCGCCCGGTTCGAGCCCTCCGGCACGCGCGACGCCGAGCTGCCGGACGCCCAGGAGCTGGTCTTCATCGGCGTCGGCCTGCGGGCCCAGGCGCTGCGGGTCGCCCTGGCCGGCTGTCTGCTGGCCGAGGGGGAACCGGTGCCCGCAGCCGATCCGTTCCCCGGCTGGGACACCGGGGAGGTCTGCGCGCACGAGCCCGGCCACGGACCGTCGTCCCTGGCAGCGGCCGTCTGACCGGGGGCGGGCCGTTCCCGCCGTGACGGAGGCACACCGATGTACGGAACGACCCGCGGCGCTTGGCGCTTCACCCCGCAACGGGCCGCCGTCCTGGAGGCGTTGACCGCGTGCGACGGCTTCACCTCGGCCCAGACCCTGCACGCGGCGCTCACGGCCGACGGGGTCGAGGTCGGCCTGACCACCGTCTACCGCACGCTGCACCTGCTGGAGTCCGCCGGCCAGGTGGACATGGTGCGCGACAGCGACGGCGAGCGTCTCTACCGGCCCCGGCCCGCCGACGGCCACCGGCACTACCTGCTGTGCCGGCGCTGCGGCCTCAGTCTCGCCGTCGACTCCGACGAGGTCGAACGGTGGGCGGCGGACATCGCGCGCGTCACCGGCTTCCACGACGTGGACCACACGCTGGAGCTGACCGGCATGTGCGACGACTGCCACACCGGACGTACGGACGCCTGACGGCGCACGTGTGCCGCGCCCGGACGGCGCGGCACACGTGGGTCGGGCCCCGCGGCCCGTGCTCAGAGCCTGCTCATCGCGTGCTCACAGCACCCCTTCCTCCATGCGCTCCGTCCCCGTGCTCTCCTCCTGCGTCCGGGCGCGGGCGAGGTCGGCGAAGGCGCCGACGGTCGGCCGGGCGAAGAAGCGGGCGAGGGGCAGCCGTACCCCGAGTTCACCGGCGGCCCGTTCGACGAGCCGGACCGCCTGAACGCTGTCCCCGCCGAGGGTGAAGAAGTTGTCCTCCGCCGTGCGCACCGGGGTGTCCAGGACGCTCTCCCACAGCCGTGCCACCGACCGTTCGACCGGGTCGAGTTCCCGGTCCGCCGCGTCCTGTCCGAGGTTCCGGTCCGCCGCCACGGCCGAGGTCACCGCCCGCCGGTCCACCTTGCCGTTGGCGGTCAGGGGGACGGCGGGCAGCGTCGCGATCCGGCGCGGCACCATGGCGGGCGGCAGCCGGTCCGCCAGCCAGCGCGGCAACTCCTCCGGGAGCGCCGCGCCTTCGTGCCCTTCGGCGGGTACGACGGCCGCCACCAGCTCACGTGCGGCGCCGGTGCCGGAGACGGCGACCGCGGCGCGGGTCACCGCCGGGTGCGCGGACAGCGCGGTCTCGATCTCCCCCAGCTCGATGCGGTGGCCCCGGATCTTCACCTGGTCGTCGGTGCGGCCGAGGAACTCCAGCACTCCCCCGGGCCGGTACCGGCCGAGGTCACCGGTGCGGTACCAGCGCAGGCCGCCGTCGACGACGAACCGGGACGCCGTCAGGTCGGGTGCGCCCCGGTAGCCGCGGGCCAGTCCCGCGCCGCCGATCCACAGCTCGCCGGGCACCCAGTCGGGCCGGTCGGCGCCGCTGTGCGGGTCGACGACCCGGTAGCACTGGTTGCGCAGCGGCCTGCCGTACGGGATCGACGGCCAGCCCGGGAGCGGGCGCTCGACGTCATGGGCGTTGGACCAGATCGCCGCCTCGGTGGCGCCGCCCAGCGCGACGAGCCGGGCGGAGGGGACCAGCGCGGACAGCCGCCCCGGCAGGTCGAGGCCGATCCAGTCACCGGACAGCAGCGCCAGCCGCAGCGTGCCGGGCACCCGGCCGGGCTGGTGCTCGGCCACCGTCAGCAGCATGTCCAGCAGGGCGGGGACGGTGTTCCAGACGGTCACCCCGTGCCGGACGCACAGGTCGGCCCACCGCTCGGCGTCGCGGCGCTCGTCCTCGGCGACGGTGACCAGCGCGCCGCCGGCCGACAGCGGGCCGAAGACGTCGTACACCGAGAGGTCGAAGTCCAGGGCGGAGACGGCCAGGACGCGGTCGCCGGCGCCCACCCCGTAGCGGTCGTCGATGTCCTCGACCGTGTTGGCGGCGGCGCCGTGGGTGATCTCGACGCCCTTGGGGTCGCCGGTGGACCCGGAGGTGAAGATGACGTACGCCAGTCGGTCCGGTGGGGCGACGACCGGGGCCCGGAGCGGCTCGTGCCGGTCCGCTTCGGCGAGGGGCAGGAGTACGGCCGGCCAGTCGTCGGCGCTGTCCCCGGTCAGGGCCAGGCGTACGCCCGCCCCGGTGAGGATGCGGTCACGACGGGCCGGTGGCTGGTCGACGCCGACGGGGACGTAGGCGGCGCCGGCGGCGAGGACGCCGAGGACGGCGGCGATCTGGTCCGGGCCCTTGGGCAGGCTGACGGCGACGGGTTCGCCGGGGCGGACGCCGTGCGCGGTCAGCAGGGCGGCGATCCGGCGGGCCCGCAGCGACAGTTCGCCGTAGGTCACGGTGGTGTCGCCGGCGAGGAGCGCCGGGGCGTCCGGGCGGGCGGCGGCGTTGCGGAAGAACGGTGTGTGCAGGGAGGTCTCCCGCAGGGGCGCGGCCGTGTCGTTGGCCCGGTCGCGCGCGGCACGCTGGGCGGCCGGGAGGGGGACCGGGCGGGGCGCGGTCCAGTCGGCCTCCAGCAGGGTGCGCAGGTGGGCGGTGTACGCGGCGAACATGGCGTCGAGGACGCCCTCGGGGAACAGGTCCTCCACCGCGTCCCAGTGCAGGTCGATCACGGTGCCCTCGGGGGTGCGCCGCTCCACGGCCTGGTGGTCCAGCCAGACCTGCGGGGTCTGGGTGATGCCGTACACCTGGTCGGCGAAGAGGCCGGCCGGGTCGTCGCCGGTGGCCAGGCCGAGGGCGCTGGTGAAGACGACGGGCATGGTGACGTCGGCCTGTCCGGTGCGGCGGGCGAGCCGGCGCAGTACCTGGACGGCGGAGAGGGAGCGGTGGTCGAGGGCCTCCCACAGTTCGCGCTGGGTGCGGCGGGCGCCGGTCAGCCAGGGCTCGCCGGGCCGGTGCTCGTGGCCGACCAGGACGAGGGAGGTGAAGTCGCCCAGCACCCGGGTGATGTGCGGGTGGGCCTCCCGCCGGTCGAACAGGGTCAGGTTGACGGTGAGGTCCGGCTCGGCGCTCCAGCGGGACAGCACCTCGCAGTACGCCGTGAGCAGCACGGCGGACGGGGTGACGCCGTGGGCGCGGGCGCGTTCCTCCAGGGCGCGGCGGGCGGCGGTGTCGAGGACGGCGGTACGCCGGGCGAACCGGGGCCGGGCGAGGTCGGCCGGGTCGCACGCGAGCGGCAGCCGGGGGGCGGCGGGCAGGGTGTCGAGCCGCTGGTCCCAGTGCCGTTCGGCGGCCTCCAGTTCGCCGGGGTCGGGCCGGGCGGCGAGGACGTGGTCGCGGAAGGAGACGTCCACGGGCGGCAGTCCGGCGTCCGGGTCGGCGTAGAGGGCGGAGAGTTCGGCGTAGCAGGTGAGGATGCTCAGGGCGTCCAGGACCAGGTTGTCCATGCCGACGGCGAGCCGTACGCGCTGCCCGTCGCGGACGGCGGCGACGCTGAACAGGGGCCAGCGGCCGGGGTCGAAGACGTGGTGGGACCAGGTGTCGCGCAGGGCGGCGCGGGCGCTGTCGGGGTCTGGTCCGGCGTCCGGTCCGGCGTCGGTGACCTCGATGGTGAAGCGGGGCACGTCGGGCAGGATCCGCTGATTGCCGTCGGTGTCGAAGACGGCCCGGAGCATCTCGTGCCGGGCGACGAGGCGGTTGACGGCCTCCTCCAGGCGGGCCACGTCGAGGCCGGGTATGTCGTACTCGCGGTAGAAGTGGCAGCCGACGCCGCCCAGGGTGAACTCCTCGCCGCGGCCGAGCCAGTAGGCGAGCTGGACGTCGGTGGGCGGGAACGGGTCGTGGCGGTGCGCCGGGTCGGCGGCGGGCGGCCGGACCGGCGGGCGGGCCGGGCCGAGGTGGACGGTCTCGGCGAAGTCGGCGAGCACCGGGTGGGCGAACAGGGCGCTCAGGGCGGTGCCCCGGGCGCCGTCGGCGCGCAGCCGGGTGAGGAGCCGGGTGGCCAGCAGGGAGTCGCCGCCGAGGGCGAAGAAGTCGTCGGTGCGGCCGGGGCCGGGTGCGGGGATGCCGAGGACGTCCTGCCAGGCGGCGGCGACCAGGCGTTCGGCGTCGGTGCGGGGCGGCTCGTGCCGGTCGGGCGCGGACCGCTCGGCCAACCGGGCGGTGACCGCGGCGCGGTCGGTCTTGCCGTTGCGGGTCAGGGGGAGTTCGGTGAGCACGGCCGCGGTGTCGGGGAGCATGGCGGGCGGCAGGAGGGTGCCGAGGTGCTCCGCGAGGCCGGCGGGCGTGGGCCGGCGGCCGGGGACGGGGACGACCGCCGCGGCCAGCCGGCGGGTGGGCAGCAGGACCGCCACGGCCCGCGCCACGTCGGGGTGGGCGGCCAACGCGGCCTCGATCTCGCCCAGTTCGACGCGGTGGCCGCGCACCTTGACCTGGTGGTCGGCGCGGCCGAGGAACTCCAGACCGCCGTCGGGGCGGTAGCGGGCACGGTCGCCGGTGCGGTACCAGCGCACGCCGTCGTGGTCGACGAACCGGTCGGCGCTGCGCTCGGGGTCGCCGCGGTAGCCGCGGGCCACTCCCCCGCCGCCGATCCACAGCTCGCCCGGCACCCAGTCGGGACGGTCCCGGCCGAGCGGGTCCACGACCCGGCAGCGCACGCCGTCGAGCGGACGGCCGTAGGGGACGATGCTCCAGTCCTCCGGGACGGGGAGGGTGACCTGCTGCCAGGTGGAGTGGATGGCGGTCTCGGTCGTGCCGCCGAGGCCGGCGAAGAGGCAGTCGGGGGCCCGGCGGGCGAGCCGTTCGGCGAGGTCGGGGGTGACCCGGTCGCCGCCGAGCAGGACCGCCCGCAGGGGCAGCGGCGTGGTCCGCGTCTCCGCGACGGTGAGGAGCATGTCCAGCAGCGCGGGTACGCAGTTCAGCACGGTCGCCCGGTGGGCGTGCGCCAGACGCAGCCAGGCGTCGGCGTCCCGGCGGTCCGGTTCCCGGACGCAGATCACCGCGCCGCCGGTGCTCAGCGGCGCGAACAGGTCGAAGACGGAGAGGTCGAACTCCAGCGCGGAGAGGGCGAGGGTGCGGTCGGCGGGGCCGAGTCCGAGGCGGGCCCGGAGGTCGGCCACGGTACACATCGCCGCCGCGTGGGCCACCTCGACGCCCTTGGGTTCGCCGGTCGAGCCCGAGGTGTACAGGACGTAGGCGAGGTCGTCGGGTGAGCCGGGCACCGGGGCGGGCAGGGGCTCGGCGGTACGGGCCGCGTCCAGGTCGTCGAGGAGCAGGCGGGCGCCGGCGGAGGCGAGGACGCGGGCGCGGCGCGCGGGGGGCTGGTCGACGGCGACGGGGAGGTAGGCGGCACCGGCCGCGAGGACGCCGAGGACCGCGACGGCCTGCTCGGAGCCCTTGGGCAGGCTGACGGCGACCAGGTCGCCGGGGCGCACCCCCTGGGCGCGCAGGTGGCCCGCGACGGTGAGGGCGCGGGCGGCGAGGTCGCCGTAGGTGTGGTGCGCGGTGTCGTCGCCGAGCAGCGCGGGGGCGTCGGGCGCGGTGGCGGCGTGGCGGAAGAACTCGTCGTGGAGGCGGAGTCCGGTGCCGGGCGGACGGCCCGTGTCGTCGCCGGCGGCGTGCCGGGTGCGCCGCTGGGCGGCGGGCAGCAGGTCGCCGACCGGGGCGGTCCACGCCTCCGGGTCGTCGGTGAGCCGGTCCAGGAGACCCTCGTACGCGGCGAACATGGCGTCCAGCACGCCGGGCGCGAACGCGGCCTCGCGGGCGTCCCAGTTGACGAGCAGTCCGCCGTCGAGTTCGGTGATCTGGGCGTCCAGCCAGACCTGCGGGCCCTGCGAGATGATCCACACCGGGTCCCCGAGGACGCGGGTGACGGAGGCCGGGAAGAGCGGGCCGAGGCCCAGCGCGCTGGTGTGCACCACGGGGGCGAGCAGCTGGGCGCCGCGGCGGCGGGTCAGGTCGCGCAGCACCTCGACGCCGGAGTGCCGGGCGTGCGCGGCGTCGGCGTGGAACCGCTCCTGGAGCCGTCCGGCCCGGTCGGCGAAGCCGCCCGGCGCGGTGCCGTCCCAGGCGAGCAGGACCGAGGAGGTGAAGTCGCCGACCAGGGCGTCGACGTCGGGGTGCAGCGGCTCGCGGTCGAACAGGGGGAGGTTGAGCAGGAAGGAGGGCTCGGCGGACCAGGCGGTGAGGACCTCGGCGAAGACGGCGGTGAGGGCGAGCGCCGGGGTCAGGCCGTGGGCGCGGGCCCGTGCCTCGAAGGCGGCGGCCCGCTCGGGGGCGAGCAGCCGGTGCCTGCGCACGACGGTCGTGGCGTCGGCGTCGTGGCCTGCGGCGGGCAGCTCCGGCGGCCCGGGGAGCGCGTCGAGGCGCTCCCGCCACCAGGCCCGGTCCGCTTCCCGCGCGGCGCGGCCGGGGCCGGCCCGGTGGGCCTCCCGGTCGGACAGGTAGCGGCGGAAGGAGTAGCCGGGCTCGGCCCGGGGCACCTTGCCGCCCGCGGTGTAGGCGTCGGCGAGGTCGGCCAGCAGGACACGCAGGCTGAGCGCGTCGGCGGCGATCATGTCGAGGTTGACGTGGGTACGGGTACGGCCGTCCGGCAGCAGGGTGAGCCGTACGTCGAAGACCTCGCCGGCGCCGATGTCCAGGGTGCGGTGGGACAACGCGGCGCGCAGGCGCTCCAGTTCCGCCTCGGCCCGCTCGGCGGTCTCGTGGCGCAGGTCGGTGACGCGGAGGCCGGGCCAGGGGGCGGCGGCGAGGATCTCCTGGGTGCCGTCGTCGAGGACGCGGACCCGGAGCATGTCGTGCCGGGCGAGGACGGACCGTACGGCGTCCTGGAGGCGGTCGGGGTCGACTCCGGTGCCGTCGAACTCGTGGTAGAAGTGCGCGGCCACCCCGCCGAGCCGCTGCCCCGGGGAGCGTCCGGCCCAGTAGGCGTGCTGCATCAGGGCCAGGGGGAAGGGGCCGGTCGGTGGGTGATCCCCGGGAGCGGCGGCGGGCGTGGTGTCCGGCTCCGTACGGGTGGCGAGCAGCGCGTGCCAGGCCGCCGGGGTCGGGTGGGCCGCGAGGGCGCCGAAGGTGAGGTCGGCCCCGGCGCGGCGCCAGCGGGCCGCCAGCTTCATGAGGGTGATGGAGTCCAGACCCAGGGCGATGAGGTTGTCGTCGTCGTGCACGGCGTCGGGCGACAGGTCGAGGACCGAGGCGAGGCGGGCGCGCAGGGCATGGAGGTCCGTCAGCTCGGCGGCGGCCGGGTCCGTCTTGGCCACCTCGGCGGTCGGGGCGGTCGGGGCGGTCTGGGCTGTCGTGGCGGTCTGACCGGCCTGGGCAGTCGCGGCGGTCTGGTCGGTCGGGGCGGTCTGACCGGCCTGGGCAGTCGCGGCGGTCTGGTCGGTCGTGGCGGTCTGACCGGTCGGGACGGTCGTTGCGGTCTGTTCGGTCGGGTCGGTCAGCACGGTCTTCCTTCTGTCTCGCGGGTGCGCGGGGCTGTGTCGCGGGAGCGCCCGGGCTGTCTGGCGGGGCGCGGCGGGGCCGTCTCGGGGGGGCGCGGTGGCGCACGGCCCGGCGTCGGGCGGGGCGGGGGTGCGGGGGCCCGGCGGTGTCACCAGCGCACGGGCAGCGTGGCCGGACCGCGCAGGAAGGCGGCCGGCCGCCAGGTCGCGTCACCGGCCGGGCGCAGGCCGGGCAGCAGCCGGGCGAGCGCGGTCAGACCCTCCTGGAGTTCGATCCGGGCCAGGGCGGCGCCGGCGCAGTGGTGGATGCCGTGGCCGAAGGCGAGGTGTCCGGAGGTGTCTCGGTCGGGTTCGAGGCGGTCGGGCCTCGGGAAGCGCAGGGCGTCACGGTCTGCGGCGCCGATGGCGACCAGGACGGGTTCGCCGGCGCGCACCTTCACGCCGCCCACCTGTACGTCCTCCAGGGCGTAGCGCGGCAGGGAGGCGGACGCGGCCAGGGGGACGTACCGGAGCAGTTCCTCGACCCAGACCCGGGCCCGGTCGGGCCGGTCGGCCAACTCGGCGAGCGCGTCGGGGCGTTCGGTGAGCAGCACCCAGGTGAAGTTGGCGAGCTGGGCGGCGGTGGTCTCGTAGCCGCCGAGCAGGATCGCGACGCACAGTTCGACGAGTTCCTCGCGCGAGGCCCCGCCGTCCGGGGCGTCCTCGTCGCCGGCGTGCAGCAGCGCGGTCATCAGGTCGTCGGCGGGTTCGGCCCGCCGGCGGTCGAGCAGGTCTCCCATGTACTCCTTGAGCGCGGCAGTGGCGGCCAGGACGTCGTGCGGTCCGGCGCCGCTGGTGGACAGCACGGTGTCGCTCCAGCCGCGGAAGCGGTCGCGGTCCTCGGCGGGGACGCCGAGCAGTTCGCAGATGACCGCGATGGGCACGGGCAGCGCGACGTGCTCCACGAGGTCGGCGGGGGCGCCGGCGGCCGTCATGCGGCGGACGGCATCCTCGGCGATCTCCCTGACGCGCGGGCGCAGCGCCTCCGCCCGGCGCGGGGTGAACGCGCGGGCGGCGGGGCGGCGCAGGCGGGTGTGGTCGGGCGGATCGGTGGCGACCAGGCCGATGGGGCTGACCGGGGTGGTGCGGGGCGCGTCCCGTCCGGCGTCCGCGCGGGAGAAGCGGGCGTCGGCGAGGACGGCACGGGCGTCGTGGTGGCGGGTGACGAGCCAGGCCGGTTCGCCGTAGGGCAGTTGGACGCGGAGCAGGCCGGGGGTGCGCTGGGCGACGCGGTAGGCGTCGGCCAGGTCCAGGCCGTCGGGGGTGTTGAAGGGGTAGGGGCAGGGGGCGGGCGTGTCCGGGGCGGGTGTGTCCGGGGCCGGCGCGGACCCGCCCGAGCCGGAGGCACGCACCCCCGGCCCCGGCACGGACGCGCCCGAGCCCGAGCCGGTGGTCCCCGGGTCGGCGGCGGGCGTGCTCACAGGGCCTCCGCGACGGTGTTCAGCGTGCGGGTGAGGGCGACGCGGTCGACCTTGCCCGCGCCGGTACGGGGGAAGCGGTCGACGGTGCGGACCCGGTCGGGGTGTTTGAAGGCCGCGACGCCCCGGCCGACGAGGTGGTCGACGAGGTCGCGCCGGGTGGGGGCCTCGCCCCGGGGGACGACGAAGGCGCAGGTGCGCTCGCCCATGTCGGGGTCGGGGAAGCCGACCAGGGCCACGTCGTGCACGTGGGGGTGGGCGAGGAGGTGGTTCTCGACCTCCTCCACCGGGACCTTGTCGCCGCCCCGGTTGATGACGTCCTTCAGGCGGCCCTCCACGACGAGGTTCCCGCCGGGCAGCCGCCGCACCAGGTCGCCGGAGCGGTAGAAGCCGTCGGGGGTGAAGGCGGTGGCGTTGTGCTGCTCGGCGCGGAAGTAGCCGCGCAGGGTGTAGGGGCCGCGTGTCCACAGTTCGCCCATCTCGCCGTCGGGGACGTCGGTGCCGTCGGGGCCGACGACCCGTACCTCGTCGGCGTCGGACAGCGGGCGGCCCTGGCTGGTGAACACCGTCTCGTCGGGGTCGTCGAGGCGGGTGAAGTTCAGCAGCCCCTCGGCCATGCCGTACACCTGTTGCAGGGCGCAGCCGAGGACCGGGCGTACGCGGCGGGCGGCCTCCTCCTTGAGGCGGGCGCCGCCCGCCTGGAGGAGGGTGAGGCTGGTGAGGTCGGGGGCGAGGAGTTCGGCGGCGTCGAGCCAGGCGAGGACCAGCGGGGGGACCAGGGCGACGGTGGTGACGCGTTCGCGGGCGATCAGGTCGAAGGCGGTCTCCGGGTCGGGCGAGGGGGCCAGGACGGTGGTGCCGCCGGCGTGCAGGGTGCCGAGCAGGCCGGGGCAGGCGAGGGCGAAGTTGTGGGCGGCGGGCAGGGCGAGGAGGGTGACGGTGGAGTCGTCGAGGCCGGTGACGCGGGCGCTGGCGCGCAGGTTGTAGGCGTAGTCGTCGTGGGTGCGCGGGATGAGTTTGGGCAGGCCGGTGGTGCCGCCGGACAGCAGTAGCACGGCGACGTCCTGGGGGCGGGCGTCGTCGGGGGCGCCGGGGTCCGGTTCGGCGGAGGTGAGCGCGTCGAAGGGGCGGTACGGGCCGGGGGCGACGGTGAAGACGTGCCGGACGGTGTGGGCGGCGGCGTTCACCGTCCGGGCGAGCCGTTCCTGCTCGGGGTCGCCGCCCGCCATGACGCAGGCGGCGGCGCCGGAGAGGCGGGCGAGGTGGACGAGTTCGCTCTCCCGGTGTGCGGGCAGGGCGAGGACGGGGACGACGGCGGCGCGGAAACAGCCGAACAGGGTGAGGACGAACGGCAGTCCGTTGGGAAGGTGGACCAGCAGGCGGTTGCCGGCTTTGAGGCCGTGGGCGCGCAGGCCGGCGGCGACCCGGTCGGCGGCCTCGTCCAGTTCGGCGTAGGTGAGGCGCCGGCCGTCGGTGACCAGCGCGGTGTGTCCGGGGGTGCGGCGGGCGCCGTCCCGGAGGACGGAGCCGAGGGTGGTGCCGGTCCAGTAGCCCTCGGCGCGGTAGCGGGCGGCGGCGGGTTCGGGCCAGGGGGTGAATCCGTCGAGCAGGGGCACGAGAGTCCTCCGTCGGAAGATCGCGAGTGTCGGAGTAGGGGGAGGGGTCAGCGGGCGGCCGGGCCGAGGCGCAGCGGGAGGGTCTCCAGGCCGTGCATGGCGGTGGAGAAGCGCCAGCGCAACGCGGACTCGTCGACGGCCAGTTCGAGGTCGGGGAAGCGGCCCAGGAGCCGGCCGAAGGCGATCTCGCCCTCCAGCCGGGCCAGGGCGGCGCCGACGCAGTAGTGGATGCCGTGGCCGAAGGCGAGGTGGCCGCCGGCGGGGCGGGTGATGTCGAGCCGGTCGGGTTCGGCGAACCGTTCGTCGCGGTTGGCGGCCAGCCAGGACACCACCACGAAGTGGCCGGCGGGGATGGTGACACCGCCGAGTTCGACGTCCTCGGTGGCGTAGCGGGGGCTGGACAGGTTGTTGGGGGTCTCGTAGCGCAGGAACTCCTCCACCGCCTGCGGCAGCAGGTCGGGGCGTGCCTTGAGCAGCGCGAACTGCTCGGGGTGGCGCAGCAGGGCGAGGACGCCGCTGCTGATGAGGTTGACGGTGGTCTCGAAGCCGCCGGTCAGCAGGACGACGGCGGTGGAGATCAGCTCGTCGCGGCTGAGCCGGTCGCCGTCCTCACTGACGTGCACCAGGCGGGTCAGCAGGTCGTCGCCGGGGTCGCGGCGCTTGGCCTCGACCAGGTCACCGAGGTAGGCGGCCATGCGCATCGAGGCGGCGCCGATCTCCTCGGGGGTGACGGCGGCGACCATGGTGCGGGTCCAGGCGGTGAAGTCGTCGCGGTCCTCGAAGGGGATGCCGAGGAGTTCGCAGATGACGCGGATCGGCAGGGGCAGCGCGTAGTCGGCGAGGAGTTCGCGGTCCGGGCCGGACTTCTCCATGGCGTCCAGGAGTTCGTCGGTGATGGCCTCGATGCGCGGGCGCAGCGGGGCCACGGCGCCGGGGGTGAACACCTTGGTGATCAGGGACCGCAGCCGGGTGTGGTCCGGCGGGTCGAGGTTGAGGAGGTTCTTGGCCAGTTCGGGCGCGAAGTGGCTCTCGGTGTCCTCGCCGCCGCCCAGGCGCAGCCGCTCCAGCCGGTCGTAGACGCCGTCGCTGCTGAAGCGGGGGTCGGTGACGGCGGTGCGGGCCTCTTCGTGGCCGGTGACGAGCCAGACGGGGAAGCCGCCGGGGAGTTCGACGAACCGTACGGGCGAGGCCGCGCGCAGGCCGGCGGCGACGGTGTGGGCGTCCTGGATGAAGCTCTCGTCGAGCGGGAGGGGGGCGGTGGTCACGGGGTTCTCCGGTGGCTCGGTGCGGCAGGGAACGGGGCGGTCACGGGGTTCTCCGGTGCGCCGACGGGAAGGAGGCCGCCGGTCACGGGGTGCTCCGGCCCGTCGGCCGGAAGGGGGCCGCCGGTCACGGCAGGTCCAGCGTGGGGCGGTACAGGTCGGCCCAGACGTGGAAGTCCAGGAGGCGTTCGAGGCCGGTGCGGACGGCGCCGGTGACGGCGGCCGGGTCGGCGGCGGCGGTGGAGCGGGCCCAGTCGGGGTCGAAGACGGCGAACACCGGGTGCCCGGGGTCGGTCAGCACCTCGCGGACCTGCTCCTGGAGGGCGGCGGCGTACGCGGTGTCCTGCGTGGACGGGTACGGGCTCTTGACACGCTCGGTGACGGAACGGGGCAGCAGGTGGGCGACGGCCTGCCGCAGCAGGCCCTTCTCACGGCCGTCGACGGTCTTCAGGGACCAGGGCGCGTTGTAGACGTAGGAGACCAGGCGGTGGTCGGCGAAGGGGACGCGGACCTCCAGGCCGGTCGCCATCGACATGCGGTCCTTGCGGTCGAGCATGGCCCGCACCAGCCGGGTGATGTGCAGGTGGCTGCTGGTGCGCATCCGGCGTTCGAAGGCGTCCTCGCCGGGCAGGTGCTCGACCTTGGCGACGGCACCGGCGTACTCGTCGGCGACGTAGCCGCCGATGTCGAGGGCGGTGCGCAGTGCGGGGCGGAGCGGTTCGGTGCGGTCGGCGGTGTAGGTGTTCTGGAAGGCGAGCCAGGGGAACGTGTCGGCGTCGCGGGCGGCCGGGTGGTGGAACCAGACGTAGCCGCCGAAGAGTTCGTCCGCGAACTCCCCGGACAGGGCCACGGTCGACTGCTCCCGGATGGCGCGGAACAGCAGCAGCATGGAGCTGTCGATGTCGCCGAGGCCGATGGGCATGTCGCGGGCGGCGACCACCGCGCGGCGCAGCGCCGGGTCGGTGAGCGCGCGGGAGTCCAGGACGACGTTGCGGTGGTCGGCGCCGACGTGGGCGGCGACCTCGCGGATGAACGGGGCGTCGGGGGTGTCGCGGAACTCG
This sequence comes from Streptomyces sp. NPDC090994, assembly GCF_044768905.1. Lineage (NCBI taxonomy): Bacteria > Bacillati > Actinomycetota > Actinomycetes > Kitasatosporales > Streptomycetaceae > Streptomyces > Streptomyces sp. NPDC090994. The sequence goes on from NZ_JBIVWS010000007.1 coordinate 376,069, forward strand.
TCGGGGCGGAAGTTCTCCTCGTACCCGGCGAAGTCCACGGAGAAGGTGCGGAGTTTCTCCCCGGTCTCCCGCTGCCGGCGGGCGGCGAGGGCGGTGACGGCGCTGGAGTCGAGGCCGCCGGAGAGCAGCACGCACTGCGGCACGTCGGAGACGAACTGCTCGGGCACGATCTCGCCGAGCAGGGCGGCGACCCGCTCGACGGTCGTGGCGGCGTCGTCGGTGTGTTCGGCGGTCTCCAGCCGCCAGTAGGTGTGCTCGCGCATCCCGTCGCGGTCGACGGTCAGCACGGTCCCCGGTTCGACCTCGTACAGGTCCTTCCACAGCGACCAGCCGGGCGCCTTGGTGAAGCCGACGAGTTCGCGCAGGCAGGAGGTGTCGACGCGGCGCGGGAAGGCCGGGTTGGCGAGGACGGCCTTGGGTTCGGAGCCGAAGAGGACGCCGTCGGGGGTGCGGTGGTAGTAGAGGGGCTTGACGCCCATGCGGTCGCGGACCAGGACGAGGCGCTGTCGCCGTTCGTCCCAGACGGCGAAGGCGTACATGCCGGTGAGGCGTTCGGCGACGGCCTCGCCCCACTCCAGGTAGCCGCGCAGCACGGTCTCGGTGTCGCTGCGGGTGGTGAACCGGTGGCCGCGGCGCTGGAGTTCGGCGCGCAGCCCGGGGTGGTTGTAGACCTCGCCGGAGTAGACGAGGGTGACGTCGCCGTCGGGGGTCTCGGCCGTCATGGGCTGGGCGCCGCCCGGCAGGTCGATGACGGCGAGGCGGCGGTGGCCGAGGGCGGCGTGCCGGTACAGGCGCACGCCGCCCTCGTCGGGGCCGCGGTCGGCGAGGGTGGCGGTCATGGCGTCGACCGTGTCGCCCCGCAGGGTGAGGTCCTGGTCGAACGCCACCCAGCCGGTGATTCCGCACATGGGTGCTCCTTGGAGTCGTACGCGTGAGTCGTAGGCGTGAGTCGTAGGCGTGAGTCGTAGGCGTGAGTCGTAGGCGTGAAGGCCGGGTCAGGGGCGCCGGGCGGCGAACACCCGGTGGCCCAGCGGGTGGAGGGGGTGTCCCTCGGCGGGCAGGTCGGCGACGGGCAGCAGGCCGGCGCCGTCGAGGACGGCCCGCCACTGGGGGTGGGTGAGGAAGCTGGCCCCGGTGACCGCGCGGGCGTCCCGCGGGGCGGCCAGCAGGAAGCCCTGGGAGGCCAGCACCCAGTACTCCTCCCGGGTCGGCTCGGTGAGCACCAGCAGCCCGCCGGGCACCAGCAGGCGGGCCAGTCCCCGTACGGAGGCGTCGGTGTCGACGGCCGCGTTGAGGACGCCGCCGGCCACCACCACGTCGAAGGAACCGGCCGCGTGCCCCTGCTCCCCGGGGTCGCGGTCGACGTCCAGCAGGCCGTAGCGCAGCCGGTCGCCGAAGCGGGCGCGGGCGTGGTCGAGGAAGAACGGGGAGACGTCGGTGAACAGGTACTCCACGGACGTGCCCGGCAGCCGTTCCAGTTCCGGCAGGACCACCTCGGTGGTGGTCGCCGTCCCGCCGCCCGCCTCCAGGACCCGGCCGCGCGGGGTGCCCCGCAGCTGGTCCGCGACCAGCGCGGAGGCGGCGTGGTGCTGGTAGCGGGCGGTGGCGCTCTCCCGGTACAGCGAGCGTGCGGTGTCCGTCTCGCCGCGCGGGAAGAGCAGGGCGGCCGCCGACCGTTCGGCCCGCATCAGGGCGAGGAGTTCCCCGGCCGAGCGGCGGGCGTAGGCGACGGTGGCGTCGGAGCCGTGGGCGGCCCGCCAGCCGCGCAGGGCGGGTCGCCACACCGTGTCGAGGTCGGTGTACGTGTCCGGTGGCACCGTGGGGGTCAGGGCGCCCGACGGGGAGCGGTCGAGCAGGTGCTCCTCGGTCAGCACGGTCAGCCAGCGGTCCAGGAGCCGCCGGTGCTCGGGGGCCGGGCGCACCGCCGCCGCGATCTCCTCCGGGGTGTGTGTCCCGGGCCCGGTCAGGCAGCCGGCCCGGTGGAGGGTGTGCAGCATGCTGAGCAGGGCGGCCCGGGCCACCTCGTGGGCCGCGTCGATGCAGGCGGGTACGTCGAGTCCGCGCAGGGCCAAGTCGGCTCGGGCGGCTGCGTCGAGTCCGCGCGGGGCCGCGTCGGCGGCCACGGCCGGGGAATCCACGCGGGTGCGGGGAGCGGTGGCCGCCAAGCCGGGGGCCCTCTCCAGGCGGGGGCCCAGCTCCGCCCAAGCCGTGACGTCCGCCGCCGTGACGCCCGGTTCCGGGCAGCTCACGCGGGTCAGGGCGGACAGGTCGGTCAGCGCGGCGGCGGGCGTCGCGGGCAGGGCGCGCGCCAGCGCCAGTGGGAGCACCGCCTCGGTGGCCTCCGCCCGTTCCAGGGCGGCGAGCAGACGGGCCGGCGCGGTGTCCGGCGGGACCGCCGTGACCCGGCCGCGCCGGGCCCAGGCGTCGAGCGCCGCCGCCGCGCCCGCCGGATCGCCGGTCAGCACGAGGACGTGCGGCGGCGGCCCCGGGTCGGGTGCGGGCCGCGGCCGTACGGCGGTCAGGGCCTGGGCCAGGTCCGCGCAGAACCGGGCCGCCTCGTCCGGCAGGGGGCTCCCTGAGCCGCCCGGACGGTCCCCGGCGACGGCGGCGAGGACGGCCGCCGCGTCGAGGTCCGTGCCGTCGGCCGTGCACACCGGTTCCCCGTCCCGGCCGTCGAGGAGGCGGCGCAGCTCCGCCGTGTCGACGGCGGCGGCCCCGGGGACGGTGGCGTGCCACAGGTACTGTCCGGCCGGGGCGGGCCCGGCGGTGTCGTCCGGGTGGCGGGCGCGGACGTCGAAACCGGCCGCCGTCAGGTCCTCCTCCCACTCCCCCGCCGCCGGGAAGACGGTGGCGGTGCCGGCCCGGCGGTCGGTGAACCGGCCGTGCGGGTCGGCGGCGTGCGGGGACGAGGCCGGCGGGGAGAGCAGGAACTGCATGGAGGTCAGGACGGTGTCGCAGTCCCCCGCCGAGTCCACCAGCAGCAGCGTGCCGCCGGGCGCGAGCAGCCGCCGGACACGGCGCAGCGCGGCCGGTATGTCGGTGGCGTTGTGCAGGACGTTGGCGGCGACGACGACATCGGCGCCGCCCGCCGGGAAGCCCTGGGCGGTGAAGTCGGCGTCCACGTCGAGCAGGGCGGTGGCGACCCCGAACCGTTCGGCGGCGGCAGTGGTGTAGAGGGGGCTGACGTCGGTGAACGTGTGGTCGGTGTCCAGGCCGCGCAGCGCCTCCGTGGTGGCGCCCGAGCCGCCGCCCAGCTCCACCACCCGCACCCGGCCGGGCGCGTGCCGGGCCACCGCCTCGGCCACCAGCTCCGCGCACCGGGCGTGCAGCCGTCCGGTGAAGGCGTTGCGCTGGTAGGCCCCGAGCGAGGCCACCACGTCGGTGTCCTCGGGCAGCAGGTCGGTGAGGGCGACCCGGTCGGCGAGCAGGTCGGGCAGCCGCTCCAGGGCGGCGCGGTGCAGGCGGGCCATCTCCGGAGGGAAGCCCAACCGCTCGTAGCGGGAGGGCAGTTCGTGCAGGGCGGGGGTGTCGGCCGGGCCCGTGGCGTGGAAGACGCCGTGCGCGTCGCGGCGGAGCGCGCCGGCCGCGGTGAGCGCGGTGAGCCACCGGTCGAGAAGGGTGCGGTGCCGTGGCGCCACGGGGAGGGCGGCGGCCAGGGCGTCCGCGGTGGCGGGCAGTACGGGGTGGAGTACGGCGGTCATGGCGGTGCGGCTGATGCCGTCCAGGTGGTGCAGGTCGCGGCGGAGCCGGAGTTCGGCGCCCGCGCCGGTGGGCGCGGAGAGCGTGCCGGTCACAGGGCACCCACCTCCGCCACCGCGTCCGGCGCGAACGGGTCCACGCCGTCCGGCAGTACGTCGACCCGCGCGCAGGGGCCCGCCGGGGTGCGGGTGAGGGCGGTGACGGCCGCCTCCGGGTCGAGGACCTCGGCGGCGAAGTGCCGTCCGGGCGGCAGGTCGCCGCGCAGCACGCTCAGCGCCGTGTGGGCGGCGACGGCGCCGCTCAGCGGGGCGTTGCCGGTGCCGTGCAGGACCGCGGTGCGCGGGGCACCGTCGGCCGTGAGGGTCACGGCCAGGGTGACCGAGGGGCGGTGTCCGGCGAGGTCCAGCGCGGCGGCCCGGCACAGGCGCCGTGCCGCCTCGTCGTGCGGCAGGACGTGCACCCGGTCGAAGGCGGCGAGGACGTGGTCGCCCCGGACCAGGGTCAGCCAGTCGCCGTCGCGGACGCCGAGGGCCCGCGCGGTCCGCGCGTCCTCGGCGGACAGCTGCGGCAGCTCGGCGCCGGCGCCCGGGAAGAAGGGCAGGTCGGTGACGGTACGGCGGGTCAGTGCGCGTGCCCGGGGTGCTCCGTCCCGCCAGGCCGCCAGAGGGCCGGCACCCGGGGTGGAGGCACCGTGCAGGTACTCCAGGGCGGAGGTGGTGGTGAAGAGGTCCAGTACGCGGGTGCGGACGGTGGCCGTGTCCGGCCGGGCGGCCCCGGCGAGCCCCGCCCAGCGGGCGACGGCCCTGGGGAACAGCCCGGTCAGGCCGGGGCGCAGCCCCGCGGAGAGCACGGCGGTGCGGCCCGCGCGCCGGTAGCGGCCGTCGTCCAGGAGCGCGTGCAGCGCGTCGTCCCCGGCGGCGTCCACATAGTCGACGCCCGCCCGGAAGGCGGCGTCGGCGGCGACGGAACCGGTGAGGTGGGACGGGCCCGCGCAGTTGACCAGGACACTCAGCCCCTCGGCGAACGCCGTCACGTCGTCGCCGTCGCGGACGTCCACCGTCCGGTGTTCCACCGCCTCGTCACCCGGCAGGTGACGGGCGAGGAACTCCGCCGCGGCGGTCGCCGACCGGCCGCCGACGCGCACCGGCCGGCCCGCCCGGCGCAGGGCCAGGACGACGTGGCGGCCCACGTCCCCGTAACCGCCGATCACCCCGATCACCGGGTCACCTCCGCGGCGTCCGCGGCGTCCGCGGCGTCCGCGGCGTCCCTGGCGTCCCTGGCGTCCCTGGCGTCCCTGGCGTCCGTGGCGTTCTCCGGCACCAGCCGCCAGCCCCTGCTGCGGCGGCGCCGTTCCCAGAAGCGGGCGTACAGGCCGTCGGCGGCGAGGAGTTCCTCGTGGGTGCCGCGTTCGGCGACGCGGCCCTCGTCCAGGACGAGGATCTGGTCGGCGGCCACCACGGTGGAGAGCTGGTGGGCGATGACGATCAGGGTGGAGTCCCGCATCAGGGTGCGCAGGGCCCGCTGGACGTACTTCTCGTTCTCCGGGTCGAGGGCGGCGGTGGCCTCGTCGAGGAGGACGACGGGGGCGCGTTTGAGGACGGCGCGGGCGACGGAGACGCGCTGGCGTTCGCCGCCGGACAGGGCGGTGCCGCCCTCGCCGACGCGGGTGGCGAGGCCGTCCGGCAGCCGCTCGACGATCTCGTCGACGCCGGCGATCCGGACCGCCTCGCGGACCTCGTCGTCGGTGGCGCCGGGCCGGCCGACGCGGATGTTGCCCTCCAGGGTGTCGTCGAAGAGGTACACGTCCTGCTGGACCAGGGAGACCTGGGCCATCAGCTGCTCCACCGGCATCCCGCGCACATCGGCGCCGCCGACCCGGACCGAGCCGGCGTCCGTGTCGAAGAAGCGGGCGATGAGCCGGACCAGGGTGGTCTTGCCGGCGCCGGACGGGCCGACCACCGCGGTCATGGTGCGCGGCGGCACCCGCAGGGAGACGTCCCGTAGGACCGGCCGGCCGGCGTCCTCGTAGCCGAAGGTGACGTTCTCGAAGACGATCTCACCGGGGCGGTCGAGGTCGGCGCGGTCCGCGGTGTCGGGCAGGGGCGGCTCGTCCAGCAGGGCGGCGAGCCGGCCGAGGTCGTTGCCGGCCATGCGCAGCATGCCGCTCATGCCGGCCGCCTCGGAGAGCGGGCCGACGAAGCGGGCGGCCAGCGCGAGGAGCGCGACCAGGGCGGCGGGCTCCACGGCGTCGTTCAGGGCGAGGGCCACGCCGGTCGCGACCAGGGCGGCGAAGCAGAGCTGCACGGCGAGGCCGTTGGCCAGCAGCCGGGGCATGGTCTCGGCGAGCATCCGGCCGCCCGCCCGGCTGCGTTCCTCCACCGCCGCCTCCAGCGGGGCGTAGCCCTGCCGGTCGCGGCCGAAGGCGCGCAGGGTCTTCTGGGCGCGGGCGAACTCCACCACCCGGTTGCCGGCGAGCGCGTCGGCGGACTCCCGCTGTTCCTCGCTGCGGCCGATCCACCCCGCCGACCAGCGGTGGGTGGCGTACAGCAGTGGCGCGCAGCACAGCAGGACCAGGCCGAGGCGCCAGTCCAGGACGAGCATGGCGACGACGACGGTGGCGGGGGTGACGACGCCGCTGACCACGGGGGTGAGCAGGTGGGCGAAGACGTTGGTGACGGTGAAGGTGCCGGTGGTGGCGGAGCGCGCGACCCGGCCGACCTTCTCGGAGGTGAACCAGCCCAGCGGCAGCCGCACCAGGTGGTCGCCGAGCCGGTCGTGCAGGGTGGTGAGGGTGACGACGGCCAGGGCGAAGCCCCGCATGGCCTGCTGGTAGCGGGCGACGCAGGTGGCGACGACCAGCACCGCGAGGACCGCGAGGCCCTGCCAGGCGCCGGTGGTGTCGCCGTCGAAGACCGACCGCAGCACGGGTACCAGGAAGGCCATGGCGACGCCTTCGAGGACCGCGTAGGCGATCAGCCAGGCCAGGAAGCGGCGCAGGGCGCCCCGGTGGCCGGGCCCCAGGACGGTGGCCAGGTGGCGGATCATCGGTCGGCCTCCTCGGTGAGCGCCCCGTCGGGGCGGTGCGCCGCCCACATCCGGGCGTAGCGCCCGTCGGCGGCGAGCAGTTCGGTGTGGGTGCCCTGCTCGACGACGCGGCCCGCGTCGAGTACGGCGATCCGGTCGGCGCCGGTGATGGTGGACAGGCGGTGCGCGACGACGAGGACGGTGCGGCCCCGGACCAGGGTGGACAGGGCGTCCTGGATCTCCGCCTCGGACTCGGGGTCGGCGTAGGCGGTGGCCTCGTCGAGGACGAGGACGGGGGTGTCGGCGAGCAGGGCGCGGGCGATGGTGAGGCGCTGGGCCTCGCCGCCGGAGAACCGGGCGTCCTCGCCGACGACGCTGTCGTAGCCGCGCGGCAGCCGGGTGACGCGGTCGTGGATACGGGCTGCGGTCGCGGCGGCGACGAGGTCGTCGTCGGTGGCGTCGGGCCGGCCCAGGCGCAGGTTGTCGGCGACCGTGCCGTGCAGCAGCTGTACGTCCTGGAGGACGAAGCCGACGTGCCGGTACAGCTCCTCGGGCGCGATGTCGCGGACGTCGGTGCCGCCGATGCGGACCGCGCCGGCGTCCGCGTCGTGGAACCTGGGGACGAGGGCGGCGAGCGTGGACTTGCCCGCGCCGGAGCCGCCGACCAGGGCGGTGACGGTGCCGGCCCGGCAGGTGAGGTCGACGCCGTGCAGGACGGGGCGCTCGGGGTCGTAGCCGAAGACGACGCCCTCGAAGGTGACGTCGTTGCCGTCGGGGCGCTGGGGCCGGTCGGTGACGGGGAGTTCGGGGACGTCCAGGAGCGCGGTGATGCGTCCGGCGGCGGCCACCGCCTTGCGCTGCGCGGTCAGGCCCTGGTTGAGGGTGAGCAGGGTGGTGGGCAGCACGGCGGCGACGAGGACCTCGGCGAGGACGTCGGCCGGCCCGACCCACCCCTCGTGCGTGAACCAGATGCCGCCGGCCAGCCCGACCACGGAGATCACCGGCACGGACAGCGCCATGGAGGTGTACGCCTCCAGTTTCAGCACCGGCCGGACCCAGCCCGCGTACTGGTCGCCGTAGGCGTGCACGGCCTCCCGGTACCCGGCGTGGGCGCGGCGGGTGCCGCCGAACACCTTGACGACGCCGATGCCGTGCACGAACTCGACGACCGCCGCGCTGACCCGGCCGAACGCGGTGTCCAGCGCGACCATCTTCTCCGCGAAGCCGCGCATCATGAACGCGTACGCCGTGAAGTAGACCGGCAGGGTGGCGAGGGCCAGCAGGGCGAGCCGCCAGTCCACCCACAGCAGGTAGCCGAGCCCGGCCAGCGGCAGGGCGACGGCACCGGCGAGTTCGACGTCGTGGTGGGCGACGAGGTGGTGCAGGTCGTCGATGTCCTCCTGGGCGGCCTTGCGGACCTGCCCGGAGGTGGTGGCCGAGTACCAGCCGAGCGGGACGCGGCCGAGTTTGGCGACCATACGGCGGCGCAGGTCGGCCTGGAGCCGGCCGTCGGCGAGGTGGGTGATCCACAGGGCGGCGCCGTTGCAGCTCCAGCCGGCGACGAGGGTGACGGCGACGACGACGGCCGCGGTGACCACCCGGTCGCGGTCCAGCGGGCCGTCGGCGAGCAGCGCCCGGCCGATCTCGGCGATGCCGACGAAGGGCACCAGGTTCGTGACGGCGCCGAGGGCGCCCAGCACGATGCCGAGCCGGGTCATCCAGGCGACGGGGCGGCGCAGTTCGCGCAGGGCGCCGGCGGTGGCCGGCGGGGCGGGGGCCGGGCGCTCGGGCGCGGTCGCGGCCTCGGCGGCGGTCGTGGTCGTCGTGGTGGTCGTGGTCATCGGGGGGTGTCTCCCTCGGCGTCCCGGCGCGGCTCGGTGTCGGGCCCCGGCTCGGTGTCCGGGCCCGACGGCCGCAGCGGGGCCGCCAGGTGTTCGGCGACGGTATGGACGTGCGGTGGCTCGATGACGCTGAAGTGGTTGCCGGGTACGTCGGTGACGGTGAACCGGCCCAGGCAGGTCTCGGCCCAGAACGGCTCGGCCAGGTGGCCGACGCCGCCGGTGACGCCGAACGACTGCTGCTCGGCGGCGCGCAGGAACGTCATGTCGCCCGCGTAGGGCTCCAGTTGGAGGTGGGCGGCCTTCATGCTGTGCCGGCAGGTGCGGAACAGGGCCGGGACCAGTTCGGCGTCGACGGGCACCTGGGCGTTGTCCTCGGCGGCGCGGGCGTACGCGGCGAGCCGTTCCTCCTGGGGGCGGGCGGCGGCCCGGCGGGCGGCGGCGGCCACCGCGGCCAGGCCCTCGTCGGCCCCGTCGGTCTCGTCCAGGGCGGCGAGCGCGCCGGCCGGGATGCGTCCGCCGCCGCGTTCGGTGAGCAGTTCCACCGCCCGGTAGACGTCCTGGTCGGCGACGTCCGGTCCGAAGACGGCCGGTACGGGGTCCAGGCCGAGGTTGGGCACGAAGATGGACTCGTAGGCGAGTTCCTCGTCGGTGTCCAGGAACATCGGGATGCTGTCGACCAGGGTGAGGTCGTCCACCCGCAGCCCGCGTTCGGTCAGCCGGCGGGCGACCTCGGTGGCGAGCAGTCCGCCGAGGCAGTAGCCGATCAACTGGAAGCGGGTGTGGCCCTCGTCGGCGAGGCGCTGGGCGTACCGGTCGGCGACGGTGGCCACCAGGCGATCGGGCGGGGTCGCGGTGTACACCTCGGCGTCGGCGACGGCCACGCCGAGCACCGGGCCGAGGTCCTGGGCGGCCAGGGCGCGGCCGAGGTGCTGGAAGTAGTCCAGGGTGCCCAGCGCCGCGTGGAACATGACGCGCACGGTGCCGTCGGGGTGCGGAGCGCCGCCGAACGGCACGAGCAGGGCGTTGCCGCTGGTGTCGCGGGCCCCGGCGTCGGCTGCGGCGGGTGCCGCCGTCGTGCGCAGGGCGCGGGCCAGGGCCCGTACGGTGGGCTCGTTGAGCATCTGCCGCAGCAGGGCGTCGTAGGTGAACTCCGCCGCCTCCGGCACCTCTTCGCGCAGCCGGCCCGCGACCCGGGCGAGGATCAGGGAGTCGGCGCCGTGGTCGTAGAAGTTGTCCTCGGGTGCGAGGGCGGTGATGCCGAGGGCGGTGGCCCACAGGGCGCACAGCCGCTCCTCCAGCCCGGCGTCCCCGTCCGTGACGGCCGCTTCCGCGCCGGCCAGTTCGCCGGGCCGCCGGGCGGCCAGGGCGCGCCGGTCGATCTTGCCGTTGGCGGTCATGGGCAGCGCGTCGACGACCTGGAGGTGGCCGGGCACCATGGCGGCGGGCAGCCGCTCGGCGACGAACGCGGCCAGCTCCTGGGGCCGCAGCGGCGTCCGGTCCGCCTTGGCGCGCAGCACGAACAGCCGGTGCCCGGCGGCGTCGAGGGCGTGTCCGGGGCCGGGCAGAGTGAGGACCGGCTCCGCCCCGGCGCGGTCGAACAACTCGCGCCAGCCGTCCTCGTCGAGCAGCGGGCAGGCGCCGGCCTCGCGGTCGCCGTCGGCCGGTTCCATCATGAAACCCTGGGTGAGCAGGATGTGCGGGTGGGCGCCGACCGGTTCGGTCACCACCAGCAGCCCGCCCGGGGCGAGGAGTTCGACTGCGGTGCGCACAGCGCGGGCGCTGTCCCGGGCGCTGTTGAGCACGCCCGCGCAGAGCACGAGGTCGGCGGAGTTGGGCGGCAGGCCCTGCGGGAGCGGGTCGCGGTCGATGTCCACCACGCCGAAGCGCAGGCCCTGTCCCTGGAACGCGGCGCGGGCGCGGGGCAGGAAGGACGGGCTGACGTCGGTGAACAGGTAGTCGACGTCGAAGCCGTCGAGCAACGGCAGGACCGACTCGGTGGTCGCGCCGGTACCGGCGCCGAGTTCCAGGACGCGCAGCGGGCCCAGGCCGTCGTGCTCGGCCGCGCGGCGGTGGACCACGGCGGCGACGGCGGCGTTGAGGTGCCGGGAGAGGGCGTCGTCGCGGTAGACGGCTCGGGCGGGGGCGTCGTCGCCCTCGGGGAAGAGCAGGTCGAAGGGGTTGACGCGGTCGTCGAGCAGGTCGTCGAGGCGGTCGGTGTGCGCGCGGTGGTAGGCGAGGTAGTCCTCCGTGCACAGGCCGTCGGCGATCCCGCGGGCGGCCTCGTCCCAGGCGGTGTCCGGATCGTCGGCCGCCTCCCCGGCGCGGTAGCGGCCCGCCTCGTCCCGCTCCAGCAGCCCCGCCTCCGCCAGTGCCGTCAGCCAGTGGCGCACCAGCCAGCGGTGGCGGGGGGCCACCCGGGCGGCGTCCAGTATCTCGTCCGCGCTCCGGGCGACAGCGGGGGCGGCGGCTCCGGCTTCGGCTCCGGCTCCGGCTCCGGCTTCGGCTCCGGCTCCGGCTCCGGTTTCGGCTCCGGTGAGCGCGCCGCGGCGGCGCAGGGCGTGCAGCATGGTCAGCAGGGCCGCCCGGTGCAGGGCCCGGTGGTGGGCTGCGGTGCGCTCGGGGCCGGCGTCGGGCAGGAGCCGGTCGGCGTGGCGCTGGGCGGCGGTGCGCAGCCGGGCGTCCCGGGCCGTCTCGTCCGGCGCGGTGCGCGGGGCCGGTTCGACGAAGCCGAGCAGCATCCGGTCGCCGTCGTCGTCGCTCGCCACGGCCGCGGCGGCACCGACGGCCGGGTGGGCCAGCAGGGCGGCCTCGACCTCGCCGAGTTCGATGCGGTGACCGCGGATCTTGACCTGGTTGTCCTCCCGGCCGAGGAACTCGATCTCCCCGCCGGGCAGATACCGGCCCACGTCCCCGGTGCGGTACAGCCGCTGTCCGTCGTGGGGGTGGCCGGGGAAGCGGCGGGCGGTGAGGTCCGGGTCGTCGAGGTAGCCGAGGGCCAGCCCCTCCCCGGTGATGCACAGTTCGCCGGGCACCCAGACCGGGCAGTCGCGGCCGTCCTCGTCCAACACCCGGAAGCCCTGGTTCCGCAGCGGGACGCCGTACGGGATGCTGGTGCGTCCGTCGTCCGCCTCGGTGACCGGGTGGTGGATGGACCAGATCGCCGCCTCCGTGGCGCCGCCCAGGGACATCAGCGACAGGCCGGGCAGCAGCTCGCGCAGGCGGCCGGGGAGCGTCACCGGGATCCAGTCGCCGGAGAGCAGCGCGAGGCGCAGCGAGCCCAGGTCGGCGGGCTCGGTGGTCAGGTAGTCGGCGAGCATGTGGAGCTGGGCGGGGACGGAGTTCCACAGGGTGACGCCGTGCCGGGCGACGAGGTCCGCCCAGTGGGAGGGGTCGGCGCCGCGCGCCGGGTCGGGCAGGACGAGGGCGGCGCCGGTGGCGAGGGCGCCGAAGACGTCGTACACCGACAGGTCGAAGCCGAGCAGGGCGAGCTGGAGCACCCGGTCGGTGCCGGTGACGCCGAACCGCTCGTTGACGTCGTCGACGGTGTTGAGGGCGGCGCGGTGGGAGGTGACGACGCCCTTGGGGTCGCCGGTGGAGCCGGAGGTGTAGATGACGTACGCCGGTGCGCCGGGATCGCCGGCCTCCGGTACAGGTATGGACGCGAGGGGTATCAACCGGTCGACGTCGACGCGGTCCACGCCCTCGGGGCGTCCCTCGCCGTCCTCGACCCAGGACTGGGTGAGGACCTGCCGGACCCCGGCGGAGGTCAGCAGCCGGGCGCGGCGCAGCGCGGGCTGCGTGGTGTCGACGGGCACGTACACGCAGCCGGCGAGCAGCACGCCGAGCACGGCGGCGGCCTGCTCGGGTCCCTTGTCCATGACGACGGCGATCCGGTCGCCGCCGGTGCGGCCCGCCGCCCTCAGCGCGTCGGCCACGGCCCCGGCGCGGCGGGCGAGTTCGCCGTAGGTGACCGTGCCGAAGTCGCCCAGCAGGGCGGGGGCGTCGGGGGTGCGGGCGGCGCGGGCGAAGAAACCCTCGTGCAGCAGGCCCTCGGGCAGCGGCCCCGCCGTGTCGTTGACGGCCCGGCGCTCCCGCTCCTGCCAGGCGGGCAGGGCGACGAGGTTCGGGCGGTCCCAGGCGTCCGGGTCGTCGGCCAGGACGTCCAGCAGCGCGCCGAAGGCGGCGAGCATGTCCTCGGCCATCCCGTCGGGCAGCACGCCCTGCCGGATGTCCCAGTTGACCTCCAGGTCCCCGGAGCCGTCGCCGACCTGGCAGTCCAGGAAGACCTGCGGGGTCTGGGTGATGCCCAGGCCCAGCCTGCGGCCGCTGCGCTCCGACGAACCGGGGCCGAGCCCGAGCGAGCTGGTGAAGACGTACGGCATCAGGGCCGCCTCCCGGCCGCGGGCCCGGGTGAGGTCGCGGATGACCTCCACGCCCGAGTACAGGCGGTGGTCGAGGTCGGTGAAGAGCCGCTCGCCCAGCCGCTTCGCCCGCTCGGCCGGCGCCGCCCCGGGCTGTGCCTCGACGGCGAGCAGGGTGACGGAGGTGAAGTCGCCGACCAGGCGGTCGACGTCGGGGTGCAGCGGCATGCGGTTGAGCAGCGTCAGGTTGACGGTGAAGGAGGTGCGGCGGCTCCAGCGCTCCAGGACCGACACATAGGCGGCGAGGACGGCGGTGGTGGGGGTCAGTCCGCGGGCCGCCGCCTGTCCGCGCAGCCGCTCCCAGGCCGGCGCGGGCAGGCGGTGGGAGAGCCGTGCGAAGCGGGGTGCTCCGCCGTCCGGCGCGCTGACCAGGGGCAGGTCGGGGGCGGGCGGCAGGGACGCCAGCCGGGAGCGCCAGTAGTCGCGGTCGCGGCGGTGGCGGGCGGTGTCCTTGAGGGCGCGTTCGGCCAGCACGTAGTCGCGGAAGGAGATCGCGGCCCGCGGCAGGGACGAGGTGTCGGTGGGGTCGGGCGAGGCGAGCAGGCTGTCCAGTTCGTCGAGGAGGACGGCGGCGCTGGCCCAGTCGGCGATGAGGGAGTCGAGCGAGAAGTGCAGGACGTCGCCGTCGGGCAGCCGGGTCACCCGCAGTTCGAACAGGGGCCAGCGGGTGGTGTCGTACGTACGGTGTCCCAGGTCCGCCCGGACCGACTCCAGGTGCCGTTCCCGGCCCGCCGGGTCGTCGCGCAGGTCGGTGACGGCGACCCGGCAGCGCGGCACCTCGGCGAGGACCCGCTGGTAGCCGTCCTCGTGGACGACCGCGCGCAGCATGGCGTGCCGGGCGATCAGCGCGTTCCAGGCGTCCTCCAGCGCGGCGGGGTCGAGGCTCGGGTAGTGGATCTCCAGGTAGCCGTGGCAGGCGACGCCGCCGAGCCCGAACGGGTCCCGCCGGCCCAGCAGGTAGGCGCTCTGCACGTCGGTGAGCGGGAACGGCTCGTGGGCGGCGGCGGGGTCGGCGGTGACCGTGCGGGCGGCGTCCTCCGCGTCGAGCAGGGCGACGACCCGCTCCTTGTGGTGCCGCAGGGCGGCCCGGCGTTCCTCGGTGAGGACGCCCTGCGGCGCCCGGAACCGTATCTGTCCGTCCTCGCTCCACAACTCGACGCCGAGTGCGGTGAGTTCGTCGATGAGGCCGGCCGCGGTGGTGGGTGCGGTCATGACGTGGAGGACCCCTTGCCGTGTGTGGTGGGCGGTACGGGTGCGGTGTCGGCCGGGAGCAGCACGGCGCCGTGCAGCAGGGCCGGGTCGGGCGGTGCGGTCAGTCCGGCGAGGTGGACGGCGCGTACGGCGGTCACCGGCGCCTCCTCCAGGCGGAGGCCGGGCGCGTCACCGGCCAGGCGCCGTACGGCGGGCAGGTCGGCGGGGCGGACCCCGAGGACGACCTCGGTCAGGGCGGTGGCGCCGTTGGGGTGGTGCACGGCGGCCGGGTGCTGGGGCGGGTCGTAGGGGGTGACGAGGAAGGGGAGACGGCCGGACCTCGGGTAGGAGAAGGCGAACCGGGTCTCGGCGCCGTCGGGGCGCTTGCGGGTCCAGCGCACCACGCGCCCGCAGGGCACCTGCCGGGCGAGACCCTCCAGCCGGGCGTCTTCGACCAGCAGGGCGAGGTCGCAGAAGCCCTCGTCCTGGCGGGCCCAGCGGACCATGCGCTCGCCCGCGCCCCGGCCGAAGCGCAGGTCGACGGGGAGGCGCATCCAGCGGGCCCCGGGCGGCGTGGCCAGCAGCTCGATGACCGGTCCGGAGGAGAACCAGACGTGCGCGTGCAGGGCCTTGTGCTCGGGGGCGGTGGCGTAGGCGACCTCGAAACCGGCGGTGCGGAAGTCGGCGACGGCGCGGCGCAGGTCGTGCACGCGCAGGAGCACGTGGCTGCACCGGCGGGCGGGGCTGTCGGTGGTTCCGGTCATTCCGGTGGTGTCGGGGGTGTCGGGGGTGTCGGTCATCGTGCCTGGTCTCCTGCGGGGGCGGTGACGGATGAGGCCGCGGCGTCCCGCAGGTCGGTCCAGGGCACGACGGGCGGTTCGGGGGGCCGGATCAGCTCCGGCAGGCCGAGCTGTGCGGTCAGGTCGGCCCAGCAGCGGGACACCGACAGCGCCCACTGCCCGGCCGCGGGCCGCAGGGCGGGGTCGGCGGCGGCGTCGCGCAGCCGGTGCAGGGCGGCCAGCACGGCCCGCGGCCACAGGTGGGCGAAGACGTCGTGGTAGCTGTCGGCGGCCGGGTGCAGTTCCACGGTGGAGGGGGTGGCGAGCCGTTCGGTGCCGGGCCCGGCGAGGACCAGGCGCCCGGTGGTGTCGCGGGGCGCGTGCAGGCGCGGGTTGAACAGCACCGGACCGTGGGTGTCGGCGAGGGTGAGGACGCCGGCGTCGGTGCCGAGCGAGACGCGGTGCAGCAGGTGGGAGTGGTTGTCGGGGTCGTCCGGGTGGACCTCGTTCTGCACCCGCAGGGTGACGGGGGCACCGCCGACCACGGCGTGCAGCGTGCGGAACGGCTGCGGCTGTCCGGTGAGTCCGGCCAGTTCGGCGTCGGGGCCGGGCTGGGCACGGAAGGCCCAGGGCCGCAGCGTCCCGGCGGCCCGCCCGAGGACGTCGAGCAGAGGGTAGGCGACCTGGCTGTTGCAGGCGGCGTCGAGGAACCGGACCGGCCCTCGGGCGCGCAACACCTCGGCGGCGGCCAGGAACGCGCGTACCGGCGCCAGGTCGGGGTAGAGGGTGCCGACGGCGTAGGCGGCGTCGCCGTCGCGGGCCGCCCGCAGGTTGTCGGCGAGTTCGCCGGCGTGGACGGGGTGTTCCTGGAGGACGTGGATGCCGCGGCGCAGTGCGGTGCGGGCGATGTCCGACCCGGGGCCGCCGGTGGCGCCCGAGCGGACGACGACGCAGAGGACGTCGGTGTCGTCGGGAAGCCGCGCGGCGTCGGTGTACAGCGGCACTCCCGACCGCTCGGCCAGCCGCCTGGAGTAGTCGCCGCCCTTGGCGAGGATGCCGGTGAGGGTGAACGCCTCCGGGTCGCCGCGGACGGCGTCGAGGTAGATCCGGCCGAAGGCGGTACCGGCGACGACGACCCGCAGGGGACGCCGGGCGCGGCTCACGAAAGCGCCCCGACGGCCACCGCGTCCGTGCCGGTCCCGGTGTCCGTGCCGGTCCCGGGGTCTGTGCCCGTACCGACACCGGGGTCTGTGCCCGTACCGGTGCCGGGGTCTGCGTCCGTGCCGGTGTTTGTGCCCGTGCCCGTGCCCGCGTCCGTGCCGGTGCCCGTGCCCGCACCGATGTCCGTCCCCGCCCCCGCCCCCGCCCCCGGCACCCCCGCCCGGGAGGCGGGCACGAGGTGCCCGCTGACCGCGCGCAGCTTCTCCCGGGTCTCCTCCAGCTCCCGTTCCGGGTCGGAGTCCGCCACGACACCGGCACCCGCCCGCAGCCAGGTCCGGCCGCCCCGGCGCAGTACGGTGCGCAGCACGAGGGCCGCGTCCAGGGTGCCGTCGGCCTCCAGCCGTACGACCGCGCCGCTGTACAGCCCGCGTTCGCCGGGCTCGGCACGGCGGATCGCGTCCAGCGCGCTCCGCTTGGGTATGCCGGAGGCGGTCACCGCGGGGAACAGGGCGGCCAGCGCGTCCCACCGGTCCCGGCCGGGCGCGAGCCGGCCCCGCAGCCGCGAGGCGAGGTGCTGCACGCTGCCGCGTTCCTCCACGGCCATGAACTCCTCGGTGCGCACCGTCTCCGGCAGGCACACCGCGTTCATCTCCTCCTGCACCAGACGGACGGAGACGGCGTGCTCGTACACCTCCTTGGCGTCGCGGTGCAGTTCGGCGCGGCGGGCGGCGTCCGCGGCGGGGTCGCCGGTCAGCGCGCGGGTGCCGGCCAGCGGCTGCGCCGTGACGGAGCCGTCGGCGTCGATCCGGGCCACGATCTCGGGACTGAACCCGGCGGCCTCCCAGCCCCCGTGCCGCAACAGGAAGGAACGGGCGGGCAGATGCCCGCGCCGGCCGGCCAGATAGGTCGCCGGGAGGTCGAGTTCGACGGGTACGGACACGCTGCGCGAGACGATGGCCTTGTCCAGCTCCCCCGCGCGGACGGCACGCACCGTGCCGGCGACAGCCGCGCGGTACCGGTCGGCGTGCTCCTCCAGGTCGACGCCGACGCGCGCGCCGAGCGGTACGCCCGCCGAGCGCACGGCGGCGCGCAGCAGCTCCTCCAGCTCGTCCAGGGCGGCCTGGCCCGCCGCCCGCAGCACCGCCGCGGCGGACGTCAGTTCGATCTCGCGTTCCGGGACCACGAAGCGGGCGAGAGCGGCGCCGGTGGGCGCGTCGCCGCCGTGGTAGGCGTGAGTGAGCTCGAAGGCGATCCAGCCGTGCGCCGATCCGACGCCGCCGGTGTGCCGCTGGAGCAGTTCACCGACGGTGGCCAACGGGTGTGCGCCGACCGGCAGTTCGGCGTCTTCGACGTCCGTGCCGTGCAGCCGGGCGGTCGCGCCGTCCGCCTCGACCACGGCCGACTCGCCCTCGCTCCATACGACGGAGCCGTCCCGCTCGTAGAGGAGGTGGGGCGCGTCGGAGGCCGCGGCGAGGGCGGCGGCGACGGTCACGGGGTCGGCGGTGAAGGTCAGTTTGCGTTCGGAGAAAGGGGCCCGAGGGCTGAGGGCGTCCCGAGGGCTGAGGGCGTCCCGAGGGGTCACGAAAGGTTCTCGCTTTCCGGTCGACAGCGGGCGCCGGTGGCCGCGGCGGTACGGGTGACGTCCGCGAGCAGGCGCAGCACCGGCTCCCGGCGGGGGGTGAAGTAGAAGTGGCCGCCCGGGAAGGCGCGCAGGGCGAAGGCGCCGGTGGTGTGCGCCGACCACGCGCGGGCCTGCGCCTCGTCGACCTCGGTGTCGGCCTCCCCCAGCAGGGCGGTCACGGGGCAGTCCAGCGGCGGGGAGGCGGGGCGGTGGTAGGTCTCCGCGAGTCTGAAGTCGGCGCGGACGGCGGGCAGGTAGGCGGCGCGGACGGCCGGGTCGGCCAGCAGTTCGCCGCGGGTGCCGCCGAGCCGGGCCAGTTCCGCCACCAGGTCGTCGTCGGGCCGGGTGTGCAGGTCGCCTCGGGCCGGCAGCGCGGGGGCGCGGCGGCCGGACACCACGAGGTGGTCGGGGGCGGCGCCCCAGGCGGTCAGCCGGCGCGCGGTCTCGTGGGCGACGACGGCGCCGAAGCTGTGGCCGAAGAGCACCAACGGCCGGTCGGTCAGGGGCAGCAGCGCCGCGCAGACGCCGGTCACCAGATCCTGGAGGTCGTCGGCGGGCGGTTCGGACAACCGGTCCTCCCGCCCCGGGTACTGCACGGCGGACAGCTCCACGTCGTCGGGGAGGCCAGTGCCCCAGGCCGCGTACGGCCCGGCCGTGCCGCCGGCGTGCGGCAGGCAGACCAGGCGGGCGGAGGGGTTGTGTCGGGGTGTTCGGCAACGCAACCAGGCGTCCGTCACGTGCGGTTCTCCCTCGGGCTGCGGGATGACGTCGGGCGCTGCCCATACAAGCTTTAGTGAAAACGATTGTCAATACCGTCAGTTGGGTCGTGGGTAGAGTCGTCGCCGGAAGGCCGCCGCTCGGGGAGCCGCGGCGGCACCCGCAGGAAAGGCGGCCAGGCGAGGATGCGTGCAGCAGAGGTCCGGCGTGCGACAGCCGCGGCGGGGTCGACGGCCGCGGCGCTCGGCCTGACGGTCGACGACGCGGTCGTTCTCCATGACTCGAACAAGCTCACCCTGCGTCTGCTGCCGTGCGACGTCCTGGCCCGGGTGGCGCCCGGAGCGGATCAGGTCGCGCGGTTCGAAGTCGGCCTCGCCCAGCGGCTCGCGGCGTCCGGATGCCCGGTGGGCACCCTCGATCCTCGCGTGGAGCCGCGCGTCCATGAGCGCGACGGCTTCGTGATCACGCTCTGGACCTACTACGAACCCGTGCCGTCCGCGGAGGTCTCACCGGCCGCCTACGCCGGCGCGCTGGCGCGGCTGCACACCGGCATGCGCGGACTGGACGTGGCGACACCGCACTTCGCGGACCGCGTCGAGCAGGCGCAACGACTCGTGGCGGACCGCGACCGGACCCCGGAGCTGGCCGGCCCGGACCGGGAACTGCTCGGCCGCACGCTGCGGAACCTGAGGCGGACGATCGGCGAGCACGGCGGCGCCGAGCAGTTGCTGCACGGCGAGCCGCACCCGGGCAACCTGCTCGCCACGCGGCACGGGCCGCTCTTCATCGACCTGGAGACGTGCTGCCGCGGTCCCGTCGAGTTCGACCTCGCCCACGCGCCCGAAGCGGCCGGCGAGCACTACCCGGGCGCCGATCAGGACCTGCTGCGCCAGTGCCGGACCCTCGTCCTGGCGATGATCACCGCCTGGCGCTGGGACCGGGACGACCAGTTCCCGGACGGGCGCCGGCTGGGCAGGAAATGGCTCGGGCAGATCCGCGCGGCACTCGCGCGCAACGACGGCCCGGACCCGCGCGGCTGATCGCGGACCTGCGGAGCCGGGACGCCGGTCCGCCCCCGGGGTCACCCCTCCTCACCCCTTGACCGCCACCAGCACACAGCTGTCCCCCACCTGCCACACCGGGGTGATGTCCCGGAAGCCCGCCTGGTGCAGCAGTTCGGCGTGGCGGCGCACGGACAGGTGCCGGTTGCCGCCGCCCCCGCCGGACGACGGACGGCACCGCTCCCGCTGCTCGAACAGATCGGCCAGCTCCGGGTCGGCGGCCACCGCCTTCCACCAGGAGTCCCAGTCCTCCTGACCGTGGCCGCCCGCGCGCTCGGCCCGGCAGCGCCCCACATGGGCGGTCAGGTCGGAGCAGGACCGCACGTCCGGCGGGAAGTGATCCCCGTTGATCAGCGCCCCGCCGGGACGGAGCAGGGCCCCGAGGCTGCGGTAGGTCTCCAGCAGGACGGGTTCCGGCAGGTAGTGCAGGGCCGTCGTCGAGACGGCGACGTCCAGACTGCGGCACAGCTCCAGGGCGTCGGTCCACCCGTCCTCGCCGATGACCGCGTCCACGTACCGCGCGGCGTCGGCGTGGTGGGTGCGCCCCAGCTCCAGCAGCACCGGGTCCATGTCCACCGCGACGATCTCCGCGTCCGGCAGCCGGCGGGCGAGCCGGGCGGACAGGGAGCCCGGCCCGCAGCCCAGGTCGAGCAGGAGCGGCCGGGAGCGGCCGGCGCAGATGTGCTCGACGACGTCGGAGATCACGGTGAACCGTTCCTCACGGTCCACCGCGTACAGCTGCTGCTGCCGCTCCCAGCGCTCCACCCACGTCCTGGCCGTCTCCATGCTCACGCCCATCTGGTCGCGCCACCTCTTTCGTCTCTCATCTGTCGCGACTACCACGCAATCTACAGATGGAAACGATTATCAGTAGCCATTCACGCCAACGACTCGAGTACGGACAGCAGGCGGTCGATCTCCTCCTCCGTGTTGTGCACGTGCAGACTCACCCGCACAACCCCGTTCTTCTCGTCCGCGCCCGCCTGGCAGAGGCTGTCGGCGCGGACCATGAACCCGTGGCTGAAGAGGATGAATCCGAGGTCGTCGGAGGGTATGTCACGGTGCCGGAAGGTGACGATGCCCTGCCGCCGCTGCTCCTGCGGCAGGGGTGAGCCGGCGGCCAGACTCGCGGTGCAGCCGAGGATCTCGTACACGTCCAGCAGCCGCAGCCGGTCGGTCAGCCGGGTGGCCAGGCGGACGGCGTGCCGCGCGACGCGGTCGACGCCGGCCGCGTCGAGCCAGTCCAGCGCGGCCAGCAGCGACACGATGCCCACCGTGTTGGGGGTGCCCGCCCACCCGGCGGGCGTCAGGGCGGGGCCGCGGGTGTTGCGCGCCCAGACCGCCCCGGTGCCGGGCAGCGCCATCACCTTGTGCCCGGAGAAGACCACGAAGTCGACGTCGAGGTCCGGGTCGCCGACGTCGACGGGGAGGTGGCCCACGCTCTGGGCGGCGTCGAGACAGATCGGCACGTCCGGGCCGACGGCGGCCCGCAGACGGTGGACGTTCATGTCGCCGCCGTAGACGTGGTGGACGTGGGTGGCGGCGACGAAGCGGGTCCGGGGGCCGACGGCCTCGGTGAGGGCGCGGTGGTCGTAGTCGCCGGAGGCCGCCTGGTACGGCAGTGCCCGCAGGCGCACGTCGACGCCCCGGGCGGCGAGCAGGTGCCGGGCCTCCTGCCAGGGTTCCAGGTTGGCCTGGTGATCGGAGAAGGGGACGAGGATCTCGTCGCCGTCGGTGAGCCGGGGCACCAGCCAGTCCCGGGCGATGGTGCGCAGTCCCTCGGTGGTCCCGCTGGTGAAGTGCACCGAGGAGTGCTCCGGCCGGGGGTCGCCGAGGAACTCCTTGACGCGCCGCCGGGCCCGTTCGACCAGCTCGGTGGTCTTGTTGGCCCAGGGGTAGGTGCCCCGGCCCGCGTTGGCGTTGGACGTGGTCAGGTAGGTCTGCACGGCGTCCAGCACCGCTTGCGGTTTCTGCGCGGTCGCCGCGCTGTCCAGGTACGCCAGTTCCGGATGCGCGGTGATGATCGGGAACTGCTCCCTCAACCGCCGCTGCCACAGGCGGTCTTCGTCAGGTGTGTGTCCGTCCATGACCTCACTCCCGTACCAGTGGGGCGCCCGCGTCCCGCCAGGCGACGATCCCGCCCGCCAGGCTCCGCACGTCCGGATGCCCCAGCCGGGTCAGCGCCGCCGCGTACCGCAGCGACTTCTCACCGACCGGACAGGCCAGCAGGACCGGGGTGGTCTTGCTGAACGGCAGCCCGCCCCGCAGGAGTTCCTCGAACACCTCGTCCACGATGTTCAGCGACCCCTCGATGTGCAGCGCCGCGTAGGCGTGCGGGCCGCGCAGATCGACCACGAGAGGGCGGGGGTCACCGGCCGTCACCCATGCCCGGGCCTCCTCGACACCGATCGTCCGGGCCTCCGCTTTCGCCTCCGCCGCGCTCGGCACCGAGGACGCGCGTCCCCCGCCCGACCGGCCCAGCAGTTCGGGGCGGCGCTGGCGCACATAACTGAGGTAGCTCTCCGCGCGGTCGCACACGATGAACACCGCGCTCTCCCGCCGCCCCGTCCCCTCCAGCCCCGCGTCCACCTCACGCAACTGCCGCACCGCACCGAAATACGCCGCACCACCCGTCGGCCCCGACAACAGCGCGCACCGCCGGATCAGCGTCACCATCCCCTCGATCGCCTCACCCGACGTCACCGACGCCATCACGTCGTACGTCACCGGATCGAACAACCCGACCTGACGCACCTCGTCGATCGTCCGGATCCCCGGAATGAAATCCGACTTGTCCGCCACCAGACCCAGCACCCGCACCCCCGGATCATGCTCCCGCAGAACCCGCGCCACCCCCGTCGACGAACCCGCCGTCCCCACACACGCCACGAACCAGTCCGGCACCCGCCCGTCCAGATCCTTCACGATCTCCGGACCCGTCCCCTCCGCATGCGCCTCCACATTCA
>NZ_JBIVWS010000008.1:0-289330 GCF_044768905.1 Streptomyces sp. NPDC090994
GCACGCCTACGCGGCGCTGCACATCGAGGGGTCGCTGAACATCGTGGACGAGGTGTTCGAGGAACTCCTGCGGGGCGGGCTGCCGTTCAGCAAGAGCACCCCGGTGCTGCTGGCCTGTCCGGTCGGTGAGAAGTCGCTGCGGTACGCGGCGGCGCTGGCCCGGATGGGGCATCCGGACGTGCGGAGCCTGGCGGGCGGGATCGTCGCCTGGCGGGACGCGGGCGCCCCACTGGTACGGGAATGAACGGCCCGGGCGTCCGCTGCCGCCTCCGGTGGTAAGTGATAACCGTTTCCACCTGTAGATTTCTGTCCCGGGCAGTGAACAGGTGAGAGACGGAAGAGGTGGCGCGACCAGATGGGCGTGAGCATGGGAACGGCCGCGATGTGGGTCGAGCGCTGGGAGCGGCAGCAGCGGCGCTACGCGGTGGACCGCGAGGAGCGGTTCACGGTGATCGCGGATGTCGTCGAACACGTCACGATGACGGCCGGTCCCCGGCCGCTCCTGCTCGACCTGGGCTGCGGCCCCGGCTCCCTGTCCGCCCGGCTCGCCCACCGGATGCCGGACGCGGAGATCGTCGCCGTGGACATGGACCCGCTGCTGCTGGAGCTGGGGCGCACCCACCACTCCGACGCCGCCCGGTACGTCGACACCGTGATCGGCGAGGACGGCTGGACCGACGCCCTGGAGCTGTGCCGCAGCCTGGACGCCGCCGTCTCGACCACCGCCCTGCACTATCTCGACGAGCCCACGCTCCTGAAGACCTACCGGGCCGTCGCGGCCCTGCTGCGGCCCGGCGGTGTCCTGGTCAACGGCGACCACTTCCGGCCGGCGGCGACGCCCTGCTCCGACCTGACCGCGCTCGTGGGGCGCCGCCGTGCCGAACGGACGGGTTCCGACACCCATGAGGACTGGCGGTCCTGGTGGTCCGAGGTGGCCCGGGACCCCGAACTGGCCGACCTGTTCACGGAGCGCGAGCGGCGCCGGCCGGCAGGTGGCGGGAGCGGCGGTGCGGGGGACCTCTCCCTGGAGCGGCACACCGAGCTGCTGCGCCGGTCGGGCTTCCGGCACGTCACGCCGGTCTGGCAGTTCGGGGACAGCTGTGTGCTGGTGGCCGTCAAGGAGTGAGGGGCGGGGGCGGGGGAGGCCGGCCCTCAGTTCTCCGTGGCAGGCTCGTTCCGGAGGGCCAGGGACATCAGTATCTCGTCGCGGTCGTCGCCCGGCGCCACCCGCAGGGCCCCCGGCCACCGGCCGACCTCCGTCCAGCCGGCCTTGCGGTAGAAGACCTCGAGCCCCAGGCCGGCCCGCGCGGTCAGCTTCAGCCGCTCCAGGCCCATCTCGTCGCGGGCCACGTCCCGCACATGGCGCATCAGCGCCACCCCGATACCGAGGCCGCGCAACGGCACCTGGGTCTGGACGTGGTTGACGACACCGCAGTGCGTCTCCAGCGGGTGCGACTCGCGGCGGACGAGCAGCCAGCCCGCGAGGGCGCCGTCCACGGTGGCCACGATCAGCCGGCTCCGCCGGGGAGCGAGTTGCTCCACGAGCCGGTCCAGGGCCGGCGCGAGGTGTGACGGGGACAGCGGCGGCATGGGGCAGTCCGCCGGGATCACCGCCCCGCCGGCGTTGGCCACCGCCGCCCAGCAGGCGAGCAGTTCCCGGCGCAGGTCCGGCGGCAGGTCCTCGGGCCGGGTTATCTGACCGAACGCGGGGGCGTGCACTGTCTCGGGTGCTGTCACACCCGCCAGCTTGCCAGAGACGGGTGTGTCCCGCCGTGGCGGGGGCGCGGTCCCGTGGCCGCACGGGCCACCGGTGCGCGCACCCCCGCGAAGGGCGTCACGGCTTGCGGGCGACCGCCCCGTACATGGCGATGTCCTCGTCGCGGATGCCCTGTTCGCCGGTGCCGTCCGGGTGCCACTTGTGCACCTGCACGATGCCCGGCTCGACCAGCTCCAGGCCCTCGAAGAACTCATGGGCCTCGTCCAGGGTGCGCAGCCGCATCGGCATGTCCCGGGCCGCGTACTCACGGGCGACCCGCGCCACCTCCTCGGGGGCGAACTCCGCGGTGCCGATCGACATCGCCAAGTAGCTGCCCGACGGCAGCGGTTCGAGGAGCCGGCGCACCACGCCCACCGCGTCGTCCTCGTCCAGCATGAAGTGCACGATGGCGATGACGGTCAGCGCCACCGGCCGTGTCAGGTCGAGGGTCTCGCGCAGTTCCGGCGCGTCGAGGATGGCGGCCGGGTCACGGAAGTCGGCCTCCAGGTACGACGTCCTGCCCTCCGGCGTGCTGGCCAGCAGCCCCTGGGAGAGGGTGAGCACGATGGGATCGTTGTCGACGTACACCACCCGCGCGTCGGGGGCCACCGCCTGCGCGATCTCGTGGAGGTTGGGAGAGGTGGGGATGCCGGTGCCGACGTCCAGGAACTGGCGCATCCCCGCCGTCTCGGCGAGCCAGCGCACCGCGCGGTTCATCCAGTCCCGGTTGGCGCGCATGTGGACCGGCAGGGCGGGCCACTCCCGGGACATGGCGTCGCCCGCCTCCTGGTCCGCCGGATAGTAGTCCTTGCCGCCCAGGATGTAGTCGTAGATCCGCGCGGAGTGCGCGTGCTCGGTGTCGATGCGGTCAGCGGGCCATCCGTTGTCGGGCACCGTCATGTCTCCCATACAGGTCGTGATGTTCGGGCCAACGCTCAACAAAGAAAGCACACTTCACGGCAGAACGTCGGCGACATCGGCTTTCACACCCGGCATCGACGGCACCGTCTCGCCCTCGCGCGTCGGAGGGTGTGCCGTCACAGTTCCTTGCGCAGCGCGTCGAGCACGGCTTCGGTCCGGGCGGCGGGCGTCGCCTGGGCGCCCAGCCGGTCCAGGGCCTCCCGGTACACCACGACGTCGTCGCCCTTGTCGAGGTAGACGGCACCGACCAGTCCGTCGAGGTAGACGACGTCCGGGAGTTCCCGGGCCCGGAACCGGAAGAGCTGGAAGGCGCCCGCCCGCATGGCGGGATGCGGCCCGCCGGCGAACGGCATGATCTGCACCGTCACGTGCGGCAGCCGGTTGACCTCGATGAGGTGCCCGATCTGCGCGCGCATCACCTCCGTCCCGCCGACCGGCCAGCGCAGTACCGTCTCGTCCATCACCACCCAGACCCTGGGCGGCGTCTGACGGGTGAGCAGATCCTGGCGGCGCATGCGCAGCGCCACCCGGCGCTCGGTGGCCCCGGCCGGGGCGTGCGGATTGCCGGCGCCCAGCAGGGCGCGTGCGTACGCCTCGGTCTGCAGCAGCCCGTGGACGAACGCGCTCTCGTAGGCCCGGATCTGCAACGCCGCCTGTTCCAGGCTCAGATAGGCGGCGTACCAGTCGGGCATGACATCGCGGTAGGTGTGCCACCAGCCTCGCTTGTTGGCCTCGCGGACCGACTTCAGGAACGTGTCGATCTCCTGCTGGTCGGTCACCCCGTAGACCTGGAGGAGCTTCTCGGCGTCGGTCAGCCGCAGCCGGGCCACCTTGGCGGCCTCCATCCGGCGGATCGTGGAGTGGCTGACCCCGATGGCGTCCCCCGCCTCCTCGTACGTCAGGCCCGCCCGGGAGCGCAGTTCCTCCAGTTGCTTGCCGAGGATCATGCGAAGGACGGAGGGAGCGCCGCCCCAGTCGGTCTCCGCCCGCACGCCCGCTCCCTCACTCGCTCGGAAAGTCCCGGGCCACCGTCTCATGTGCACAGGTGACACGGGTCCTCGCGGCCACGTCGCCGCCAGGAGCAGCATGCACGTGGTCACTTGCAATTTTCAACTTGCCGGTTGCGAGGCGTGGTCGGAAGGTGCCACAGTGGAGTCACCGTTCCGGTTGTCACGTACACCGGTGATGCCGCACCGGCTGCCGGCGGTCCGGGTATGGCCGGTGCGAAGGCGGACGGAAGGCGATGGCGATGTGTGGCCCTTTCCTCTCGGACGCCGGGCGGACCGCCCGGACACGACCGGGCCGGAACGCCACCCCAGCCGTGCCACCCGCGGCCGGCCCGCCCGAACCGGAGCCGCGGGGCGGCAGCGCGGGACCGGGCGTCCGGTCGACCACCGGAGCGCACCCTGTCCCCGCGCACACCCGGAGGCGGGCACACCGGTCGACTCCCCGGGCCGACGGCCCCGACCGGCCCGCCTCCGGGAACTCCCTGATCCCGTCCCACCGTACGGCGCGCGGGGCCGACGTACGGCGCGGGCACGGCACCCTCACCGACCTCGCGGAAAACAGACACGGGCACGGCGGCGTCCGCCCGAGACCGGACACGAGCACGGGTGGCGCCCGCTTGGGACCGGACACGAGCATGGGCGGTTCCCGCCTGAGAACAGGGCGCGAGCACGGTGGCGCCCGCTCGAGGACCGACCTGATCACGATGGCACTCGCTGAGAACAGACACGAGCACGGTGGCGCCCGCCCGAGGACCGACCTGATCACGATGGCACCCGCTGAGAACAGACACGAGCACGGCGGCCTCCGCCCGACACCGGACACCAGCGCGGCGGCACCCGCCCGACATGGCACGGCGGCACCCGCCCGACACGGCGCGGCGGCACCCGCCTGACAACGGAGGCCGCCGCACCACCGGCGGTCCCGTGCCGCCCGCCCTGCCCGGCCCACCCCCCACTCGGCCGAAGGACCCCTGCCTCATGGACCGACCGTCCCGCCCCGACCTCTCATCGTCCCGCCCGCGGCAGTGCCCGCCCGAGCACACCGAGCGCCTGCGCATACCGGCGCGGCTCTCCGCGGACCTGGGTTACGACGCCGTGGGACTGCCCCGGGAACACGGCGAGCACATCATGGACCGGCTGCCCCGCGTGGGCTGTGTCTTCGGGGACGACCGGCGCTGGTGGTGGATCGTCCCCTCCGGCTCGCAGATCGGCGTGGTCTGGCCGCCCGGCACCACGTACGCCGTCGGCGCCCGGGTGGCCGACCCCTCCTGGACCTCCACCCACCGGCCGAAACCGGGCGCCGACCGGCCCGGACTCATCCACGCGCCCCGCACCGGCTCCCCGTACACCCCGCCGATCCCCCTCTACGTTCTCACCTGCCGCCTGGCGGGCGGCCCGCCGTGCTGGCAGCTGGACGCCACGGGCTGACCCCTCGGCACCACCGTCCCCCGCCCTGCCGTGTACGGTCCGGTACGGCCCGGCCGTCTCCCGACCCGAAGGACGCATCATGGCCGCCGCTGAGCCCGTCACCTTCGACGACGTCCGGGACGCCGCCGCGCGCCTCGCGGGCGTCGCCCACCGCACCCCGGTACTGACCTCCCGTACCCTCGACGCACTGGTCGGCGCCGAGGTGTTCGTCAAGTGCGAGAACTTCCAGCGGGTCGGCGCCTTCAAGTTCCGCGGCGCCTACAACGCCGCCTCCCGGCTCTCCCCCGAGCAGCGGGCCAAGGGCATCGCCGCCTACTCCTCCGGCAACCACGCCCAGGCCGTCGCCCTGGCCGCCCGCGAACTGGGCACCACCGCCGTGATCCTCATGCCCGAGGACGCCCCGCGCGCCAAGCGGGAGGCCACCGCCGGATACGGCGCGGAGATCGTCACCTACGACCGCTACACCGAGGACCGCGCCGCGCTCGGCGCGGCCCTCGCCCACGACCGCGGCCTGGCCCTCGTCCCGCCCTACGACCATCCGCACGTCATCGCGGGCCAGGGCACCGCCGCCCTCGAACTGCTGGAGGACACCGGCCCGCTGGACGCCCTCGTGGTGCCGGTCGGCGGCGGCGGGCTCATCGCCGGCAGCGCCGTCACCGCCACGGCCCTGCACCCGGCGGTCCGGGTCATCGGGGTGGAACCCGAGGCGGGCGACGACACCAAGCGCTCGCTGGCCGCCGGAGCACGCGTCACCGTCACCGTCCCGCGCACCATCGCCGACGGCCAGGCCCTGTCCACCCCCGGCGAGATCACCTTCGCCGTCAACCGGCGCCTGGTGGACGCGGTCGCGCTCGTCACCGACGACGAGATCGTCCGCGCCATGCGCTTCGCCTTCGAACGCCTGAAGATCGTCCTCGAACCCAGCGGCGCCACCGCCCTGGCCGCCCTGCTGGCCGGACGCGTCGAGAACCCGCCGCGGCGGATCGGCGTCATCGCCTCCGGCGGCAACGTCGACGCCGCGCGGTTCGGCACGCTCCTCGGCGGCTGACCCGGCGGCTGACCCGGCGGCTGACCCGGCGGCTGACCCGGCGGCTGACCCGGCGGCCGGCCCGGCGGGCGCGGGCGGACGGGACCGGTGATTCACGCGATGCCGGCCGCCCGCCGGTGCGGCGAGACTCCGGAGTCGTCCGGAACCCTCTCCTTGTGGAGGCATCCATGATGTCATGGGCACGACATATCGGAGTACGGGTGGGCGCGCTCCTGCTGCTGGCCACCGGCCTGTGGTACGCCCCCGCCCCCGCCGTCGCCGCCGACGACGGACCCACCGTCACCACCCGGTACGGCCAGGTACGGGGCGAGGCGGGCGAGAGAGCGCACTCCTACCTCGGCATCCCCTACGCCGCACCGCCGGTCGGCGCGCTCCGGTGGCGTCCGCCGGCCGCGCCCGCGGGCTGGACCGGCGTCCGGGACGCCACCGCCCCGGGCGACCCCTGCATGCAGACCGCCTCGGGCAGCCCCTGGGGCGACCTGGCCGGACCCGGCACCCCCAGCGAGGACTGCCTCTACCTCAACGTCCACACCCCGGCCCGGCCGTCACCGCTCAAGCGTCCGGTGATGGTGTGGATCCACGGCGGCGGCTTCACCGTCGGCTCCGGGGCCTTCTACGACGGCGGCACCCTCGCGGCCGACGGCGACGTGGTGGTCGTCACCCTCAACTACCGCCTCGGCGCCTTTGGTTACCTCGCCCACCCGGACCTGGCCGGCGAGTCCGCGGAGGGCAGCTCCGGGAACTACGGGGTGCTCGACCAGCAGGCCGCGCTGCGCTGGGTGCGCGACAACGTGGCGGCCTTCGGCGGCGACCCCGGCAATGTCACGGTCTTCGGGGAGTCGGCGGGCGGCGGCAGCGTCTGCCACCAGCTGGTCTCGCCGCGCACCGCCGGCCTGTTCGACCGGGCCATCGCCCAGTCGGGCTGCGGGTTCACCCTGCCCACCCAGGAGTCGCAGCAGAGCCGCGGCACCGCCTGGGCCGACTCGCTGGGCTGCGCGGACGCCGCGTGCCTGCGCGCGCTGCCCGCCGACCGGGTGCTCACGGCCGCGCAGAGCCCCACCGCCCGCTGGACGCCCAACGTCGACGGTGCCGTGCTGCCCCGGCAGGTGACGGACGCGCTGGAGAGCGGACGGTTCCACCGGGTGCCCGTCCTCCAGGGCACCACCGCCGACGAGGGCCGCCTCACCGTGGCGAGCACCTACGACCTGGCCGGCCGGCAGCTCACCGCCGCCGGATACCCGCCCGCGGTCCGCGCCCTCTACGGCGACCGGGCCGACGCGATCCTGGCCCGCTACCCGCTGCCGGACTACGGCACCCCGGCCGAGGCGCTCGGCGCGATCCTCACCGACTCCCCGTTCGCCTGCCCGCAGTCCCGGACGGCGGGGCTGATGGCCCGTTACGTACGCTCCTACCAGTACGAGTTCGCCGACCGGCACGCCATGGACCACCTCGGCCTGCCGGTCAGCTTCCCGATCGGCGCCCCGCACGGCTCCGAGATCCGGTACGTCTTCGGCGGCGTCACCGGCACCCCCGCCCAGAACACCCTGGCCGACGCGATGCTCGGCTACTGGACCAACTTCGCGAAGACCGGCGTCCCGTACGCCGCCGGTGCCCCGCACTGGCCGCTTTTCCCGAAGGTCCAGATCCTCGACCCCGAGGCGATCACCGCGCAGACCACGTTCCCCGAACGGCACAAGTGCGACCTGTGGAACCAGCCCGCCTCCTGACCCCGGAACCCGGCCCGGGACGGTACCGCCGTCCCGGGCCGGGCCGGTGCTAGGCGGGTCAGTACGGGCGGTCGCCGGTGATGGCGACGCGCTCCGCGACGCGTCGGTCACAGCCGTAGTCGTAGACGGCGTAGTGCTGGGTGGCGCGGTTGTCCCAGAACGCGATGTCGCCCGGCTGCCAGCGGAACCGCACCTGGTACTCCGGTACGTGCGCCTGCTGGAACAGGAACCGCAGCAGCCGGTCGCTCTCGTCGCGGTCCATGCCGGTGATGTGGGTGGTGAAGGAGGTGTTGACGAACAGCATGCGCCGCCCGGTCACGGGATGGGTGCGCACGACGGGATGCTCGACGGGCGGGAAGAGGTCCTGGAACGGGGCGAGCCGCTCGGGGCCGTAGAAGCGGGCGAAGCCGGGGATGAAGTCGTGCACGGCACGGGCGCCGTCGACGCGGTCCTTCACCTCCTGCGGCAGGTTGTCGTAGGCGGCGGCCATGTCCGCCCACATGGTGTCACCGCCGAACGGCGGCACCTCGCGCAGTTGCAGCACGGCGCCCAGCGCGGGCCGTTCGCGGAAGGTGACGTCGGTGTGCCAGACGTTCTCGAACGTGGGGACGGCGCCGCGGCTCTTGTCGAAGCGGACGACGTCCTCGCCGGCGCCCGTGGCCAGCAGCGGGTTGGTCTCCAGGTCGCCCCAGTTGCGGGCGAACGCGCGCTGCTGGTCGGAGGTGAGGTGCTGGGAGCGGAAGAAGAGGACCTTCCACTCCGCCAGGGCGCGGTCCAACTCCTCGTGCAGGGCGGGCGTCAGCGGACGCGACAGGTCCACACCGCGGATCTCGGCACCGATCGTGCGGGCCTGCGGGACGACGTCGAAGAGTTCGTACGGGCGCTCCTCCCATCCGTCGGGGAGCCGGCGCAGGACGCGCGGCCCCTCGTAGAGCCCGTCTCCGGGGATGTGCGCGGTGCGGAGCGTGACGGACGGCGCGGCGGCCGTGGTGGTCATGGGGGGTCCTCTCCTTCGGGCCGGGCCCGGCCGGGACGGCGGACACGCGGAGCGGAGCGGACGGAAGACCCGGAACGCGGGGAACGCGGGAAAGGGCCGTCCGCGGCGCACCGCCGTCACGGCCGGCCCTGGCAACGGCGGATGGGCGTCCGGTACGACGGGACGCCGATGAATGCGGGGAGGCGCGGTGAGCCTGCCGGCTCGCGCGCGGGAGGTCTCCGGCTAGCGGCCGGAGCGCTCACACCCGGTTCGCTCCGGGACGCGCAGAGGCCCCGCAGCTGACTCGAACCAGTAAATGAGCATGGAGTGATTGTGTGATCCCCGCTTCACCGCTGTCAATGGCACACCGCGCGGACTACTCGGGAGGCATGGGGGTGTCGTGCGTGCGGTACATCGCCTGGACGTCCAGTTCCAGCTGCACGGTCGGACCCACCACCGCGATGCCGCGCGCCAGCATGGACCGCCAGTTGAGGGTGTAGTCCTCACGGTGCAGTTCCGCCCTGGCCAGCGCCGCGCAGCGCAACTCCTCGCCGTAGCCGCCGTTGACCGTGCCCAGGTAGGTGGTCTCCAGCCCGACCGAGCGGCTCACCCCGTGCATGCTGAGGGTGCCGTTGAGGACCCACTTGCTGCCGCCGCGGTAGGCGAAGCGCGTGCTGACGAAGTCGATGTGCGGGTAGTTCTCCACATCGAGGAAGTCGGCCGACCGGAGGTGGTTGTCCCGGGTGGTGTTGCCCGTGGTGATGCTGGCGGCGTCGATGCGGACCTGGACCCGGGAGTCGGACATGTCCGGTGCCATGTGGAGGACGCCGTCGAAGCGTTCGAAACGGCCGTGCACATGGGCCATGCCGACGTGCTTGGCGATGAACCGGATCGCGGTGTGGGGTGGGTCGAAGACCCAGCTGCCCGCCGGCGGCAGGGCGAGCTGCTGGGCGGAGTGGAGCCGTACCAGCCCCGTGTCCGGGTGGGAGTCGCCGGTGATCTCGATGGTCTCGCGGTGCGGCTCCAGGCCCTCGGCGACGATCAGCATGCTGTAGCGGCCGGCGGGCAGCGCGGCCACGAAGAAGCCGTAGGGGTCGGTGGTGCCGCGGGCGAGGAGCCGGTGGGTGTCGAGCGCGGTGACCGTGACGTCGGCGCCGGCCAGCGGCTGGTCGACCGGGTCCAGAACGGTACGGCTGACGCCGCCCGCGCCGGCCGGCAGCGGCAGGGTGAGACTCGGACTGGCCGTGGCGTTCCTGTTCCACCGGCGTCGGAGCAGCCCGAGGGCCATGGTGTTCACCTTTCGTGGGGGAGTGGGGAGTTGAGGGCGGAGAAGGGGGAGCTGGGGGGTCGGGGTGGTGCGGATCAGGGACCGAGAGTGTGCACAGGCAACGCTCAGGGCACGGGGACAGGGTAGACCGCTCATGATCACGAAGTGGGCGGGGGGTCTGTGAGTGTCTCGATACGGGACAGTGCGCATGTGGCGCGGCGCCCAGGCGTAGCGGCTGTCGCCGCCGGGGCCGGGCCCGGTACGGTGTGGGACGTCATGGCCACGGCAGATCGCTTCTTCCCAGTCGCACACCATTCCTTCACTTCTCGTTCGCTCGCACAGCTGCGGCGGGCCCGGCAACGGTTCCTGGCGGGGCGTCTGCTTTCCGGCGGCGTGCCGGAGGAGGTGGCCGCCGCGTGGCGGCGCGCCCGGTTCTTCGGGGTACGGCCTTGACACGGCCCGCCCGCGCAGGGCACCGGGGAAGCGGACCGGGGCCCGGCCCGGCACGGACGCCGGGAACGGGGCCGGCCGTCCGCCCGAGCCGGCCCTGCCGGCGGCGGCCCGGCCGGTGCTGGAGCGGCTGGCGCCGAGCCTCGGCGGCGGCCGGGCGGTACTCGTCCTCACCGATGAGCGCGCGCTGATCCTGTGGCCGTCCCACGGAGCCGGCGGCGCGGACCTGTCCGAGCAGCGGGTCGGGCACAACAGCGCGGCCCTCGTGCTGGGCACCGGCCGCTCCTGAGCGGTGCACGGCCCCGAGCACGTCCTGGGCGCGTGGCAGGACGTGTCCGCGGTCAGCGTGCCGGTCCCGGACCCGGCCGGGCACGTGCGGGGGACGGTGACCGTGGCGTCACCGCTGTGGACGGACGGCCGTACGCCTCCCGAGGCGGCGCTGGCCGAGGCGGTGGCCGCGCTGGTGGAGACGGAACTGGCGGCGCGGTCGCGCCCGGCGGCCACAGCCGGCTGCTGAGCAGGGCCGCGGCCCGGCTGCTCGCCCCGGCGGACCTGGAACACACGGAGCGGAACGCGCCGTGGGGCCGGGACCTGGCGTACGGTCCCGTCTCGCGGGAAGTGCCGGGTGCGGGCGCGGACATGAGTACGCGTACGAACGCGGAGTCCGGGGCCCGGTCATCATCGGTGCCGCGGCCGGGCTGCGTGGACGGCGTGCCGGAGTCGTTGGACCCGGCTGCCGGGGCCGGCCCGGGGCCGGGGCCTGTGCCCCCCGCCACCCCCGGACGGCGCCGAGGAACCGCCGGGCGTGGACCTCACGTACGAGATCCGGCTGCCCTCCGGGGAGGTGGCCGCCGCGCGGGTCGTCTCCGTGCGGCAGCAGGGGCGGTCGTCGGGGCCGTGGCCGAGCTGGAGCCGGGACCCGGCGGGTCCGTGCGGAGCGCCGGCCGGGCCACCGTCGCGCCGGCCGGTCGGTGCCCTGGCGGCGGGCCGTCGAACGGGCCGCCGAACTCGCCATGGTTCGTGCCCCGTTGCTGCTGACCGGCGAACGCGGCACCGGGAAGACCACCCTGGCCCGCGAACTCGCCTGCACCCGCCGGTCCTGGGTCGCCGCCGAAGCCCCCCGGGCGAGGGCGTCCTGCCGCCCGGGGGCCGCACGGTCCTCCTGCGGCACGCCGAGCGTCTGACGCAGCCGGACGCCGCCGTCCTCAACCGCCTGCTCGACGACCGCCCCGACGCGCCGTTCCTGTTCACCCACACCCCCGGCACACCCCGGGGCCCCTGCCTGCAACGGCTCCTGGACGCCTTGTCCCCCGCTCGGTCATCCAGCCCTCCCGGCGCTGCGGGAACGCCCCGAGGACATCGAGGACCTCCTCCGCGCCGTCACCCCGAGCCCCGCCGCCGGACACCCGCCGCCCACTGGACCCTGGCCGCGCCGCGCGCCCTGGAACGGTACCCGTGGCACGGCAACGTCACCGAACTCACCCACGTCGTACGGGCGCTGGCGCTCCAGCGCCGCACGACGGGTCCCGTCCGGCGCTGCGAACTCCCCGACCCGGTGCGCCGGGGACCCGCCGCCCGCCCGCTGCCCCATGGAACAGGCCGAACGCGCCACCCTCCTGGACACCCTGCGCCGGCACGGCGGCAACAAGGCCCGTACGGCGGCGGCGTCGGGCATACCGGCCGGGCGGGAGGGTAGGGCTTTCCCCGCGCCACCCCATGGACCAGCCAGCCACCGAGTCGTGGCCCCGCGCGGACGGGCCGCGACGGTCGCCTCCCGGGAGCCTTGCCATGCCGGACATCGGAATCATCGGAGCGGGGGTCGCCGGCCTCCACCTGGGCCTGCTGCTGCGCCGGCAGGGCCTGCCCGTCACGGTCTACAGCGACCGGACACCGGCCCAGGTGGCCACCGGACGCCTGCCGGCCACCGTCGCGCACCACGCCCCCACCCTGCGCCGGGAGGAGGCGCTCGGTGTCGGGTTCTGGCCCGTCGGGGAATACGGCTACACCTGTCACCACCACTACGTCGGCGGCCCCCGGCCGCTGTCGTTCCGCGGCGACTTCACCAGCCCCTCCCGCGCTGTCGACCACCGCCTGGTCCTGCCCGCGCTGACCGAGGTGTTCCAGGAACGCGGCGGCGAACTCCGGGTGGGCCAGGTCGGCGCCGACAACGTGGAGAAGCTCGCCGCCCGGCACGACCTCCTCGTCGTCGCCGCCGGACGCGGCCCGCTCGCCGCGCTCTTCCCCCGGCTGGACGGCCCCGGCTCGGCCACCGCGCCCCGCCGCCGGCTCTGCGCCGGCCTCTACCACGGCGTCGCGCCCGCCGAACCCAAGGGCGTGACCCTGTCCCTCGCCCCCGGCCGCGGCGTACTGATCGAGATCCCGCTGTACTCGCGCGACGGTCACGTCACCGCCCTGCTGTTCGAGTGCGTCCCCGGCGGCGGCGCGGACGCGCTGTGCGACATCGACCACCGGGCCGACCCGGCCGCGTTCCGCCGCGCGGTGCTCGACGAACTCGCTGCCCACCACCCCACTGTCTCCGCACGGATCGCGCCGGGCGAGTTCGGGCTCACGGGCCCGCTCGACCTCGTACGGACGGCGATCGTGCCGACCGTGCGGGCGGACTGGGCGGAACTGCCCGGCGGGCGGTACGCGCTCTCCCTCGGCGACGCCCACACCGTCGTCGACCCCATCGTCGGGCAGGGCGCCAACGTCGCCTCGTACGGTGCCGAGGTCGTCGCCGAGGCCGTCCTGGAGGACCCCGTCCTCGACGAGCTGTTCTGCCGCCGGGTGGCGCGGCGCCGCGGCGAGGTCGTCATGGGAGCGGCCCGCTGGTCCGAGCTGATGCTCCAGCCACCCGGGCACGTACGGGAGTTGCTCGGCGCGATGAGCGAACTGCGCGGCGCGGCCGACGAGTTCACCGACAACTTCGGCCACCCCGACCGGCAGTGGCGCGTCGTCGCCACGCCCGAGCGCACCCACGCGTTCCTGGCCCGGCACGGCGCCGCCCGCTGACGGCACACGGAGGGCGACCGTGCCTGAGTACCCGTACTCAGCCCGTCTGCGTCCCCGGACTCTGAGCCCGGCCCGTGCCCGCCTCGCACGATGGGGGCCCATCCCGTGGCGGAAGAGGCACGCATGGGCCGTGACCTGCAAGTGCGCGTGGCGACCACCGAGGATCTCCCGTGGATCCAGGAGCTGCGCCACCGGGTGTACGCACAGGAACTGGTCCAGCACCCGCCGGACCCGTCCGGACGGCTGTCCGACGGACTCGACGGCGACAACGTCCACCTGGTCGTGGCACACGGCCCGGCCCGCACCGGCTTCGTCAGCGTGACGCCGCCCTGGGCGGGCCGGTACGCGCTGGACAAGTACCTCACGCGCGAGGAACTGCCGGTGCTGTCCGAGGACGGCGTGTTCGAGGTGCGCCTGCTCACCGTGGAGCCGGCGCGGCGGTGCTGCTGATGTACGCGGCGCTGCGCTGGATCGCGGCCCGGGGCGGCCGCCGGGTGGTGGCGATGGGCCGCACCGAGCTGCTCACCATGTACCTGGCCACCGGGCTGCGCCCCGTCGGCCGTACCGTGCGCAGCGGCGCCCCGTCCTTCGAGGTGCTGACCGGGAACGTGAGCGGTCTGGCCCGGGCGGCGACCGGCCGCTACCGCGCCGCGGTCGCCCGGCTGCGGGACCGGACGGACTGGCGGCTGGACACGCCCTTCGCCTCCACGCCGGACGGCTGCGCACACGGCGGTGCCTCCTTCACGGCGATCGGCACGGACTTCGCCGCTCTGGACCGGCGGCACCGGATCGTCGCCGCCGACGTCCTGGACGCCTGGTTCGCGCCGGCTCCCGGTGTCCGGGCGGCGCTCGCCGCGGACCCGGCCTGGGCCGCCCGGACCTCACCGCCCGCCGGTGCCGAGGGGGCCTGCTCGCGGCGGTCTCCGCGGCCCGCGCGCTGCCGGTGGACACGCTCGCGGTCGGTGCCGGTTCGTCCGACCTGATCTTCCGGGCGTTCGGCCGGTGGCTGACCCCCGCCAGCCGGGTCCTGCTGACGGACCCCTGCTACGGCGAGTACGCCCATGTCACGGAGCGGGTGATCGGCTGCCGCGTCGACCGGTTCCCGCTGCGCCGCGCGGACGGCTGGCGGATCGACCCGGACCGGCCGGCGTCCGCCGTCGCCTCCGGCGGCTACGACCTCGTGGTCCTGGTCAACCCGAACAACCCGACCGGGCGCCACGCCCCCGCCGCCGAACTGCGGCCCCTGCTCGCCGCCGCGCCGCCCCGGACCCGCTGGTGGATCGACGAGGCGTACCTCGGCTACGCCGGCCTCACCGAGTCGCTCGCCCCGCTCGCCGCGACGGACCCGCGGGTGGTGGTCTGCACCTCGCTGTCGAAGATGTACGCGCTGTCCGGCGTGCGGGCCGCCTTCCTGGTGGCCGAACCCGCCACCGCGGCACGGCTGCGCGACTGGACGCCGCCCTGGCAGGTCGGGCTCCCGGCGCAGCTGGCCGCGGTGGCGGCGCTGCGCGACCCGGCGTACTACTCCGGCCGCTGGCTGCGCACCCACGCCCTGCACCGGACCCTCGCCGCAGACCTGGCGGCGCTGGACGGAACGGTGGAGATCGAGGAGTCGGTGGCGAACTTCCTCACCCTCACCCTGCCGCCCGACGGCCCGGGCGCCGCCCGTCTGGTGGCCGAGTGCCGTCGCCAGGGTGGGTACCTGCGCGACCTGTCCCCGCTGTCCCCGCGCTACGAGGGCCGCGCGGTCCGGGGCACCGCGGAGAACGCCCGCATCGTTGATGCCTGCCGCGCCGCCCTGGAGACCCTCCGGCCGGGTCCGGCGCGCCGCACCGCCACGTCCCGGGCGGTCACCGCCGGTGCCACGGCGGCCGGGTGACCCCGTTCCCGTAAGGGCGTTCGGTGGTGCCGGGTTCCGTGTACGAACCCGGCACCCCGCCGGGAGCCGCCCCCTCCGGCCGGTCGGCCACCGTCGGCGAGCGGCTGTCCCGGCCGGTGGCCGGCCGTGGCCGACCCGGTCGGGCGAGCGACTACGCGCCGGCGGCCGGGCCCGCCTGCTGCACGACCTCGAAGGACCACAGCGTGGAGCCGCTCGCCGCCGGCTTCGGGCGCTCGCCCTCGGGGGCGCCGCCGCCCTGGTGGGCCGACTTCATCGGGCCCTCCATCCACGCCTGGAAGGACTCCTCGTCCCGCCACCGGGTGTAGACCAGGTAGGTGTCGGTGCCCTCGACCGGGCGCAGGAGTTCGAACCACTCGAAGCCGTCGGAGTTCTCCACGGCGTGCGCGCGGGAGGCGAAGCGCTTCTCCAGCGTCTCGCGCTGCTCGGCGGGGACCGTCAGTACGTTGATCTTGACTACGCTCATGGCCCCATCCTGCCGTACCGGCTCGGGCGCGGCCGGTCCGGGTCACCCGCGCGGCACATCGGCACGGCGGCGCGCGAGCAGGGCCGAGCAGATCTCCCCGGCGCGTACGGCGGTGGTGGACAGCAGGGTCGAGGTGAGGCCGTGGGTGTGTTCGGTGCCGCCCTGGAGATAGACGTCGGCGGTGACGTTGGGCGCGGTCTCCACCCGGTGGTCGCGGCCGACGCGCAGGGCGTCCTCGTCGTCGCGCAGACAGAGCTTGGCGATCTCGCCGAGGCTGTCCCCGATGCTCTGCGGACGGTAGCCGGTGGCGTAGACGAGGACGTCGGAGGCGAGGAGTTCGCGCTCGCCGGTCGGCAGGTACTCGACGGTGACCCGGACGTCCCGGTCGCGGGTCTCGACCTCGCGGATGCGGGAGACGTTGAGCATCCGCAGCCGCTGCCTGCCCTGCACCCGCTCCTGGTACATGGTCCGGGACAACGACTCGATCAGCTCGGTGTCGACCACCGAGTAGTTGGTGGAGCGGTGGTAGTCGAACAGGGACTGCTTGACCTCGGCGGGGGCGCCGTAGAAGACGTCCACGGCCTCGGGGTCGAAGATGCGGTTGGCGAACGGGCTGTCGTCGGCGGGCGTGTACCCGTACTTGGCGAACACCGAGCAGATCTCCGCCTCCGGCAGCCTGCGGTGGAGGTAGTCGACGGCCTCGGCGGCGCTCTGCCCGGCGCCGAGCACCACCGCGCGGCGCACCGGCCGGCCGGAGCGGACCAGCTCGTCGACCCGCGGCAGCAGTTCGCTGTTGTGCCAGACCAGGTCGGACAGGACGGCGCCGGGCGGCAGCCGGGGCTCCAGGCCGGTGGCCACGCACAGGGCGCGGGCGCGGCGGACGGTGTGCCGGGCGGGCGCGGCCGGGTCCCGGCTGACCACGTCGAACCAGCGGACCTCGCCGTCCTCGGTGACCGGCCGGACCGCGACGACCTCGGCGCCGTACGCGACGAGATGGCCGAGGCGGGCGGCGGCCCACTCGAAGTAGTCGTGGAACTCCACCCGCAGCGGGAACAGCGTCTTCTGGTTCAGGAAGTCGACCAGCCGGCCGCGTTCGCGCAGGTAGCACAGGAAGCTGAAGTCGCTCGTGGGGTCGCGCATCGTCACCAGGTCCTTGAGGAAGGACACCTGCATGGTGGCGTCGTCGATCAGCATGCCCCGGTGCCAGCCGAACCGCGGCTGGCGTTCCAGGAATCCGGCGCGGAACGGGGCCTCGGGGCCCGCGGTGACGCCGTGTTCGTGGAGGGCGATCGCCAGGGCCAGGTTGGCCGGGCCGAATCCGACGCCCAGCACGTCGTAGACGGAATCCGGCCCACTGTGCAGTGTCGTCACCGCTTCATCGCCTCCCGTTGCGGGCCGCTTCCAGCAGGCACATGCTAGATAAGGTTAGCCTTACCTGACAATGGGGCGTCGCTGTCGGCCGGTTCGTGGTGACGGCCCATCGGCACCACCATCGGCGTACCGCTGACCGGGTCGCGGCCGACCACGCAGCGCAGGCCGAAGACCTCCTCCACGGTCCGCGCCGTGATCACCTCGGACGGTGCCCCCTCGGCGACGATCCGGCCCGCCTTCATGGCGACGATGTGATCGGCGTAGCGGCATGCCTGGTTGAGGTCGTGCAGGACCATCACGACCGTGCGGCCCTGATGCCGGTTCAGGTCGGTGATCAGGTCCAGGACGTCGATCTGGTGGGCGAGGTCGAGGTACGTCGTCGGCTCGTCCAGCAGCAGCACCGGGGTGCCCTGCGCGACCGCCATGGCGATCCAGGCGCGCTGCCGCTGGCCGCCGGAGAGTTCGTCGACGGCGCGCTGGGCCAGCTCGGTCATCGCGGTGGCCCGCAGCGCGTCGTGCACCGCCTGTTCGTCGGCGGCCGACCACTGCCGCCACCACGTCTGGTGCGGTGAACGCCCGCGCCCCACCAGGTCGATGACGGTCAGCCCCTCCGGCGCGACCGGCGCCTGCGGAAGGATGCCGAGCCGCTGGGCCAGCGTCCGGGTCGGTATCGAGTGGACCGAGCGCCCGTCCAGCTGGACGGTGCCCGCGCCCGGGTTCAGCAGCCGCGCCAGGGCGCGCAGCAGGGTGGACTTGCCGCACGCGTTCGCCCCGACGATCACCGTGATCCGGCCGGCGGGCACGGCCAGGTCGAGCCCGTCGACGACGACCCGGTCGCCGTACGCCAGCCGCAGCCCCTCGGCCCGCAGGTCCGGGCCGGCGCCGGGAGCGCCGTGGGCCGGCTCGTGCGGCGTCTGTCGTACCGCCTCGGATCCAGAAGACTTCGCAGACACTTCCTCACCCTCCAGAACCGGCGCGGTTGGCACGGACCAGCAGCCACAGCAGGACGGGGGCGCCGAGCACGCCCGTGACGATGCCGACCGGAAGCTCGGTGCCCGGAACGAGCCTCCGCGCCGCCAGGTCGGAGACGAGCACCATGACGGCGCCGGTCAGCCCCGCGGCCACCGGCGGCGGGTGGGCGGTGCCGGCCAGCCGCTGGGCGATCTGGGGCGCCGCGAGCGCCACGAACGCCACCGGCCCGGCGGTCGCCGTCCCGAACGCCACCAGGCCCACGCAGGCCAGCAGCACCGCGACCCGCACGGTCTGCACCCGGGTGCCCAGGCCCCGGGCGACGTCGTCGCCCAGTTCCAGGGTGCGCAGCTGCCGCCCGAGCAGCAGCGCCACCGGCACCAGGACGGCCATCGTCACGGCGAGCGGGCGGATCTGGTCCCAGGTGCGGCCGTTGAGGTTGCCGACCAGCCAGCCCAGGGACGCCTGGGCCTGGAAGCGCTGTCCGCGGGCCATCAGGTAGTCGGTGGCGCTGGTGCACAGCCAGGCCACGCCCACGCCGACCAGGACGATGCGGTACCCGGTGGTGCCCCGCTGCCACGCCAGGACGTACACGAGCAGCGCGGCGGCGAGCGCGCCGAGCAGCCCCAGCGTCTGCGTGCCGACCCCCGCGTCCCAGCCCAGCACGATGCCGGCCACCACCGCGGTCCCGGCGCCCTGGGTGATGCCCATCATGTCGGGACTGGCCAGGGGGTTGTGCGTCATCGTCTGGAGCAGGGCGCCCGAGACCCCGAACGCGATGCCGACCAGCAGCCCGGCCAGGGAGCGCGGCAGCCGCAGTTCGTGGACGATGAGCCGGGTGCCGGGGTCGCCCCCGCCCACCAGGGCGCGCACCACGTCGGCCAGCGGCAGCGAGATGTCCCCGGTCGCCGTCTCCACGCTGAACGCCAGGAACGCGACGGCCGCGAGGACCAGGCAGACACCCAGCAGCCGGGGCCGCAGCACTCCGGAGACGGGCGGCAGCGCGAACCGGAAGGGGACGCGGCCGGCCGTGCGGCGGGGCGTGGCGTCCCGGCGCTCGGGGACGGGGGCGAGTTCGGTCGTCATGGGTCACAGCTCCGCGAGGCGTCGACGGCGGACCAGCGCGATGAAGAACGGGCCGCCGACGAAGGCGACCAGGATGCCGGCCTGCACCTCGGCCGGCCGGGCGATCAGCCGTCCGGCGATGTCGGCGGCGAGCAGCAGACAGGGAGCGAGCACCGCCGACAGCGGGAGCAGCCAGCGGTGGTCCGGGCCGATGCCGGCCGCCTGGGTCAGGACGCGGACGAGGTGCGGCACCACCAGCCCGACGAAGACGACGGGGCCGATGACGGCGACCGCGCCGCCGGTGAGCAGGGTCACCGCCACCACGCCCTGGACGCGCACCACGCCGAGCCTGAGTCCGAGGGACTTGGCCACGTCGTCGCCGAGCGCGAGGCTGTTCAGCGCGGGCGCGCAGGCCAGGGCCAGCACCGCGCCGACGGCGAGGAAGGGCAGCACCCGCAGCAGCACCCCCTGGTCCTGGTTGGCCAGCGAGCCCGCGGACCAGAAGCGGTACCGGTTCAGGGCGTCCGGGTCGGTGAGGGCGACCGCGCTGGTCAGCGAGAACAGCAGCGAGGTCACGGCGACGCCGGCCAGGGCCAGCTTCACCGGGGTGCTGCCGGAGCGGCCGAGTCCGCCGAGCCCGTAGACCAGCGCACTGGCCACCGCCGCCCCCGCGAAGGCGAACCAGATGTAGCCGTGGACCGAGCCGATGTCGAGCACCCCCACGGCGAGGACGACGGCGAAGGCGGCGCCCGCGCTCACCCCCAGGATGCCGGGGTCGGCCAGCGGGTTGCGGGTCAGCGCCTGCATCAGCGCGCCGGACAGGCCGAGCGCGGCGCCGGTGGCGAGGCCGAGCGCGGTGCGGGGGAGCCGTACCGACCAGATGACGTTGTCGATGCGGGAGCCGGGCGGGTGGCCGAGCAGCGTGTCCCAGACCTGGCCGGGGGGCACGCTCAGCGCCCCGAACGCCATCGACATCCCGCACAGGGCGAGCAGTGCCGCGCCGGAGAGGATGAGCAGAAGTGCCGCGCGGGGGCCTTTCGCCACCCGGACCGCCAAGGTCCCCACGTCCGTTTTCCTTCGGTCAGGTCTGCCTGGAATGGCCTGGAAGCTGTGCGCACCCTGTGATTTAGGTAACCCTTACCTTACTATGGCGCCGATCCCCGGCCCAGGGCCGGGACCGACCTGCCGGGAGGCGCGCTGTCGTGTGCGGTTCCGACGAATCCCTGCTCCACTGGCGGACGTTGCTCACCCCACCGCCTCCCGAGACTGCCCTGCCCACCGACCGGCCACACCCTCCGGAGCCGTACCCGGTCCGGTCCGCCCGCACCCTCGCCGAGGTGCCGGACGCCCCGGACCTCGTCCTCCTGGCCGCCTTCTTCGCCCTGCTGCACCGCTACAGCGGCGCGACCGACCTGACCGTCGGCCACGACGGACTGCCCATCCGGGTCAGTCTGCAACACGGGCCCGGATTCCGGGAGTTGGTGCGGCGGGTTACCCATGCCTGGCAGGAGGCCGAGAGTCAGCGGCTGCCGCTGGAGATGCTGGTGGACGAAGTACGTCCCCGGCCGACGCGCGGCGGCGGCCTGTTCTTCAACACGGCCCTCGCCACCGCCGGCCGGCCCGCCACCGGCCTGCCCGCCCCCCTCGACCTGCTCCTGGACGTGCGCGACGGCGAGGCCCGCGCCACCTACCACCCCGGCCTGTTCGACGCGGCCACCGCCGACCGCGTCCTCCGCCACTACCGCACCCTGCTCACCGACGCCCTCGCCCGCCCCGACACGCCCGTCGCCCGGCTCGCGCTGCTGGACGCCGACGAGTACCGCCGGATCGTCGTCGACGCGAACGCCACCGGACACGGCGTGCCCCCGGACACCTGGCCCGCGATGTTCGCCGAGCAGGTCCGGCGCC
This sequence comes from Streptomyces sp. NPDC090994, assembly GCF_044768905.1. Lineage (NCBI taxonomy): Bacteria > Bacillati > Actinomycetota > Actinomycetes > Kitasatosporales > Streptomycetaceae > Streptomyces > Streptomyces sp. NPDC090994. The sequence continues at coordinate 21,269 of NZ_JBIVWS010000008.1, forward strand.
GCCCCGGCTCCGTCGCCCTGGTCTTCGAGGACGAACGGCTCACGTACGCCGGACTCGACGCCCGCGCCAACCGGCTGGCGCACGCCCTGATCGCCCGCGGCGCCGGCCCCGAACGCGTCGTCGCCATCGCCCTGCCCCGCTCCGCCGACCTGATCGTGGCCGAGGTCGCCGTCCTGAAGTCCGGCGCCGCCTACCTCCCGGTCGACCCCGACTACCCCGCCGACCGGATCGCCTACATGCTCGGCGACGCGGCCCCCGTCTGCCTGGTCACCACCGAGGACGGCGCCCGCGACCTGCCCGCCCGGGACGGCACGGCACCGCTGGTCCTCGACGCCCCCGCCACGGCGGCGGAACTGGCCGCCCGCCCGGCCCACGACCCCACCGACGCCGACCGGGGCGCCCCGCTCACCGTCCGCAACGCCGCCTGCGTCATCTACACCTCCGGCTCCACCGGCCGCCCCAAGGGCGTCGTCCTCGCACACAGCGGCGTGGCCAAGCTGGTGGCGACCCAGAGCGAGCGGTTCGGCGTCGGCCCGCACAGCCGGGTGCTCCAGTTCGCCTCGCCCAGCTTCGACGTCGCCTTCTGGGACCTGTGCCTCGGCCTGCTCTCCGGCGGCCGCCTGGTCGTCGTGCCCGCCGAACGCCGCGTGCCCGGGGCGCCGCTCGCCGACTACGCCCACGCCCACGGCGTCACCTTCATGATCCTGCCGCCCGCGCTGCTCGCCGCCCTCCCCGCCGACGTGACCCTCCCGCCGACGGCCACCCTGCTGGCGGGCACCGAGCGGGTCTCCCCGGAGCTGGTCGCCCGCTACGCCCGCGGCCGGATGATGTTCAACGCCTACGGCCCGACCGAGGCCACCACCAACTCCACGCTCGGCCGGTGCGACCCGGACATCGCGCCCGGCTCCCTCGTCCCCATCGGCGTCCCCGACCCGGGCACCCGGGCCTACGTCCTCGACGCGTACCTGAGCCCCGTGCCGGCCGGCGTCACCGGGGAGCTGTACCTGGGCGGGGAGGGCCTGGCCCGCGGCTACCTGGACCGGCCCGGCCTCACCGCCGAACGGTTCGTCGCCGACCCGTTCGGCGCCCCCGGCGAACGGCTCTACCGCACCGGCGACCTGGTCAGGCTGCGCGGCGACGGCCGGCTGGAGTTCCTCGGCCGCGCCGACACCCAGATCAAGATCCGCGGGTTCCGGATCGAGCCCGGCGAGATCGAGTCCGTACTGCGCGGCCACCCGGCCGTCGACCAGGTCACGGTGGTCGCCCGCGAGGACCGCCCCGGCGACCGGCGGCTCGCCGCCTACGTCGTACCCGCCCTGGACGCGCCGTCCGACGACGACGCCCGGGTCGAGGAGTGGCGGGAGCTGCACGACCTCCTGTACGGAGCGGCCGGTGCGGAGGGAGCGCGTACCGCCGGGGTCCGGGAGAACTTCGCGGGCTGGAACAGCATGTACGACGGCCGCCCGATCCCCGTCGAGCAGCTGCGCGCCTGGCGGGACGCGACCGTCGACCGCATCCGCGAACTCGGGCCGCGCCGCGTCCTGGAGATCGGCGTCGGCTCCGGCCTGATCCTGTCCCGGATCGCCCCCGACTGCGCGACCTACTGGGGCACCGACCTCTCGGAGCGGGCGGTCGAGGCGCTGCGCGGCCAGGTCGCCGCCGACCCGCGCCTGGCCGGCCGGGTCCGGCTGTCCGCGCGGCCCGCCCACGACACCGACGGCCTGCCCGCCGCCCACTTCGACACGATCATCCTCAACTCCGTCGTCCAGTACTTCCCCGGAGCCGGCCACCTCACCGACGTCCTGCGCCGGGCCGCCGCGCTGCTCGCCCCCGGCGGCCGGATCTTCGTCGGCGACGTCCGCAACCTGCGGCTGCTGCGCACCCTGCGCGCCGCCGTGGAGACCCGCCGGGCCGGCCCCGGCCAGGAGGCGGACAAGGACGCGCTGCGCGAGGCCGTCGAGCGGTCGGTGCGCTGGGAGGGCGAACTCCTCCTGGACCCCGACTACTTCGCCGCCCTCGACGGCTTCGACGCCGACATCCGCCTCAAGCGCGGCGCCCACCACGACGAGCTGAGCCGGTACCGGTACGACGTCGTCCTGCGCCCCGGACCGGCGGCCACGCCGCCCACCGGACCCGACGAGCACGAGGTGCCCTGGACCGGGGCCGGCCCGCTGCGGGCGCTGCTGGCCGAGCGCCCGCCCCGGCTGCGGGTCACCGGCATCCCCAACACCCGGCTCGCCGACGACCTGGCCGACCTGCGCCGGCTCGACGACAGCAGCGGCACGGCCGGCGCCGGAGCCGACCCCGAGGACCTGCACGCCCTCGCCGCCGCGCACGGCTACCGGGCCGCCCTCACCTGGAACGCCACCGCCGACGACGGCGCCTTCGACGCCGTCCTCGCCCTCGACGGCCCGGTCACCGGCCGCTACCGCCCCTCGGGCACCCGCCCGCACGCCAACCGTCCCGCCCCCTTCCGGGACGTGACGGCACTGATGCGCGCCCTGCGCGGGTACGCCGCCCAGTGGCTGCCCGACTACATGGTCCCGTCGGCGTTCGTGCCCCTGCACGCCCTGCCGGTCACCCCCAGCGGCAAGCTCGACGTCCGGGCGCTGCCCGCCCCGGACCACGCGGCGACGAGTTCCGGCCGCCCGCCCGAGACCCCGCGCGAACGGCTGCTGTGCCGGCTCTTCGCCGAAGTGCTCGGCCTGGACTCGGTGACCGCCGAGGACGACTTCCTCGCCGTCGGCGGCGACAGCATCAGCGCCATCCAACTCCTCGTCGCCGCCCGCGAAGCCGGGCTGACGCTGACCACCCGCGACGTGTTCCGGCACCGCACGGCCGAGGCCCTCGCCCGCGCCGCCGCCGCCCGCACCGAGGACACGGACGACGCCGGCACCCCGCTCCTCAGCCTAGACGCCGCCGAACTCGCCGCCGTCCAGGGCACGCACCCGCTGCCCGTCGCGGAACTGCTCCCCCTCACACCGCTCCAGCAGGGCTTCTTCTTCCACGCCCTGACCGGCGGGGCGGGCCGGGACACCTACGTCGTGCAGCAGGTCCTCGACCTGGCCGGCCCGGTCGACACCGCCGCCCTGCGCCGCGCCGCCCAGCGTCTGCTGGACCGCCACGCCCCCCTGCGCGCCGCCTTCCGCAGCCGCCCGGACGGCACCCCCGTACAGATCATCACCGAACGGGCCGTACTGCCCTGGCGGGAGACCGGCCCCGCGCCCCACGGCGACCCCGCACCGGTCGAGCGGACGGCCGCCGAGGAACGCGCCGCCGGCTTCGACCTCGCCACGCCGCCGCTGCTGCGCTGCGCCTTCGTCCGCCTCGACGACCACCGCGCCCACCTGATCCTGACGTTCCACCACATCGTCGCCGACGGCTGGTCGCTGCCCGTCCTGCACCGCGAACTGATGGCGTACTACGGCACCGACGCCCCGCCGCTCCCCGACGTCACCCCCTACCGTGCCTTCCTGCGCCGCCTGGCCGCCCAGGACCACGAGGCCGCCCGCGCCGCCTGGCGCACCGCCCTCGCCGGCCTGGACGAGCCCACCCGCCTGGTGACCGCCCCGGCCTCCGCCGCCCCCGTACGCCCCGCGCACGTCCGGGTGGAACTCCCCGAGGAGACCACCGAGCGCCTCACCGACCGCGCGCGGGAACACGGCGTCACCCTCGGTACGGTGGTCCAGGCGGCCTGGGGACTGCTCCTGGGCCGGCTGACCGGCCGCGACGACGTCGTCTTCGGTACCACGGTCTCCGGCCGGGACAGCGAGGTCGACGGCATCGCGTCCATGGTCGGCCTGTTCATCAACACCGTGCCGACCCGCTTCCGCTGGACACCCGGTGCCGCCCTCGCCGGTCTGCTCACCCGCCTCCAGGACGAACAGGCCCGCCTCCTCGGCCACCAGCACCTGGGGCTCGCGGAGATCCAGCGCCTGGCGGGGCACGCGGGGGAGGGGGAACTCTTCGACACCCTCGTCGTGTTCGAGAACTACCCCGCCGCGACCGGCCTCCGCGACGCCTCCGGCCGGATACGGATCACCGGCGACGCCTTCCACGACACCGTGCACTACCCGCTCGCCCTCGTCGTCAAGCCGGGCCCCCGGCTCGACCTCCGGCTCAAGCACCACGCCGACCGGATCGGCACCGGCACCGTACGTGCCCTCGGCGACCGCCTGGTCCGCGTGCTGGAGGCCATCGCCGACGACCCCGGCCGGACCGCCGCATCCGTCGAACTCCTCTCGCCCGACGAGGCCCTGCGCGCCCACCCGGCCGGCCCGGACCGGCCCGTCGCGCAGACCACCCTCGCGGCGGCGTTCGCCGCGCAGGTCGCCCGTACCCCGGAGGCGACGGCGGTCGTCTTCGAGGACACCCGGCTCACGTACGCGGAACTCGACGCCCGCGCCGAGGCGCTCGCCGCCCGGCTGGGCGCGCGGCCGGGGGAGTTCGTCGCGGTGGCGGTGCCCCGGTCGGCGGAGCTGGTGGTCGCGCTGCTCGGCGTGCTGAAGTCGGGCGCCGCCTATCTGCCCGTCGACCTGGACTATCCGCCCGACCGGGTCGCCCACATGCTCCGGGACTCCGGCGCCGCGACCGTGGTCACGCTCACCTCGCAGGCCGGCCGGCTGCCGGCGCCGTCCTCGGCGCTCCTGCTCGACGCCGAGGAACCGAGCCCCCGGCCCGGGCCCGCATCCGCCCCGGCATCCGCCCGCCCCGACGACCCCGCCTACCTCATCTACACCTCCGGTTCCACCGGCCTGCCCAAGGGTGTCGTCGTCACCCACCGCGCCATCGTCAACCGTCTCGCCTGGATGCAGGACACCTACCGGCTCACCGCCGACGACCGGGTCCTGCAGAAGACGCCGTCCAGTTTCGACGTCTCCGTGTGGGAGTTCTTCTGGCCGCTGCTCGAAGGCGCCGCGGTCGTCCTCGCCCGGCCGGACGGCCACCGCGACCCGGCGTACCTGGCGGCCCTCGTCCGGGAACACCGGGTCACCACGATGCACTTCGTGCCGTCCATGCTGGAGGCGTTCCTCCAGCACGACGCGGTCACCGGCGACCCCGCCTGGTCGGCGTCCCTGCGGCACGTCCTCAGCAGCGGCGAGGCCCTGCCGCCCGCCGCCGCCCGCCGCTGGCTCGCCCTGACCGGCGTCGTGCCGCACAACCTCTACGGCCCGACCGAGGCCGCCGTCGACGTCACCCACCACCCCTACGGCCCCGCCGACGACCGGGTGGCCTCCGTACCCCTCGGCCGCCCGGTCTGGAACACCGGCCTGCGCGTCCTCGACCCCTGCCTGCGCCCGGTCCCCGACGACGTGCCCGGCGAGCTGTACCTGACCGGAGTGCAGCTGGCCAGGGGCTACCACCGGCGCCCGGCGCTGACCGCCGAACGGTTCACCGCCGACCCGTACGGTCCGCCCGGCAGCCGCATGTACCGCACCGGCGACCTGGTGCGCCGCCGCGCCGACGGGGTGATCGAGTACCTGGGCCGCACCGACCGCCAGGTCAAACTGCGCGGCAACCGCGTCGAACCCGGCGAGATCGAGGCCGCGCTCACCGCCCTGCCCCCGGTCGCCCGGGCCGCCGTGACGGTACGGGACGGGGCCCTCGTCGCCTACGTCGTACCGTCCGGCGCCCCGGACGTCCCCGATCCGTCCGACACCGCGCCCGCCTCCGGCCCGTCCGCCCCGCGTGACACGCTCGACCCCGGCGCCCTGCGCGCCGCCCTCGCCGGCTCCCTGCCCGCCGCCATGGTCCCCGGCGCCTGGGTGGTCCTCGACGCCCTGCCCCTCACCCCCAGCGGCAAGCTCGACCGGGCCGCCCTGCCCGCCCCGCAGGCGGTACGGACGGCGCCCCGTGCCCCGCGCACCCCCCGCGAACGGCTGCTCACGGAGATCTTCGCCGCCGTCCTGAAACTGCCCGACGCCGGGCCCGACGACGACTTCTTCCTGCTGGGCGGCGACAGCATCAGCTCCATCGCCGTCGCCGGCCGCGCCCACCGCGCGGGCCTCGCCCTCGGCCCCGGCGACGTCTTCACGCACCGCACCCCGGCCGCCCTCGCCGAGGCCGCGGCAGACGTCCAGGACACCGGCGCCCGGCCGACCGCCCCCGCCTTCGAGCTGACCGACGAGGAACGCGCCCGTGTCGAGCGGATCGCCCCCGGCCGCGTCGAGGACGTGTGGCCGCTCGCCCCGCTCCAGGAGGGGCTGTTCTTCCACTCCACGTACGACGACAGCGCCCTGGACGTCTACACCGTCCACGAGTCCTTCGATCTCGCCGAGCGCGTGAACACCGCCCGGCTGCGTGCCGCGGTCCGCGCGCTGCTGGCCCGCAACGCCGGCCTGCGCGCCGGGTTCACCAGCGACGGGCTGCGCCGGCCGGTGCAGTTCATCGTCCGGGACGCCCCCGTACCGCTGACCGAGGTCGACCTCTCCGGGCTGCCGCGCGACGCGCAGGACCGGCGGATGGAGGACCTGCTGGAGGAGTCCCGGGCCCGCCGCTTCGACCTCGGCAGCCCCCTCCTCTTCCGGATGCTGCTGATCCGGCTCGGTGCGGAGCGCGGCGACCGGCTCGTCGTCGGACGCCACCTCATCCTCTGGGACGGCTGGTCCGCCTGGCTCTTCCTGGACCAGCTCTTCGCCCTGTACGAAAGCGGCGGCGACCCGGCGGGACTCGCCCGCCCCGGCTCCTACCGCGACTACCTGACCTGGCTGGAACGGCAGGACGACACCGACGCCACCCGCGCCTGGCGGGCCGCCCTCGACGGTTTCGACGAGCCCACGCTGCTGGCGCCCGACGTCACCGACCGCGGCCTGGCACCGGTCGTCCCGCGCCACCTCGACACCACCCTCGCCCCGGCCTCCGCGGAGCGGCTGCGCGGCTTCGCCCGCCGCCACGGCCTGACCGTCAACACGGTCCTCAACGCCGCCTGGGCGCTGGTCCTGGCGCGCGCCACCGGCCGCACCGACATCGCCTTCGGCACCACCGTCGCCGGACGCCCCAGCGAGGTCCCCGACGTCGAGAACGTCGTCGGCATGTTCCTCAACACCGTCCCCGCCCGCATCGCCCTCGACCCGCGCGAACCCGTCCTCGCCCTGCTGCGCCGCGTCCAGGGCGAACGGCTGGCGCTGATGCCGTACGAGTACCTCGGCCTCGGCGTCCTCCAGGCCGAGACCGGGCACCGGCGGCTGTTCGACACGCTGTTCGTGCTGCGCAACGCCGACACCGACGACCGGCTGGCGGAACTGCGGGCCCGCTACGGCGCCACCGCCGTCGCCAACGTGGACGCCACCCACTACCCGGCCAACCTCGTCGTCACCCCCGGCGACCAGGTCCGCGTCACCCTCGCCCACCGCCCCGACGTCCTGGACGACACCGATGCCCGGTCCCTGCTGGACCGGTTCGTGCTGGCGGTGGACCGCCTGGTCACCGACCCGGCGGTGCCCGTCGGCGCGCTGGACACCGTCCTGCCCGCCGAGCGCGCCGCCGTCGCCCGCGCGGACGCCGGAAGCCGCCCGCCCGTACCGCACGAGACCGTGGCCGACCTGCTCGCCGCCCAGGCGGCCCGCACCCCGGACGCCACCGCCCTGGTCTGCGGCACCCGTACCGTCACGTACGCCGAACTCGACGCCCGCTGCGACCGCCTCGCCCGCCTGCTGATCGCCCACGGGGCGGGCCCGGAACGGGTCGTCGCGCTGGGCCTGCCCCGCTCGGTCGACACGGTGGTGGCGCTGTTCGCCGTCCTGCGCACCGGCGCCGCCTACCTCCCGCTGGAACTCGACCACCCCGCCGAGCGGCTCTCCCTGATGCTCGCCGACGCCCGCCCGCTGCTCCTGCTGACCACCCGGGCCGTCTCCCGCCGCCTCACCACCGGCACCCCGCGCCTGCTCCTGGACGACCCCGGCACGACGGCCGCCCTCGCGGCCCTGCCCGACGGCCCGCCGGACGTCACCTTCCGCCTGGACCACCCCGCGTACGTCATCTACACCTCCGGCTCCACCGGCCGCCCCAAGGGCGTGGTCACCCCGTACGCGGGCCTCACCAACATGCTGCTCAACCACCAGAAGGAGATCTTCGCCCCCACGATCGCCGCCGCCGGCGGACGACGGCTGCGCATCGCGCACACCGTGTCCTTCGCGTTCGACATGTCCTGGGAGGAACTCCTGTGGCTCGTCGAGGGCCACGAGGTGCACATCTGCGACGAGGAACTCCGCCGCGACGCCACCGCCCTGGTCGCCTACTGCGAGGAACACCGCGTCGACGTCGTCAACGTGACCCCCACCTACGCCCACCTCCTCATCGAGGAGGGCCTGCTGGAGGGCCACCGTCCGCCGCTGGTGCTGCTCGGCGGCGAGGCGGTCACCGAGACGGTGTGGAACACCCTGCGGGACACCGACGGCACCTACGGCTACAACCTGTACGGGCCCACCGAGTACACCATCAACACCCTCGGCGGCGGCACCCGCGACAGCGCCACCCCGACCGTCGGCCGCCCGATCCGCGCCACCCGCGCCCACGTCCTGGACACCTGGCTGCGCCCCGTCCCCGACGGCGTGCCGGGCGAGCTGTACATCGCCGGCGCCGGCCTGGCCCGCGGCTACCTCGACCGGCCCGGCCTGACCTCCGCACGGTTCGTCGCCGACCCGCACGGCGGCCCCGGCGAGCGCATGTACCGCACCGGCGACCTGGTCCGCCGCCGCCCCGACGGCAACCTGGACTTCCTCGGCCGCACCGACGACCAGGTCAAGATCCGCGGCCACCGCGTCGAACCCGGCGAGATCGAGACCGCCCTCACCCAGCACCCCGAGGTCTCCCAGGCCGCCGTCCTCGCCCGCGACGACACCACCGCCCCCGGCACCCGCCGCCTGGTCGGCTACGTCGTCCCCGCCGAACCGGACGCCGAGGCGCGGGAGTCGGCCGAGCGGGAGCAGATCGGCGAGTGGCGGGACATCTACAGCGCGGAGTACACCGAGATCGGCACGGCCGTGCACACCGAGGACTTCGCCGGCTGGGACAGCTCCTACGACGGCACCCCCATCCCGGCGGACCACATGCGCGAGTGGCGCGAGGAGACGGTCCGCCGCATCCGCGCCCTGCGCCCGCGCCGCGTCCTGGAGATCGGCGTCGGCTCCGGGCTGCTGCTGGCCCGGCTCGCCCCGCACACCGAGGCGTACTGGGCGACGGACTTCGCCGCCCCCGTCATCGGCAAACTCGGCGCCGACCTCGCCGCCGACCCGGAACTGGCCCGCAAGGTCACCCTGCGCTGCCAGGCCGCCGACGTCACCGACGGCCTCCCGGCCGGCTTCTTCGACACGGTCGTCATCAACTCCGTCGTCCAGTACTTCCCGAGCCTGGACCACCTGCACCGCGTCCTGCGCGGCGCGCTGGACCTGCTCGCCCCCGGCGGCGCCCTCTTCCTCGGCGACGTACGCGACCTGCGCCAGGCCCGCGTCTTCCAGACCGGCATCCAGCGCGCCCGCGCCGAGGCCGGCGCCGACCCCGGCACGCTGCGCCGGGCCGTGGAGCGCGGCCTCGCCCTGGAGAAGGAACTCCTCGTCGACCCGGACTGGTTCAGCACCCTCGGCACCGGCGTCGAACTGCGCGTCAAGGCCGGCCGCCACCACAACGAGCTGACCCGCTACCGCTACGACGTCGTCCTCCACGAGGGCACCGCCGAGACGACCCGGCTGGACACCGTCCCCGCCGTCGACTGGGCCGGCCCCGACGACCTCGCCGCCCGCCTCGACGGCACCGGGCCGCTGCGCGTGCGCCGCGTCCCGGACGCCCGCACCGCCGGCGACCTCGCCGCCCAGCGGGCCATGGACGGTGACGTGACACCGGTGCCCGCCGCGACCGTGGACCCGGAGGACCTGCGCGCCCTGGGCGAGCGGCACGGTCACCACGTCCTGACCACCTGGTCGGACCGCCCCGGCCTGCTCGACGCGGTCTTCGTCCCCGGTGCACGCCCCCGCCGCACGACCGGCCTCCACCGCCCCCGCCCCGACCGAGGCTCCGCCCCGTACGCCAACACCCCCACCGCCACCCGGGGTCACGGCGCCCTCGTCCGGCGGCTCCGCGACGACCTCGGGCGGCGGCTGCCCGCCCACATGGTCCCGGCCGCCTTCGTCGTCCTGCCCCGGCTGCCGATGAACGCCAACGGCAAGCTCGACGCCCGCGCCCTGCCCGACCCGGAGCCCGCCGTCGCCCTGACGGAGGGACGCGGCCCGCGCACCCCCGCCGAGGAAGTGCTCTGCCGCTTGTTCGCCGAGGTGCTCGCGCTGCCCCGGACCGGCGCCGAGGACAACTTCTTCGACCTGGGCGGCCACTCCCTGCTCGCCACCCGGCTGATCAGCCGCGCCCGCACCGAACTGGGCGCGGAACTGGCGATCCGGGACCTCTTCGAGGCACCGACCCCCGAGGCGCTGGCCCGGCGCGCGGACACCGGACCGCGCTCCACCCGCCCCCCGCTGCGGCCCGTGACTCCACGCCCCGCACGCGTCCCGCTGTCGGCGGCCCAGCGGCGGCTGTGGCTGGTGGAACGGCTCACCGGCACCGGCACCGGCGCCGCCTACCACTTCCCGCTGGTGTTCCGGCTGCGCGGCGCCCTGGACGTGGACGCGCTGCGCGCCGCGCTGCGCGACGTGACAGCCCGGCACGAGGCCCTGCGCACCCGCTTCGCCGAGGAGGACGGCGAGCCCTACCAGTACGTCGTCCCGGCGGCGGAGGCCGAACCGGAGTTCCTCGTCACCGACGTGGACGAGGAGGAGACGGCCGCGCGGATCACGGCGGCCCAGCGCCGCCCCTTCGACCTGTCCGCCGGACTGCCGGTGCGGGCCGAGGTGCTGCGGCTGGCCGCCGACGACCACGTGGTGGCGCTGGTGCTGCACCACATCACCACCGACGAGTGGTCCGACCGGCCCTTCCTCACCGACCTCACCACCGCCTACGCCGCCCGCCGCGAGGGCCGGGCGCCCGCGTGGACGCCGCTGCCGGTCCAGTACGCCGACTACACCCTCTGGCAGGACGCCCTCCTCGACCGGATCGGGCCCGGACAGCTCGCCCACTGGACCGAGGCCCTGCGCGACCTGCCCGAGGAACTCGCCCTCCCGCTCGACCGCCCCCGCCCCGACGCACCGACCGGACGCGGCGGCAAGGTCCGCCTGGACCTGCCCCCCGCCACCGCCCGCGCCCTGCGCGACCTGTCCGCCGCCACCGGCACCAGCATGTTCATGCTCTTCCAGGCCGCCACCGCCGCGTTCCTGCACCGGCACGGCGCCGGAGACGACATCCCCCTCGGCGCGCCCATCGCGGGCCGCACCGACGACGCCCTGAACGACCTCGTCGGGTTCTTCGTCAACACCCTCGTCCTGCGCACGGACCTCACCGGACCGCACCTGACGTTCCGTCAACTCCTCGGCCGGGTGCGGGAGTCGTCCCTGGCCGCGTTCGAGCACCAGGACCTCCCCTTCGACCACGTCGTCGAGGCCGTCAACCCGCCCCGCGCGGCGGGCCGCAACCCGCTCTTCCAGGTCATGCTCGGCTACCACCACCGGCCCGACGGCGACCCGGACGTCCTGGGCCTGCCGACCGAGTGGTACGACATGGACACCGGCGCGGCCAAGTTCGACCTCCACTTCACTTTCGTGGACCACTCCGTGGACGAGACGGGCCACGACCGCGTGGCCCTGCTCCTGGAGTACGCCCTCGACCGCTGCGACGAGACGACGGCCGAGCGCCTGGCCGGGCGCCTGGTCCGCCTCCTGGAGCAGATCGCGGCCGGACCGGACACCGCCGTACGCGACCTGGACCCGCTCACCGACGACGAGCGGGACCTCGTCCTCACCCGCTGGAACGCCACCGCGCACGCCACCCCGCCCACGACCCTGCCGGAACTCTTCCGCGCCCAAGCGGCCCGCACCCCCGACGCCACGGCCCTGGTCTCGGGCACCGAGCACCTGACGTACGCCGAACTGGACGCCCGCGTCGAGCGGGCGGCCCGGGTGCTCGCCGGCCGGGGCGTGGGACCCGAGCGCACGGTGGCGGTGGCCCTGCCGCGCTCCGTGGACCTGGTCGTCACTCTGCTGGCCGTGCACCGCGCGGGCGGCGCCTACCTGCCGCTGGACCCCGACCAGCCGGCCGGGCGGACCGCGCTCGTCCTGGCGGAGGCCCGGCCGGTGTGCGTCGTGGACGCCGCGCTGCCCGACGGCGGCCCGGCCGGTGACCTGCCCACCGCCTACGACCCCGCCACCCCCGCGTACGTGATCTACACCTCCGGCTCCACCGGCCGCCCCAAGGGCGTGGTCGTCCCGCACCGCGGCATCGCCAACCGGCTGCTGTGGATGCAGGACGCCTACCGCCTGACCGGCGAGGACCGGGTGCTCCAGAAGACCCCCGCCGGGTTCGACGTGTCGGTGTGGGAGTTCTTCTGGCCGCTGATCACCGGGGCCGCCCTGGTGCTCGCCGAACCCGGCGGCCACCGGGACCCCGCCTACCTCGCCGGGCTGATCCGCGAACAGGGCGTCACCACCGCGCACTTCGTGCCGTCCATGCTCCAGGTGTTCCTGGCCGAGCCCGCCGCCGCCCGCTGCACCGGCCTGCGCCGGGTGCTGTGCAGCGGCGAGGCCCTCCCGGCCGCGGTGGCCGACCGCTTCCACCGGCTGCTGCCCGCCGCGCTGCACAACCTGTACGGCCCCACCGAGGCGTCCGTCGACGTCACCGCCACCGAAGTACCGCCGGGCACCGCGCACGTGACCATCGGACGCCCGGTGTGGAACACCCGGACCCACGTCCTGGACGCCGCGCTGCGCCCCGTCCCCCCGGGTGTCCCGGGCGAGCTGTACCTGTCCGGAGTCCAACTGGCCCGCGGCTACCTCGACCGCCCCGCCCTCACCGCCGAACGCTTCGTCGCCGACCCGTACGGCGCCCCCGGCACCCGCATGTACCGCACCGGCGACCTGGCCCGCTGGACGGCCGACGGACGCCTCGACTTCCTCGGCCGCACCGACCACCAGGTCAAGATCCGGGGCGTGCGCGTCGAACCCGGCGAGACCGAGGCCGTCCTCGCCCGGCACGCCACCGTCGGCCGCGCCGTGGTCGTCCCGCACGACCAGCGGCTGGTGGCCTACGTCGTTCGCGCCGCCGGACACACCGTCGACCCGGCGGAACTGCACCGCCACACCGCCGCCGTACTGCCCGCGCCGATGGTTCCCGCGGCCTTCGTGCCCCTGGACGCGCTGCCGCTCACCGCGAACGGCAAGCTCGACCGGCGCGCCCTGCCCGCCGTCGACCTCGCGGCCGGCGCCGGCGCCGGCGGCCGGGGCCGCGATCCCCGCGAGGAGATCCTGCGCGCCCTGTTCGCGGAGGTGCTCGGCGTCCCGGAGGCCGGCGTGGACGACGACTTCTTCGCCCTCGGCGGCCACTCCCTCCTGGCGATGCGGCTGGCCGCCGCCGTCCGGAAGGCGTTCGGCACCGAGGTGGCACCGCGCACGGTGTTCGACGCGCCGACACCGTCCCGGCTGGCCGCCCGGCTGGACGCGGCCCGCGCCGCCACCCGGCCCGCCCTGACGGCGGTTCCGCGCCCGGCGCGGCTGCCGCTGTCGTCCGCACAGCGCCGCCTGTGGGTCCTCCACCAGGTCGAGGGCCCCAGCCCCACGTACAACATCCCCACCGCCTGGCGACTCACCGGCACCCTGGACGTCGACGCGCTGAGGGCCGCGGTACGGGACCTCGTCGCGCGCCACGAGACGCTGCGCACGGTCTTCCCCGACGAGGAGGGCCACCCGCACCAGCGGGTCCTGAAACCGGACGCGGCGCACGTCCCGTTCGAAACCGAGGAGATCAGGGCCGAGCTGCTGCCCGGGCGGCTCGCCGCGGCCGGGGCGTACGGCTTCGCCCTCGACCGCGAACCGCCCCTGCGCGTCCACCTGTTCCGCACCGGCGAGCGCGAGTGGACCCTGCTGCACGTGCTGCACCACATCGCCGGCGACGAGTGGTCGCAGGCGCCGCTCAGCCGCGACCTGGCCCTCGCCTACGCCGCCCGCGCCGCCGGACGGCCCCCCGAGTGGACCCCGCTGCCGGTCCAGTACGCCGACTACACCCTCTGGCAGAACACCCTGCTCGACCAGGTCGGCGACGCACAACTCGCCTACTGGAAGCAGGCGCTGAGCGGCCTCCCCGAGGAACTGCCGCTCCCCGTCGACCGGCCGCGCCCGCTGGAGGCGACCTACCGGGGCGGCTCGGCCGACCTCTCCCTCGACGCCGGTACGGCCGCCGGCCTGCGCCGGCTGGCCCGCGACCACGGCGTCACCGTGTTCATGGTGCTCCAAGCCGCCGTCGCCACCCTGCTCACCCGGCTCGGCGCCGGCCACGACATCCCGATCGGCAGCCCCGTCTCCGGCCGCACCGACGCGGCCCTGGACGACCTCGTCGGGTTCTTCCTCAACACGCTGGTCCTGCGCACCGACACCTCCGGCGACCCCGCCTTCCGCGACCTGCTCGCCCGGGTGCGGGAGACCGACCTGGCCGCCTTCGACCACCAGGACGTGCCGTTCGAACGGATCGTGGAGGCGGTCAACCCGGCCCGGTCCCTCGCCCGGCACCCCCTGTTCCAGGTGATGGTGGTCTACCTGCCCGCCGGGGACGACACCCCGGGTCTGCCCGGACTGCGGGCGGCCCGGTACGACGTGGCGACCCCGACCGCCAAGTTCGACCTCTCCTTCGACTTCGTGGAACGCGCCGACGGCACCGGCGTGGACGGGGTGCTGGAGTACAGCGCCGACCTGTTCGACCGGACGACCGCCGAGTCCTTCGCGGCGCGTCTGCGGCGCGTCCTGCGGGCCGTCGCCGACGACCCGGGCCTGCGGCTCGGCGCGATCGACATCCTCGCCCCGGACGAACGCCGCCGCCTCACCGCCGGCTGGCACGCCAGGCCGCTCCTCGCCGCCCCCACCACCGTGCCCGCGCTCTTCGAGGAACGGGTACGCGCCTGCCCCGACCGGCCCGCCGCGGCCTCCGACGGCATCGAGCTGACCTTCGCGGAACTCAACGCGGAGGCCAATCGCCTGGCGCGGTTCCTGGTGGCCCAGGGCGCGGGCCCCGAGCGCCTGGTCGCCCTCGCCCTGCCGCGCACCGCCCGCTACCTGGCCGCCCTCCTCGCCGTGCACAAGGCCGGCGCCGCCTGTCTGCCGCTGGACCCGGACGCCCCGGCCGACCGCACCGCCGGCATCCTCGCCGACGCCCGCCCGGTACTGACCCTGACGACGACCACCGCCGCCGCGCCCGGTGAACTCCCCGGCGCCCTGCTGCTGGACGACCCGGCGACGGCCGCCCGGATCGCCGCCCACGACCCGGCCGACCTCACGGACGCCGACCGCACCGCCCCGCTGACGCCCCGCCACCCGGCGTACGTCATCCACACCTCCGGCTCCACCGGCCGTCCCAAGGGCGTCGTCGTCACCCACGCGTCCCTCGGCCACCTCTTCCACAGCCACCGCGAGACCCTCCACGCCCCGGCCGTCGAGGCCGCCGGGCGGCGCCATCTGCGGGCGGGGCACGCCTGGTCGTTCTCCTTCGACGCGTCCTGGCAGCCCCAGCTCTGGCTGCTGGACGGGCACTGCGTGCACATCGTCTCCGACGAGGTGCGGCGCGATCCCGAACTCCTCGCCGCCGCCGTCGTACGCCACCGCTTCGACTTCCTGGAGGTCACCCCGTCCCTGCTGGCCCAGATGGCCGACAGCGGCCTGCCGCTGGACGCCGACGGTCCGCTCGCGGCGGTCGGCGTGGGCGGCGAGGCCGTACCGCTCGCCCTCTGGCGGCGCCTGGCCGGCCCGCGCGGCCCCGAGGCGTACAACCTGTACGGGCCCACCGAGTCCACCGTCGACGCCCTGGTGGCCCGGGTGCGGGACAGCGAACGCCCGCTGGTGGGACGCCCGGTGGCCGGCACCCGCGCCCATGTCCTGGACGAGCGGCTGCGACCGGTGCCGCCGGGCGTGACCGGCGAGCTGTACCTGTCCGGCGGCGGCCTCGCCCGCGGCTACCTGAACGCCCCCGCGCTGACCGCCGAGCGGTTCGTCGCCGACCCGTTCGGCACCCCGGGCACCCGCATGTACCGCACCGGCGACCTGGCCCGCTGGACGGCCGACGGACGGCTCGACTTCCTCGGCCGGGCCGACGACCAGCTCAAGATCCGCGGCTTCCGCATCGAGCCCGCCGAGATCGAGTCCGCCCTCACCGACCACCCGGCCGTCACGGAAGCGCTGGTCACCGCACGCCAGGACGGCCCGCGCACCCTGCTGGTCGCCCACGTGGTGTCCACGGCCGCCCCGGCGGAACTGCGCGCCCATGTCGCGGCCCGGCTGCCCGACCACATGGTGCCGGCCGCCGTCGTGCCGCTGGAGCGCTTCCCGCGCCTGGCCAACGGCAAGCTGGACCGCGCCGCGCTGCCCGCCCCCGACTTCACCGCCCTCTCCGGCGGACGGGACCCCCGTACTCCCCGGGAGGAGGCCCTGTGCGCGGTCTACGCCGATGTCCTGGGGCTCGAACGGGTCGGCGCGGACGACGACTTCTTCGCCCTCGGCGGCGACAGCATCGTCGCCATGCGCCTGGTCGGCCTGGCCCGGTCCGCGGGCGTACGGATCACCCCGCGCCTCGTCTTCCGGCACCGCACCCCGGCCGCGCTGGCCGCCGTCGCCCAGCAGACCGCCCCGGCAGCCTCCCGCCCCGAGGACGACGGCACCGGCACCGTGCCGCTCACCCCGGTGATGCACTGGCTGCGCGAACTGGGCGGCCCGTTCGCCACGTACCACCAGTCGGCGCTGGTCCGCACCCCCGCCGGCCTGGACCTGCCCGGCCTGACCGCCGTCCTCCAGGCGCTCGCCGACCGGCACGACATGCTGCGCGCCACACTGGTGCGGCCCCATCCCCGCGACGACTGGTCGCTGCACGTCCCGCCCGCGGGCTCCGTCGACGCGGCCCGGTGGGTCGAACGGGTCGACGTCCGCGGCCTCGACGCCACCGCGCTGGCCGGTGCCGTACGGGAGCACGCGCTTGCCGCCCGGGCCGGGCTGGACCCGGACGCGGGGGACATGGTGCGGGCCGTGTGGTTCGACGCGGGCGGTGACGCACCGGGACGGCTGCTGCTGGCGGCCCATCACCTGGTGGTGGACGGCGTGTCCTGGCGGGTGCTGCTGCCGGACCTGGCGGCGGCCTGGCAGGACGTCCGCGCGGGGCGCCCCGCCCGCCTCGACCCCGTGGAGACGTCCTTCGCCCGCTGGTCCCGGCTCCTCACCGACCTGGCCCGCGACCCCGCCCGCGAGACGGAACTGCCGGTGTGGACCTCCGTCCTGGACGGCGGCACGGAACCCTTCCCGCTCACCCGGGAACCCGATCCCGGCCGCGACACCACCGCCACCCGCCGCGAGGTCGTCCTGCGGCTGCCCGCCGAGCGCACCGGCCCCCTGCTGTCCACCGTCCCCGCGGCCTTCGGCGCCGGTGTCAACGACGTACTGCTGGCCGCCCTCGCCCTCGCCTTCGCCGACTGGCGCCACCGGCGCGGCGGCCACGACCGGACCGTCCTGGTCGACCTGGAAGGCCACGGCCGGGAGGCGGAACTCGCCGGGGACGGCGTCGACCTCTCCCGGACCGTGGGCTGGTTCACCAGCGTCTTCCCGGTCCGCCTGGACGCCGGGCCGGGCGACCTCGCCGACGCCTTCACGGGCGGCCCCGCCGCGGCCGACACCGTACGGCGGATCCGCGCGCACCTCGCGTCGCTGCCCGCGAACGGCGTCGGCTACGGCCTCCTGCGCCACCTGGACCCGCGCGCACGCGAGATCCTCGCGGTCCGCGAACCGGCCCGCGTCGAGTTCAACTACCTCGGCCGGTTCGGCCTGCCGGAGGACACCGACTGGTCGTACGCGCCCGAGGAGGACGCGGCCGACATCGGCCCCGAGCCCGCGATGCGGCAGGGCCACGCACTGGAGATCAACGTGGTGACCGAGGACCGCCCGGACGGCCCCGTGCTCTCCGCCCACTGGGCGTACCTGGAAGGGCTGCTGCCGCGCGAGGCGGTCCAGGACCTGGCCCGGACCTGGTTCCGGGCCCTGGACGGCCTGCTCGCGTGGGCGGACGACCACCCGCGCACACCCGAGGACCGAGGAGGCAAAACCCGATGACCGAGCGAGGAGGCGGAACCCGATGACCAACCCGTTCGAGGACCCCGACGGCGTCTACCTGGTGCTCGTCAACGACGAGAACCAGCACAGCCTGTGGCCCGACTTCGCCGACGTCCCCGCCGGCTGGCGCGCCGTCCACGGCCCCGCCTCCCGGCAGTCCTGCCTGGAGTACGTCGAGACCCACTGGACGGACCTGCGGCCCCGCAGCCTGGCCGAGGCGATGGACGGCTGACCGCGCCTGCCACGAGGGGGACCCGCCCCCTCGTGGCGCGCGGCTCAGGGTCACGCGGCGGGCTGCTCCACCTTGGTCGCCGGCTTGCCGTCCACGGCCGCCGCGAGCTGCGGAACCAGCCGCTCCACCACGTACGGCAGGCTCAGCACGGAGACGAACGAGGTCGCGTGGCCGTAGTCGCTCGACTCGGCCACGAAGACCTCCCGGGCCTCCTTCACCACGCCCAGGTCCTGGTACGAGGCGTCCGCGTGCAACTTGGCGGCGTCCTTGGTGACGTCACCGGCGAACCACACGATGGCGTCCTGGTCGAGCAGGTCGGTGCGCTCCTTGCTGATGTTCGCGCCGAACCGGTCACCGATCGCCTTGTCCAGCCCCCGGGGCAGCGAGAACCCGAGGTCGGTGAGGAGCCGCGAGCGCGCGTCCTGGGTGCCGAAGACGAACATGCCCTCGTAGGGGGTGGCCATCAGCGCGGTCGCGCCCTTGAACTCGGGATGCCCGGCCGCCGCCGCCTCGATGGTGTCCTCGGTCTTCCGGACCACCTCGGCGGCCTGGTCCGGCTTGCCGAGCGCCCGGCCGACCCGCTCGGTCAGCTCCTGCCAGGGAACGCCGTAGTCGTTGTACTTCTTCGGCTGGGCGACCACCGGCGCGAACGCCGACAGCGACTCGTACTGCTCCTTGGTGAGCCCGCCGTACACCGCCAGGACCAGATCGGGCTTGAGCGCCGCGATCCGCTCCACCTGGGGGCCGGTGCCGGTGTCCTTCAGGACGGTCGGGAGTTCGGCCCCGCCGAGCTTCTCCTCGGCCCACGGGCCGATGGCCCCCGGGTAGCCGCCCAGCCACTCGGTGGTGCCGACCGGCACCTTGCCGAGCGCCAGGACCGCGTCCTGGTCGGTGAGGCCGACCGTGACGATCCGCTTCGGCTCGGACTCGATCGTCGTGGAACCGTACTTGTGGTCGATGGTGACCGGGAACGCGGACCCTCCGGAGGCGCTCGCCTCGGTGCCGGAACCCGAGGTGCCGGAGTCCGAGTCGTCCCCGCCGCAGGCGGTGGCGGCGGTGAGGAGCAGAAGGGCGGAGGCGAGCGCGGCGGCGAGCCGTGGTGCTCTGCGGGAGCGGAACATCGGTGGTCCTTCGCTTCGGAGTCTGATGGAGCGGAGTGACGCGGGTGGTGGAGGCTGGGCCGGGCTTCGCGCGGGGCGGACCGTGCGGCCCGTCCCGGCAGATCCGCTTCCCCCACGTGTCCTCGCGGAGCGGCGGTCACAGCACCCGGACGCCGGACCCACAGACTTAGGCAAGGCTAACCACAACTGCCGTGTGCGGCTAGCCCTTCGGGACGGTGGCGGGCGCGGTGGCGGGGGCGTGAAGGCGCGGGGCAGGGGCGCGGGGCCGGGGGCGCGGCAGGTGGCGATGTCAGTGCCGGATGCGAGGCTGACCGTCATGGATGAGGCGGAGTTCATGCGCGGCCGGGTCTACGGAGCCGAGCACGGGGACCCCGGGCCCCGGACCGGCCGTGCGTACGCGCAACTGGTGGGCGGCCCGCTGGACGGCCTGCTCCTGGACGTCACCGGCACGTTCGGGACCGGGGTGCCGGAGAGCGTCGCGCTGCCTACGGAGATAGGCCGCTACGGCCCCGGGGGACGGGCCGTGTACGCGCCCCGGCCGACGGACGGCCGGCGGTTCGACTGGCAGGGGGACATCCGGTGACCACGACCACCCCGCCGGCGCCCCGTGCGACGCCCCGGACGCCCGGCTAGCACCGGACACCTGGCCTGCACCGGCCATCCGGCGTGCACCGGTCATCCGGCCTGCACACCGGTCATTCGGCCTGCACACCGGTCATCCGGCGTGCACACCGGTCATCCGGCGTGCACACCGGTCATCCGGCGTGCACACCGGTCATCCGGCCTGCACCGGACACCTGGCCTGCACTGCACCGGAGACCCAGCCCCCGGACATTCGGCCCGCCCCGGACATTCGGCCCGCGCCGGGGGCTCGGCCCGCGCCGGACCCCCGACCCACAGCGGACACCCGGCCCGCGCCGGACGCGACCGGGGGCGGTGCTCAGCCGCTCAGCCCGGCGGCCTGCCGCCGCAGGGCGGCCGCCAGGGCCTGGGCCGGCGCGGCGACGGCGCCCGGCATCCGTACCAGGCTGACCCGGCGTACCTCTTCGGCGACGCCCGCCACGTCCACCAGGCGCACCCCGGAGGGCAGGACCGGAAGCAGCGCCGGGGTCGCCGTGGTGACACCGGCCCCGGCGGCGACGAGGTGGAGCCTGGTCAGCCAGTCCCGGGCGGTGTGGCGGACCGCCGGGCGTCCGGGCAGCCCCGGCCAGACGCCCAGCAGGGGTTCGTCCGCGCTGCCCGGTCCGGCGATCCACGGCTCCCGCGCGAGCTCCTCGGCGGTGACGTGGCCGCGTGCGCCGAGCGGGCCGTCCGCCGGCACCGCCACGGCCAGCCGCGTCCGAAGCAGCGGCTCGGCCCGCAGCGGCGGGTCCTCCGTGTCGGGGGAGCGGTGCGGTGGCCGGGAGGACAGCACGGCGAGATCCAGGGTGCCCGCGCGCAACGCCCGCACCAGCGACGGGGTCGTGCCCTCACGGGTCGTCACCCGCACCCGGGGGTGGTCCCGGCGCAGCGCGGCCAGCGCCCCGGCCACGACCACCGGTCCGGCGGGAGGGAAGAAACCGAGGCGGACGACGCCGCCGTCGGTCGCCGCGCCGTGCAACTCCTCGTCGGCGGCGGCCACCGCGTCCAGCGCGACGACGGCGTGCCGCAGCAGCGCGCGCCCCGGACCGGTGAGCCGCACACCCCCGGGGTGGCGGTCGAAGAGCCGGACGCCGGCCGCCTGTTCCAGCCCCGCCACCTGCCGGGAGACGGCCGACTGCGTGTACCCCAGCGCCTCCGCCGCAGCCGTGAACGTGCCCCGCTCCGCCACCTCGCGCAGCACCCGCAGCCCGACCAGTGTCATCTCCATGGGATCACCATGAGCAGACAGCATAGGGGGCATGCGAACCATTCGTTGGCGGAATGCCCCGCGCGGCTCGTAGCGTGACGGACATGCCTCTGACGAACGTGTATCTGCGCAAGGGAACGACTGCCCAGTACCGGCGGGACGTCTCCCTCGGCATCCACCGGGCCATGGTCGACGTGCTGGGAATCCCCGAGGACGACCAGTTCCACGTCTTCCACGAAGTCGGCCCCGACAACTTCCACATGCAGCCGGTGGCCTTCGGCCTGCCGCGCGGGGAACGCGCCATGTTCCTCCAGTTCTCCTTCAACCACCGCCCCGCCGAGCAGAAGACGGCGCTCTTCGCGGCCGTCGTCGACAACCTGCGACAGTGCCCCGGAGTTCCCGAGGAGGACATCCTGATGACCGTGATCGAGACGGCGCGCGAGAACTGGTGGGCCGCGGGCCGCGTCGTCGACCCCGCCACCGGCTACGACGAGCGCATGGCAGCGCCCGCGTCCACCCCGACGCCGGATACGGCGACGGCCGAAGGGGCGGACGTGCGCTGACGGCGGCCGGCCCGGCGGACGCCCCGGTGCGTTCAGCGCCGCAGGTCGAGCCGCATCAGCACCCGGGGATGGCCGGCCAGCACCGACGTGGTGTCGGCGGCGTGGGTGAACCCGGCGCGTTCGAAGTTCTTGCGGATCCCCGCGTACGCCATCGTCATGTCGACCCTGGCGTCCCCGTTGTCGAGGGGATACGCCTCGATCACCGGGGCGCCGTGGGAGCGGGCGAAGTCCACGGCACCGGCGATGAGCGCGTGCGAGACGCCCTTCCCGCGGTGCCCGGGGCGTACCCGGACGCACCACAGCGACCAGACCGGCAGGTCGTCGACGTGCGGGATCGTGCGGCTGCGGGCGAAGGAGGTGGCCGACCGCGGGGCGACGGCGGCCCAGCCGACCGGCTCGTCACCGTCGTACGCCAGCACCCCGGGCGGTGGATCGGCCCGGCACAGTCCGGCGGCGTACGCGCCGCGCGCCGGGCCCCGCAGCTCGTTGTTGAGCTTGGAGGGGACGCGGTGGCTCAGGCACCAGCAGACGGTGGCGTCCGGCGACTTCGGGCCGAGCAGGGCCCGCATGTCCTCGAAGACCGAGGCGGGGCGTACGTCGAGGGTCATGAACGCCACGATGCCACGGCCGGGTGCCGTCGCCACCGCCCCGCCCGCCTGCCCGAAGCCACCGCGGCCGGCGGTGTCCCCGACCTCGTTCCGCGGTCAGGGCCTGACAAGGTAATGGGTATGCGTCTGTACGAAGAACGTCTCGCCGTGCCCGGCACCTGGTTCTGGCTCAGCGCCCTGCCGGGAGCGATGACCGCCGCCGTCCTGCTGCCGTTCGGACCCGCCGCCGCGCTCGGCGGCCTCGCGGTCACCGTCGCGCTGACGGCCCTGGGACTGTACGCCTACGGCTCCGCCGCCATCGTGGTGACGGGCGGTCACCTCACGGCGGGCGGGCTGCGCTACCCCCTGACCTCGCTCGGCATGGTGGAGATCCTGGACGCCGAGGAGGCGTTCCTGTGGCGCACCCGGCGGGCCGACGTGTCCGCGGCGATGCTGCTGCGCGGCTACGTCCCGACCGCCGTGCGCATCGAACTCGACGACCCGGACCGCCCCGCGCCCTACCTCTACCTCTCCACCCGCCGGCCCGCCACGCTTCTCGCGGTACTGTCCTTCGCGCGCCGCTGACGGCACGGGGAGGCACCCGGTGGTTCAGGCCGCCGCGGCGAAGCTGCCGGCGATCGCCGTGTCCGTGCGGGCGTGCACCACCAGCCGCGGCCCGCGGGTGCTGCCGTCGGCCTCCAGCAGACGGCGCAGCGGCGCGCTGTGGGTGACCACGGACATGAGGACGCCGAGCCGGGCGCAGAACTGATGGGCCCGGAGCACGGCACTGACCGCCGCGCTGCCCGCCGCCCGGTCGTCGATGACGACGACCACCGGGCTCGGCCGGTGGGCGTCGACCAGATCCGTGATCCGGCTCGCCAGGCCGGCCCGGCCGCCGATCCCGGGGTCCCGCTCCACCGTGATGACCAGCACCTCGTGCTCCAGACGGTACGACAGCATGGCAGCCTCCGATCCCCACCGTTCATGCCCGGTGTCTCCGGCAGTGAGAGTGCCCCGGGAAACGCCCACGATGCCCCGCGGTCTCGGACGCGTACGCCGGCGGCCCCGCGCCGCCGGTCACCCGGACGGCGTACGGCACCGGCCCCGGGCCGGGCCGACGGCCCGCCGGCGGGTCCGCCCCGTCTGGTGGGAGTCGTCCGGCGGTGCGACGCTGGGAGGAGAACCCGGAAGGAAGCCGATGGGACGGGACGTTCCGGCTCTGGTCTTCACCCGAGAGGACCGCCGCCGCTACCGCATCAAGATGCAGGAGTGCCTCGACGCGTTCGCCCAGATGCTGCGCGAGTCACGGTTCGAGTCGGGGCGGCCCCAGGTGGGCCTGGAGATCGAACTGAACCTGGTCGACGCGGAGGGCGAGCCCGCGATGCGCAACAGCGACGCGCTGGAGGCGATCGCGGACCCGGCCTGGGACACCGAGCTGGGCCGCTTCAACCTGGAGGTCAACATCCCGCCGCGCAGTCTGACGGCGGGCGGTCCCGACGCCTGGGAGTCCGAGATCCGGGCCGCGCTGAACCACGCCGACGAGCGCGCCAGGTCGGTCGGCACCCAGCTGATCATGACCGGCATCCTCCCCACCCTCCGCCAGGAGGACGCCGGTGACGCCGCCCTGTCGGAGAACCCGCGCTACCGCCTGCTCAACGACCAGATCTTCGCGGCCCGCGGCGAGGACCTGCGCATCGAGGTGGACGGGGACGACCGGCTGCGCACCTACGCGGACACCATCACGCCGGAGGCGGCCTGCACCAGCACGCAGTTCCACCTCCAGGTGTCACCTGACGAGTTCGCCGGCTACTGGAACGCGGCCCAGGCGATCGCCGGCGTCCAGGTCGCGCTGGCCGCCAACTCGCCCTTCCTCTTCGGCAAGGAACTCTGGCACGAGACCCGCATCCCCCTCTTCGAGCAGGCCACCGACACCCGCCCCGAGGAGATCAAGGTGCAGGGCGTACGGCCCCGGGTCTGGTTCGGGGAACGCTGGATCACCAGCGTCTTCGACCTCTTCGAGGAGAACCTGCGCTACTTCCCGGCCCTGCTCCCGCTGTGCGACGAACAGAGCCCCACCGAGACACTCGACCGCGGCGACATCCCCGAACTCGGCGAACTTACCCTGCACAACGGCACCATCTACCGCTGGAACCGCCCCGTCTACGCCGTCGCCGGCGACCGCCCGCACGTACGCGTGGAGAACCGCGTCCTGCCGGCCGGCCCCACCGTCGCCGACACCCTCGCCAACGGCGCCTTCTACTACGGACTCACGCGCGCCCTGGTCGAGGAGGAACGCCCGGTGTGGTCCCGGATGTCCTTCGCGGCGGCGGAGGAGAACCTGCACGCCGCGGCCCGGCACGGCATCGAGGCACGGCTGTACTGGCCCGGAACGGGCGAGGTGCCCGTCGCCGAACTCGTCCTGCGCCGGCTGCTGCCGCTGGCCCACCACGGTCTCGGACTCTCCGGCATGGACGCGGCCTGGCGCGAGCCGCTGCTCGGCGTCATCGAGCAGCGGTGTGTCACCGGCCGCAACGGGGCGACGTGGCAGAAGGAGATGTTCCACCACATCCGCGCCTCGGCCCACTGCGACCGCCACGAGGCGCTGCGGCTGATGACCTTGCAGTACATCGACTACATGCACCTCAACGCCCCGGTGCACACCTGGCCGGTCGACTGACGCCGCCGCCGGCCCACCGATGTCCCGGCCCACCCGGCGGCCCGGACCCCATCCGGCCCCGCCCCGGGCTGCCGCGACCGGCCCCACTGACGGCCACCGTGCCGACGACGCACGGCACCCATGCCCGAATCCGCAGGTGGCAGCCCCTGTCGTCATGGTGATCTCAAGCGCGGAGGCCGAAGCCGAAGCAGGCGAAAAAAGGGGAGCCGACCACTTGCCGCGGTCCTGGGCCTCGCGGCGCACGCACGGCGTGATACCACTGCACTCGGCCGTGGCCCTGCTCACCTCGGGCGCCGCCCGCCCCGCCGGGCTCACCGACCGGGGCGGCCCGCCTTCCGGGGTCCCGCGCCGACCCGGTCGCCGTCACCGCCGACGCCGGCCGGCCCACCGTACGCAGGCCCCTGCTCGCGGCGGAGTCCCGGGACGGCGACGCGCCCCGGTCTCCGTCGCCCGGCTCCCCAGCACCCCAGGACGGTGACCACTGTGACGACACGCACCACCACTGCCGCCACCGACCCGGCCGTCCACCCGGCCCTCACCGCCGCCGCGCGCGCCGCCCTCGACGCCTATACGGCCGCCCGCGCCGCGTACGACCGCACCACCCTCGCCGAGTCCGTGGCGACCGGCGCCGACGGCACCCCCACCATGCGCATCGACCGCCTGGTCGAGGACGCGGTGATCGACGCGCTGCGCCCGCACGGCGTCAACATCCTCTCCGAGGAGAGCGGATGGCTCGACCACGGCAGCGCCGTGTCCCTGGTCATCGACCCCCTCGACGGTTCCGCCAACGGCGCCGCCGGGGTCCCGCTGACCGCGTTCGCCGCCGCCGTGGCGGTCGACGGCGAGTTCACCGAGGCGTACACGGTGTGGCTCGACACCGGCCGCGCCTGGTGGGCCCACCGCGAGCAGCCGGTCCCGTACCGCACCTCCGGCCGCCGGGAACTGTCCGGTGCGGCCCTGTCCCTGCTCCGCCCGCACACGGCCGAGCCGGGTCCGGCCGCCGCCTGGTGGGCCGCCGCCTCCCGCGCCGCCCGGGTCCGCATCCTGTCCACCACCTGCCTGGAGGCCGCGCTGGTCGCCGAGGGTGCCACCGACGCCTTCGCCGACGCCTGCTCCGACACCCACCGGCTGGTGGACCTGGCCGCGGCGGCCGTCATGGTGCCGCGCGCCGGGGGAGTGGTCCTCGACGCCCGGGGCCGCCCCCTGGTCTTCGACACCGACCTCACCCGCCGCTGGTCGGGCATCGTCGCCGCCACCCCGGAACTGGGCGCCGAACTGGCCGGCGTACTGACCACGGCGGCGGACGCGGTCAGCGCTCCGGCGGCACCGGATGCCGGCTCATGACGGAGACCCGGTTGAACGCGTTGATGGTCACCGCGATCCAGATCACCGCCGATATCTGCGCGTCGGTGAGGACCGCGCGGGCCGCGGCGTAGGCGACGTCCTGCGCGGGGAGGTCGGCCGGCGCGGTGGTGGCCTCCGCCAGCCCGAGCGCCGCGCGCTCCACGTCGTCGAACAGCCCGGCCTCCCGCCAGGCGGCCAGCACACCGAGCCGCTGCGTCGTCTCACCCGCGCGCAGCGCCGCGCGGGTGTGCACG
Organism: Streptomyces sp. NPDC090994; assembly: GCF_044768905.1. NCBI lineage: Bacteria > Bacillati > Actinomycetota > Actinomycetes > Kitasatosporales > Streptomycetaceae > Streptomyces > Streptomyces sp. NPDC090994. The sequence continues at coordinate 48,039 of NZ_JBIVWS010000008.1, forward strand.
TGCAGACAGAAGGCGCAGCCGTTGATCTGCGACACCCGCAGGTTGACCAGCTCCACCAGGGTCCGGTCCAGCCCCGCTTCGTCGGCGACCGCCCGGACCGCCTCCGACGTGCGCACCAGCGCCCGGTACGCCTCGGGGCTCTGCTTGTCGATGAAGACACGGCTGCTCAACTCGGACTCCCTCGGAGGCGCCGCCGCTGCCGGGGCGAGCGGGCAAGTGATTGAAGATGAAAGTAGCATGAGGGGCGGAGGTGGTCATCGATGAGCAACGTCGAGACGGAACCCGCACGGACCCGCTGCGGACCCGCGAAGGACGACGGCGAACGGCCGGAGGAAGGCCGCGTCGACGTCCTCACCCCGCGCGACGTCCCCCTGGGCGGTCCGCGGGCCATGACGGTCCGCCGCACCCTGCCGCAGCGGGCCCGGTCCCTGATCGGCGCCTGGTGCTTCGCCGACCACTACGGCCCCGACGACGTGGCCCGCACCGGCGGCATGGACGTCGCGCCCCACCCCCACATCGGCCTGCAGACGGTCAGCTGGCTGTTCAGCGGTGAGATCGAACACCGCGACAGCCTCGGCACCCACGCCTACGTCCGCCCCGGCGAGCTCAACCTGATGACCGGCGGCCACGGCATCTGCCACTCGGAGGTGTCCACCCCCCGGACCACCGTTCTGCACGGCGTCCAGCTCTGGGTGGCCCTTCCGTCCGAACACCGCGACACCGAGCGGGACTTCCAGCACTACGCACCCGAACCCGTACACGTCGACGGAGCGGAGATCAGCGTCTTCCTCGGCTCCCTGGCCGGTTCCGTCTCACCGGTACGGACCTTCACGCCCCTCCTCGGTGCCGAAGTCACCCTCGCCCCGCACACCACGGTCACCCTGCCCGTCGACCCCGCCTTCGAGCACGGCCTCCTGGTCGACCAGGGCGAACCGCACCTGAACGGCACCGCGTTGCACCCCGCCGAACTGGGCTACGTGCCCCCCGGCACCGACACCCTGACCCTCCACAACGACTCTTCCGGACCGTCCCGCACGGTCCTGCTCGGCGGGCCGCCGTTCCAGGAGGAGATCATCATGTGGTGGAACTTCATCGCGCGGTCGGCCGAGGAGATCGTACAGGCGCGTGAGGACTGGGCGGAGGGGCGACGATTCGGTCGGGTGGAGGGGTACGACGGCGAACCCCTGCCCGCCCCGGTGCTGCCCAACGTGCCGTTGAAACCACGCGGAAACAGGCGATGAGCTGCGTAGAGGTCCTGCTGGGCCGGTGTGCCTGGGTGCGCCCCTGGTGACTCACCGCCAGAGCCATGATCGGAGCAGAGCGAGGGTGCCGGTGAAGGCTCGACCGTGTTGAAGGGCGAGCATCACGTGGGCAGGATCGCGATCGCGGGGTGGCCTCCACCAGGAACGGGGTGTCTACGGCATGTCCCCCGCCGGTTACCGCCCTCGTGTTCGCCGTCAACGCGCTGGCCATCATGGGCGCGTCCGCGCTCGTGTTCACCGCCATGCTCGGTTTGGGCCTCATCACCACGCCCTGCGGCCCTGTTCACCCGGCAGCGAACATGGGGCGACCAGGTCCGACGAGGCCGGGTCCGGGCGGGGCGGCAGCGTTGTCGGCGGGTTGACTGCCCGTGGCCGTGCGATCCGCTCACGTAGGTGTCAACGTGCCTGGCCCGGAGGCCCGGGCCGCCTGGTACCGGTGGGGACCGGTTGGTCTTCGGGCTGGGGGTGGTCCTCGCATTCCGGCTCGAAGGCTCCGGCCTCAAGGGGACCAAGTCCCTCGGCTCTCGTCGACGAGTCCGTGCGAAGCCCCCGAAGCCAACGGTCTCCGCCGGGTGAGGAGCCGCCACATCACGCACGCGCACCGGCTCCGGGGAGCCGGTGCGCTTCGCGTTCAGCAGGCGGTCGTGAGGCTGTCCGGACGCAGCGGCGCGCCGGTGCGCGCGGTGATGTCCTCGACGGTGACGCCCGGGGCCGTCTCCACGAGGGCGAGACCCTCCTCGGTGACGTCGATGACGCCGAGGTCGGTGATGACGCGGTGGACGCACCTTTCACCGGTGAGGGGGAGCGCGCACTCCTGGACGATCTTGGGGCTGCCGTCCTTGGCGGTGTGCTCCATCAGCACGATGACGCGGCGGGCGCCGTGCACGAGGTCCATCGCGCCGCCCATGCCCTTGACCATCTTGCCGGGGATCATCCAGTTGGCCAGGTCGCCGCGTTGCGACACCTGCATGGCGCCGAGGACGGCGGTGTCGACGTGGCCGCCGCGGATCATGCCGAAGGAGAGCGCCGAGTCGAAGAAGGAGGCGCCGGGCAGGACGGTGACGGTCTCCTTGCCCGCGTTGATCAGGTCGGGGTCGACCTCGTCCTCGTACGGGTAGGGGCCGGTGCCGAGGATGCCGTTCTCGGAGTGCAGGACGACGTGCACCCCGGGCGGGAGGTGGCCGGGGATCAGGGTGGGCAGGCCGATGCCCAGGTTGACGTAGGAGCCGTCGGTGAGTTCGGCGGCGGCGCGGGCGGCCATCTGAGCGCGGGTCCAGGACATCAGGAACGTACCGTCCTCTTCTCGATGGGCTTGTCGGCGGCCTGCGCGGGACTGAGCGTGACGACCCGCTGCACGTAGATCCCGGGCAGATGAACGTCCTCCGGGGGCAGTTCGCCGGGTTCGACGAGTTCCTCGACCTCGGCGATCGTGACGCGTCCGGCCATCGCGGCGAGGGGGTTGAAGTTGGCGGCGGCGCGGCGGAAGCAGAGGTTGCCGTGCCGGTCGCCGCGCCAGGCCCGTACGAGGGCGAAGTCGGTGGTGATCCCGTGTTCCAGGACGTACGGGCGTCCCCCGAACTCCCGGGTCTCCTTGAGCGGAGACGTGACGGCCACCGTGCCGTCGGGGGCGTACCGCCAGGGCAGGCCGCCCTGGGCGACCTGGGTGCCGACGCCGGCCGGGGTGTAGAAGGCGGGGATGCCCGCGCCGCCGGCGCGCAGCCGTTCGGCGAGGGTGCCCTGCGGGGTCAGTTCCACCTCCAGTTCGCCGCTGAGGTACTGGCGGGCGAACTCCTTGTTCTCGCCCACGTAGGAGCCGGTGACGCGGGCGATCCGGCCGGCCGCGAGGAGGACGCCGAGACCGCGGCCGTCCGTGCCGCAGTTGTTGGAGACGACCTGGAGCCCGGCCGTCCCCTGGACGTACACGGCGTCGATGAGGGCGGCGGGGACGCCGGAGAGACCGAAGCCGCCGACGGCGAGCGAGGCGCCGTCGGGGATGTCGGCGACCGCCTCGGCGGCGCTGTCGCGGACCTTGTTCACGTGCGGGATTCCTTTCAGGTGATGGCGCCGGGCAGCACGGTGGACCACCCACCGTCGACGACGAGGTTGACGCCGGTGATGTACGCGGCCTCGTCGGAGGCCAGGAAGACGGCCGCGTTCACGACGTCCTCGGGCAGACCCAGCCGCCCGAGCGGGACGTGGCGGGCGGTGCCGCGCATCGGGTGGTCGTCGGCGAGCAGGTTGGCGCGGGAGCCGTCCGTGTCGATCAGGCCGGGGCTGACGCAGTTGGCGCGGACGCCGTACGGGGCGCCCTCCGCGGCGAGCTGGCGAGTGAGCGCGATCACGGCGCCCTTGGCGGCGGAGTGGGCGGTGCGCGGGTTGGTCAGCGAGCCGGTGAGTCCGGCGGTCGAGCCGACGGTCAGGACGCAGCCTCGGCTGCGTATCAGGTGCGGCCAGGCCGCCCGGACCGTCAGCCACACGGAGTCGAGTTCGGCGCGCAGGGTGAAGGTGAAGTCCTCGTACGACTGGTCGGTGAGCGCCCCGAAGCGGACGGCTCCGGCGTTGGCGTAGACGATGTCGACGCCGCCGAACGCGTCCACGGCCTCCTCGGTCCAGGACCGCACGGAGGCCTCGTCGGTGACGTCCAGCGGGCCGGGGGTGAGGATGGTGCCGCCCTCGCGGGCGACCAGCCGCTGGGTCTCCATGGCCTCCTCGTGGAGCAGATCGCCGCCGACGACCAGCGCGCCCTCTGCGGCGAACCGCAGAGCCGCCGCCCGGCCCTGGCCGCGGGCGGTGCCGGAGATCAGGGCCACCTTGCCGTCCAGCCGCTTCATCCGCCGGCCTCCGCGGCGAGCAGGGCGTCGGAGACGGACTTGACCCCGCCGTGCGCGGTCAGGCCGCCGTCCACGGGGATCTCGGCACCGGTGATGAACGACGCGTCGTCCGACAGCAGGAAGACGACCAGGGGCGCCACCTCGCCGGCGGTGCCGGTGCGGCCGAGCGGCGTCTCGCGGACATTGGCCTCGCGGAACGCCGGGGCGGCGGAGGCGGTCATCTCGGTCTCGATGTAGCCGGGGTGGATGGTGTTGACGCGGATGCCGCGCGGGCCCAGTTCCAGAGCAGCCGTCTTCGACAGTCCTCGCAGGGCCCACTTGCTGGTGGTGTAGGCGACCGGGTAGTGGGCGGTGAGGGCCGCCGAGGAGCCGACGTTGACGATGGAGGAGCCGGCCGGCATGAGCGGCGTGAAGTGCTGGATGCCGAGCAACGGGCCGGTGACGTTGACGGCGTGGACGCGCGCCATGTCCTCGGTCCGGACGTCACCGACCCGCGCGCGCCAGGTGACACCCGCGTTGTTCACCAGGCCGTGCACCTGCCCGTACGACTCCCGCAGCTCGGCCGCGAGTTCGGCCCAGTCCTGCTCGCTGGTGACGTCGAGCCGGCGGCAGCCGGGCGCGTCGGTGACGTCGGTGGCGATGACACGGGCACCCTCCCGGATGAGGGCCTCGGCCTCGGCGGCGCCCTGACCGCGGGCGGCACCCGTGACGACGACGACCTTGCCGAGCAGCCTCTTGGGGCGCAGGTCGCTCACGGCCGCTCCCGGCTGCGCCGCCGGCCGGTCGGGAGCGGTACGGGCTCCGGGCCGGGGACGACGGTGTTCGTCAGGGTGCCGATGCCCTCGACAGTGAGGGTGACGGTGTCGCCGGGCTTGAGCGGCGGCGGGGTCTGCTCGCCTCGCCGTCCCCAGAGTTCGGCGAGGCAGCCGCCGTTGCCGCAGGTGCCCGAGCCGAGGACGTCACCGGGGACGACCCGGGTGCCGCGGGAGGCGTAGGCGGTCATCTCCTCGAAGGTCCAGCTCATGTTGGACAGCAGGTCCTCGCCGACCTTCTCACCGTTGATCTCGGCGGTGAGCGCCAGGCGCAGGAAGCCGTCGCTGTCCCGGTAGGGCTCCAGCTCGTCGGCGGTGACCAGGTACGGGCCGAGGGTGGTGGCGGTGTCCTTGCCCTTGCAGGGGCCCAGGCCCACCTTCATCTCCGCGCCTTGCAGGTCACGGGCGGACCAGTCGTTGAAGACGGTGTAGCCGACGATGTGGTCGCGGGCCCGCTCGGGGGTGAGGTCCCGGCCCTCTCGCCCGATCACCGCGCCCACCTCCAGCTCGAAGTCCAGCACGGCGGAGCCGGGCGGCATCGGAATGTCCTCCCGGTGGCCGTAGACCGCGTGCGGGTTGGTGAAGTAGAAGGTCGGGGCCGCGTACCACTGCTCGGGCACCCCGGCGACGCCGTCGACGGACCGGCGTACACCTTCGACGTGCTCCTCGAAGGTGACGAAGTCCCGTACCGACGTGGGCCGGAGCGGCGCGAGCAGCCGTACCTCGGAGACATGCGGACCGGGCGGAACGTCGAGTGCCTCCCGGCCGGCGGCGAGCAGTGCGGGCAGGCCGTCGGCCTCCGTGAGCAGGGCGGACAGAGAAGAGACGCCCGGCAGCGGGTAGAGGGTGCCGTCGTCCTCGACGACGGCCACCCGGTGGCGGTGGCGGTGCTCGTAGGCGGCGAAACGCATGGTGTGACTCCAGTGGGAGGGTCGGTCAGCCGAGCGGGATGCGCATGAGGTCGTGGCCCACGGTGGACGAGGCGCTCGGGCATGCCCTGCTTCTCGAACCACGACGTGTCGACCACCTCGTGGACCAGGAGGGCGCAGCCCCGGGCCAGGGCGACGAGTTCGTCGCTGCGGGTGGTGTCGCCGGAGAAGACGACGGAACCGTGCCCGGTGTCGAACCGGTAGGCGTAGGACGGCGACATGTTGCCGTGCGGGATCCTGGTCGCCATGACCTTCAGCCGGGGTGTGCCGAGGACGGCCCCCACCGTCCCCCACCGCGCGGGCAGTTCGGTCACGTCGAGCATGGAGAGTCAGGAGGATGCCCTTGAGCGACGGCATGGAGAGTCCCGCCCGCAAGTACTGCGTCACGGCGCCCCGCCCGCAGTCCACCAGGTAGGTGTCGCCGTCGACGGTCACGGCGGAGGCGATGCCCGCCCTGTCTCCGTACGGCGGAGGGCCGCCCGCCGTACCCGGCAGCTGCACCACGGCGCCCATGTCCGGCCGCCGCGCGCCGGCCTCTGCCGCCGCGGCGGCCTGCGGGGCGGCGGCGAGCGCGGTGCCGGCGGCTCCGCCGGCCGGCAGGCCGCGACGGGACAGGCGGGTGGTGCGTGTGGTCATGGGGCGGTTCCTTCCATCGTCGTCGATGCGGGAGCCGTGGGGGTGCGGAGGGCAGGCCGGGGCCGGGGACGCGACGGTGTGCGCCAGGGCGTGGACAGCACGGTCGCGTCCCCGGGACGGGGGAGCCGGCTCAGACCGGCGGGGCGATGAAGACGCCGCGGTCGGGGTCGTTGAAGGACTCCTTGGCGACCAGTTCGTTCATGGGGTTGGCAGTGCCCCACTGGTCGGTGACCTCGGGCTGGGAGAAGTCGTACACGTGCGGGTGCCAGGTGTCCTCGTCGAGGATCTCCAGCTCGGTGGTGTACTCGACGGTGTTGCCGTGCGGGTCGAGGAAGTACGTGAACGTGTTGTCCCCGGCCATGTGCCGGCCCGGTCCCCAGATCTTCCGGAAGCCGGCGCGCATCACCCGTCCCGAGCCGCGCATGTACTCGTCCAGGCCGCGCATCTCGAAGGAGACGTGGTGCAGGGCGGTGTGCGGGCCCTGGGCGATGGCCATCGAGTGGTGCTGGTTGCTGATCCGCATGAAGTGCATGACCTCGCCCATGTGCGGGGAGGACAGCGTGTCCGACAGGGCGAAGCCGAGGTGGCGCTCGTACCACTCGCGGGTGCGGTTCAGGTCGGGGGAGTTGAGGACGACGTGGGAGAGCTTGACCGGGATGGCCTCCTTCTCCTCGATCTTGCGGTGCTGCCGGACCTCGACGTCGGCGGAGACCTCGATGGTGCGGCCGTCGACGTCGAAGAACCGGAAGCCGTAGCCGCCGCCGGGGGTGTCTACCGTGCCGGGCCGGGTGATCAGCTGCACGCCGCCGGCCAGCAGCCGCTCGGCGAGCGTGTCGACGTCGGCGGCCGAGGCGGCCCCGTAGGAGACCAGGTCGAGGCGCTTCTCCTCGGCCTTGCGCAGCCGCACGACGTACTGCTCGGGGGAGCCCTCGGCGGCCAGGAAGGAGATACCGGAGTCCTCGGCGACCTTGGTCAGGCCCCAGACGCCGGCGTAGAAGTCGAGCTGCTTGTCGTAGTCGGGCACGGCCAGGTCGACGTGCCGCAGGTGGGTGAGCAGACGTGCACTCATGGGTTCCTCCTCAGACGAGGGTGAGGTTGAGCAGGGTCGCGGCGTTCCGGCCGCGTACGGCATCGAGGTCGGCCTCGGACAGGCGGGCGGCACGCAGGGCGCCGACCGGGTCCTCGGTCCCCATGTCGAAGGGGAAGTCGGAGCCGAGCAGCACCCGGTCGGCGCCGGCGACGCGGACCAGCTCCCGCAGCACGTGCGGATCGTGCACGAGGGAGTCGAAGTACAGCCGCTTCAGATAGCTGCTGGGCAGGTGGGCGCAGCCGGCGCCCGCGTCGGAGCGGGCCGACCAGGCGTGGTCGGAGCGGCCGATGTGGGTGGGCAGGTAACCGCCGCCGTGCGCCGCGATCAGCTTCAGCCCGGGGTGGCGGTCGAGTACGCCGGAGAAGATGAGGTGCGAGAGCGCGACGGCGTTCTCCACCGGCTGGCCGACGGTGTTGGACAGGTACCACTGGTCCAGGCGCTCGTCGAGCGTGCACCCGAAGGGGTGCAGGAAGAGGATCGCGCCGGTCTCCTCGGCCCGGGCCCAGAAGGGCTCGTAGGCCGGGTCGGACAGCTCCCGGCCGGGTGCGTGGCTGGAGACCTCCACCCCGGCCAGCCCCTGTTCGAGGGCGTGTTCGAGGGCGCGCACCATGTGGTCCGGGTGCTGGAGCGGCACCAGGCCGAGCCCGCGCAGCCGGTCGGGCGCCTTCGCGCAGTGCGCGGCCGTCGCCTCGTTGGCCAGCCGGTACACTTTCTCGGCCGTCTCCGGGTCCGCCCAGTAGTGGTAGTGCGAGGGAGAGGGGCTGACCAGCTGCACGTCGACGCCCTGGGCGTCCATCGCGGCCAGGCGCAGGGCGACGTCGGTCATCCGGGGGATGCGTTCACGGACCATGGGTCCGCTGACCGCGAGTGCCGCCGACCCGTTGCGCCGGGCGTCCAGCTCCTTGGCCTCCGCCAGTCCCGGCAGGCCGGCCACGAGTGATTCGACCTCGGGCAGCAGGAGGTGCGCGTGCACGTCGATGGTGGGCCGGTTCATGGCAGTTCCCTGAGCATGGTCATGGTGCGGGCCATCAGGCCGGGCACGTCGGCGTCCCGGACCCCGTCGAGCTGCCACTGCCCGATCTGCACGGACGCCTCCACGACCGGGCGGACGCGGGCGATCCGCCGCTCGTAGTACGCCTGGAACAGCGCGTCGTCCCAGCTCTCGGAGGCGGTCAGCAGTTGCGCGAGCACCCAGGCGTCCTCCAGGGACAGGGCTGCGCCCTGGGCCAGGGTGGGCGGGCAGCAGTGGGCGGCGTCGCCGATCAGCACGACCCGGCCGCGGTGCCAGGAACCCTCGACCAGCATCCGGTCGAACCAGGTGTAGTTGACCTTCGCCGGGTCGGTGATGTGCTCGGTGATCTCCGGCCAGAAGCCGCCGTAGGCGGAGGCGAGGCGTCGCATCTCCTCGGCGTACGACTCGGGAGGTATGGAGGCGCGGTCGCGGTTGGCCTCGACGACGTAGGCGTAGAGGGTGGTCTCGCTGGTGGGGCAGTACCCGGCGATGTAGGCGGGGCCGCCGTAGGCGAGGTCGGTCCGCTCCACCCCGGCCGGACGCGGGGCGGCGATGCGCCAGATGGCCATGCCGGTGGGCTCGGGCTTGTCGGTGATTCCGATCGCGGCGCGGGTGGTGGAGCTGAGGCCGTCGGCGGCGATCACCAGGTCGTACCGGTGCTCGGAGCCGTCGGAGAGCCGGACGTGGACACCGTCGGGGTCCTGGTCGAGGATCTCGGCGGTGGTGCCCAGGCGGACCGACGCGCCACTGGCCCGCACCGCCTCGATGAGGATCTGCTGGAGCTGCGGGCGCTGCATGCCGACGGTGGCGGGCAGGCCGTCGCCACCGGTGCGCAGGTCGTCCTGCGCGTGCAGGACGGTGCCGTCGGGGGCGGTGATACCGATGGAGCCGAAGCCGAAGCCGGACTCCTTCACCTGCTCCCAGACACCGAGTTCGCGCAGGACGCGCAGGGCGTTGCCCTGAAGGGTGATGCCGGAGCCGGCGGTGGCGTTCCAGTCGTCCTTGGCCTCGACGAGGTCCACCGAGTAGCCGGCGCGGCGCAGCAGGACCGTGACGGCGTTGCCGGCCGCACCTCCGCCGATCACCAGGACCGTACGGGTTTTGCTCATGGGGAACTCCCTTGTTCCTATGGCTACTTGACGGCGATCGGGTTGACGGGGGAGCCGACCGCGCCGGTGATGGGCAGCGGAGCGGCGGTGAGCCAGAAGGCGTACTCGCCGTCGGCCGCGCAGTCCTCGGCGAGCGCGTCCGGGTCCCACATCTCGCCGATCAGCAGACCCATGTTGGGGATGGCGATCTGGTGCAGCGGCTGGAAGGCGTGCTCGAACTCGTTGGGCCGGACCTCGAAGCCCCAGGTGTCGGTGGCGATCGCGGCGATCTCGGTACGGTGCAGCCAGCCGGCCGAGGTGAACGACAAGCCGGGCGCCGGCCCGCCGGCGTACTCGCCCCAGCCCTCGCGCCGCACCCGGGACAGCTGCCCGGTCCGTACGACCACGATGTCACCGCGGCCCACCGTCACCCCGTGCGCCTCGGCGGTCGCCGTCAGGTGCTCCTCGGTGATCGCGAACCCGTCGGGCAGTTCCCCGTCGGTGCCGATCACCCGGCCGACGTCCAGCAGCACGCCGCGCCCGGCGACGTGCGGGGCCATGTGCTCGATGCCGGTGACGAGGTCGCCGTCCGAGGTGACCGTGCGCGCCGCGTCCCGCCCGTTCCACGCCTTGCCGTGGTCGAAGATGTGCCCGAGCCCGTCCCACTGCGTGGAGCACTGCAACGGCATCGCGATCACGTCGTCGGCGCCGCCCAGGCCGTGCGGGAACCCCTGGTTGCCGGCGGCGGCGTCGGTGCCGGTGTCCAGCATGGTGTGCACCGGGTTGGTCCGGCGCCGCCAGCCCTTCTGCGGGCCGTCCATGTCGAACCGCTGCGACAGGGAGAAGCTGACGCCCCGCCGGATCAGCGCAGCACCTTCACGGCGCTTGGCCTCGTCGAGGAAGTTGAGCGTGCCGAGCACGTCGTCCTCGCCGAAGCGGCCCCAGTTGGAGTACGCCTTGGCGGCCCGGGCGATCGAGCCCTCGGGGTCCGTGCGGTCCAGGGTCACCGGGCCGCCTCCGCCACGCAACGGGTGCGCTGGGCGCCGAGTCCGGTGATGGAGGCGTCCATCACGTCGCCGTCGCGCAGCAGCCGGCCCCAGTGCATGCCGTTGCCGGCGGGGGAGCCGGTGAGCACCAGGTCGCCGGGGAGCAGATGGGCGGTCTGCGAGGCGTAGGAGACCATCCGGGCGACGTCGAAGATCATGTCCTTGGTGGACTCGTCCTGCATGTTCTCGCCGTTGAGCTTCAGCGTGAGGCGCAGGTCGCCCGGGTCCGCGATCGACGCGGTGGGCACGATCCAGGGGCCGAGCGGGGTGAACCCGGGGGCGTTCTTGCTGCGCAGCCAGTCGGTGCCGATCTGCGGCATGTCCCGGCGGAAGACGGTGGCGCGGTCGGTCAGGTCGTTGGCGATCGTGTACCCGGCGACGTGGTCCAGTGCCTCCTCTACGGAGACCCGGTGGGCCGGCCGGCCGATGACCGCCGCCAACTCCAGTTCCCAGTCGGGCTTCTCGGCCCACGCGGGCAGCACGACGTCGTCGTACGGCCCGGTGATCGCGCTCGGCAGACCGATGAACACGTACGGCAGGTCCTCGGCCGCCCGCCGGTCCATGATCTCCGCCGCCTCCGCCCGCCGCTCCTCCTCGGGCCGGTCGTCGCCCGGGGCGCGGTGCGCGACGTGCAGGTCGATCACGTGCTGCCGGTAGTTCGCCCCCGACTGGAACACCTGGCGCGGCTCCACGGGAGCGTGCACCCGGAAGTCCGCCAGCGGCTTCCGCTCCGGCCCGCCGTCCTCGGCCAGCGTCCGCAGCCGGGGGAGGGCCGCCGTCCAGCTCTCCAGAAGACTCCGGACGGTCAGTCGGTCATCGTCGAGAGCGGCCCGCAGGTCGAGTACCCGGGCGTCGGGGGTGACCAGGGCAGGGAACGTGGGCCCGTCCGGGGCCGAGAGCGTGGCGAGGGCGAACGGTCCTGCGAAGAGCGTGGACGCGGGTTCGGGTTTCACGGACATGTCCTCCTGATTGCGGTGGGACTAATCTGGACCCGCCACCCACGATCAGGGAAATTGCTTCCATGGATGACGAGCATCCATGACGTGAATTACTCCTGGTCAGCGCCGCACCGCAAAGGGAAGCCCCGTGAATCTGGCCCGCCTCGACCTCAACCTCGTCGTCGCCCTGCGTGCGCTGCTGGAGGAGCGCAACGTCACCCGTGCCGGGCAGCGCATCGGTCTCAGCCAGCCCGCCATGAGTGCCGCCCTGGCCAGGCTGCGCCGCCACTTCGACGACGAGCTGCTCGCCCGTGTCGGCGGCCACTACGAGCTGACCGCCCTCGGCCAGGTCCTCCTGGACCGCACTTCCACCGCCTATGACCTGCTCGAACGTCTCTTCGCCAGCCAGGCCACGTTCGACCCGGCAGCGGAGAGCCGTGAGTTCAAGCTCGTCGCCTCCGACTACGCCGTGGCCGTCTTCGGTACCGAACTCGCCCGCGTCGTGCACGAGGAGGCGCCCGGGATCCGGCTGCGCTTCAGCCAGACTCCGACCAGCGTGGTCGACGACACCGCCACCCTGCTCAGCACCACCGACGGGCTGCTCATGCCGCACGGCGTCATCAGCGGCTTCCCCGCCGCCGACCTCTACCGGGACCGCTGGGTCTTTCTCGTCGCCGACGATCACCCCAGCGTCGACGACCGGCTCACCCGGCACGACCTCGCCCGCCTGCCGTGGGTCACCTACCAGCGCACCTACGACGCCCCGGCGGTACGCCAACTGGGCATGCTGGGCGTCGAACCGCGCGTCGAGGTCTCCGTCGACAGCTTCCAGCTGCTGCCCCTGCTCATCGCCGGTACCCGGCGCATCGCCCTCGTCCAGGCCCGCCTCGCCCGCCTCCTCGCACCGCTCGCCGCCGTGCGCGTGGTGGAGCCGCCGTACGAGGCGGTCCCGCTGCGCGAGGCGCTGTGGTGGCATCCGGTGCACACCCACGACGCCGCCCACATCTGGCTGCGGGAGACGGCCGCCCGGGTCGGCAGGCGCATGGCCGACGTGTACGAGGCCGGGGACCCGTCCTGATGGGGTCCTCCGCCTGCCGGCAGGCCCTCCTGCTCGGCGCGGGCCTGGTGGTCGCCGCCGCTTGCGCCGCGGCCCTGTGCTGTCTCCGCTTCCCGCACCACCTCGCCCCGCGCTCCCGGGCCGCCTGACACCACCGCCTTCCAAGGAGTCCCGCCATGTCCCGTGGCCGGAGAACTGGTTGAACAGCGATCCGCCCGTCACTTCCGCGGGAGCAGCCGATTCGGACGCGTCGAACGCCTCGCGGGCCGCGAGCGCACCGCGGCATCACTGGTTGTCGTCGTGCTCTCCGGCACCTCCCCGGATGGCGTCCTCGGCGTAGGGGTCCAGGATGGGTTCGATGCGCTGCTTGTCGTTTTCCTTACCGAACTCGGGCAGGGAGTGTCGCAGAGCGCGTCGATCTGCGTCGGCCCGAGCGTTCGGCATCGGCTGCTTCAGCCCTTCGCTGTCGTGGACGCCGGCGGCCGGGACGCCGACGATGCGGGGCGGACCGCTCGCACCTGAGCGGTGTCGGTCGCCGTCGGCGATGAAGTCGGCTATCGCGGCAGCGACGGCTTCGGGCTGCTCGTCGGGGATGAAGTGCCCGGCGCCGGGCACGATGACTCCGGTGGTGGCGTCGGCCCATGGGCTGATGGAGGCCGCCATGTCCGGGATGGAGCCGTGGCTGCTGGACATCCCGAGGACGGGCAGGGTCAGGTGCCGCCGGTCGAGCGCCTGGTGGTTCCTGCGCGCCGACTCGGCGGCGTCCCGGTAGTAGGCGAGGGAGGCGCGGAGGCCGCCGTCGGCGGCGAGGGCCGCCGCGTAGTGGTCGAGGTCGGCGTCGTCGAACGTGCCGGGATCGAGGGCCTTCGCCTTCAGGAACCAGTCGACGTACTCCCGTTCGCGGCCGGTGAGCAGCGTCTCGGGCAGGTCGGGCACGAGGTGGAACGCGAAATGCCAGGTCTTCCACGCCTGGGCGGGGTCGGTGGGAATCGCCTCCGGAAGGGTGATGCCGGGGATTCCGGCGTCGAGCAGGGCGACCCCGCGCAGGTGACTCTCGTAGTCGAGGGCGAGGGAGAAGGCGACCCAGGCGCCGATGTCGTGGGCGGCCAGCCAGTAGGCCGGCACTCCGAGTGCCTTGACGGCGGCGTGGACGTGGGCGGCGACCGTGTGGGTGTCGTAGCCGCGCTCCGGGCGCTCGGAGTGCCCCTGGCCCGGCAGGTCGACCGCGATGACGCGGAACCGGCCGGCGAGGCCGGGCATGACCTTGCGCCAGGCCCGCCAGGTCTGCGGGAACCCGGCGAGCAGGACGACAGCCGGACCGTCCGGTCGGCCGCCTTCGACGGCATGGAGGCGGATGCCGTCCGCGTCGACCCAGCGGTGGATGAAACCGGCCAGGTCGTGCAGGGGCAGGTCAGGGACGGGATTGCCTGCGGAGACGGTCATGGGGTCCTCCAACGGTGTCGGGGTGTGCTGGTCCGGCGGTCCGGCGGTCCGGCGGTCCGGCCGAGGGCCGGGCCCGTGAGGGCGATGCGGCTGACGAGGGCGGCCAGTGCGGTGCTCGGCGGTGGGGGTGGGGCGCCTGCCGCGCGCCGTCCCGGTCTGCGGGGGACGCCCGGTCACGATCATGCCTGGGAGGCTAACACGTCTTGAAACGGTCAGTTCAAGATAGGATGGCGGGCAGCGACGGGAACACCGACACACCAGCAGGGAAGTGCCACGTGGCAGGCAAGAAGCAGTTCGACATGGACACGGTGCTCGACGCTGCGATGATCCAGTTCTGGCGCGCCGGCTACGCCGACACCTCGGTCGACGACCTGTCCCGGGCCACCGGCCTGAACCGCAGCTCGATCTACTCCTCGCTCGGCGACAAGGACACGCTGTTCCTGCGCTGCCTGGATCGTTACGCCACGCGCTACGGCGAAAAGTACGCCGCCGCCCTGGCGAGTGCGGTCTCCGAGCCCGTTGCGGCGGTCCGCGCGTTCTTCGACGTCACCCTTGAGCGCATCGCCGATCCCGAACTGCCCGACGGCTGCCTGATTGCCCAGTCGGCCATGGCGATTCCCGTGCTGAGCCCGGCCGTCGCGGCGCACGCCAGGCAGGCGCTCGGCCTCCAGCGCCTGCGTCTGCGCGCCGCGTTGGAGGCGGGCCGGATGACCGGCCAGGACGCCGAGGCGTTCGCTGTGCACGTGGCGGCCGTGAACCAGTCCCTCGCTGTCATGAGCAGAGCCGGGGCGAGTCCGGCACAGCTCCTGGCCATCGTCGACGTGACCGTCGACGCGCTCTCGCAGGCGTCGCACGGGCGCTGACGGCGATCACCACGGTGGTGGTGACGACGGTGGTGGTGACGACGGTGGTGGTGACGACGACGCTCGTCACGAGCTGACGCCTCGGGAGCCGCGCCGGGGCGCGGCTCCCGAGGCGTCAGGGGCCCGCTGGTCGTCCTCGGCGTGCGGTCACTGCCACGCGGTCGCCTCGGTCCCGTGGACGCAGTAGTAGTCGTACGTGCTCTTGCCGCCGGGCTTGGGGACCGCGCAGGCGGTGACCTCGAACTCGCCGTCGCCCACCCGCACCATGTGGGTGTACTGGTCGTCGCCGTAGTCGATCTCGGCGGTGCGCTTGGCGCCCCCGGTCGCCTCGACCGTGACCAGGTCCCCCTTGCTGCCGCGCTCGATCTTCGCCCACACCGCCTGGCACTCCTCGCTGTAGCGGAGCTGGAGTTCGGCGGGGTTCCCGGCGGCCGGCTTGAACGTGCGCGCGTCGCCGTCGCAGCCCTGCTTGCCGGGGTTCTTCCCCTCGCATGCCTCACCCGGGCAGGTCGGTTCTTCCAGGAACGTGTTGATGACGTGCTCCCCCAGCGGGGACAGGACGGCAGCCGCCACGGCGCTGACGATCGCCACGGCGTAGGCCACGGTGGTCGCGCTGTTCCACCTGCGCCCGCCCTCGGGCCGGCGGTCGGACGGCCGCGTGGCCGGCTCGGGGGGCGTCGCGGAGCTGTTGTCGGTGCTGCTCGTCGTCATGGGACCGCCTTGGTGCTCTGGACGGGGAGGGAGAACTCACCCCGCGGTGTCAGGGGAGCGGCGCGGATCGGGATGCACGCGCGGCATGCGCGGCTCACGCGTTCCCCCTGCTCACGCGCCTTTTGCCTGGGCAACGACCCCCGCCGTGCCGGGTAACGGGGCGCGCGGTCGCCCCGCGAGGTGTGAAGCCGGAGCGTGACCACCCGGCGCGACACCCCGGACGACCGGCGCACGGCCCCGGCCCGCCGTCGCCGTCGACCGCCAGAAAAAGTCCGTGAGATTGCTGTGCATATTGTTAACAATCTTGTAGCGTGCGTCTCGCCTCGGCCCCGAGGTATCGGCGAGGCACTCGGTGCTCGATGAGGGGAGACTCCATGCAGCCGCACTCCGTGTCCACCGGACGCGAGGCACTCACCCACCCGAGAGGGCCGCGGCAAGGACGCCCGGTGGCCCGCACCCGTCTCCTGAGAGGCGTGGCGCTCGCGGGCGCGTTCGCGCTCACGGCCGCCGTGGCGCCGGCCTCCGTCGCGGCGGCCGCCACCGGCGCGTCCGCCGCGCGGCACCACGGCCACGCCGCTGACCCCCAGGACGCCGCGCTGGACTTCGACTCCGCCGCCTACACCACGATCACCGTCACGGTCGACGGCCGGCCGATGAACGTGCGCTGGTACAAGGAGATCTGTTACGTCGCCGACCCGGTCGCGGCGGCGGCCCAGCAGCCCGGCGGTCCCGGTGGCGGCGGCACCACGATCCCCAACACCGGCTGCGGCTACCAGAGCATGAACGTCTTCGTCCCCGAGAGCGCCTTCGAGGACCAGCGGGCCCCGGTCTACTTCGCCGTCAACAACAGTGGCTGGAAGGCGAGTTACGTCCGCGCCAGCGTCACCGCCGGCACCTCGTACAACAGCTCGACCAGCAACGTCGGCGCCGCCCTGAAGGCCGGTTACGTCTTCGTCGACGTCGCCAACCGCAGCCGCGGACTGGTCGGGGCCGACGGCTCGGCCCCCGGCAAGGCCCCCGCGGCGGTGGTCGACGCCAAAGCCGCCGTGCGCTACCTGCGCCTCAACGACGCCGCGATGCCCGGCAGCGCGGAGCGGATCGTCATCAACGGCACCAGCGGCGGTGGGGCGCTGGTGTCGATCCTGGGCGCCTCCGGCAACAGTGCCGAGTACGCCCCCTACCTCGCCGCGATCGGCGCCGCCGGTATCGACGCCAAGGGCCGCAGCACCCTGCGCGACGACGTGTTCGCCGTCAACGCGTACTGCCCGATCACGGACCTCGGCAACGCCGACATCGCCTACGAGTGGCTGTACAACGCCCTCGGTACCCGCGACGCCACCGGCTCCAACGCCTCGCCCGAGGCGGCCACGGAGCTGGCGGCCCGGTTCGCGGCGTACGAGAAGAGCCTCGGGCTGCGCAACCCGGACGGCTCCCGGCTCACCGCCGCGACCATGCTCGACACCATCGAGAAGGAGGTCGTCCGCTCCGCCGAGACCTACCTGAAGGCTGACCCCGCCCACACCATCCCGCCGCTGGGCGGCACCTTCGAGATCACGTCCGGCGCCCCCGGCGGCTCACCCACCACGAAGTCGTACGTCAACGACTGGATCGACGTCGACGACACCACCGGCACGGTGCGCTCCGTCGACATGGAGAAGTACCTCTCCTTCGTCGCCACCCAGGCCACGCTCAAGACGACCCCCGCCTTCGACGCCGTCGGCGTCGACGGGAACACCACCAGCGGCACCGAGACCGACCTCTTCGGCCCGCCGACGCGGAAGTACATGAACTACACCGAGTACAGCTGGAACCACAACGACGTCGCCGGCGACGGCAGCGGCCTCGACGACACCGGCCTCACCTGGGACCAGTACACCGCCGGGAAGAGCACCGCCGTCGACGACCAGGTCCACCTCCTGAACCCGATGGACTTCGTCGGTACCAGCGCCGACACCGCGCCGAACTGGTACGTGCGTCACGGCACCCGGGACCGGGACACCGCGTTCACCGTCTCGGTCAACCTCGACCGCGCGCTCGCCTCCGACCGGCAGGTCGAGAACCTGGACTACCTGCTCGCCTGGAACCAGCCGCACGCGGGCAACTACGACGTGCCCGAGGCCATGGCCTGGATCGCCGGCGTCGTCCGTGCGGCCGGTGACCCGCTGTCCTCCAGCCACCGCTGACGGTCCGGGTGCGGGGTGCGACCGCCGGGGACCGGTGCCGCGACGCCGTACAGCGTCGCGGCACGGCGGACAACGGCCCGGCGCGGCGGGGCGATCGGCCGGGGAGCGGGCGGTGGCATCAGCCGCCGTTGGACTGCCGGACGCCTTCCGCGAGCGCGTCGAAGGTGTACAGGTAACCGCCGTCCGGCCCGCTGACGGTCATGTACGCCTTCCGTCCGCCGGGGACGATGGCGACGTTGGTCGCCGACTCCAGGCCTTCGGCGGCGCGGGCCGGCACCTCCACGGTCGCCAGGCGGTCGCCGTTCTCGCTGTAGACCGCCATCGCCGGCCGGCCGTGCAGCCCCTGGTAGAGGTTGCCGTCCGCGTCCACCGCGATCGAGTCGGTCTGGGCGACCCCGCCGTCGACCCGGACGGCGGTGTGACGCGACGCCACCGCGCCCTCGCCGTCGAGGAGCAGGTACGAGATGCGGTTCTGGGTCAGTTCGCTGAACCACAGCCCGCGGTGGTCCGCGTCGAAGGAGATGCCGTTCGGGGCGGCCAGGCCGTCGGCGAGGACGGTGGCGTCCTTCCCCGCGCGGTCGATCCGCACCACGCGGCCCTTCGCCTCCCCCTCGGACATGCCGCGTGAGTCGCTGACGTACAGGTTGCCCTCCTGGTCGAAGGCGAGGTCGTCGGGGTTCATCCGCGCGCCGTCGACCTCGCCGGAGAAGAACGTCCGCGGATCACCGCCGTCCGGCGCCAGGCTCACGATGTCGCCGTGCGCGAAGTCGGTGAGGTAGATCCGGCCGTCGTACGGGCTGAACTGGGCCGAGGTGTAGGCGCCGTGGTCGTCGGTGTACACCGGCTCCGAGGTCTTTTTCCGGACGTCGACGCGCAGCACCTTCGGCTCGCCGGCCGGCGCGGTGACGTCGACGACGAGCAGCTTCCCGTCCTCGTCGAAGACCGGGCCCTCCAGCAAGGTCATCCCGGTCTGCTGGTGCGTCTGCGTCAGCCGCATGACCTGCTGCGCGCGGAGGGTGCGGTCCGTCCCGGCGCCGCCCGGGTCCGCCGCGGCCCCGCTCGTCTGCGTACCGCAGCCCGTGAGGGTCAGTACACCGGCCGCGGTGAGACCGGCGAGAGACCGGATCGGAAACCGTCGCATGCGAATCACTCTTCCTGTCCGAAAGTATGCGGAAGCAGCCACAAGCCCACCGGACAACACTGTCCGGTTGTTGTTACGGTAGTGCATGGCTGCTCAAGTCATGCGACGCCGTGCCCAGTTCATGGGTGGGTCGACTCTTCGGCAGCGAACCGGAAGGAATGAGGCCCCCACATGGAACAGTCACCCGCCCTCTCCGGCGAGGCACTCGCCGCACTGCGGGAGCGGTACCGGCTCGAACGGGAGCGGCGTGTGCGCCCCGACGGCGTACGCCAGTACCTCGGCGCCGACGCGGAGTTCGGTTACTACGCCGCCGACCCGTACGCGGGGGAGCCCGCCGAGCGCGAGCCGGTGCGGGACCGGGTGGACGTCGCGGTCGTCGGCGGCGGCTTCGGCGGCATCCTCGCCGGTGCGCGACTGCGCCAGAAGGGCGTGCGACGGGTCCGTGTCATCGAGAAGGGCGGTGACTTCGGCGGGACCTGGTACTGGAACCGGTACCCCGGCATCCACTGCGACATCGAGGCGCACGTGTACCTGCCGATGCTCGACGAGACCGGCTACGTACCCGAGTGGAAGTACGCGCCCGGTGAGGAGATCCGCCGGCACGCGGTGCGGATCGCCGAGAAGTCCGACCTCTACGCCGACGCGCTGTTCTCCACCGCCGTCACCTCACTGACCTGGGACGACACCTCCGAGACATGGGTCGTCACCACCGACCGGGGCGACGAGTTCCGGGCCACGTACGTCGTCACGGCCACCGGCACCCTCTCCGAGCTGAAGCTGCCCGGCATCCCCGGCATCGAGACGTACCGGGGCCACACCTTCCACACGTCGCGCTGGGACTACGGCTACACCGGCGGCACCCCGGACGGCGGACTCACCGGCCTCGCGGACAAGCGCGTGGGCGTGGTCGGCACCGGCGCCACCGGTGTCCAGGTCGTCCCGAAGCTCGCCGAGGACGCCGGACACCTCTACGTCTTCCAGCGCACCCCCTCCACCGTGGACGTGCGCGCCAACCGCCGCACCACCGCCCGGGACGTCGGCGCCGACCGCCCGGGCTGGGCGACCGAGCGCCGGGACAACTTCCTCAGGATCGTCTCCGGCGAACAGGCCGACCGGGACCTGGTGGCGGACCGCTGGACGTCGTCGGCCGGCCTGCTGGAGAAGCTCGTGCCGAGCTTCCGCCGCCAGGGCGACCGGGAGGTGTTCGAAGCGGCCTACGAGGCCGTGGACGCCGCCAAGATGAACGAGATCCGCGCCCGGGTCGACGAGACGGTCACCGACCCGGAGACGGCGGAGAAGCTCAAGCCCTGGTACCGGTACGCGTGCAAGCGCCCGACCTTCTCCGACCTGTACCTCCAGGCGTTCAACCGGGACAACGTCACCCTCGTCGACACCGCCGACACCCACGGCATCGAGCGGATGACCGAGCGCGGTGTGGTCGTCGGCGACACCGAGTACGAGCTGGACTGCCTGATCTTCGCCACCGGATTCTCCGTCGGCGTCTCCGGCGTCCACTCGGGCCGGCTGCCCGTCACCGGCCGCGGCGGCGTCCGGCTCCAGGACGCCTGGCGCGCCCACGGCCCGCGTACCCTGCACGGCTTCACCAGCAACGGGTTCCCCAACCTGATCCAGCTCGGCGGCACGCAGAGCGCCAGCAGCGTCAACTACACCCACGTCCTGGACGAACACGCCGTCCACGCCGCCGCGTTGATCTCCGCGGCCGAGGCCAGGGGCGCCGTCGTCGAACCGTCCCGTGAGGCCGAGGATGCCTGGCTCGCCGTGTGCGCCCAGGACGCCCCCGACCACTCGTGGTTCCACGCCGAGTGCACCCCCGGCTACTACAACGCCGAGGGGCGCGGCCGGCCGAACGGCCCGACCGCCTACCCGCACGGCGCGGCCGCCTTCCACGACCTGCTCAGGCGCTGGCGGGACGAGTCCGTGGACGAGGCGCTCCGCGCCAGAACCGCCACGCGGGACGACCGGAAGGTGTAGCCGGCCGCACCCCGCACGGGGGAGCGGACTCTCCCGCCCGATGTGCCCCGTCCGCCTAAGGTGAGCGGCATGGGGAAAGCGATCGTGCGGGCCGCGCGAGCCACCGTCCACCTGTGCAGGTCGATGGCGCTGGTCTTCACCATGTGCCTGTTCACCGGCGTGTTCTGCGTCGCCGTGGCCGGGACGCTGATCGGCGCGGGCGTCTGGCTGATCCCCGAGACGGTGCTCCTGATCCGCCGTCTCGCCGGCGCGAAACGGTATCTGACCGGCCTGTGGACGGGCGACGAGGTCGCCCAGGCCTACCAGCCGATCACCGGCCCGCTCCGGCAGCGCCTGCGCGCCGCGCTGCGCGACCCCGGCACCCGCTCCGACCTGATCTGGGCGGCGGCCTTCTACGTCTACGGCTGGACGGGCCTGCTGGCCCTCCCGCTGTGGCCGCTCGGCCTGGTCGTCGACGGAGTCTGGTGCGGCCTGCTGCGACGGCACCCGGTCGTCCTGCCGCTGATCAGCCGGCTCGCGGACCTGGAGTCCGCCTGGTCGACGGCCCTGCTCAAGCCCTCCCCGCAGACACGACTGGCGGCCCGGGTCGACGAACTCACCCACACCCGAGCGGGTGCCGTCGCCGCGCACGCGGCGGAACTGCGCCGCATCGAACGCGATCTGCACGACGGCACACAGGCGCACCTGGTGTCCCTGTCCATGCGGCTGGGACTCGCCCTGCGCGCCTACGACAGCGCCCCCGTGACGGCACGTGAACTCCTCGTCGAGGCGCGGGACCAGGCAGAGCGGACCTTGACCGAACTGCGCCACGTGGTACGCACCATCCACCCTCCGATCCTGTCGGACCGGGGCCTGGCCGGGGCGGTCCGGGCCCTGGCGGCCGGCAGCGGACTCGACGTGTCCGTCGACATCGAGGGCCTGGCCGACGACGGCCCCCGCGCACCCGCCGCGGTGGAGGCGGCCGCGTACTTCGCCGTGGCCGAGGCCCTGACCAACGCCGCCAGGCACAGCGGCGCGTCCCGCGCCCGCGTCCGCCTGGCGCGCGTGCGCACCGGCCTGCGGCTGACCGTACGGGACGAAGGCGCGGGCGGCGCGGACGAGACCAGCGGCACCGGACTGCTCGGCATTCGCCGCCGGGTGGCCGCGCTGGACGGTACGGTGACGGTGAGCAGTCCTTCCGGAGGACCGACCGTCGTTGCCGTGGAGCTGCCGTGCGTGTGGTGATCGCCGAAGACAACGCACTGCTGCGCGAAGGGCTCGTCCTCCTGCTCACGTCCTGCGGACACGAGGTCGCCGCCGTCGCCGCCACCGGCCCGGAGATCCTGCCCGCCCTGCTGGAACACCGGCCGGACGCCGCCGTGCTCGACGTACGCATGCCGCCCGCCTTCCGCGACGAGGGACTGCGCGCGGCACTCGCCGCCCGCGAACACCTCCCGGACCTGCCCGTACTGGTGCTCTCCCAGTACGTCGAGGAGTCCTACGCCGCCGAGTTGCTGAGCGGCGGCGGCAGCGGTGTCGGCTACCTGCTCAAGGACCGCGTCGCACGCGTCGACGAGTTCCTCGACGCGCTGGAGCGGGTCGCCGCCGGCGGCACGGCCCTGGACCCCGAGGTCGTCACCGAGCTGCTGACCCGCCGCCGTGACTCGCCGCTGGACTCGCTGACACCGCGCGAACGCGAGGTGCTGGAGCTGATGGCGGAGGGACACGACAACGGCACCATCGCCAAGACCCTGGTGGTGACGGAACGTTCGGTGAGCAAGCACATCGGCAACGTCTTCCTCAAGCTCGGCCTGCCGCCCAGCGACGGCGGGCACCGCAGGGTGCTCGCGGTCCTGACGTATCTGAAGGACCCGCGCTCGGCCGGGTGACCTGCCCGGTGGTGTAGGCCGCTGCACCACCGGTCCGGGAGAGCGCTCCCTCGTCGCGGCGCTCGCCGGACGGGATCGTGGAGAGCACACCAGGACACGCCGCCCCGGCGTCCGCCACGACGGACGCCGGGCCCTGCCCTGTCCTGTCCCGTGCTCCGTTCCGCTGATGTGGAGGTGTCCTTCCGCCATGGCAACTCTCCTGTACCGCACCGGCCGTTGGGCCTTCCGGTGGCGCCGGCTCGTCACGTTCCTGTGGCTGGCCGTCCTGGCCGGCACCGGATTCGCCGCCGCCCAGGCACCGGCCCCTCCCGACGACGGTTTCGCCCTGCCGGGCCTGGAGTCGCAGCGGGCGTACGACCTGATGGACGAGCGCTTCCCGGACTCGGGCGCCCACGGCGCGAGCGCCCGGCTCGTCTTCGTCGCACCCGGCGGGGAGAAGGTCACCGCCGCGCGGCACAAGGCGGCCATCGAGAAGCTGGTCGACGCAGCCGGCGACGGCTCGCAAGTGGTCCGAGCCGTCGACCCGTTCCGGGCCCGGGCCGTCAGCGCGGACGGCTCCACCGCGTACTCCACCGTGACCTTCGAGGCGGAGGCCGCGGACCTGACCGAGGCGAGCAGGGAACACCTGGAGCGGGCCGTCGCCCGGGCCCAGGACACCGGCCTGACCGTCGAGACCGGCGGTGACGCCCTGGCCACCCGGCCCGCGGAGGGCCGGTCGGCCGAGGCGGCCGGGCTCCTGGTGGCCTCGGTGGTCCTGCTGGTCACCTTCGGTTCCATGGCCGCGGCGGGACTGCCGCTGCTCACCGCGGTCGTCGGTGTCGGCATCGGCATGACCGGCGTCACCGCCCTCGGCACCACCTTCGGCCTCTCGCCGACCACCGGCACGCTCGCGTCCATGCTCGGACTGGCCTGCGGCATCGACTACGCGCTGTTCGTCGTCTCCCGCTACCGCGAGGAGCGCGGCAGGGGACACACCCCGCGGGAGGCCGCCGCACTCGCCACCGGCACCGCCGGATCGGCCGTGCTCTTCGCCGGTCTGACCGTGGTCATCGCCCTCGCCGGGCTGACCGTGGCGGGCATCCCGATGCTCACCAAGATGGGCCTCACCGCCGCGGGGGCGGTCGTCGTCGCCGTCCTGATCTGCCTCACCCTGGTGCCGGCCCTGCTGGGCTTCTGGCCCGACGCGGTCCTCGCCCGCCGGACACGGAGGAAGGCGAAGGGAGCGAAGGGCACCGAACGCGACCACGGCGGCACGGGGGACGACCGCGGCAGCCGCTGGGCCCGCCTCGTGGTGCGCCGCCCCCTTCCCGTGCTGCTGCTGGGCGTGGTCGGCCTGGGCGCGCTGGCCGTCCCGGCGGCCGGCCTGCGGCTGGGCATGCCCGGGGCCGAGGCCAAGCCCACGTCCACCACCGAACGCCGCGCCTACGACGCCCTGGCCGAGGGCTTCGGCCCCGGCTTCAACGGCCCGCTCTCCGTCGTGGTGGACACCAAGGGCACCGACGACCCCGAAGCCGCCGTGCGGACGATCTCCCGGAGGATCGCCGCCACCGACGGGATCGTGTCCGTCTCCCCGGCCCGGTTCAACGAGGCCCGCGACGCGGCCGTCGTCACCGCCGTCCCGTCCACCGCTCCCACCGACACGGCCACGATCGACCTGGTGAAGACCCTCCGCGACGACCGCCCGGCCGTGGCGGAGCGGGCGGGCGCCACGTACCGGATCACCGGCAGCACCGCGGTGAACATCGACTTCGCGGAGAAGTGCCGGTCGGCGCTGGTGCCTTACCTGACCGTCGTGGTGGGCCTGGCCGTCGTGCTCCTGCTGCTGGTCTTCCGGTCCCTCCTCGTCCCGCTCAAGGCGGCACTGGGCTATCTGCTCTCCGTCCTGGCCGCGCTGGGCGCCGTGGTCATGGTCTTCCAGCACGGGTACGGCGCCGAACTGATCGGCCTGGAACAGACCGGTCCCATCATGAGCATGATGCCGATCTTCCTGGTGGGCATCGTCTTCGGACTGGCCATGGACTACGAGGTGTTCCTGGTCTCCCGGATCCGCGAGGCGTACGTCCACGGGGAGCGGCCCGGCCAGGCCGTCGTGTCCGGCTTCCGCTCCAGCTCCCGGGTGGTCGTCGCCGCCGCGCTGATCATGACCGCGGTGTTCTCGGGCTTCATCGGCTCGGCCGAGTCCATGATCAAGGTGATCGGCTTCGGCCTCGCCGTCGCGATCCTCTTCGACGCCTTCGTCGTCCGCATGGCCGTCGTGCCCGCGGTGCTCGCCCTGCTGGGCGACCGGGCGTGGCGGCTGCCGCGCCGGCTGGAGCGGCTCCTGCCCGACCTCGACGTGGAGGGCGGGCGGCTCACCCGGGAGCACCCCACCGCGGTGCCGTCGCCCGACCTGACACGCATAAGGTGAGACGGACGCCGCCACGGTCCTGGCCGGGTCCGGTCCGGACGCACCGTCAAGGTGGACGGCGACCCCTGGTACCTCAACGCCGGACCGGCCGCCGCGGCCGTCCTCAGCCTCGCCGTCGGCACCCGCGCCGTGCCGCCGGCCGCGGTGCTCGACGCCCTGCTGCGCGACACGACGTCACCCGACGCCCTCGGCGTACGGTCACTGCGGCTGCCCCGCACCGAAGCGGGACTGACGGCCGGTGCGGCCGGTGTCGTCATCGCCGTCTCCCTCGGTCTCGCACACGGCTTCGCCGGCTACGTCTGGTACGCCTTCGCCGGTGCGGTCGCCCCCGCGTGCCTGGTGTACGCCATCGCGGCGCGCGGCCGGGGCCGGGCGTCGCCGGTGAAACTGGCCAGGTGGGCGCCCTCAGCGGGCGCGACGCCGACAGCGTCGTACGGATGCTGCCGTTCCTGGCGGCGGGACTGGTACGGGTGCTGCTGTGCGCGGGGGCTGGACGCGCTGGCCCTGGGCGACGAGACCGCGCGGGCCCTGGGGCACCGGGTGCGTCTGGTACGGGGGACCGCCGCACTCGGGGCGGCCCTGCTGACCGCCGCCGCGGTGGCCGCGGCGGGCCCGGTCGCCTTCGTGGGCCTGGCCGTTCCCCACCTCGTCCGACGCCTCACCCGCAACGCCCCGCACCGTGCGCTGCTGCCCCTGTCCGCCCGATGGGCCTGCGCCAGGACAGCGCCGCCGCGCTCGGCGTACGGGTGGAGCGTACGGCTCGGCCTGACGGTGCTCGGGGCCGCCCTCGCGGCCACGGCGACCGGTGCGGCGGGCCCGATCGCCTTCGTGGTCCTCACCGCCCCCCCCAGCTCGCCCGCCGGCTCGTGCGCACCCCGTACCTCCCGTACCTCCCGCTGCTCACGAGCGCGCTGTCCGGAGCGGTCGTCCTGGTCGTCGCCGACCTGGCCGCCCGGATGCTGGTGCCGCCCCTGGAGATCCCGGTCGGCGCGCTGACCGCACTGGTCGGCGGACCGTACCTGCTGTGGCTGCTCGGCCGCAGGGCGGGCGGTTGACGGCCCTTGGGCGGGTGTCTACAGCGGGGCGGGGGACGAGGCCCCGGTGATCAGCCGCCGGGGGCTGCCCGTACCGTCCGCCGGCACGCTCCACAGGTCGCTGCCGCCGACCTCGCCGTCGGCGGGCAGGGCATAGGCGAGGGTCTCGTCGTCCAGCCAGGTGGCCTGGTCGTCGACGCTGTGGCGTTCGGCGAGCGGTGTCTCGCGCAGGGTGCGCAGATCGAGGACGTACTCGCGCCACAGGTCGGTACGGGACAGCACCCGCTTCTTGAAGGCGACCCGGGTCCCGTCGGGGGAGAGGGAGGGGCACTCCACGTTCTCGGTCAGGGTGGTGACCGACTGTCCGGAGATCGAACCGCGCACGAGGTACGTCTTGCCGGCGGTGTTGAGGGTGGCGTAGAAGGTGTCGTCGTCGGCCGCGAAGGTGACGCCCCAGAAGTTGACGTCCGCGGCGCGGTACGCCTTGCCGTCCAGCGTGATGGCGAACGTCTCCAGGCTCGGGATCAGCCGCCCGGTACGGGTGTCCAGGACCGAGGTCCGGGTGGAGAAGAACGTGGACGCGTAGGACTCGCCGGAGACGAAGACGGTCCAGGCGGCGAAGCGGCCGCTGGGCGACACCCGGGCCCGGCTGGGCGTGCCCGCCAGCGCGAACGTCCGCTGGGTGCGCAGCCGCGAGTCGAGCAGCAGGGCGCGGTTGCTCTGCTTGAGCACACCGGGATCCGACTGGAGGCAGACGCCGGTGCCGGCCGCCGCGTAGAAGCGCACGCACTCCAGGTCCGAGGCGGTCCGCTCGCCCCCGGGGGCCGCGGACGGCACCGAGGCGACCGCCGCGCGGTGCGGGCCGGCGGTCTGGTTGACGAACGCCAGCCGGTCCTTCTGCCCGAGGGTCACCGTGCCGGCGCGCACGGCGGGGTCGCCCGACCGCGGCTGGCCCGCGCGGTCCGCGCGGTCGGCGGCGCGCAGCACCATGCCGGTCGCCGTGCCCGCGAGCACCAGGACCGCCGCGACGAGTACGAACAGGCGGCGGCGCAGGGATGTCATCGGTGTCGGTGTCCTTCTCGCGTCTCGGGTGTCGCGGTGGTGGTCATCGGAGCCGGCGGGCGGGCCGCAGTACCAGGCCGGTGACGGCCGCGCAGCACAGCAGGCCTGCCGCCGAGCCGGCCAGCGCCGGACCGTCGCCCCACGCCGTCCAGGCGGCGCCGAAGCCGAGCGAGCAGCAGAACCGGGCCAGGGCCTGGCTGGTGCCGACGATGGCGAGGCCGCTGGCGCGCAGGCGCTCGGGCACGATCCCGGCCAGCGCGGCCGGAAGCACCCCGTCGGTGGCCGCGTAGAACGCGCCGTGCAGGGAGAGGACGAGCGGGACGAGCAGCCCGGTGTCCGGGGCCCACAGCAGCAGGGCGTAGGCGGTGAGCAGGCCCAGGTGCCCGGCGAGGAACACGCGGTGGCGGCCGATCCGGTCGGCCAGCGCGCCCATGGGCACGGCGAGCAGCAGGAACACCACGGCGGTGCCCAGCGGCAGCAGGGTGAACCACTCCTCGCCGACGCCCGCGCGCCGTTGCAGGAGGAGGTAGACGAACGCGTCGCTGACGGTGGTCAGGCCGAGCAGCGCGGCACAGCCGGCGAGGGCCCGGAGGCGCGGCAGGCGCAGCAGCGCCAGTGCCTCGCGGACCCGGACGGGGGGCCGGGTGGCGCCGACGGCCGGCGCGTTCGGGCCTGCGGCCGCGCCTGCCCCCTCGGGAGCGCTGGTCCCGGACGCCTCACCGGCCCCGCTGGTCCCCCGTGTCGCCCCCTCAGCACCGGCCCCCGTACCCGCACCTCGCCCGGGCACGAACAGCACCAGTACGAGCACCCCGAGCACGGCCACGCACGCGCTCACCCCGAACACGGCGTCGTAGCCGTCGGCCGCCGCGCTCAGGATGAGGAACGCGGCCAGCGGGCCGAGCATCGCGCCGGTGGTGTCCATCGCCCGGTGCACACCGAACGCCCGGCCCTGGTGCGCGACCGGCGTGGACAGGGAGATCATCGCGTCGCGCGGCGCGGTGCGCAGGCCCTTGCCGGTGCGCTCCAGCGCCAGCACCGTGCCGAGCGTGCCGATGCTGCCGGCGAGCAGGAGCAGCGGCTTGCACAGCGCGGACAGCCCGTATCCGAGGCCCGCGAGGAGTTTGTGGTTCCGTATGCGGTCGGCGAGGTGGCCGCCGGTGAGCTGGACCAGCGCGCTGACGCCGTTGTAGACGCCGTCGAGGGTGCCGAACGCCAGGGGGCTGAAGCCGAGCGTGGTGACCAGGTAGAGCGGGAGGACGGCGGTGACCATCTCCGAGGAGACGTCGGTGATCAGGCTGACCGTGCCGAGGACGAGGACGACCGGCGCGACCCGGGGCCGGGGGCCGCGTCTTCGGCCCGGCCCGGTGTCCGCCGGCGGGGCGGAACGGTCGGTGAGGTACATGTGCGTGACTCCCGGTGCGGTGGGCTCAGTCCTGCCGGCTGCTGTCGTCCCGCAGCCAGGTGCCGAAGTCCTGGGCCCGGATGGCCTTCCGGGCCCTGCGGCGGGCGACGACGGCCGCCGCGACGAAGACGGCGACGTTCACGAGGAGCTTCGGCTCCGCCCGGACGAGGGCCCGCAGATCGGAGACACCGGTGCGCGCCGAGGCGTCCCGCGGCCCCCGCCCCTGCTCGACCTGGGCGGTGGACACCGCCGCCCGCACCCGCCGTTTCATCAAGTCCGCCCAGGTGCGCGGCGGTTGGACCACCACCTCGGCCGCGTCGACCACCAGCCGCTCGCGGGGAGTGAACGCCAGGGACGCCGCCAGGTCGTCCGCCATCAGCGGGGGCAGTGCGGCGACGCGGGCGTGCCCGGCCTCGGAGACCGCGATGACACCCCGGCCGAACAGCCCCTCGCGCACGGCCGGCAGACGTTGCCACACCCGGTAGTAGGCCCGTACCGGCCAGGCGCAGGAGGCCAGCGGGATCCGCCGCTCGGGAGCGGTGGCCAGGACGCCGGACCCGTCGTCGGCCAGGGGCTCGGTCAGGGCCCGCACCCCGGCGCGCGTGATCACGACGTCGGCGTCCACGTAGACCCGGGGGAAGCCGAGGGCGTGGTCGTCGCCGGCACGCAGGGCGGCGTGTTTGGAGGGGACGGGGATCTCCACGACCCGGACGCGGGGGCCGCGTCGGGCGGCGATCCGCGCGGTGTCGTCGGTGCAGCCGTTGCACACCACCACGATGTCGGTCTCGTCGTCGGTGAAGCCCTCGGCGGAGTCCTCGGTGGAGTTGTCGGCGGAGTTGTCGGCGGCGCTCCGGGCAGAGTCGGCCAGCAGTGAATCGAGGAGCCGGCCGATCACACGCGCCTCGTTGTGTGCCGGGATCACGATGCTCGTCACCTGGGCAGTATGCCGTCGGTGTCACCCTTGTGAGGCATGTTTCGTCCAACTGTTCCCGTGGCTGTGTTCCATGGTCTAGATTGACGTCCGCCGGGTCGGTGATGAGGGAGGGGAACGTGTCGCTGAGGGCATGGCGGGCACGACCATGAACTCCGGTCCGGTGGCAGAGCAGTGACCAACGAGCAGGCGCTATGAAGCGGTTGGGGAACCGCTGACGGCTTTTCGAACGTCCGGTGCCGCCGTGTGAGGAGACACGTCGGCGCCGATTCAGCCCTGGCTGCGGACCAGTGACCGTACAACCCGTGTGTGCGCGGTCGGGGACAGTTGCGCGTGTGGTGGTGGGGGGCCATGACCATTGAGGTCACGCACGAGCCGGTGGATGTGGAACGTGGGCGTCCGCGGGCTCGCCGAAGACCCTGGGACCGGAAGTACCGGACGGTCCTGCTGATCGCGGACGCGCTGGCGGCCGTCGTCGCGGCGTTGTCGGTCCACGGAGCGTACGGCCGGTGGGCGGTGGCCCTGGTGCTGCCGCCGGCCTGGATCGCGATCATGCTCGCTCACCGTTCCTACGACCGCAGTGCCCTGGGGCTGGGTACCGAGGAGTACCGGCGGGTGTTGCGCGGCGCCGTGGCGCTCCCGGCCCTGTCCGCGGCCGTCTACTGGCTGTTCACCCGCGATGCGGACCTTCTTCATGACATGATCATGTCCGCCGTGCCGGTCGCCGTGCTCGGAACGGCCGCCCGGTACGCGCTGCGCCGCCGGCTGCACCGGCGCTGGGCACGGGACCGGGGCCGCCGCCAGGCCCTGCTGGTCGGGCCGGCGCGCGACATCCTGGAGCTGGTCACCGTGCTGCGGCGCGGGGGCGTCCAGGAGCTGCGGGTCGCCGGGGTCTGCCTGAGCGACCCGGAGAACGCCACGGAGATCCGCAGAACGGGACTGCCCGTGCTCGGCGGTGTCGACGACATGAACGACGCGGTCGGCGCCCTGGGCATCGGCACCGTGGTGGTGCTCCCCACGCCCGGTCTGCACGCCTCCGTACTGCGCCGGATGTCCTGGACGGCGGCCGCGCGGGGTGTCGACTTCCTGCTGGCCCCCATGATCTCCGACATCTCGGCGGCACGGCTGGCGGTCCGTCCCATGGGCGGAGTACCGCTGGTGCGGATCCAGGCGCCCAACCTCTCGCGGGCCGCCCGGCTGCCCAAGGAACTGCTGGACCGTTCCCTCGCCGCCGTGCTCCTGCTGCTGCTGGCGCTGCCCATGCTGGCCGTCGCCCTCGTGGTCCGTCTGGACAGTCCCGGGCCGGCGTTCTTCCGCCAGCAGCGCGTGGGCCGCTACGGCGACCACTTCACGATGCTCAAGTTCCGCACCATGCGGCCGGATTCGGAGGCCCTGCGGGCGGAGCTGCGCCATCTCAACCAGAACAGCGACGGGCTGCTGTTCAAGGTGAAGCGGGACCCGCGCGTCACCCGCGTCGGCTCGTTCCTGCGCCGCAGCTCCCTCGACGAACTCCCGCAACTGCTCAACGTCGTACGGGGTCACATGTCGCTGGTCGGCCCCCGGCCCTCGCTGCCGGAAGAGGTCGAGGAGTACTCGCCGGACATCAAACGCAGGCTGCTCGTCAAACCGGGCCTCACCGGACTGTGGCAGGTCAGCGGCCGTTCCGACCTGCCCTGGGAGGAGGCCGTCCGGCTCGACCTCGGCTACGTGGACAACTGGTCGATGAGCCTCGACCTGTCGATCCTGCTGCGGACCGGGTCCGCGGTGGTGCGGGGGACGGGGGCCTACTGATGGACGAGGGGCCCGGGAGAGGACGAGGGCCTGCTGATGAACGGGGGCCCGCGGACGGATCGATGCCCGCGGACGGAAGGACGGAACAGAGCCCGTGGACCGGCCCGCGTCCGCGGACGGACCGGGAACCACGGATGGACCGGGCACTACCGACGGACCGGGGGGTCTGCTGATGGACCGAGGAAAGAAGACAGCCGTGCCACGGCAGCCGCTGGGGGTCGCCGTCGTCGGCGCCGGCTACTGGGGACCCAACCTCGTACGCAACTTCCAGGCCAGCGACCGCTTCCGGCTGCGCTGGCTGTGCGACCTCGACGTGGAGCGCGCCCGGCGCGTCCTCGGCGGCTACTCGACCGTCGAGGCCACCGCGGACTACGCGGCCGTCCTCGCCGACCCCGAGGTGGCCGCCGTGGCCGTCGCCACGCCCGCCGGCACCCACCTCGACATCGCCCTGGCCGCCCTGCGCGCCGGCAAGCACGTCCTCGTGGAGAAGCCCCTCGCCGCGACCTACGCCGACGGGACGCGCCTGGTGGCCGAGGCCGAGGAACGCGGCCTGGCCCTGATGTGCGACCACACCTACTGCTACACGCCCGCCGTGGGCCGCATCCGGGAGGCGGTCCAATCCGGCGAACTCGGCGAGATCCACTTCGTCGACTCGGTCCGCATCAACCTCGGCCTCGTCCAGAAGGACATCGACGTCCTGTGGGACCTCGCCCCGCACGACCTGTCGATCCTCGACTTCATCCTGCCCGACAACGTCGAGCCGGTCGCCGTCGCCGCCCACGGCGCCGACCCGATCGGTGCCGGACAGGCCTGCGTCGCCTACCTGACGCTCCAGCTCAACACCGGGGCCATCGCCCACGTGCACGTCAACTGGCTCTCGCCCACCAAGGTCCGCACCACCATGGTGGGCGGCGCCAAACGCACCCTCCTGTGGGACGACCTCAACCCCCTCCAGCGGGTGGCCATCTACGACCGGGGCGTCGACCTCGCCTCGCCCCAGGAGATCGGCGCGGACGAGCGGCGCGACATGCTCGTCTCCTACCGCTCCGGGGACATGATCGCGCCCGCCCTCACCGAGAAGGAGGCGCTGCGCTCCATGGTCGACGAGTTCGCCGACGCGATCCGCGACCGCCGGGCGCCGCTGACCGACGGCCGGGCGGGCCTGCGGGTACTGGACATCCTGGAGGCGGCGTCCCGGAGCCTGGAGTTCAAGGGCGCCGTCGTCGGCCTGCGCGCCGGACGCTGACCGGCCGTTCCACCACACTGAGAGGGCACCGCAGTTGAGCACCGTACGCGGCAAGAAGATCCTGGTCACCGGGGGAGCGGGCACCATCGGCTCGCACCTCGTCGACCTCCTGGCGGAGGGCGGCGCCCGCGAGATCGTGGTCCTGGACAACTTCGTCCGGGGCCGGCGGGCCAATCTCGCCACGGCCCTGACCAGCGGCGCCGTGGAGATCGTCGAGGGCGACGTCCGGGACGCCACCACCGTACGCAAGGCCACCGAGGGCGCCGACCTGGTGTTCCACCTCGCCGCCATCCGCATCACCCAGTGCGCGGAAGAACCCCGGCTGGCCAACGAGGTCCTGGTCGACGGCACCTTCAACGTCCTGGAGGCGGCGGCCGAGGCCGGCGTCTCCAAGGTCGTCGCCTCTTCCTCGGCCTCCGTCTACGGTATGGCCGAGACCTTCCCCACCACCGAACGCCACCACCCCTACAACAACGACACCTTCTACGGCGCCGCCAAGGCCTTCAACGAGGGCATGCTGCGCAGCTTCCACGCCATGTACGGCCTGGACTACGTCGCGCTGCGCTACTTCAACGTCTACGGCCCCCGGATGGACATCCACGGCCTCTACACCGAGGTCCTCATCCGCTGGATGGAACGGATCGCGGCGGGCGAGCCGCCGCTGATCCTCGGCGACGGCACCCAGACCATGGACTTCGTCGACGTCCGCGACATCGCCAGGGCCAACGTGCTGGCCGCCGAGTCGGACGTCACCGACGAGGTGTTCAACATCGCCAGCGGCACCGAGACCTCCCTCAAGGCGCTGGCCGAGGGCCTGCTGGAGGCGATGGGCGCCCAGGGCCTCGTTCCGGTGCACGGGCCCGCCCGCTCGGTGAACGGCGTGGAGCGGCGCCTCGCGGACACCTCGCGGGCCGCCGAACGGCTCGGGTTCACCGCCGGGATCGACCTCCGCACCGGCCTGAAGGACCTGGTCCAGTGGTGGCGCGCCGAGCGGGAGGCGGCCCAGTGAGCGGCACCGACCGCATCCCGGTGATGATCCCCTGGCTCGGCGAGGAGGAGGCCCGGGCCGCCTCCGAGGCCGTCCTGTCCGGGTGGGTCGCCCAGGGACCCAGGGTCGCGGCCTTCGAGCGGGCCTTCGCCGAGCGGGTGGGCGCCGAGCACGCCGTCGCGGTCAGCTCCTGCACCACCGCCCTGCACCTGTCCCTCGTCGTCCTCGGCATCGGACCGGGCGACGAGGTGGTGGTGCCCTCGCTGTCCTTCATCGCCACCGCCAACGCCGTGCGGTACACAGGCGCTCAGCCCGTGTTCGCCGACGTCGACCTCACCACCGGCAACCTCACCCCGGCCACCGTGGACGCGGTCCGCACCCCCCGTACGAAGGCGGTCCTCGCGGTCCACCAGGGCGGCGTACCGGCCGACGTACCCGCCCTGCGCGCCGCCTGCGCCGACTGGGACCTGCCCCTGGTGGAGGACGCGGCCTGCGCCATCGGCTCCACCGTCGGCGGCAAACCCGTCGGCCACGGCGCGCTGCTCGCCGCCTGGTCCTTCCACCCCCGCAAGCTGGTCACCACCGGCGAGGGCGGCATGGTCACCACCGACGACGCCGAGTGGGCGGCCCGGCTGCGCCGGCTGCGCGAGCACGGCATGAACGCCTCGGCGGCCGAACGCCACGCGAGCGGCCGGCCCGTACTGGAGAGCTACCTGGAGGTCGGCTTCAACTACCGGATGACCGACATCCAGGCCGCGGTCGGCCTCGTCCAGCTCGGCCGGCTCGACACCATGATCGCCCGCCGCCGCGAACTGGCCGCCCGCTACGACCAGTTGCTGCGCGACGTCCCCGGCCTGACCCCCGTACGCGACCCCGGGCACGGACAGGGCAACTTCCAGTCCTACTGGGTGCTCCTCGACGAGGACTTCCCCGGCGGCCGGGACGGCCTGCTCGGCGCGCTCGCCGACGCCGGCGTCTCCGCCCGGCGCGGCATCATGGCCGCCCACCTCGAACCCGCCTACGCCGGCCACCCGGCCGCCCCCCTGCCGGTCACCGAACGGATCAGCCGCGACTCGCTGATCCTGCCGCTGTTCCACACCATGACCCAGGCCCAGCAGGACCGGGTCGTGGCGGTACTGCGCGAACGGGCGCCGGCATGACCACCCCACTGGTGATCGTCG
This sequence comes from Streptomyces sp. NPDC090994, assembly GCF_044768905.1. Taxonomy (NCBI): domain Bacteria; kingdom Bacillati; phylum Actinomycetota; class Actinomycetes; order Kitasatosporales; family Streptomycetaceae; genus Streptomyces; species Streptomyces sp. NPDC090994. The sequence goes on from NZ_JBIVWS010000008.1 coordinate 82,983, forward strand.
GCGCCGGGGGATTCGCCCGGGAGACCGCCCAGGCGGTGCTGGCCGCGGGCGCGTTCGAACTGCTCGGACACCTCGACGACGACCCGGCCCTGCACGGCACCGAGACGGACGGCGTGCCCGTCCTCGGCGGCTGCGACCTCGTCCACGGCCTGCCCGAGGCCCGGGTGGTGATCTGCGTGGGCAACCCCCGCGACTACGCGGCCCGCGCCCGCCTGGTCCGCCGTCTCGGCCTGCCCGAGGAGCGCTACGCCACCGTCGTCCATCCGACGGCGGCGGTCTCCGCCACGTCGACGGTCGGGCCGGGCTCGGTCCTGCTCGCGCACTGCGCGCTGACCGCCGCGGTACGGGTGGGCGCGCACGTCGCGGTGATGCCGCAGGTGGTCCTCACCCACGACGACGTGGTCGAGGACTTCGCCACGCTCGCCTCCGGCGTGCGGCTCGGCGGCGGCGCACGCCTGGCGAGGGGCGCCTACGCGGGATCCGGCGCCCTGGTCAGGGAAGGCACGACGGTCGGCGCCTGGTCGCTGATCGGCATGGGGAGCAGCGTGCTCGGTGACGTGCCGCCGGGCGAGGTCTGGGTGGGGAGCCCGGCCCGGCGGCTGCGCGCCGCGCCGGCGCCCGCGCTCGCCGAAGCCGCACTCGACACACCGACCGAGCACGCACAGGGGGGACCTGTCAGATGAACCGGATACCGCTGGTGGACCTCAAGGCGGCCCACGAGGAGGTCGCCGACGAGGTACGGGCCGGATTCGACCGCGTCCTCGCGCACACCGCGTTCGTCGGCGGCGAGGAGGTCCGCCTCTTCGAGCGCGAGTACGCCGGCTTCGGCGGCGTCGCGCACTGCGTGGGCGTCGCCAACGGCACCGACGCCCTCGAACTGGCCCTGCGCGCCGTCGGCGTGGGCCCGGGCGACGAGGTCGTGGTGCCCGCCAACACCTTCATCGCCACGGCCGGCGCGGTGGCCCGCGCCGGAGCCCGCCCGGTCCTCGCGGACTGCCTGCCCGACAGTCACCTCCTCGACCCCGAGGCGGCGCTCGCGGCGGTCGGCCCGGCCACCCGCGCGGTCGTCCCCGTCCACCTGTACGGGCAGCTGGCCGACGTCACCGCGCTGGCGGACCGGCTGCCCGCGCACGTCCGGATCGTCGAGGACGCCGCGCAGTGCCAGGGCGCGGCCCGCGACGGCCGCACCCCGGGCAGCGGCCACATCGCCGCCACCAGCTTCTACCCGGGCAAGAACCTGGGCGCCTACGGCGACGCGGGCGCCGTCCTCACCGACGACGCGGAGACCGCCGGCCTGGTGCGCGCCCTCGCCAACCACGGCGGCGTCGCCAAGTACCGCCACGACGTCCCCGGCTTCAACAGCCGCCTCGACGGTCTCCAGGCCGTCGTCCTGCGCGCCAAACTGGCCCGCCTCGCCGACGGCAACACGGCCCGCCGCACCGCCGCCGCCCGCTACGGCACCCTCCTCGCCGGCCTCGCGGCGGCCGGCCGGGTCGTCCTCCCCGTGACGGAACCCGGCAACACCCACGTATGGCACCTCTACGTCGTGCAGATCACCGGCGCCGACCGCGACGACGTCGTCGGCAAGCTGAACGCCGAGGGCATCGGCGCCGGGGTGCACTATCCCACCCCGGTCCACCTCACCCCGGCCTACCGCCACCTCGGCCACGCCCGCGGCGACTTCCCGAACGCCGAGCGGGCGGCGGACCGGATCCTGTCCCTGCCGCTCTACCCGCAGATCACCCCCGACCAGCAGCAACGTGTCGTGGACGCGCTCGCCCACGCGCTCGACGGCTGACGCGGCACGGCTGAGAGGTGCACATGAACAGATGGAGCAGACGGGTCCGGGGCGTCCGCCTCGCCGTCGTGGCGGCACTGATCTGGGCGGTGCTCCCGCAGGCCGGGGCCGCGCAGGCGGCCGACGACCCGTGCGGCACGGACTCGAACCCGGTCGTGTGCGAGAACTCCAAGGCGGGCACCCCGAAGTCCGAGTGGTTCGCGCCCAACGCCTACGGCGACATCAAGGGCTTCTCCACCAAGGAGAGCGTGCGGGCCGGTGACACCGTCCAGTTCAAGATCCAGTCGCCGGTCCCGTACCAGGTGCAGATCTACCGCCTGGGCTGGTACGGCGGCGACGGCGCCCGGCTGATCTCGACCGAGGCCGAGGCGTCGGCCGTCCACCCGGCCAACTACACCACCGAGCCCGCCGACTGCACCACCAAGAGCGCCACCGGCCTGGTCGACTGCGGCAACTGGCCGGTGAACGTGACCTGGACCGTGCCCGACGACGCCGTCTCCGGCCTGTACATCGCCAACCTCGCGCAGACCGACGGCGACGGCCTGATGCCGTACCCGTTCGTCGTCCGCGACGACGGCTCCACCTCCGACATCGTCGTGCAGACCAGCGACCAGACCTGGCAGGCGTACAACGACTACGGCGGCCAGGACCTCTACGGCGGCGCCGGACCCGCGCCCGACGGGCGGGCCTACGAGGTCAGCTACAACCGGCCGCTGGACATCGGCGGCGACAACGGCATCTACGGCTCCGAGTTCATGATGCTGGCGTGGCTGGAACGCAACGGCTACGACGTCAGTTACCTGTCCGGCGTGGACGTGTCCGTCAACGGCGACACCCTGCTCAAGAAGCACCGGGTGTACCTGTCCTCCGGCCACGACGAGTACTGGACGCAGAGCCAGTACACCAACGTCCTGGACGCCCGCAAGGCCGGTGTCCAGCAGGGCTTCTTCAGCGGCAACGAGGTGTTCTGGCAGACCCGGCTCACCCCGAGCATCGACGGCACCGGCACCGACAACCGCACCCTGGTCTGCTACAAGATGACCAAGATGGCCCAGAACAACGGCATCGCCGACCCCAGCGGCACCTGGACCGGCACCTGGATGGACCCGGCCAGCACCCGCTACGGCCAGGAGTACCAGCCGCCGAACATCCTCACCGGCTCCATGTTCACGGTGAACGGCTACCGGGCCGACGCCATCACCGTCCCCGGCTCGTACGGCAAGAACCGCATCTGGCGCGGCACCTCGGTCGCGGACCTCGCCGCCGGCCAGACCGCCACCTTCCCCACCGGCACCCTCGGCTACGAGTGGGACAGCGACATCGACAACAGCACCCGCCCCGCCGGCGCGATCAACCTGTCGTCGACGACCGTGGACATCGACGACGGCAAACTCCGTCTGGACTGGGGCAACACGTACGGCAACGGCACGGCCACCCACAGCCTCGTCGCGTTCCGCGACCAGGACTCCGGGGCCCTGGTGTTCGGCGCCGGGACCGTGCAGTGGTCGTGGGGGCTGACCGACGTACCCACGTACCACCCCGAGGACACGGTGGTGACCGAGGACGCCCGGATGCAGCAGGCGACCGTGAACGTCCTCGCCGACATGGGCGTCCAGCCGCTGACCCTCCAGAGCGACCTGGTCACCGCCACGGCCTCCACCGACACCACCGGCCCGGCCGTCACCGTGGCCGCCCCCGTCGCCGGGGCCACCGTCCCGGCGCTGAAGCCGGTCACCGTCAAGGGCACCGCCACCGACTCCGGCGGCGGTGTGGTGGCCCGCGTGGAGGTCTCCACCGACGACGGGGAGACCTGGCAGGCCGCCACCGGACTGACGTCCTGGACCTACAGCTGGACCCCGACCACGCCGGGGCCCGCGACCCTCAAGGTCCGCGCCGTCGACGACAGCGTCAACATCGGCACCGTCACCACCATCCCGGTGACCGTCGGCCCCCAGACCTGCCCCTGCACCGTCTGGCCGGCCTCGGCCGTACCCGGCACCGTCAACGCGGGCGACGGCAGCGCGGTCGAGCTGGGCGTGAAGTTCCGCACCACCACCGCCGGCTCGGTCACCGCCGTCCGCTTCTACAAGTCGCCCGCCAACACCGGCACCCACACCGGCAGCCTGTGGACCGCCTCCGGCACCCGCCTGGCCACCGGCACCTTCACGGGCGAGACGGCCTCCGGCTGGCAGCAGCTCAACTTCGCCACCCCGGTCACCGTCAAGGCCGACACCACGTATGTCGCCTCCTACTTCGCACCCGACGGCGGATACTCCTACGACGCCGGCTACTTCACCGGCCAGGACGCCGGCCTGGCGCCGCTGACCGCCCCGAAATCGGGCACCTACGGCGGCAACGGCGTCTACCGGTACACCTCCGCCAGCGCCTTCCCGTCCACCCAGTCCGACGGCAGCAACTACTGGGTCGACGTGGTGCTGGACACCTCGACGGCCACCACCGTCCCGCCCACCGTCGCCTCCACCTCCCCGACCTCCGGGGCGACCGACACCTCGATCACCGCCTCGGTGTCGGCCGTGCTCAGCGCGTCCGTCGACCCCGACGACCTGACGTTCACCGTGCGGGACCCGAGCGGCGCCGCGGTCCCGGGGACGGTGACCGTGCCCGCCGCGGACAAGGTGACCTTCACCCCGTCGAGCCAGCTCTCCCTGCACACCACCTACACCGCCTCCGTACGGGCCTCCGACGTCTGGGGCAACTCCATGACGGAGCCGGTGACCTGGTCGTTCACCACCAGCTCCACCCCGCCCCCGGTCACCTGCCCCTGCACCCTGTGGGGCCCCTCCGCGACGCCGGCCATCACCGACATGACCTCCGACACCAACTCCGTCGAGCTGGGCACCCGGTTCACCTCGTCGGCCGACGGCTGGATCACCGGCGTCACCTTCTACAAGGGCGCCGGCAACACGGGCACCCACACCGGCAGCCTCTGGTCCGACGACGGCACGCTGCTCGCCGCCGGCACCTTCACGGGCGAGACGGTCTCCGGCTGGCAGACACTGGTCTTCGCCACCCCCGTCAAGGTCACCGCCGGCACCGCGTACGTCGCCTCGTACCATGCGCCGAACGGCCGGTACGCGGTGGACGGCGGCTACTTCGCCTCCGCCCACCAGTCCTATCCGCTGACCGCCACCGCCGACACCGCGGCCCACCCCAACGGGCTCTACAAGTACGGCTCCGACCCGGCCTTCCCCACCGCCTCCCACGGCTCCGCCACCTACTGGGTGGGCCCCGTCTTCACCGCCGACGACCCGAGCGCCTCGATCGCGGCGGAGGGCTCCGCGGAGCCGACCGCGTCCACGGTGACGTACACCGCCGACGCGGTGGACCCGCTCACGGTGACCGTGCCGGACGACGCGCGACCGTCGTCCGTCCGGGCCACCCTGGACGTCCTGTCCGGCGCCGACGACGAGGCCGCCGCCGAGCAGCTCGGCGTCCGGCCCGTCACCCACTACGACCGGGCCACCGGCAAGGCGTCCGTCCACCTGACCGCGCCCCTGCCGGACGGCACCCGGTTCCGGATCACGCTCACGGCCGTGGACGACGACCGTCGGACGGTCGGCTCCCGGAGCTGGACCCTGACCGCCGACTCCGTCCGCCGCCCGAAGAACTGATTGGCTTCCCCACGATGAGCAGCGTCAGTGTTGTCATTCCCTGCTACAAGTACGGCCACTTCCTCGCCGACTGCGTGAGCAGCGTCCTCGACGAGCAGGACGGCGTCGACGTCCGGGTGCTCATCATCGACGACGCCTCGCCCGACGACTCGGCGGAGACGGCGCGGAAGCTGGCCGCCGCCGACCCGCGGATCGAGGTCCGGGTCCACGAGACCAACAAGGGCCACATCGCCACCTACAACGAGGGCCTCCTGGAGTGGGCCGACGGCGACTACGTGGCCCTGCTGTCCGCCGACGACCGGCTGGTGCCGGGCGCCCTGGTCCGCGCCGCGGCCCTGCTCGACGCCCACCCGGAGGCCGGGTTCGCCTACGGGCGGCCCCTGCGCTTCCGGCACGGCGGGCCGCTGCCGAAGGCCCGCACCCACAGCACCGGTTCGGTCGTCTACCCCGGGCGGTGGTGGCTGGAGCGCCGGTTCCGCGAGGGCACCGGCTGCATCACCTCGCCCGAGGTCGTCGTCCGCACCAGCCTCCAGCGGACGGTCGGCGGCTACGACCCGGCGCTGCCGCACGCCGGCGACATCGAGATGTGGATGCGGCTCGCCGCCCACGCCGATGTCGGCTACGTACGCGGCGCCGACCAGGCCTTCTACCGGGTCCACGGCGACAACATGTCCACCACCGACTTCGGCGGCCAGCTCGACGACCTGCGTCAGCGGCTGGTCGCCTTCGACTCGGTGCTCGCCAAGTGCGGAGACCGGCTGCCGCACGCCGACCGCCTCGCCGACCAGGTGCACACCCGCCTCGCCCGCTTCGCCCTGCGCCGCGCCTACCGGGCCTACGACCGGGGACGCACCGGCGTCGTACCGGTCGACGAGTGCGTGGCCTTCGCCGAGCAGTGCCTGCCGGGCTACCGGGCGCTGCCCGAGTACCGCGCGCTGCGGCTGCGCCGGCGGATCGGCCCGGCGGTGATGCCGTACCTCCAGCCGCTGGTGTGGTCGGCCGTGGCCGAACGCGGCCGGGAGCGGCTGTGGTGGGAGTCGTGGAAGCGGCGCGGCATCTGATGAAGCGGCAGACCCATCCGGTACGCGTCTCAGGGGGCCGTGGCCACCGGAGCGGCGTGCGGGCGGCGGCCGTGCGCGGCGGCCGGCCGGCGGCCCGCCGGCAGGCGGTCCAGCCACAGCGCGCCGAGCACCCCGCCGGCCGTACCGAGCAGGACCGTGCCCGCCAGGCCGCGGACCCTGTCACCCTGGACCGGGGCGGCGCTCGGGGACGTCAGCACGGACGGGGTGATCCGCGCCCCGGCCGGAACGCCCTGCGCGGTCTGGAGCCGTTCGACATGGGCGGCGTACACGTCGATGACGCGCCGCACCGTCGCCACCGCGGTGTCCCGGTCCGACGCCTGCGACTGCACCTGCAGGGACGGGATCAGATACTGGGGCATCGCGCTGGTGCCGCTGTTGCGCGGCACCAGCTGGTAGTCCCCCCGGACGCCCGCCGCCCGCAACTCGTCCTGCCCGGACGGGGAGCGCAGCTGCCGGACGACCGCGTAGGAGACCGCGGCGAGCGGCGGCTGGAGATTGGTGAGCTGGTTGGGCTGGTTCCGGGTCACCGGCGGCTTGAGCACGACCACCGCGGACCCCGTGTACCGGGGCTCGGGGCGGACCACCTGGTAGGCCCCGGCGGCCGTCAGCAGCAGCGCCACCACCACGACGTACCAGCGGCGCAGCAGCGCGTCGGCGACGTTCCCAGGCGACATCACGCGTTCCTTCCGTCCCTCCCGATACTGGCAGGGCGCGCCGGGCGACGCCACCGGATCGAGGGGGACGGTACGTGAGCCTTGGTGAGATATGGGCCATTCTGCGCAGGCGGTGGTACTTCATGGTGCCGCTCACCCTGCTCAGTCTGCTCGGCGGCGCCTACCTGTACGCGACCGTCCCCGTCTCCTACCAGTCGCAGAGTTCGGTCGCGCTCCTCGACTCCTCGGCCGTGGCCCGGCTGGCCCCCACCTTCGGCAACCCCATCTCGAACGCGGGCGGTTCGCTGATCGTCACGGCCGACGTCCTGATCAGGACCCTCGAATCCGGCGACGCCGCGAAGGAGTTGTACAGCCGGGGCGTCACCGATCCCTACACGGCCGGGTTCGCCCCGGGCAGCGAGAGCCCGCTGCTCCAGCTCAGCGTCACCGGAACCGACCGCGAGAAGGTGCTGGAGGAGACCGACACCCTGACCGCCTTCGCCGGTGAGCAGCTCACCGCCCTCCAGGAGGCCGCCGAGGTCCCGCCCGCCTACCTGGTGGAGACCGCGCCCGTCGTCCTCCCGCAGACCCCGGTGGCGCAGTCGAAGAGCCGCTACCAGGGCGTCGCGGCCGTGGTCATCCTCGGGGTCGTCAGCGCGTTCCTGCTGTCGATCCTGATGGAAGGCGTCGCGGTGGTGCGCCGCCGCCCGCCGGCCGCCCCGCGACCGCACCGGCCGCGCGCCCCGAAGCGGGCCGGGGCCGGGCCGCTGGGCCGCCGGTTCGACGCCACCGCGATCCTCACCGTCTACCTGGTGCTGGCCTTCTTCGTCCCGTCCAACCTGGCGCTGCCCGCCCTCGGCGGCGTCGGCACCCCCGCCAACGTCTTCGCCCTGCTCGGCCTGTTGTGGTACCTCGCGACCTGGCTGGGCGGCCGGATCCTGCCCGCGCCGGGCACCCGGCCCGTACGGATCGTGATGTGCCTGCTGGGCCTGGCCGTCCTCGCCGCCTACCTCGCCAACAGTCTGCGCGGCAGCTCCCACCAGGAGGTCCTGGGAGCCGACCGCGGCCTCATCGGCTTCCTGGTGTGGGTCTCCCTGGTCGTCCTGGTCTCCGCGGGAGTGCGCGAACGCGGCCGGCTCGACGTACTGATGCGCCGCATGGTCGTCATGGGGTCCGTGGTCGCCGCGATCGGTTTCTACGACTTCTTCGCCGCCACCAACATCGCCGACTCCATCCACATCCCCGGCCTGCGGACCAGCGTCGCCCAGGTCTCCGTCATGGACCGCGGCTCCTTCACCCGGCCCCGGTCCACCACCGCCCAGCCGCTGGAGTTCGGCGGCATGCTGGCGATCCTCCTGCCCTTCGCGATCCAGCAGGCCTTCGACCCGGTCCGCCGCCACCTGCCCGCCCTGCGCCGCTGGGGGCCGGTGCTGCTCATCGGCGGCGCGCTGCCCCTGACGGTGTCGCGGACCTCCGTCCTCGGCCTGCTGCTGGTCGCCCTCGTGATGGTGCCCCGCTGGAAGCCGGCCCGCCGCTGGGCCGCCATCGGGATCATGGCGGCCTCCGTCGCCGTCTTCAAGGTGCTCGTGCCCGGACTGATCGGCACCATCACGGAGCTGTTCGCCTCCTTCCTGTCCAACTCCGACAGCAGCACCCAGGCCCGGACCGTCAAGTACAGCGCGATCGTGCCGTATCTGAAGGAACATCCGCTGTTCGGCCGGGGGTTCGGCACCTTCACCCCGGACCTGTACTTCTTCACCGACAACCAGTACATGCTGACCGCCGCGGAGACGGGACTGCTCGGGGTCGTCGCCCTGTTCGCGCTGTTCCTCGCCGGCATCCACCACGGAGGCGCCGTGCGGCGGCTGGCCCGCACCGACAGCGACCGTGAACTGGGGCAGGCGTTCTTCGCCTCGGCGCTGGTCGCCCTCGTCATCAGCGCCACCTTCGACTCGCTCAGCTTCCCGATGTTCGCTGGCATCTTCTTCCTGACCCTGGGCGCGGGAAGCAGCTACCTGGGGTTCGTCCGGCGCGAGGCCGCCCGCACGCCCCGCGAGACCGCCAAGACCGAGCTTCCCCGACCCGCGGAGTCCCGATGAGCACCGTCGCCGTCATCGTCGTCACCTGGAACAGCGCCCCGGTGCTCCCCGGGTTCCTCGCCGCGCTGGAGGACGGCATGGCCGGACTCGACTGGCGGCTGGTCGTCGCCGACAACGACTCCGCCGACGACACCGTCGAGGTCCTGCGGACGCTGGCCCCCGCCGCCACCGTCGTGCGGACCGGCCGCAACGCCGGGTACGCCGCCGGCATCAACGCGGCCATCGCCGCCGCCGGTGACTTCGGCGCCGCCCTCGTCTGCAACCCGGACGTCCGCATGCGGCAGGGCTGCGGGAAACGGCTCGTGGACCGCCTCGGGGACGGCACCGGGATCGCCGTCCCCCTGCTGTACGAGGAGGGCCGGGACACGCCCCACCACTCGCTGCGCCGCGAGTCCAGCGTGACCCGGGCCCTCGGCGAGGCCCTCATCGGCAACCGCAGGGCCGGGCGGTTCCCAAGGCTGAGCGAGATCGTCACCGACCCGGCCGCCTACCGCCGGCCCACCCGCGCCGACTGGGCCACCGGCGCGCTGATGGCCGTATCGGCGGAGTGCCGGGCCGCCTGCGGCGCGTGGGACGAGTCGTTCTTCCTCTACTCGGAGGAGACCGAGTACTGTCTGCGCGCCCGGGACCTGGGACACGCCACGCGGCTGGAGCCGACCGCCGAGGCGGTGCACCTGGGCGGCGACTCCCGGGTGTCGCCCCGGCTGTGGACCCTGCTCACCCTCAACCGGGTACGGCTGTACGGGCGGCGCAACGGGCCCCTGGCCACGGCCTGCTTCCGGGCCGCCGTGTTCCTGCGCGAGGTGTCCCGGGCCGCCCTCGGCCGCGAGGCCAGCCGCGCCGCCGCCGCGGCCCTGCTGCGGCCGGGCGCGCTGAAGGCCACGCCCGGACCGTGACGCTCACCCGGACCACGTCGTGTAGAAGCTGCCCGGGTTCACCAGGTACCGCACGGTGGGGTGCGGCACGTGGCGCACCCGGTGCCCCCGGCCGTACCGGCGGATCAGCTCCCAGTCCTCCCGCGGCAGCACCCGCGGGGTCCGGCGCAGCCGGCTGAAGTGCAGGGAGCCGTCGCGCCGGGCGACGAACGCGTTGGTGTCGAGGAAGGACTCCCGGGCGGCCCGGCGCCGGTCGAACGGCACGGACAGGACGTCCCGTTCGGTGCCGTCCGGCAGGACCCGGCGCAGCGCCGTGTACACGCCGTCGGGCCCGCCGGGCGCCTCCAGCACGGCCAGCGCCCGCTCCAGGTGGTCGGGCTCCCACAGGTTGTCGTCGTCCAGGAACGCCACGTACCGCGACCGCGTCAGCCGGATGCCCACGTTGCGCACCACCCCGGCCACCCCGGTGTTGCGGGACAGCGACACGGCGAACAGCCGGGGGTCGCCGGGCAGGTCCGGGAGCCCGGCACCGTCGTCGACCACGACGACGACCTGGTCCCGCACGGTCTGCGCCAGCGCCGAACGGACCGCCGCCCGCAGCTGCTCGGGCCGCCGGTGGGTGGCGATGACGGTCGCCACCAGGGCGGCCGGCGGGGGAGCGTGGGCCGCCGCCAGCCGGCGGGTCTCGGCGTTCTCCAGGCGGCGCAGGCGCAGCGCGGAGGGCAGCAGCAGGACCTTGTTGCGCAGCTCGAACAGGACGATCCAGCCGAAGGCGTGCTTGAGCAGCTCCCAGGGGAGGCGGACGATACGTCGCATGATCCTCTTCCTCAGCCGGCCGGCTCGGGGACGACCGGGGTGCCGTCGGAGAACCGGTTCCCGCGCCAGACGTTGCCCGCGCCGCCCGCGTTCCAGGCGGTGACCGGTCCGTAGAAGCCGCTGTTCGGGTGATAGCGGGTCGAGAAGACGTTGTCGGTGACCGTGATGCCGGTGGCACCCTCGCCGCCCCCGTACAGGGCGTACGCCCCGCCCGCCAGGAGGTTGCCGTCGATCACCGTGTCGGAGACCCGGCCGGTGTCGGCGAACAGGCCCACGGCGGCCGACGCCCCGCGGTCCACGGGTGCGGGGTTGAGCAGGGTGTTGTGCCGGATCACCAGCTCGCCGTCGTTGCCGCCGCCGCTGATGACCGCGTCGAGGTGCTGCCACTCGCCGCCGTTGTTGCGGAAGGCGACGAGATCGTGGACGTAGTTGTCGTGGATGTGCCCTTGACCCATGGAGAGGGCGTTGCCGAACACCGAGATGTCGCACCAGCCGACCTCGACGGAGCTGGTGCCCATGTTGGACACGGCGTAGTTCACCCCGCCGTTGTCGGGGCCCTCGCCGGGGACCGCGGTGATGGTGCTGTGCAGGATCCGCAGCCCGTGGTGGCCGGGGCGCAGGTTGACGCCCCACCAGTTGGTGGAGGTGATCCGGGAGTCGACGACGGTGACGTCGTCCGCGTAGATGTCGAGCGAACCGGTGATGTCCTGCGCCCTGATGACCGCCCCGTCGGTCCGCACGCTCAGGTCGCCCGTGGACTTCGGCGTGAGCCGGACCCGGGGCCCGGTGCTGCGCGCGTCGGGGAACGCGGCCTCCACGGGTGCCGCCGAGGTGGCGGGCGGGCGGACCGGTGACGAGGGGCTGCGCGTGGCCGCCGACGGGGAGCCGGTCGCCGAGGGGGCCGCGGAGGTGGCGGGCGGCGCGGTGGCGGAAGGGGTGCGGGCGGGGGGCGGGGAACCGGTTCTGGCCGGTCCGCTCGCCGCGGGGCCGTCCGTCCGCTCGGGGCCCGCAGAGCAGGCGGCGAGCAGCAGCAGAGCCAGGCAGGCCATCGGACGGCGGCGCCTCGTCATACGGTCTCCGGAGTCTTGGAGCCGAGCAGGAAGCGTCGGCCGGGCAGCACGCACACCACGTAGCAGGCCAGTGCGCTCGTGCCGATGACGAACAGGGCGAGGGTGCCGTCGCCGAGCAGCCGCCGCTCGGCGAGGACCACCAGGGTCATCACCGCCCCCGCGAGGAACGGCCAGGCACAGGCCCGGCCGACGGCGCCGAGCCCGACCCCGGCACGGCCGAGGGCGTACAGGAACACGGGGACGATCAGCCCGGCGGCGACCAGGACGTGCCCCTGCGCGACACCGACGATGCCGTCGAGCCGCGCACCCGCGATGAGGACGGGGACGAGCGCGGCCACCCACAGGCCCTGTACGAGGATGAGGGAACGGCGCTGTCCGGCGGCGACCAGACAGTCGTAGGCGAGTTCGCAGCCGATGCGGATCAGGCCCAGGGCCATCAGCCACGGCAGCGCGGCTGCGGCCGGCACCCAGGTGCTGCCGTAGACCAGCTCGACGACGGGCGCGGCGAGGCCGCCGAGCAGTACACACAGCGGCACGGTGCCGGCCACCAGGACACCCAGCGCCCGGCTGAAGCCGTCGGCGAGGGCCCCCGGGGAGCCGGCGAGCCGGGAGAACCCCGCGAAGGAGACCCGCCGGGCCGCCTCGGAGATGACCCGGACCGGCCACCCGGACATGTTGAACGCCAGGACGTAGAAACCGAGCGAGACCCCGCCGAGCGCGGAGCCGACGACCAGGGTGTCCACGTTGACGACGGCCAGGGCGAGCAGGCTCGCACCGGCCAGCGGCAGCCCGAACCGCAGGAGCGCGCGCGCCTGTTCGGGGTTCCAGCCGAACCGCAGCGTGCCGGGCGCGGCCACGGCGCAGCCGACGAGAGCGGCGACGTTGCCCGCCACCGCGCCCCACGCGAAACTCATCGCCCCCCAGCCCGCGAAGGCCAGCAGCAGGGTCACCGCGGTGCTCAGGACGAAGTTCAGCGCGTCGATGACCATGCGCTTGCCCTGGGCGAACTCCCGCGTCAGGAAGTTGGCCGGCACCTGCGCCACTCCGTCGATCACCAGGCACAGGCACATCACCCGCAGCACGCCGGTGGCGTCCGGCGAGTCCAGCAGTCCGGCCACCGTCGGCGCCGTGACGAACAGGCCAGCGTAGAGCAGCACGCTGGAGGCGGTGGCCAGGGTGAGCACGGTCGGCGCGAAGCGGCGCGGATCGCCCTCCCAGCGGACGACGGCCAGGCTGACGCCGAGTTCGTTCGCGGAGAGCAGGACCAGCAGGACGGTCTGGGCGATGCCGTAGACGCCCCACTCGGCCGGGCCGAGCGCGAAGCGCGCCAGGACGATGCCGGTGGCGAAGTTGCCCAGGCGCATGACCATCGTGTTGGCCAGGCTCCAGCCCGCAGCGGAACGCACCTTCCGGCCGAGGGAGCCGGTGCCGGGAGCGTCCGCGCCGGGGGAGTGCCCGGCGGCAGCGGCTGCGGCGGGGGTGTCCGTGGCGGGGGTGTGCGGGCCGGCCGTGTGCACGGCGGGGGTGCCGCTCGGGTCAGCGGCGGTCGCGCTGTCCGGTGGGCGAACGCTGTCCATGGGTCGGCTCCTCGTCGAGCGGCTCGGCGGCGGGCGTCACGGCCGGGCGTCCCGCCTTCGGCTCCGCCGGTGTCCGGCGGCCGGTGGCCCGGGACCAGGCGGGCGGACGCCGCAGGGCGATGGTCCGGTCCGCGACCGGCTCACCGGGCCCGTGGGTGCCGCCCGGTTCCGGAGCGCTGTCCCGCTCCGGCGTGTCCCGGTCCGGTCGCGCGGTGTGGTCCGGCTCAGGAGCGCGGTCCGGTCGCTGTGGCGCGTGCGGCCGGCGGCGTGCTTCGACCCAGAACACGGCGACCAGGCTCAGCACCAGGCCCAGCCCTCCGGCCATCACCAGGTACTGGAGCCGCGTCTTGGTCTGCGCCACCGGCTGCTGCGGGGCCACGACCGTGGTCATCCGGATCATGGCCTTCGGGTCGACCGACTGCTGCCGCTGGAACTCCTTCAGCCGCTCCGCGGCGTACGCCGTCAACAGCTTGTCGGAGGCGAGTACGGCCTTCTCGTCCGTACCCGTGACGGTCAGCCACATCAGCGGCCCCTGGGCGTTGTCGGCCAGCTTGGCCTCGAACGTGCCTGTGGCACCGCGGGACTTCAGCTCCCGCACGGAGCTGTCGGAGTTGAGGTTGCGGGCCAGGCCGTCGGCCATACCGGTGAGCGAGGTCTGTGTGCTCAGGAACGGGTTGCCGTCGTAAGCGACCGTGGCCTTCTGGGAGTTGAGGAGCACCACCGTGCTCTGCGACTGGTACGTCACCGGGACCAGCAGGGCCACGGCGGCCAGCAGTACGGCGGTCAGGAACAGCCCGGGCAGCAGGACGTACCAGCGCCTGCGCATGACCCGGAAGATCTCCGCGAGATCCATGGTGGTACCCCCTGGCGACCCGGCGTTCGACGAGCATATGCGGCAAGCGGATCATATGGGGAACGTCGGTCTCGTGGGCCTTGGCTGGTCGGTGGGCCTTGGCTGGTCGGTGGACCCCGGCCGGCCGGTGGACCCGGGCTGGTCGATGGACCCCGGCCGGTCGGTGGGCCGTGGCCGGGTGCGCGCGGTGCCGCCGCTCAGCAGCACCTCGGCGATACGGTCGCTCGCCCGGCCGTCCCACAGCGCGGGCCGGCGCGGCGCGGGAGGGGCGTCCAGCACCCCGTGCACGGTGCTCACGACGCGCGCCGGGTCCCGCCCGGCGAGCACATTGGTGCCCTCCGCGACGGTGACGGGCCGCTCGGTGTTGTCCCGCAGCGTCACGCACGGCACACCCAGGGCGGTGGTCTCCTCCTGCACCCCGCCCGAGTCGGTCAGCACGACCCGCGCCGCGTCCTGGAGCGCGATGAAGTCCAGGTAACCGGCGGGCGGCACGAGCCGGACGCCCACCGGGACCCCCAGCTCGGCCAGCCGGCCGGCCGCGCGCGGGTGGGCCGGCAGCACCAGCGGGCAGTGGCCGGCGATCTCGCCCAGGGCCTTCAGCAGCCCGGCGAGCACCTCCGGGTCGTCCACGTTGGCGGGCCGGTGCAGCGTGACCAGGCCGTACCCGCCCCTGGTCAGCCCGAACCGGTCGAGGACGTCCGAGGTCCTGGCCCGCTCCAGGTTGGCCAGCAGCGTGTCGATCATGACGTTGCCGACCAGGTGGATCTGGTCCTCCCGGTAGCCCTCGGCGCGCAGGTTGTCGGCCGCGTCGGGGGAGGGGGCCAGCAGATAGTCGCTGACCCGGTCGGTGGCGACCCGGTTGACCTCCTCCGGCATGCTCCAGTCACGGCTGCGCAGTCCGGCCTCGACGTGCGCCAGCAACGGGCCGGCCTTCGCGGTGACCAGGGCGCAGGCCAGCGTGGAGTTGATGTCGCCGACCACGACGACGAGGTCCGGGGCCACCTCGTCGAGCAGCGGCTCGAACGCGGTCATCACCCGGCCGGTCTGCTCGGCGTGGCTGCCGGAGCCGACGCCCAGGAAGCGGTCCGGCGGGCGGATGCCGAGGTCGGTGAAGAACACGTCGTTCATGGCCGGGTCGTAGTGCTGGCCGGTGTGGACGAGGAGCACCTCGGCGCCCCGGCGCTCCAGCGCGTCCATCACCGGTTTGATCTTCATGTAGTTGGGGCGTGCCCCGGCGACACAGATGATGCGCGGCATTGCTTCAGAGCACCTCGATCGTGGGTCCGGACGGCAGCCGTCGGCGGCAGTCGAGGACGAAGGGGGCGTGTTCGGCGATGAGTTCGTAGTCGAAGGAGTCGTGGTCGGTGAGCAGGACCACCACGTCGGCGGCCTTCAGCTCCTCCGGTTCGAGGTCGACCCGCACCAGCCGGGAGTCCACCGGCAGGCTCTCCACGACATGTGGGTCCGCCGCCCTGACCTGCGCCCCCATGTCGAGGAGGAGTTGGGAGATGCGCAGCGCGGGCGACTCGCGGGCGTCGCCGGTGTTCTTCTTGTAGGCGAGCCCGAGCAGCAGGACGCGGGAACCGTTGACGGACCGGCGTCTGGTGTTGAACAGGTCGGTGATCCGCCGTGTCACGTACTCGGGCATGTGGTTGTTGACGTCGTTGGCCAGCTCCACGAAGCGGAAGCTCTGGCCGAGTTCGCGCTGGACCCGCCAGGACAGGTAGGACGGGTCGATCGGCAGGCAGTGTCCGCCGACGCCCGGCCCGGGCGTGAACTTCATGAACCCGAAGGGCTTGCTGGAGGCGGCGTCGATGGCCTGCCAGACGTCGATGTCCAGGTGGTGGGCGAACATCGCGACCTCGTTGACCAGCGCGATGTTCACGTGCCGGAAGGTGTTCTCGAGGAGCTTGGCCAGTTCCGCTTCCTTGGGCGACCCCACCGGCACGGTGGTGTCGACGAGTCGGCCGTAGAAGTCCTGGACCGCCTTCAGCGAGGCCTCGTCGACGCCGGAGACGACCTTCGGGGTCTCCTTGAAGCCCCACACCGCGTTGCCGGGGTCGATCCGCTCCGGGCTGTAGCCGAGCCGGAAGTCGCTGCCCGCGGTGAGACCCGACCCCTCCTCCAGCAGCGGCCCGAACAGCTCCTGGGTGGTGCCGGGATAGGTGGTCGACTCCAGGACGACGGTGGCCCCGGGGCGCAGATAGCGGGCGAGGGTGACCGCCGACTCCTTGATGTACCGCAGGTCGGGGGTGCCCTCGTGGAGCGGGGTCGGCACGGTCACGACGGCGACGTCGAAACCGCCGCAGTCCCGCGCCGACTCGCTCGGTCGGTAGGTGCCGTTTTCCAGGGCCGCGCGGACCCGCTCGGAGGAGACGTCCTCCACGAAGGACTCGCCGGCCGCGAGGCTCTTGATCCGCCGGGTGTCGACGTCGTAGCCGATCACCTCGTGTCCGACCTCGGCGGCCCGGACGGCCAGCGGCAGGCCGACGTATCCCTGTCCGACCACGACGACACGCATCAGTGACTCCTGTTCGCGGGAGCGGTCGACGGGGTGAGCCGGATGCGCTCGCGGACCGTCATGAGGACGAAGGCGGCATTGGTGGTGAGGTAGCGCCGGCCCAGGCGGCGCGGTTCCTGCAGGGCCCGGTAGAGCCACTCCAGCCCCCGGCGCTGCCAGGACTCGGGGGCCCGCCGGGTGACCCCGGCCAGGATGTCGAAGGAGCCGCCGACCCCGTGCACGACCCGGGCGCCGGTGCGTGCGCCGTGGGCGGCGGTGAAGATCTCCTTCTTTGGTGAGGTCATGCCAAGGAAAAGCATGTGGGCGCCGCTCTCGGCGATGGATTGCGCGATCGTCTCCTGCTCGGAGTCGTCGAAGTAGCCGTTCCGGTGGCCCGCCACCTTCAGTCCGGGGAACCGGACGGCGACCCTGCGCAGCATCTCCTGGAGCACCTCCTGCCGGGCGCCGAGGAAGTACACCGGGATGCCGGCCTTCTCCGCCTCCGCCAGCAGCCTCAGGAACAGGTCGATCCCGGCCACCCGCTCCGGCAGCGGGGCGCGCAGCACCCGCGCGGCCCAGACCACGGCCTGTCCGTCGGCGAGGACCAGGTCGCAGCCGGTCACCGCCTGCGCGAGCCGCGGGTCGCGCCGCATGTTGACCAGCTTCGCCGCGTTGACCACGCCGATCTCCAGCTGCCGGCCCTCGCGCACCGCGGCGAGGCAGCGCTCGACGGTCTGGTCCATCGTCAGCGGGTCCAGCTCGATCCCGAACAACGACCTCCGCCCGCTCATATCCGGCCCCCCTGCCAGGCGTGGAGCAGCCAGCCGAACTCGTACGGCCGGCATTCGCGGTCCACGGACAGCGGGCGGTACACCCGGTCCAGAGCCCTCAGCCGCAGCCCCGCGGCGGCCCGCGTGGACAGTCCGCGCACCGCCCGTACGGCCTTCTTCGGGTCACCCCGGTAGACCTTGCGCCAGGTCACGCCCAGCTCGTCGAGGATCAACGGCTCCTGGGCGGAGGGGTGTCCGGCCAGTTCCGGTACGTCCGTCATCCAGCGCAGGCCCTTGCGGACCGCCGCGCCGAAGTCGCCGCCCCCCGCCTCGGCCAGGTCGAACAGGGCGGTCGGCGCCATCGCGTGCTGGTGGACGCTGTAGACCGGATAGCCCTCCACGACACCGCCGGTACGCGCGTCGTAGTGCCACCACCACTGGCCGCCCTCGCCCTGCAGCTCGCAGATACGGGCCGCGCACGCCTCGGCCGCGGCCAGTGCCTCGGGGTCGCCGGGGCCGCTGACGTGGGCGCGGGCCAGCGCCTGGAGCGGGTACGTCTGGTCGGCGAAGCAGCTCACGTGCGCCCGGTACCAGGGGAGCAGCCCGGGGCCGGTGGCGTGCGGGAACAGCGGGCCGGCACCGGTCCGGGAGCGCAGCAGACGGTCCCGGGCCGCGGTGAGGTGCTCCTCCACATCGGCCGTGTCGCGGGCCGCCGCCAGCGCGGACAGCACCCATGCCGCCTCGACGGTGTACTGCGGCCGGCGGTGGTCGTCCAGCGCCGTGACCCGGGCCAGGGCGTCGGACAGCTTGGGGTGCCCGGTCTCGGCGGCGGCCCAGGCGATGAGCGCCGCGTCGCCGAGGTTGGTCACCGACGGCAGCGACTCCACCAGCAGGCCGGTGAACTCCTGGGCGGTACGGCCCGCGAGGACGGTCCGCTGGCGGTCCTCGGGCAGGTGGTGGACGCCGAGCGCGGTGATGGCCGCGTACCGCCTGCTGGTCCCGCGCTGCTCCACGCGCCAGGAACCGTCGGGTGCCCGCGCCCCGGCCAGGGTGAACGCGAAGGCCTCCTTGCCCGGCAGCAGCATCGAGGGCAGGCCCGACTCGGCCAAGGACAGCAGCCGTTGCGCGAGCGGCAGCAGCGACGGTTCGTCACGACCGAGCGCCGCCAGACGTGAAGTGGTCATCTTTCGGACACACCAACCCCCCTGTGGGTCCTGTGTTCAACAGACTGTGTCCGTCGGGCCGCGACCGGCCGGACGGTGGAAAGGCAGACGTCAGACGCCGGATCGGCACGTGCTCCCGGCTTTGGACACAGGTGTCCCCATCACCCCGTAACCCCCCCTGGGCACGACTGGTTCGTGTGCTCATTGTGCTCGGTCTGCACACTTCGTACACATGTTATGCCGGTAAGTGTTCGAGGCATCGGGCTTTGCGAGAAACAGCTGAAAACAACTGGGGACGCGGGGCCGGCGTCAGGCGCGCTCCACCAGTTCCCCGTCCTTCTCGTCGTACAGCGCCCCTGTCTGCGGGCACTCTCAGACGCCCGGCGTGCCCTCGCTCTCCGCCAGCCGGACGCCGGCCCGGCCGACCCAGCCGATCCGGCGGGCCGGGACGCCCGCCACCAGTGCGAAGTCGGGTACGTCCCGGGTCACCACGGCACCCGCCGCGACCAGCGCCCAGCGGCCGACGCGCACCGGGGCCACGCAGACCGAGCGGGCCCCGAGCGAGGCGCCCTCCTCCACCACGACCGCCACGGCCTCCCAGTCGCCGCCCCGCTTCAGCCGGCCCGTGACGTCCACCGACCGGGGGAAGTGGTCGTTGGTGAGCACCGCCGCCGGGCCGACGAAGACGCCGTCGGCGAGCACCGCGGGCTCGTAGACCAGCGCGTAGTTCTGGAGCTTCACGTTGTCGCCGATCCGCACCCCGGGGCCGACATAAGCCCCCCGGCCCACCACGCAGCCGCTGCCGAGCCGCGCGTCCTCCCGGATCTGGGCCAGGTCCCAGACCGCCGACCCGTCGCCGACCGTGGCGGAATCGTCGACCTGGGCGGTCGGCTGAACCCTGAAGCTCATGTGGTGGAACCTTTCTGCCGAGGTGGGGGCCGGGGTGGAGTGCCATGAGGAGACGGTGTGAGGAGACGCTATGGGGAGATCTGCACCTTGCTGTGGTCGCCGAGCACGAACCGGTGCGCCGACGGGTTGCGCGGGGCGGGCGTGACCTCGACGTCGCGCCCGATGAGCGAGGCCTCCACCCGTCGTACGCCCGTCACCGACGAGCCGCGCAGCACGATGGAGTACTCGATCTCGCTGTCCACGATCCGGCAGCCCTCGGAGAGCGAGGTGAACGGGCCGACGTAGGCGTTCTCGACGACGACGCCGGCGCCGATGACCACGGGGCCGACGATCCGGCTGCGCACGACCCGGGCGCCCTGTTCGATGCGCACCCGGCCGATGATCTCGCTGTCCGCGTCGACCGTGCCCGCCCTGAGCGATTCCACGGTCTCCAGCACCGACCGGTTGACCTCCAGCATGTCGGTGACGTTGCCGGTGTCCTTCCAGTAACCGGAGATGGTCGTGGCGCGGACGTCGCGCCCTTCGTCGATCAGCCACTGGAGGGCGTGCGTGATCTCCAACTCCCCGCGCCAGGACGGCCGGACGGCGCGGACGGCCTGGTGCACGGCCGGAGTGAAGAGGTAGACACCGACGAGCGCGAGGTCGCTCCTGGGCGTCCTCGGCTTCTCCTCCAGGCCGGCCAGCCGCCCCTCGGCGTCGAGTTCGGCCACGCCGAACTGTCGGGGATCGGGAACCTTCGTCAACAGCACCTGAGCGTCCGGCCGTTCCGCGCGGAAGCTGTCCACCAGCGGCGTGATCCCGCCCACGACGAAGTTGTCACCGAGGTACATGACGAAGTCGTCCTCGCCGAGGAACGCGCGGGCGATCAGCACGGCGTGGGCCAGACCCAGTGGTTCCTCCTGCGGGATGTAGGTGACATGGAGACCGAACCGCGAACCGTCACCGACCGCCTCCCGGATCTCTTCCGCGGTGTCCCCGACGACGATCCCCACCTCGGTGATCCCCGCGTCCGCGATCGCCTCCAGGCCGTAGAAGAGCACCGGTTTGTTCGCGACGGGAACCAACTGCTTGGCGGACGTGTGGGTGATGGGACGCAGACGAGTGCCGGAGCCACCGGACAGCACAAGTGCCCTCATGCGGAGCACCCTACTCATGCCGGACCGGTCGACGGAGGGATTCCGCACACACCTTCGACCGGAGGGCCGGACGCCGAAACGGGGTCACAGACACGGGGAACTTGTGCAGCTTTGCGGTCGGCGGCATGGAACCCGGACGAGGCCGCCTATTTCGCCGTCCCTCCGCCGCCGACTCCGTGATAGCACGGAGCGACCGAGTCGAAAGGGCTTACGACCTCATGGGTATCTTCAGCCGTCGCCAGAGCGCGACCGCCGAGCAGGCGTCACCTGTCGACTTCCGTGCGCCGGTGGAGGAGGTCACGCCCGCCGGTGTCGCGCTCGACCCCAGGCTGCGCGCGCTGACCGGCGAGTGGACCATCGACCGTCCGCACAGCCGCATCGGGTTCTCCGTGCGGCACGCGATGGTGACGACGGTACGGGGCTCCTTCGCCGACTACGACAGCAAGCTGTACTTCGACGGGGCCCGGCCCTCCGAGTCGCGGGCGCACCTCGTGATCAAGGTGGCCAGCGTCGACACGGGAGTGGAGCAGCGCGACGCCCACCTCGTCGGCGCCGACTTCTTCGACGCGAGCCGCTACCCGGAGATGGTGTTCCGCAGCACGTCCACCGTCCACGAGGGCGGGGAGAACTTCCGCATGACGGGCGACCTGACCATCCGCGGCATCACCCGGCCCGTCGACCTCCAGCTCGACTACCTCGGCTCGGTCATGGACCCCTTCGGCTACGAGCGCGCCGGTTTCGACGGCACCACCACGATCGACCGCACCGAGTGGGGCCTGGTCTACAACCAGCGCCTCGAAGCGGGCGGGGCGATGGTCAGCGAGAAGATCCGGCTGCAGTTCGACATCTCCGCCATCCGGGCGTGAGGTGATCCCGGGACGGGTGTGACGCCGGGACGGGTGTGACGCCGGAGGCCGCTCCGCCGGCGCTGCTGCCGCCGCCCGGCGCCGCCGTCACTCGCAGAACACCCGCACCTTGGCATCGGGGTCGTCGACGTCGACGGAGACCTCGTCGAGATGCTCGACGAGGTCGTCGAGGTGCTGCTGCTTGAGCTCGCCGAGGTCGATCGGCACCCCCGCCTTGCTCAGCTCCGCGTTGACCTTGGTGATCGCCTGGGGAGGGAGGAGGCTCGTGAGCCGGACCCCGGCGCGCAGCAGTTGCAGCGGCACCCGGATGTTGACCCGGCTCGCCCCGTCGCCGGAGTCGTCCGCCGCGTCCACCAGCACGCGCAGGTACGTGGGGCGGGACTTGGTGCCGGAGGCGCCCGGCGGTGACGCGGGCCGGTCCTGTTCCAGGGCGGCGAGCAGTCGCTCGGCCTCATCCGCGGTGATCTTGCCCTCGGCCAGCAAGTCCAGGACCTGACGGCGTTGTTCGTTCATCGCCACTGTCTCTCCTCCTGCTCATCTGACGCTTACCAGTACGGCCGTGCGGTGGTACTCCAGCTCGAACCGCGTGCCGGGCAGCGCCCACAGCACCCGCCCGGCACCGCGCAGCGCGCCCAAGGGGCGCACCCCGGTGACCAGGCAGGCGACGACGGCGCCCAGCACGGCGAGCAGGATCAGCGGGGACAGCACCGGCAGGACCAGCGGGACCGGGATGTACAGCCGCCTCCGGCGGCCGTCCGGACGCCGGAGACCCACGGTCACGAGGCAGGGGATCACCGGGAGCCCTCCAGCTCGGCCAGTGCCTCCTGGGCACTGATCTCGCCCCGCCGCAGTCGGCCGACGACGTCGGCGGCGTCGACGGGCGCGGGGTCGGTGTCGACGAAGTCGAGCTGTTCGGCGATCCGCTTCAGCCGGGACTTGACCGTCGGGTAGCTCACCCCGAAGATCCGCTCCATCTCCTTGATGGAACCGTGCGACCGTACGAACGCGGCGACGAACACCTGGTCGTCGATGCTGAGCTGGGCCAGCTGCGGGGGTTCGAACTCGCCCTCGATCGCGACGCCGCCGCGTGCGAGGCGGACCCGCTCGACCACGAACGGCTGTCCGCGCGTCAGGTCCGTCAGCTCCTGCCAGTCCACCTTCGGCTCCCTGCTCTCGGCGACGCGCCCATGGTTCATTTGTATCTTGAGATTTTTAAGTCGTCAACGCTCAGAAATTGATTTTCTTCATCTCTGCCTCGTCGATCGCGTGGCCGGGCGCCGCGTCACTCGCCTCCGCCTCCGCCTCCGCCATCACCGCCTCCGCCGTCGCCCCCGCCGCCGTCTCCTCCGTCCGCGCCCCAGCCGTCACCCCCGCCGGGCTCGTTGTCCTGGCGTCCCCTGCCGAGGTTGCTGTACCACGGGCGGCCCCACGCGTCGTCGTCGGCGGCGGGCTCGCCCCGGTACACCGGGCGTCCCCGCTCCGCTCGGAACCGTGCCGAGCCCGTCGTGTCCCCGAGCCCGAAGGCGGCGGCGCAGAGCTGGGCCATGACGGCGTCCAGCGGGTCACCGCTCGCGTAGTGCACGGGAGCCAACGGCAGCAGCACCGTGCCCGGTTCGGGCGTGAGCCGGCGCGGCAGACGGGTCAGCAGGGCGACGGGCCGGTCATTGCACAGCAGCCGCGAACTCGTCGCGTTCTCCCGCCGCAGGACCCAGTGCCGCCCCGGGATCCGTACCTCCACGAGACTCCTGGACTTGCGCCAGTTCTTCTCCAGAGCGAGGCCGGCTGCCGTGTCGGCGACGGTCAGTCGAAGGCCCTTCGACGGCTCCGGGGCGTCCGGACGGAAGCCGTACGGTGCCCGCAGCCGCAGGACGGGAGCGTGGGGTCCCCATACGTCCACGCGCACCAGGCGCCGTTCCACCGCGACGGCGATCTGCCCGGCGGGTCCCGGCGCGAACCGCCGCGCGATCCACAGGGGCACCCCTTCGGCCCGGCCCCGGGCGGACAGGGCGGCCACCTGCCCGGGCCCGCCGCACCGCAGGACCGCGAGGTTCCCCAACTGGTGGGCGAACCGGGCGGCATGGCGAGCCCTCACCGGGATGCAGGAACCGGTGACGCGGGTGACCGGGACGATGCCGGCCCCGTCCGCCAAGGCGTGCAGCGGGCGCTCCGTGCCGCCCCCGCCGAGCCAGCGGCCCCGCTGGTACGCCTCGGCCATGGCGCCGAGGTTCAGCTCGTCCAGGGGAGTGGTCCTCGGGCCCACCCGCAACCGGTCCCCGGTCAGTTCCACGGTCCGGGACAGCGGATTGCGTGACCGTTCGCCATAGAGCACCTGGTTCACCACGACCCCCGTACATCGTGCGGCCCCGCCCGGCCGCCGGACGCGTGTGTGCCGGGGTCCACGGAGCCACTGCCACTACTTCTCTCAGACCGCGCCGGTGTCCTCGTGGTTCCACGAGGTATCGGCAGGGTGACGGCGAGGCTCTCGGGGCAGGGCGGGCCCCTAGCCGATCCACTCCCGCAAGAGCGCCTCCCGCTCCGTCTCCCGGGGCGAGCCCCCTTCCCATGTGCGGCCCCACTCCGACATGGCCGCCAGGGTCGTGGTCATCGTCGCGGCGCCCTCCGCGAGGCGGGTCAGGAGGGTGCGGGAGAGGTCGGTCTCGGCCTGGGAGTAGCCGACGGCCGCGGCCACGTAGGCCGCCAGCTCATGGTCGCCGTCGGCTGTGCCGACGCGCAGCGTCATCAGCCCCGGGGCGTCGTCCGCCCCGCCCGAGCCGGGGTCCACGAGGTTCAGCACCGTGGTCCACGCCATGCCCGTGACCGCGCCGACCCGCCGCATCACGGTCTTCACGGGTACGTCCGTCACCGTCAGGCTCCGCACGTCCTCCCACAGGTGGAGGCCGGACTGTCCGTCCCCGAGGGCCACGACGCCCTCGGGGGACAGGCGTACCCCGGGAGCCAGACCGGACGGCTTCGCGCCCACGTACACATCGCCCTCGGCGATCCAGAACAGGCCCACCATGGCCATGGGTTGCTCACTTCCCCCGACGACGGCGCCACCGCCGTGTCTCACATCAAAACGATCAAGTCGCTCTCCGCAACGCGCGAGGCCGGCCGGAAGTTCCCGTCCCGCGCCCCGATTCACATCTGTAAAACCGATTGCCTACAACGGAAACATCTGTTGGACAGGGTTTACGAGGGCCGCTGAGGATGTTCCGTGCGGTAGCACAGTCAACGCGACACCGGATGGACTGCCGCACGAGCGGAGGCGAAATGCCGAGTGAACAGACTGAAGTGGTCGTCGTCGGGGCGGGCCAGGCCGGCGTGGCGGTGAGCGAGCACCTGGGGGCCCACGGCATCCCGCACCTCGTCCTGGAGCGGGACCGGGTGGCCGAGCGATGGCGCTCCGAGCGGTGGGACTCCCTGGTCGCGAACGGGCCCGCCTGGCACGACCGTTTCCCGGGCATGGAGTTCCCCGACGTCGACCCCGACGGCTTCGCCTCGAAGGAGCAGGTCGCCGACTACTTCGCCGCGTACGCCGAGAAGATCGGCGCCCCCGTCCGGTGCGGTGTCGAGGTGACCTCGGTGCGCAAGCACGCCGGCCGGCCCGGCTTCCGGGTCGAGACGTCACGGGGATCCATCGACGCCCGCTTCGTCGTGGCCGCGACGGGGCCGTTCCAGCGGCCCGTGATCCCGCCCCTCGTCCCGGACGGCACCGTTCCGGTACAGCTCCACTCCAGCGGGTACCGCAACCCGGAGCAGCTGCCCGAGGGCGCGGTCCTGGTCGTCGGAGCCGGTTCCTCGGGCGTCCAGATCGCCGACGAGCTGCGCCGCTCCGGCCGCCGGGTCCTCCTCTCCGTCGGCCCGCACGACCGTCCGCCCCGCCGGTACCGCGGACGTGACTTCTGCTGGTGGCTCGGTGTGCTCGGACTCTGGGACGCTCAGACGCCGCCCGAGGGCGCCGCCCACGTCACCATCGCGGTCAGCGGCGCCCGCGGCGGCCACACCGTGGACTTCCGGGCCCTGGCCGCCGCCGGCGTCGAACTCGTCGGCATGACCGCGTCCTGCGCCGACGGCGTCCTGCGCTTCGCGCCCGACCTCGCCGACAACATCGCGCTCGGCGACACCAAGTACCTCGCGCTCCTGAAGGCGGCCGACGCGTACGTGGAACGCAACGGCCTCGACCTGCCCGAGGAGCCGGACGCCCACGTCCTCGGGCCCGACCCGGAGTGCGTGACCGACCCCCGCCTGGAACTCGACCTGGCCGCGGCCGGCGTCACCTCGATCGTCTGGGCCACCGGCTTCGCCACCGACTACGGCTGGCTCCAGGTCGACGCGTTCGACGAGCGGGGCCGGCCGGACCAGCGGCGCGGAGTCTCCCGCGAGCCCGGCGTCTACTTCCTGGGCCTGCCCTGGCTGTCCCGCCGCGGGTCCAGCTTCATCTGGGGTGTCTGGCACGACGCCCGGTACGTCGCCGACCACATCGCGACCCGGCGCGCCTACCTCGCGTACGGCACCGCACCCGCGACCCCGCAGAACTGAGGAGCACCCCCATGACCCCCACCAGCGAGGGCCGTCCGGCCAAGGCCCCGATCACCGTCGGCGGACACACCCGCGTCCGCCCGTTCAACACCCGCGACACCTACCCCGAGCAGAACCTCGACAACGACCTCTGCCAGGCCGTCGTCGCCGGCCGCACCGTCTACGTCCGGGGCCAGATCGGCCAGGACCTCGACACCAGCGAGTCCGTGGGCATCGGTGACGCCGAGGCCCAGGCCGAGCGAGCCATGGCCAACATCAAGACGCTGCTCGAAGAGGCGGGCAGCCGGATGGAGCACCTGGTCAAACTGACCGTCTACCTCGTCGACCCGCGCTACCGCGAGCCCGTCTACCGCACCGTGGGCCGCTGGACTCGGGGCGTCCACCCCATCTCCACCGGCCTGGTGGTCTCCGCCCTGGCCCGCCCGGAGTGGCTGTGCGAGATCGACGCGATCGCCGTGATCCCCGAACCGTCCGAGGAGGCAGGAGCATGACGTTCTCCCTGGTGGTCCGGGACGGCGAGCGGTTCGGCGTCGCGGCCGCCTCGTCCAGCCCGGCGGTCGCCGCCCGGGTCGTCCACCTGCGGCCCGGCGCCGGCGCGGCGACCTCGCAGAACATCACCGACCCCAGGCTCGGCACCGCCCTGCTGGAGCGGCTCGCCGCACACGGCGACGCGGAGCGGGCGCTGCGGGAGGTCACCGGGGCGAGCGCCGACATCGCCTACCGGCAGCTGACCGTGCTGGGCCGCACCGGCCCGGGGTACGCCTACAGCGGCTCGCACACCCTCGGCACGCACGCCTCCGCCACCGCCGACGGCGCGGTCGCCGCCGGCAACATGCTCTGCGGCGAGCACCTGCCCGGCGTACTCCTCGACGCGTACGCCACCGCCACGGGGGAGCTGGAGGAGCGGCTGCTCACCGCCATGCGGGCGGCCGTCGCCGCCGGCGGCGAGGAGGGGCCGGTGCACTCCGCGGGCCTGGCGGTCGTCGCGGACGTCGGCTGGCGGGTCACCGACCTGCGGGTGGACTGGGCCGAGGACCCCGTGGACCGGCTCGGTGACCTCCTCGACGTATGGCTGCCGCAGCGGGACGACTACGTGCGGCGCGGACTCGACCCCGCGGCCTCGCCCTCGTACGGCGTCCCCGGGGACCTGTGATGGGCGGCGCGCTGAAGGAGACGGTCCGGCGGGCGGTCGCCCGGCACGCCGAGGAGCTGACCGGCCTGTCCGAGCGGCTGCACGCCGATCCGGAGACCGCGTGGGAGGAACACCGGGCCGCCGCCCGCGTGCCCGAGCCGCTGGACCGCGCCGGATTCGACGTCACCGCCTCCTACCTGGGCCTGGACACCGCCTTCCACGCCCGGTTCGGCAGCGGGCCGGTGCGGATCGCGCTGTGCGCCGAGTACGACGCGCTGCCCGGCCTCGGTCACGCCTGCGGACACAACCTCATCGCGGCCGGCTCGGTCGGCGCCGCGCTCGGCCTCGCCGCCGTCGCCGACGACGCGGGCCTCACCGTCGAGGTCTACGGCACCCCGGCCGAGGAGGGCGGCGGCGGCAAGATCGAGATGCTGGACCGGGGCGCCTTCACCGGTGTCGACCTCGCGATGATGGCGCACCCGGCGCCGGTCGACGTCGCCGAGGCCCGCCCCTTCGCGGTCAGCCACTCCAAGGTCTCCTACACCGGGAAGTCCGCGCACGCCGCCGCCTATCCGGAGGCCGGGATCAACGCGGCCGACGCCTTCACGGTCGCCCAGGTCGCCATCGGGCTGCTGCGCCAGCAGTTGCCGGCCTCGGCGCGGGTGCACGGTGTGGTGACGCACGCCGGTGACGCCCCGAACGCCATCCCGGAGCGGGCGACCGGACGCTGGTACGTACGGGCCGAGTCACTGGCCGAACTGGCCGAGCTGGAGCCCCGGGTCCTGCGGGCCTTCGAGGCGGGGGCCCTCGCGACCGGCTGCGAGCTGGAGATCGAGCCGGAGAGCAAGCCGTACGCGGAGTTCCGCACGGACGAGCGGGCCCTCGGGCACTACCGGGCCAACGCCCTCGCCCTGGGGCGGGAGTTCGCGCCGCCCGGCCAGGCCGCCCGGATGAACCGCGCCTCCACCGACATGGGCAACGTCTCGCAAGTGGTGCCGGCCATCCACCCCTACATCGGCATCGGCTCCCTGCCCGCCACCAACCACCAGCGCGAGTTCGCCGCGCACTGCGTGGGCGGCACGGCCGAACGGGCCCTGCTCGACGCGGCCCTCGCGCTGGCCTGGACCGGCGTGGACCGCGCCACGCGGGCCGGGAAGGCCACGGCATGACGACGGCGACAGCGGCGCACGCCCGCGACCGGCCGGCGCACGCCCGCGGCCGACCCACGCACGACCGCGGCCGGCATCGGACCGGGCACGACACACCAGGCCGCGCCGACGCCGCGGCGGACGCCCGCCACGGGGCCCGCACCGTCCGGGCGCCGGCCGGCTCCCCGCCGCGCCGCGCCGGCCGGCCCGGCCCCGCCCCGACGATCCGGGAGCCCGCGCCGCTGACCGGGGCGGAACTGCGCGAGCTGACCCGCCCCACCCCCTGACCGGCCTGCCCTCGCCCTGAGAGCACGGCGCCGGCGGCACCCGCACTGCTCCGGCTTCTCCACCCCGTTTCCCCAAGGAGGCGCGTATGCCCACGCGTGACAGCAGTGCCACGATGACGACCGAGGCCGAGCCGGCCACCGACGTCGCAGCGCTGCGCAGGAGTGTCGCCGCGGGAGCCGTCGGCGTGTTCGTGCACTGGTTCGACTGGGCCGCCTACGCCTATCTCGCCGGTACCGTCGCGACCGTCTTCTTCCCGGCCGAGGACGGTACGACCGGACTGCTCGCCGTGTTCGGCGTCTTCGCCGTCTCGTTCGGCATCCGGCCCGTCGGTGCCCTGGTCCTCGGACCGCTCGGCGACCGGATCGGCCGCAAGCGCACCCTGTCCCTGGTCATCTTCATGATGTCCGGCGCGACCCTGACCATCGGACTGCTCCCCGGCTACGACGCGATAGGCATCGCCGCCCCGATACTCCTGGTGGTGCTGCGGCTGGTCCAGGGCTTCGCGGCGGGCGGCGAGTTCGGCAGCGCGGCCAGCTTCCTCGCCGAGAGCGCGCCGCGCCGCCGCCGTGGATTCGGCGTGAGCTGGCTGGAGGTCGGCTCCCTGCTCGGCTTCCTCGCCGGTTCGTTCGTCTTCCTGCTGCTGTCCGCGGGGCTCGACGAGAACCAGCTCACCGCCTGGGGCTGGCGCGTGCCCTTCCTGGTCGCCGCGCCGCTCGGTGTCATCGGCTACGTCATCCGCAACAAGATCGAGGACACCCCCGAGTACCGGGCGCTCGAAGCGCACGGCACCGTGCCCAGCAGCCCCGCCCGCGAACTGCTCCGCTCCCACAAGCGGGAACTGCTCCAGGCGGCCGGCCTGATGGCCGCCATGCACGTCCCCTTCTACGCCGTACTGACCTACCTCGTCACCTACGAGACCGACCACCTCGGCCACTCCGCCGACAGCGCCGCCCTGCTGTCCACCGTGATCTCCCTGCTGGGCCTGGTGCTGGTGCCGCTGTTCGGCAGGCTGTCCGACCGGGTGGGCCGCAAGCCGGTGTTCGTCGGGGCGACGGCGGCGCTGCTGGTCCTGGCCACCCCCGCCTTCCTGCTGATGCGGACCGGACTCACCGGCACCTGGATCGCCGGACTGCTCCTCGGCGCGATCCTGGCGGCCATCCTCGGCACCTACGCGGTGTGGTCGGCGGAGATCTTCCCCACCCGCACCCGGCAGAGCGGACTGTCCGTCGCCTACAACATCACCGCGGCGCTGTTCGCGGGCACCGTGCCCTATCTGATGACCGTGCTCATCTCGGCGACCGGCTCCACCCTGGTGCCCGGCCCGTACCTGATGGTGTTCGCCGCGGGCGGCCTGGTCGCCGCCCTCTCCCTGAAGGAGACCGCCGGCCGCGCGCTGCTGCGGCCCGAGGACGTGCCGTCCGAGCGGGTCTAGGCGCCGATACAGTCGGCGCGGACACGGTTCACCGCGCACAAGGGCCTCGCATGACGTCACCGCTGGGTTTCACCCTCGTACAGCTCCGATACTTCCTGGTCGCCGCCGAGCGCGGGTCGATGACGGAGGCGTCGCAGGAACTGCACATCGCGCAGTCCGCCGTGTCCGCTGCCGTCTACAACCTGGAACGGGACCTGCGGGTCCAGCTGTTCATCCGGCGCCGGGGCCGGGGACTGACCCTGACCCCCGCCGGGGAGCGGCTCCAGCAGCAGGCCCGGGACCTGCTGGCCCGCGCCCGCGAGGTCGAACGGGAGGCCAGGGGAGAGGGCGAGGAACTCGCCGGACCGGTCACCGTCGGCTGTTTCGTGACCCTCGCCCCGTACTACCTGCCACCCCTGTTCAGCGAGTGCACCGAACGCCATCCGGGCATCGAGATCGACGTGGTCGAGGCCGAGACGGACCAGCTCGTCCAGGCCCTGACGGCCGGACGCATCGACTTCGCCCTCACCTACGGCCTCGGACTGTCCGCCGCCCCGGAACTGCGCGGCGAGACGATCGCCCTCGCCCCCGCCTACGTCCTCGTCCCGGCCGGCCACCCCCTGGCCGGCCGGGACAGCGTGGAACTGAACGAACTGTCCGCGGAACCGCTCGTCCTGCTGGACCTCCCGCACAGCCGCGACTACTTCCACTCCCTGGTGGCCGCCACCGGCACCGCCCCCGACGTCCGCTACCGCACCCGCAGCTACGAGACCGTACGCTCCCTGGTCGCCCGCGGACTCGGCTACTCCGTACTCAACCAGCGGCCCGCGACCAGCCAGACCTACGGCGGCGGCGAGGTCGCCGCACTCCGGCTCCGGGACGGCGGACCCCCGCTCGAAGTCAAGATCGCCTCCGTGGACGGCATGACCCAGACCGCCCGCGCCCGAGCGGTGATGGACCTGCTGCGCCAGATCGCCGCCCGGCCATGACGGTGTCACCCGGCCGCCCCGCGGTGACCGTGCGGGACGACCAGTACGTCTGCACCAGGTCCCAGGGCTCGTCCGACATCCGGGACGGCCCCTCGGAGGCCGTACGGAACGCCGAGGGGGAGATCACGGGCCTGAAGACCTACGAGGGGGAGGTCCGCAGCGGAGAGTGGGCGCCCGTGGACGGCAGCCGCGACGGCCTCCGGCGCCTCGCCGCGCTCACCTCGGAGGGCGAATACGACGAGTCCCGGACCGAGGACGTGACGATGGCGGGCACGTCGTACCTGGCCTTCCGTCAGGTCGAAGCGCTGCCCACCGACCCCGACGCGCTGCTGAGGAAGCTCCGGGGCGGCGACGGGGTGGTGGAGTCCCGGCTGACGGAGACCGTCTTCGAGAACCGCTCCGCACCACCGCCCGCATCCCGTTCGGGAGGTTCGGCACCGCCCGCGAGGTCGCCGAGGCCGTCGCCTTCCTCACCTCCGACGCCGCCGCCTACGTCACCGGGCAGAACCTCGTCGTCGGCGGCGGCATCGGCGTCCCGGCCTGAATCACGCGGCCGCGGGCCGGCGGGCGGGACGTCACCAGTTCTTGTACCGCACCTCGCCCAGGCCGCAGAACGTGCAGCCGGCGCTCAGGAAGTCCTCTGTGCGGCGGAACTCCTCGTCGGCCAGGTGCCACCGCAGCCACGCGGTGATGATGTGCTGTCCGTTGCGCGTGGCGGCGATGTGATCGGTGCCGTCGAGGATGCTGAACCACACCGGGACATCGGTGTTGGTGTAGTCGCGCTCCACGTTCGAGGTGGCGAAGTCGTCGTCGCCGCCGATGTAGAGGGCCGGATTGCGCAGACTGTCCGGGCCGTTGCCGTCGAAGGAGCCGCCCGCCACGTGGACGGTGGTCTCCAGCCGCGGGTCGTCGGCGACGTCGAAGGTCCCGATCGATCCGCGGGAATGGCCGCCGAAGGCCACCTCGGTGAGGTCGAGGTCCTGGTACAGCGGATCGCCGGCGTCGGCGTTGACGTCCTCCAGCCAGTCGAGGGCGTCGACCATGTAGGCGCCGCTGCTGGACGAGACCTCGCTGTAGACCACGAACCCGTGCGACGCCCACTGGCGCAGCATGTCCTCGTAGGCCGCCGGGTCGGAGCCCGCGCCCGGGCCCCAGACGAGGACCGGGTGGTCCACGCCGTCCCGGCCGGCGGCGGCCGGGTACACCAGCCATCCGTCGCCGCCGGGGCCGGCCGACTCGTCGACGGTCACCGCGTACGGCCCCGGCGCGGTCACGTCGGACACCGGAGGCAGGGACCCGGGCGGGGGATCGCCCGGCCCGCCGTCGCCCGCCGCCTCGACCAGCACGTCGTCGACCGTCAGCGACTCCAGGACGCTGTTGGCGTCCAGCGAGAACCGCAGCCGCAGTTCGTGCCCGTCGACCGAGGCGGGCAGGCGGAACGACGCCGCGCCGGTGGCGGTGCGCGCCGACTCCAACGAGGTGAACGACCCGCCGTCGACCGAGTAGGCGGCGGTGAACGTCTCCCCGAGGTCCAGCCCGGACGCCGCCCGGGTGTACGACACCGTCACCTCGCTGTGCCCGGTCAGATCGATGGGCGCGGACGTCAGCGACGGGTCGGAGAGCAGCGAACCGCTCAACCGGGCGCCGTACGTGCCGGTGGTGACGGAGCCGTCGGCGGTGAAGGTGCCGAGCCCGTCGGAGAAGTCCTCGCCGTAGACCGCGCCGGCGGCGGCAGCGGGAGGCGTGAGCGCGCCGGCGGCTCCCACGGACAGGGCGGTGAGGGCCACGGCGCCGCACACGCGTGAGCGCCAACTGGAACGAGACATGTAGGGAATCCCTTCTGGCCGCGCCGGCCGTCTGCGCTGACGGCGCGGGGTCGTGTCGTCGGTTGCGGGGACGTTCCTGCCTGTCGCGGTCGCCGAAGGACGGCGCCTCGGCACCGGAACGAGCCGATTCAAGCGCGGAGCCGCGGCGCGGGAACCACGTGAATCACCGGTCCCGGCGCGGCGGTGCCCCACGCCGGGACCGGACCCGGCGGGGCCTGCCGCGGCCGGTACTCTTCGGGGGTGACGCAACACCCCAGGCCGGACGAACGGCGGTCCTCGAACCCCGGTCCGAAAGCCGCCGCCCGCAACCGGGCGGCCCTGATCGCCGCCGCCCGGGAGATCTACGCGGAGGCCGGCCTCAACGCCGCGCTGTCCGCGATCGCACGCCGGGCCGGCGTCGGACAGGGCGTTCTCTACCGGCACTTCCCCGACCGGGCCGCCGTCGCGGCCGCCGTGCTGGAGGAGAACGTGCGGCAGGTCGAGGAGGCCGCCGCGGCCGAGGGCGCCACCTTCGAGGACGCCCTCGGCGTCCTGTCCTGGCACCTGACGGAGTCGTCGGCCTTCATCAGCCTGCTGCACGCCGACGAGGCGGACCGGCGCTCCGGCACCTCCGCGACCCACGCGTACGCCCGCGCCCTCTCCGAACGGGTCGAGCGCGCGCTGCGCGACCGCCTGCCGCCGGGGCACCGGCTGGCCGCGGCCGACGATCTGACGCTCGCGGTCGCCATGGTCTCCGGTGCCGTCATCGGCCCGACCCACGAGGAGCGCACCGCCCGGGTACTGGCGGCCTGGCGGCTGCTCGGCGTCGAGGTGGGGCCGGTGCGGCCGTTCGAGGGGTGAGCGCGGACGGGGCGTCAGCCGCCGCCGGCCGGTGCCCCGGCGGCAGGCGGCCGCGCAGAGACCGTCCCGCGTACGTGCGGGACCTCCGCGGGCTCCCGGGCGCTGGGCCCCGTGACCGCGGGCTCCTCGGGTGCTGGGCCCCGTGACCGCAGCCCCCTCCCGGCACCGGGCCCCGAAACCGCAGCCGCCCCTCCGCGTCTCCGCGCCTCAGGGAACCAGCAGTTGTCCGGCCGCCAGGGCACGGTACAGGGAGTCCCCGGCCAGCAGTTCCTCATGGGTGCCCGTGGCCCGTACCCGGCCGGACTCCATCACGACGATGCGGTCGGCCATGGTCACGGTGGACAGCCGGTGCGCGATGACCACGACCGTCGTCTCGCGCGCCACGTCCACGACCACGTCGCGCAGGGCGCGTTCGTTGGCGGCGTCGAGCTGGGACGTGGCCTCGTCCAGGAGCAGCAGCCGGGGCCGGCGCAGCAGCGCCCGGGCGATGGCCACCCGCTGGCGTTCGCCGCCGGACAGCCGCGTGCCCCGGTGGCCGACCGGTGTGTCGAGCCCCTGGGGCAGGGCGCGCGCGAACGCGTCGAGACGGGTGCGGACGAGTACCTCGCCGATCTCGTCCTCGGTGGCGTCCGGTGCGGCGAACAGCAGGTTCTCCCGCAGCGTGCCGGAGAGCACGGGCGCGTCCTGCTCGATGTAGCCGATGCCGGCCCGCAGGTCGGCCAGGGGGATGTCGCGTACGTCCCGGCCGTCGATGAGGACCCGGCCGGAGGCCGGCTCGTAGAACCGTTCCAACAGGGCGAACACGGTGGACTTGCCCGCCCCGGAAGGGCCGACCAGGGCGGTCATCCGGCCGCCGGGCGCGGTGAAGTCCACCGCCCGGTGCACCTCGGGCAGGTCGGGCCGGTAGCGGAAGGAGACCTTCTCGAAGGTGACGGTGGCCGGGGGACCGGCCCGCCCGCCCGTGCTCACGGCGCGGCTCTCCGGCGGGGCGTCCGGGGCGGTGTCGGTCTCCAGGAGGTCGATCTCCCGCAGCCGGGCCACGGCGGCCGCCCCGACGTGGAACTGGGTGGTCGCCTGGATCAGCTCGGAGACCGGCTGCGTCAGGTAGAAGAGCAGCATCAGGAAGGCCACCAGCACCGAGACCTCGACGGTCCCCGACGCCACCCGGGCGCCGCCCACACCCAGGACGCACAGGAACGACACCTGCACGGACAGGCCGGCCGCGGTGCCCATCAGCGCCTGCCAGCCGGCCGCCCGGACACCGCTGCGCCAGGCCTCGTCGGCACTCCGGTGCACCGCTGCCGTCTCCCGGTCCTCGGCCCCGGACGCCTTCACCGTCCGCAGGGCGCCCAGGGCCCGTTCCAGTACGGCGCCCATCTCACCCACCGCGGCCTGGGCCCGCGCGGTGGCCCGCGCGATACGGGGCATGGTGACGGCCAGCACCGCGCAGGTGAGCGCGATGACACCGGCGGTCACGCCGAGCAGTACCGGGTCGAGCAGTCCCATCGTCACGGTGACCCCCGTCAGGGCCAGCGCGCTGGTGACGGCCGAGACCAGTGACTGGGTGGTGACCTGCCGGAGCAGCGTCGTGTCCGAGGAGACCCGCGACAGGAGGTCACCGGGTTCCAGCCGGTCGAGTTCGGCGATCCTCAGACGCAGCAGCCTGCCCGTGATCCCGCGCCGGGCGCCGCGCACCACCGACTCGGCGGCGCGCGCCAGGACGTACTGGCCGAGCGCCCGCAGCACGGCGCCGAGCACCACGAGCACCGACAGGGCCGCCAGGGCGCCGGTGACGGGCCGCCGGTCGCCGAAGTCGTCGATCAGTTCCCTGGCCGCGAGCGGCTGGCCCAGCATGGCCGCCGTACCGGCGAGCCCCAGCAGCCCGCCGCAGACGATCCGCGGCAACTGGCCGCGGGCGTACCGCAGCAGGACGCGGCCGGTCGTACGCAGGGTCAGGGAGGCGGCGGGGAGCGGCGGGGCGGCGGGCGGCCGGGTGCGCATGGCGGGCCCTCAGCGGGCGGCCGGGGCCGGGCGGCGGCCGACGCGGCGCCGTACCGCCGGGAAGACCCGCGTCGCGAGCCGCTCCAGCTGGGCCAGCGTCTCCTCCGTCCCCTCCGTCCCCTCCACCTGGCACATGACGCGGGTGCAGCCGGAGACGCCGATGTGGTGCGCCAGCCGCTCCACGCAGGTCTCCAGCGGCCCGACCGGGTGATGGGCCAGGATCCGGCCCGCCAGCGTCGCGACGTGCTCCTCGGTCACCGGCGGCGCGGCCGGCAGTGACGGGTCGGGCGGCAGACCGCGGTGCTGGTTGAGCGCGAGGACGAACCGGGCCCGGTCCCGCATCAGCCGCTCGGCCTCCCGCGCGGAGCCGGTCACCCGGGTGAACACGGCGAACGCGTGCCCGCCCACGGGCTCGCCCGCACCGGTGGCGCGGGCCCGCCGGGCGTGCAGGGCCACCATCTCCGCCTTCGCCTCGGCGCTCTTGTCGAAGAACAGCATCAGCGGCAGCCCCCGGTCGGCGGCCAGTTCGATCGAGGCGGGGGAGCCGGCCGCCACGTACACCGGGGGGTACGGCGAGGTGCGCGCCGCGGGCAGCGGCCGCACCCACGGCGGGGCGGGCGCCGCGAGACCCGTGGGCACCTCGCCGCGCAGCGCGTCGAGCAGGCGGTCCAGCGGCGGGCCCAGCCCGGTCCGCCAGTCGCCGATCCCGCCGCCCAGCACCTCGTACTCGACACCCGGGACGCCGCGCCCCACCCCGAGGACGAACCGGCCGCCCGAGACCTGGTCGAGCAGCGCCGCCTGCTCGGCCGTGTGCACGGGGGAGTGCAGCGGCAGGACGGTCACCGCCGTGCCGACGCGGACGCGCTCCGTCCGGCCCAGCAGGTATGCCGCGAGGGCCAGTGCC
This sequence comes from Streptomyces sp. NPDC090994, assembly GCF_044768905.1. Lineage (NCBI taxonomy): Bacteria > Bacillati > Actinomycetota > Actinomycetes > Kitasatosporales > Streptomycetaceae > Streptomyces > Streptomyces sp. NPDC090994. The sequence goes on from NZ_JBIVWS010000008.1 coordinate 119,860, forward strand.
GAGGGGTTGACGGCGGAGTCGAGGAAGTGGTGCTCGGTCAGCCACACGTCGTCCAGCCCGAGCGCCTCGGCCGCCCTGGCCAACGCCACCGTACGGGCGAGCACCTCGGAGTCCGTCTGGCCCGGGTACCGGTCGGTGGTCAGCAGGACGCCGAACCTGACGCCGTCGCCCGCCGTCATCGCCCCGCCCGGTCCGCCGCGGCCACGGACACGCGCTGCAAGGGCCGGAACAGTTCGACGCCCCCGCCCTCGCCGACGGGACGGCCCTCCACCTCCACCCAGGCGTGCGCGCGGAACGGCTCGGTGCGCACGCCGGTGCACCAGTCCGGCCACTGTCCGCGCACCCGGCACAGCAGCACGGTGGCCACCGAACGCTGCAGACATCCCTGCCCGGCGCAGGTGCGGCTGACGGACACCACCGCCCGGCGGCTGCGCAGGGCCTGTGCCTCGGCGCAGGGACGGGCGCCGCGGGCGACGGCGCGCAGCACCCGGCGCAGCCGGCCGGGAGACAGCCGGATCAGCAGCCAGGCCGCCGTCACGGCGAGCCGGGCGAGCAGCGCGTCACCCCGGGAGAGCGGGGCCCGTGCCTCGGGTACGACGGGGAAGGTCATGCCGTCACCAGCCGGGCCCCGACCAGGCGCGCCACCAGCGCGTCGACGTCCGCCGCCATCCGCTCCCGCTGCCCGGGGAAGGACGCGGCGAGTTCCTCGACGATCTCCGGTACGCCGAGGCCGTCCCGCAGCAGCCGGACGACGGTGGCGCCGGTGCGGTTGAGCATCCAGTAGCGGCCCGTGGACTCGTGCAACAGCACCATGCCGTCGTCGGTCTCGGCCGTGGTCACGTCGGGGGCGAGTGAATAGCTCATCGGATTCCCTTCGCGGCACCGGCCCGCTCCCGTGCCGCCTCGACCGAGCGCAGCCACGACTCACAGGCCAGCGTGGAGACCATCGGGATGAAACTCCGGGGGGTGGGGTGCGGGGCGAGGAGCACGGAGCGGACCGCGACCGGGTCCACCAGGCCCAGCCGGGCCAGCCGCATGTCCTCGCCGAGCTCCAGCAGTTCCCTCCGGTGGCGCCGCACACCGGCGTACACGTCGGCGCTGAACTCGCCCTTCGTGGTGCGTTCCAGGACCGGATCGGGGACGGTGCCGCGCAGCGCGGCCGTCAGCAGCGGCTTGGTCAGCCCCGGGCGGGTGCGGTCGGTGAGCCGCAGGGTGAGCGCCGCCTCCAGTACCTGGTCGTCGAGGTACGGGGCGTGGTACGAGACGCCGGACCGCGAGGTGAGACGGTCGGTCAGACGGACGGTCGTCCCGCAGCGGCGCACGGCCTGGACGACCTCGTGCTGCGCGGGGTCGGGGGAGTGGGGTTCGGCCCCCCGCTCCGCCGCCTCCCGGAGCAGCCGGCGGCAGACGTCGGCCGCCGGGGCGGTCACCCAGAACGGCAGCCGCGGGTGATGGCCCCAGCCGGTCAGCGGTTCACGGGGACCCCGGATGGGCGTGGTGAGGGAGCGTGACGCCGCGTGCAGCCACTGGCCGTACGACGGGTCGCGCAGCAGGTTGCGCGCCAGCGCGCCGAGCGGCCAGCGGTACATGCTGCGGGCCACCCGCAGCTCCGTGAGGGACCGCAGCGGCGCACGGCGGGCCAGGACGTGGAAGAAGGAGGGCGCCGGGTGGAAGAGTTCGTCGCCGCCGTGGCCCGTCAGGTGGACGGACACCTCACGGGCGGCCAGCCGTTCGGCCACGTAGGTCATCGCCGCGGTCGTCCGCCACCAGGCGTACGGCGCCTCCAGGTCGTCCTCGGGGACGGGGCGGCAGGCGAACGAGTGCGGTACCTGGGACCAGGGCAGCACGAGGGATTCGGCGTCCGGCAGGTATCCGGCCGCCTGCCGAGCCCACCAGGCGTCGTCGTTGGCGGGGTCCACGGCGTCCTTGCGCACGGTCACCAGCCGCCGGCAGCGCTCGTCCGCCGCGGTGAGCAGGGCCAGGCTCGTGGAGTCCAGCCCGCCGGACAGGTCGCAGCCGACGACGCCGGACCGCGTCCGCGCGGCGACCGCGCCCCGCAGCGCGGTGAGCACCTGCCGGGCGCTGCGCCCGATCGGCTGGTCGGCCGGGGGAGGGGACCACCAGCGGACCGTGTGGTGGCTGCCGTCGCGACGCACCCGGAGCCAGTGGCCGGGCGGCAGACAGGACACCGAGCGCCAGGCCGTGCGGCCGGTCAGCGGCCAGGGCGGCTGTGCCAGGAGATGGCAGACCACCGTGGTCTCGTCGACCTCGCCGCCCGACAGGGCCGCCAGGGTGTCCGGCCGGTCGGCCGCCAGGGTGAGGCCGTCGACGGTGGTGTGGAAGATCTCGCGGACACCCGAGAGGGAGCCCTGGGCGCGCGTCTCACCGTCGAAGGAGGCCAGCGTGTGGTAGCTGCCCGGGACCGTCCGCAGGGCGTCGCCGAGCCGGTCGAGGGTCGCACAGCGTCCGACCACGCGCGCGAGGTCCTCGGAGGTCGCCGCGAAGCAGCCGAGGAGGGCGACGCGGCGGGGACCGACGGAGGCGGTCAGGATCTCGTCGTCCGCCCAGGAACCGACGACCCAGGGACGCCCGGACGCGTGGGCGAGCATTCCGTCCGGCTCCCGGTGGCGCGACGGCACACCGGCGGCGACCGCGCCCAGCCGGTGGTCGGGCAGAACGAGAAACCGCATGAGTCCTCCACTGGTCCACCGGAGCGAGCCGGTCCGACGTCGACGGGCGTACGTGCCGGCTCCCCCTCCCACGTGGTCACCGCGGGCGACGCGGGGGAGCCGGCCCGGTGGGCTCAGCAGCCCAGCCACCAGCACAGGTCGTAGGCGTCCCAGCCCCAGACGCCCGTGTCCAGGGTGAGTTCCCTGAAGCCTCCGACCTCGACCAGGGCGGGCGGCTCGTACACGGTGTTCTCGCTCATGTCGTTCACCTCCCCTCGCATTCGCGCTCACTGCCGGCGGAATGCCGCAGTGCTGCCCCCGTTCGCACTTCATGCTGGGCAGGTGGGTGCCAATGTAGGGACGCGCCGGTCCCGGGCGCCCGAGCGGAACGTCCCGGTGAAGTCCCCTTTCTGTCCTGGTACATGGACAGCGCGACGAGCGAGCCTGAAAACTGGCCGGACGGCTCGCGGGGGCCGGCTCACCGAGGACGGCGGGAGGGACGGATCCGGATGCATTCCGTTCGGGGGACCCGGTACGGCAGAAGACGAGCGCTGCGCGGCGCCCTGGGAGTGGCCGGCGCCCTGGCGCTGGGAACGGCGGCTTCCCGCTCACCGGCGCGGGCGGCCGCCGGACGCCGGGCCGGCCCCGCCCTCCCCGAGGTGCCGGGCATGCTCGGCGACCGGCTGGCGAACGAATTCTGGTACCAGTTCGACGAGGCGACCTATTTCCGGCAGTCACCGCGACTGCGGGAAGCCTATGCGGAAATGGCCCGGTACCTCGGCGGGAACGCGTTGACCGGGGTCCGCGACGCGTGGGTGAGAACCGGGGCAGAACCCGGTTATCCGGAGACGTACGCCGCCTTTCTCGAACCGGTGCGCGAACCGCTCCGGGTGATTTCCCGCGCTCAGGCCGAGGTCTTCGACCGGTATTACGGCCGGCGTCCCGACGGCATTCTCGACGCGATGTCGTACTTCGCCCAGGGGGTGCTGTTCGATCCGCGCAGGGCGCCGCAGGAGTCGGAAGTGCACACCATGAACGGGGACCCGCCGCTCGCCTACCACACCTGGCACGCCTACCAGTACGCGAGCGTCCTGCTGGACGTCGACCGACCGTTCTGGACCGCGATGATCCCCGTCAACGGGTTCGCGTGGGCGCTGCAACTGGTGGCGAAGCCGGACACCCGGACCGTCAACCCCCCGCTGCCCCGGGCGACGGTGGCCCGGGTGGCGGCGTCCTGGCTGCCGCGCGGCCCGCGGCGCATCGACGCGGACCTGCTGGCGTTCCATCACCGCTGACGCGAAGGGGCGGACGTACGGCCCCCCGGTACGTCCGCCCCTTCGCGTCACCTGGTCCGCCGTCCGTCCTCCGCCGGCGTCAGGCGGGACGTTCCGCCGGGTCGGGGCGCGGCCACGGCATCCCGTGCAGTCGCTCGATGTCCGAGTTGAAGCGCTGGAGCAGGTCGGCGAAGGCGGCGATGTCCTCCTCCGGCCAGTCGGTCATGATCCGGTCCAGACTGGCCACCAAGCCGGTGCGCTCCTCGTCCAGACGCCGCTCGCCCTCCTCGGTGATGCGGAACTTGCGGGCCAGGCCGCCGTCGGGGTCGGGGATGCGCTCGACCAGACCGGCCCGCATGGCGGCCGCCGTCTGCCGGTTGAGCGTGGAGACGTCGAGCCCGAACGCGTCGCCCAGCTGCCCGATCGACATCGGGCCCTGCACCCGGATACGGCTGAGCAGGATGTAGGCGCTGCGGTCCAGGACACTGCCGGTGCGTCGGCCTTTGCTCTTGTGCAGATGCATATAACGGCTCAGCAGCATCTGCTCGAACTCCACTCGCTCCGTAGCCCTGTCCGCCCTGTTCACAAGCCCTCTTCTCCGCCCTCTGCGTCGCCGTGCGCACCCTCGGACCCAGTCGGCTCCATCATATGCACTCGACACATCATGTGGTAGATACACAAGCTATGTATGATGCACATCGCGTCTCGGTGGAGACGCCGTCACTCATCCAGGTTTCGCAGAGGAGCTCCCATGGACGGCCCCCAGCCGACCACCGCCCGCCCGGGCGGCGTCGTCGCCACACTCGCCCTGGCAGGCACCGTCGCCGCGGTCATGCAGACGCTGGTGACCCCCCTGATCGCGGAGATGCCGCAGATCCTGCACACCAGCTCCTCGAACGCGGCCTGGGTGGTCACCGTCACCCTCCTCGTCGCGGGGGTGTGCGTGCCCGTCTCGGGCCGGCTCGGTGACCTGGTCGGCAAGCGGCGGATGCTGCTGGTCTGCGCGGTGCCACTGGTCGTCGGGTCGGTGGTGTGCGCCCTCTCCTCCTCCGTCGTGCCGATGATCGTCGGCCGCGGACTGCAGGGGATGGGCATGGGCATGGTGCCGCTGGGCATCGCGCTGCTGCGCGACGTCGTCCCGGCGGAGAAGCTGAGCGGCTCCATCGCCCTGGTCAGCGCGTCCATGGGCATCGGCGGCGCCATCGGCCTGCCGCTGGCCGCCGCCGTGGCCCAGTACGCGAACTGGCGGACGCTGTTCTGGGGTTCGGCCGGCCTCGCCCTGCTGATCGGCGTCCTGATCTTCTTCGTGGTCCCGGACGTCCCGGCCGGCGCCAAGGGACAGCGGTTCGACGCCCCGGGCGCGGTCGGGCTCGCCATCGGCCTGGTCTCCCTGCTCCTGGCGATCTCCAAGGGCGCCGACTGGGGCTGGGGTTCGGGCACCACACTGGGCCTGTTCGCCCTCGCCGTCGTCGCGCTCGTCACCTGGGGCTTCTACGAGCTGCGCACCCGGGACCCGCTGATCGACCTGCGCACCACGGCCCGCCCCCGCGTGCTGCTCACCAACGCGTCCTCGATCCTCATCGGCGTCGGCATGTACGCCTTCATGCTGATCGCGCCGCAACTGCTCCAGTTCCCCGAGGCCACGGGCTACGGCCTGGGCCAGTCGATGCTGGCGGCGGGCCTGTACCTCGCTCCCGGCGGCGTGATGATGATGATCATCTCTCCGCTGGGCGGCAAGCTCATCAACGCCCGCGGTCCCAAGCCCGCCCTCGTCCTCGGCGCGCTGGTGATAGCCGTCGGGTACGGCCTCGCCCTCCCGCTGATGGGGACCGCCTGGGGTCTGATGGTCGCCGGTATCGTGATCAACAGCGGTGTCGCCCTGGCCTACGGTGCCATGCCCGCGCTGATCATGAGCGCGGTCCCGCTCTCCGAGACGGCGGCGGCCAACGGCTTCAACGCCCTGATGCGCTCGCTCGGCACGACCATCGGCTCGGCGGTGATCGGTGTCGTCCTGGCGCAGATGACCGTCACCCTGGGCGGCTACTCGCTCGCCTCCGAGGACGGTTTCCGTACGGGGCTGCTGATCGGCTGCGGTGTCGCCCTGGTGTCGGCCGCCGTGGCCTGTCTGATCCCCGCCCTGCGCACGGACAGCGGTGCGGCGGCGGGCGATGAGGTCCCGGCCGAGAAGGCGCCGACCCGCGCCTGAACCGAGACGGGCGCCCGGTACGCACCGGGCGCCCGCCGGGCCCGGCAGCGGGAACAGAGCCCCGCCGGAGGCGTGAGCCGGCCGACCCGCTCACGCCTGGGCACACCGCGCCCCATCCGCCCCGCCCGGCCGCCCCGGCCCCGCGCCCCCGGCCCCGCCCCGTTCACGGCCCGGCCGGACCGGGCATCCCCTCCGCGAGTCCGCCGCAGCCGGAGCGCGGGAACCCGACCGCCGGTTCCCGGCCCCCGGCCCCGCGACCGAGGAGGCCCCGCATGATCCGTACCGGCCAGCAGTACAAGCAATCCCTCTCTCCCGACCGGCAGATCTGGATCGACGGCGAACGCGTCAAGGACGTCACCGCACACCCCCACTTCGCCCCGATCGTCGGCATCCGCGCCCGTATCCACGACCTCGCCCACGAGGCCGCCACCCAGGACGTCATGTCCTACGCCGATCCGGAGACCGGCGAGCGCCACAGCATCGCCTGCAAGCCGCCGCTCACCCAGCGGGACTGGCACGACAAGCGCGCCGCCGTCGACACCGTGCTGGACGAGGCGCGCGGCGTCGTCACCCGGGTCGGCGACGAGACGGTCGGCGAGATGTGGTCGCTCCTGGACGGACAGCGGGTCCTCGACGAACTGGACCCGCGGTTCTCCGCGAACATCCGGCGCCACGTCGCCCGTTCGGTGTCCGAGGACCTCTTCCACGTCTCGGCCGACACCGACCCCAAAGGCGACCGGTCCAAACGCCCCCAGGACCAGGACCCCGACCTGCTGCTGCGCGTGGTCCGCGAGACCGACAGCGGCATCGTCGTGCGCGGCGCCAAGTACGAGACCGCCGCGGCCTACGCGAACCAGGCGTTCGTCAAACCGGCCGTCGCCGACTGGGGCGGCGCCGAACTCTCGGAGTACGCCGTCGGGTTCATCGTCGACATGAACACCAAGGGCCTGAAATTCCTCTGCCGCACCGGGTTCGCCGGCCGCGGCAGGGCCGAGGACTACCCCCTGTCCCACCGCGTCGACGAGATCGACACCCTGGTGGTCTTCGACGACGTCGAAATCCCCTGGGAGGACGTGCTGTTCCACCGGCACACCAAGGCCGCCGCCCTGCTCCGCACCACCCTGCACCGCTACTCGGCGCTGCCCTTCACCCACCGCACCCTGCGCCTGGCCGACCTCATGATCGGCGCCGCGCTGTGGAACGTACGGCAGACCGGGCTGGAACGCCGGCCGGCGGTGCGGGAGAAGCTGGCCCAGCTGGCCTGCTACCGCGAGAGCGTCAACGCCCACCTCACCGCGGCGATCGCGATGGGCACGACGTCACCCGGCGGACTGTTCATGCCGGACCAGTCCCTGCTGCACACCGGCCGGGTCCTGGCCTGCTCCCAACTGCCGCAGATGACCCACCTCGCCCGTGAGCTGTGCGGCGGCCAGATCTGCGTCACCCCGGACTCGGCGAGCTTCGCCGACCCCGAGGCCGGCCGCTGGCTGGAGAAGTTCTACACGGTCGGCGAGGACTGGGTGGCCGACGACCGGCGCAAGCTCCTCGCCTTCGCCCGCGACCTGCTCAACTCCGACTACGCCGGGCACCGCCTCACCTTCCAGCTCTTCGCGCAGGGCCCGCCCTTCGCCCAACTGGCCGCCGTCTACCACGCCTTCGACTGGAGCGGCCCGCTGGACCTGGTCCGCGACGCCGCCGGACTGTCCGACCGCGTACGGGGCCCGGAGCGGGACTGAACGAACGCCGCCGTACGGCACCGGCCCGGCCGCCGGTGCCGTACGCGCACGACGCGGCCCGGCTCGACTGCTCGGGGGAACGGCGGGGGGAGAAACCCACTTCCCGCCACTCTCAACGTATAGCGCACGGGGGGCCTTGCGGCAAGGCCCCCGTCGTGCCGCAGAATGACCGGCCTGAGCCCAGGACCAGCGAAAACGGGAGTCGCCGAGTGCGTGTGTTGTTGTCGACGTACGGGTCGCGGGGGGACGTCGAACCCTTGGTGGGGCTGGCCATGGCGTTGCGGGACCTCGGCGCCGAGGCGCTGGTGTGCGCGCCGCCGGACGAGGATTTCGCGCGGCGGCTGGCCGGGGCCGGTGTGCCGCTGGTACCGGTCGGCCCGTCGGCGCGCGCGCTGACGAAGGCGGCGCCGGCGCCGTCGTCCCTGCCCGAGCGCGCGGCGGCGTTGATCGCCGCCCAGTTCGAGGTGGTCACCGCGGCCGCCGAGGGCTGCGACGTACTGGTGGCCACCGGCATGGTGCCGGCCGCGGCCGGTGCGCTGTCGGTGGCCGAGAAACTCGGCATCCGCTCCGTGTCCGTGACCTTCCAGCAACTGACCCTGCCGTCCCCGCTGCGCCGGCCGCTGGAGTACCCGGGCCGGCCCCTCCCGCCGGAGGTGACCGACCACCGGGTGCTGTGGGACCTCGACGCCGAGAGCATCGACGTACTGTTCGGGGAGGCGCTCGACACGAGCCGGGTCTCCCACGGACTGCCCCCGGTGCGGGGCGTACGTGACTACGTCATCGGCGACCGGCCGTGGCTGGCGACCGACCCGGTGCTGGACCCGTGGCAGGGGAGCGAGGACCTCGGCGTCGTACAGACCGGGGCCTGGATCGCCCCCGACGTCCGCCCGCTCCCGGCCGCGCTGACGGCGTTCCTGGAGGCCGGCGCGCCACCGGTGTACGTCGGCTTCGGCAGCATGCCCCTGCACACGGCGCCGGACGCCGCCCGGGTGGCGGTCGAGGCGGCCCGCGCCCACGGACGCCGGGTGGTGCTGGGCGGCGGCTGGGCCGGCCTGACCCGGCCCGACGACGGGGACGACTGCTTCCTCGTCGGCGAGGCCGACCACCGGGCGCTCTTCGGCCGGGTGGCGGCCGTCGTGCACCACGGCGGCGCCGGCACCACGACCACCGCGGCCCGGGCCGGCACGCCCCAGGTGGTGGTGGCGCAGGCCGCGGACCAGCCGTACTGGGCGGACCGGGTCGCCGGCCTCGGCATCGGCGCCGCACACGACGGCCCGGCCCCCACCGTCGCCTCCCTGACCGCCGCCCTCGGGACGGCCCTGGCGCCCGGGACCGCGGCACGGGCACGTACTGTGGCCGCCACGGTGCGCACCGACGGAGCGACGGTGGCCGCGCAGCTGCTGCTCGACCTGGCCGACCCGGCGAAGCCGCGCGGATCAGCGCGAACGTGAACCCCACGACGGCCCGCGGGACACCCGTCCCCGGCCCCCGCAACGCGCCTTGGTCGCGAGCGTGACCCACACATCGGAGCTGAGACAACCGTGAAACCCCTGACCACCAGCGCGTTCGACCTCCCCGACCGGCTCTCGGCCAAGGCCGACCCGGCACTGATCGCCGAGGACGAGCGGCACTTCGCGGCCCTGGCGGCCTGCCTGGAGCAGTCGATCGCCGAGCTGTCCGACCGTCTCGCCGCCACCCGCAGGGCCCCCGGCGGCCTGGGCCGGCAGGCCATGGACCGGGACACGGAGATCCACCGGCTGACCTCCCGGCTGCGCGCCCTGCGCCGCTTCGGCCTCGACCTGTGCCTCGGACGCATGGTCGGCACGGACAGCCCCGAGCCGGTGTACGTCGGACGGCTCGGCCTCACCGACAGCACGGGGCGCCGGCTGCTGGTCGACTGGCGTACCCCCGCCGCCGAGCCGTTCTTCGGAGCCACCCACGCCCGTCCGATGGGGCTGGCCAGCCGCCGCCGGTACCGCTGGACCGACGGCCGGATCAGCGACTACTGGGACGAGGTGTTCACCCCGGACGGGCTGGCCGGCCACGCCGCGCTCGACGACCAGTCCGCCTTCATCGCCAGCCTCGGCTCCACGCGGACGGCACGGATGCGGGACGTCCTCGGCACCATCCAGGCCGACCAGGACGCCGTCATCCGCGCGGGCTCCCGCGGCACCCTCGTCGTGGACGGCGGTCCGGGCACCGGCAAGACCGTCGTCGCGCTGCACCGTGCCGCCTACCTCGTCCACTCCGACCCGCGCCTGGGCCACCGCAGGGGCGGCGTCCTGTTCGTCGGCCCGCACCGGCCCTACCTCGCCTACGTCTCCGACGTCCTGCCCAGCCTCGGGGAGGAGGGCGTGCAGACCTGCCTCCTGCGCGACCTCGTCGCCGAGGGAGCCGGAGCGGGCGTGGAGGCCGATCCGGAGGTGGCCCGGCTCAAGTCGTCCGCCGACCTGGTGAAGGCGATCGAGAAGGCCGTCCGGTTCTACGAGGAACCGCCCGCCGAGGGTATGACGGTCACCACCCCCTGGTCCGACATCCGGCTGAGCGCCGGCGAATGGGCCGCGGCCTTCGAGGCGGCGGCCCCCGGCACCCCGCACAACGAGGCCCGCGACCAGGTCTGGGAGGAACTGCTCACCATCCTGACCGACAAGCACGACGGCGACGCCCCGGAGGAACTGCTCCGCAGGTCGCTCGACCGGAACCGGGAACTGCGTACCGCCTTCGACCGCGCCTGGCCGCTGCTCGAAGCGGCCGACCTGGTCGGCGACCTGTGGTCGGTCCCCGCCTACCTGCGGCTGTGCGCCCCCTGGCTCGACCGGGACGACGTACGCAGGCTCCAACGCGCGGACCCGGCCGCCTGGACCGTGTCCGATCTGCCGCTGCTGGACGCGGCGCGGCAACGGCTCGGCGACCCGGAGGCGGCCCGGCGCAGGCGCCGGGACCAGGCCGCCCTGGCCGCCCAGCGCGACCGCATGGACCGGGTCGTCGACAACCTGATCGCGGCAGTGGCGGACTCCGGCGCCGACGGTGACGACGGCGAGGGCCTGGTACGGATGCTGCGCGGCCAGGACGCCCAGGTCAGCCTGGTCGACGAGAGCGAACTGGCCACCGCCGAACCGGACCTCCTGGCCGGTCCGTTCGCCCACGTCGTCGTCGACGAGGCCCAGGAGCTGACCGACGCGGAGTGGCAGATGCTGCTGGTCCGCTGCCCCTCGCGCAGCTTCACCGTCGTCGGGGACCGCGCCCAGGCCCGGCACGGGTTCACCGAGTCATGGCGGGAACGGCTCGAACGGGTCGGCCTCGACCGGATCGAACTGGCCTCCCTGAACATCAACTACCGGACGCCGGAGGAGATCATGGCGGAGGCCGAGCCGGTCATCCGGGCCGCCCTCCCGGACGCCAACGTTCCCACCTCCGTCCGCAGCGGCGGCGTCCCCGTCGTCCACGGCTCCACCGCGGACCTGGAGACGGTCCTCGGCACCTGGCTCGCCGCACACGACGAGGGAACCGCCTGCGTCATCGGCGACCCCGCGTTCCGGGAGACGCCCCGTGTCCGCTCGCTCACCCCGGAACTGGCGAAGGGACTCGAATTCGACCTGGTCGTCCTCGTCGACCCGGACCGGTTCGGCGACGGCGTCGAAGGAGCCGTCGACCGTTACGTCGCGATGACCCGCGCGACCCGGCAGCTCGTCCTCCTGACCAGTTCCTGACCTCGGCGGGCGACGCGGCGACCGGCGTACGGGACCGGTCGCCCGTTGCCGTACGGAGGGGTTCGCGGAGCGTGCCGGGACCCGGCGGGAACTATCGTAGGGGCGACAAGTGTTCTGGTCGCGCGGGACGACGGCGGCGTCCCGCGTTCCACGGGGGAGTCGGACGGCGGTGGCGGCATGGGTGAGGTCGGAACGGACGGCGTGGCCGGCGCGGGGACGCCGTCCGGGGGCGGTGCGCGCGGGCTTTCGGTGACGTTCGAGCCCGGCACGTTCCGCGTCGCGGACGCGCGCCGTGTCGCGGTCCGCTATCTGGCCGCGTCACGGGACGAACGGGCCGAGCCGTGGCCGGAGCGGGTCGTGGAGGCGGCGCAGCTGGTGGTCAGCGAACTGGTCACCAACGCGGTCAAGTACGGATCGGGCCCGGTGCGGCTGTCCCTGTCCGTCGCCGACGGCATGATGTCGGTGACCGTGCGGGACGGCGAGACGGCCCTGCCGGTACCGCGGCCGGCCGACCCCGGCCGGGTGGGGCAGCACGGCCTGGAGATCGTCGCGGCGCTGAGCCAGCACCTCGACGTCCGGCGCGAGCCGACCGGCAAGCGGGTCACCGCCCGCATCGCGCTGCGCTGAACGCGCTCACCGCGCCGGCGTCCTACGGGAGCCGCGGGCTCCGGTCGCCGTACCAGTCCAGGCACAGGACGGTGGCGTCGTCCCGCAGCCGGCCCCGGCAGGCGTCCTGGACGGCGTTGACCAGGATGCGGACCACCTCCCTGGGGTGGAGGGCACGGGAGTCGCGGAGCAGGGCGGGCAGATCGACCCCGGACGCGCCGCGCTCCTGCATGCCGTCGGTGAGCAGCACCAGCCGGTCACCGGGGCGCAGCTCCAGGTACTGGACCTGGTGGGGCACGGGGGAGGCGACACCGAAGGGCAGGTTCGCGGTGAGCATGAGCTCCCGTACGCTGCCGTCGCGCAGCAGCAGGGGACGCGGATGGCCGGCGTTGATCAGCTGGACGGCGCCGGTGCTGAGCTGGACGCACAGCAACTGACCGGTGGCCAGGCCCCGGTTGTGGTGGAGCAGGGCGTGGTGTGCGCGTCTGGCCTGCTCCGCGATGCCGCATCCGGTGCGGCGGGCGCCGCGCAGCGCCCCGAGAAGCAGGGTGGCCAGCAGCGCCGAGTCGGTGTCGTGGCCCATCGCGTCGGTGATGGACAGATGCAGCACGTCCCGGTCCAACGCGAAGTCGTAGGTGTCGCCCCCGATGTTGTCGGCCGGCACCAGACCGCCCGCGATGGAGAACTGCGCGGCCTCGCAGGCCGAGGCGGACGGCAGCAACTGGTGCTGGATCTCGGCGGCCAGACTGGTCGGTGTGGTGCGCCGGCCCCAGTGGTAGAGGTCGGTGAAGCGCCGGTCGGTGACGATGATGTAGGCCAGGGCGTGGGCCGCCTGGTCGACCTTGCGCAGGACCGACGGGTCGTCGTGCGGAAGGGTCACCTCCAGGACACCCACGCAGTCCCCGCGGTTGGTGACCGGTGAGATCACCCGGTGGGTTCCGTCACCGTCCGGTTCGACGCGCCGGCGCTGCGACCGCAGCACCTTCTCGTAGACGCTGTCGCGCAGCGCGATGCGGGTCGCCTCGTGCCCGTCCCGTACGCCGTCGGCGGTGGTGAGCCGTACCAGCTCCTCCTCGATCAGATCCAGGAAGAGGAAGGAGACGCTGGCCGCCGCGAACCGCTTCTGGAGGTTGCGCGCGACGACGTCGACCGATTCCACCGGCGAGGCCTCCTCGGCGTCGGCGAGCAGGTCTCCCAACTCCAAAGTGTTGCCGTCCATGGTCCGCTCCCTCCGCGGTCGTGGTGCCCTGCCGTCGCGGATGGTTCATCTGCCCGGTCACGGCCCGCACATGCCCGGAAGATCTCGCGTCGAACACCGTCGTGCGGGTGTGCGGTGAAGGGGACACGGGAGAGTGACAGCCGGGTTCACACCATTGGTGTACGGGGAACGCGGGTACTCCTCAGTCAGGTCAGCCGAGCGAGAGGTGACTCATGCTCTTCACGCTGTGCACCGCGGGGCCGCTGCTGCTCGCCCTTCTCCTGGTCCATCAGAACACCGACCGGCGCGCGCCGCGTCACAAACGCCACGGCCCGCCCGTCCGCTGACGTCGGCCGCCCGGCCCCCTCGCGCGGTCCCCGTACCGCGAAGGGCGGCCGGCGCGCGCACGGACCGCTGATCTCGCCGCCCGGTTGTACGAAGAAGAACGGATTGTCAGGCGGCGGAGGGTGGGTTTGGATCGGGCGGGTGTCCGGTGGGGGCCGGGCACGGACCGATCAGGGGGAACTCATGCGTGACACGGTCAGACTCGTGCTCTCCGCGGCCGTCGCGTCGGCGTGCGCCGCGACGCTCCTGGCGCCCGCGAGCGCCCTGGCGGCGCCGGACCGGCAGCAGGGCCCCGGCGCCCCGTCCCTGCGGCGCGTCACGGAGGGCGCCGACGGCCCCTCCGGGCAGGCGTCGGTCAGCGCGGACGGCCGCTATGTCGTCTTCCAGTCGTCCGCCGACAACCTCGTGCCCGACGACACCAACGCGTCGGCGGACGTCTTCCGCCACGACCTGCGGACCGGACGCACCACCCGGGTCAGCCTCACCGCGGACGGCGCGCAGATACCGTACGGCGGTCACACCCCGGTGATCAGCGCCACCGGCCGGTACGTCGTCTTCGTCTCCCGGGGTGCCGTCGCGGGCGAGGAACGCACCGGGTACGTCCGCCGCGACCTGAGGACCGGACGGACCGACCGGGTCGGCGGCGACGAGGACCTGTACCCGGCCGGTGGCGTCCTGACGGGGGCCTCCGTCAGCGCGAACGGGCGGTACGTCTCCTTCACCGCGCGGCAGACCGGAACCGGCCGCCCCGGCCACCGCACCGCCGTACGCGACCTCGCCGACGGCGGCCTCACGGTCCTGGAGTCCGCCTGGGCCGGCGAGGCCCACCTCAGCGACGACGGCCGCCGGCTCGTCTACTGGGAGAGCGTCCCCGCGCCCGTCAAGTACCCGCCGGACCGGGTCTTCCTGCGGGATCTGCGCAGCGGCGCGGAGCGGCGGCTGGACGTGGCGGTGGACGGTTCGACCACCACCGCGCGCTCCGGACACCCGGCGATCAGCGGCGACGGCCGGACCGCCGCCTTCGCCTCGTGGGCGACCGACCTGGTGCCCGGCGAGGACCCCAACGGCGAAGGCGACGACGTCTTCGTCACCGGCCTGCGCACCGGGAAGATCCGGCGCCTGGACACGCCGGCCCCGCCGGGCTTCGCCACCGACCCGTCGCTGAGCGGCGACGGACGGTACGTGGTGTTCGGCTTCACGCCACGCGGCTCCGTCCACGGTGTCACCCACCTCTACCGGACCGACCTGCGCACCGGGCGCACCGCGCTCGTCAGCCGGGCCCCGGACGGCACGCCGGCCGCCGCCACGACCAGCAGCCGCCCGGTGGACGCCCGGGGCCGCACCGTCGCCTTCACCTCGGAGGACGGAGCCCTGGCACCGGGCAGGGCCGGTCAGGGCGGCGACGTGTACGTCCGCACCCTGAACTGACCGTCGCAACCGATTGACTTTCGATCGATACCCATCGAAAATCGATACATGTCTCGCTTCCTCATCACCGTTCTGCGTGTCGGCATCGCAGCGTCGATCATGCTCGGTCTCTTCGGACAGATCGTGGTCATCCCCACCACGGCGGCCGACGAGGTCGACCGGTTCCCGGCCTACGCCCCGTTCGCCGCGCCCTACGCCGCCGTCGCGATCGCCGGTGTCGCCTGCGTCCAGGTCGTCCTCGCCGCCATGTGGATGCTGCTCGACATGGTCGAACGCGATGTGATCTTCACCGAGCGGGCCTTCCGCTGGGTCGACATCATCATCGGCACCGCGGTCGTGGCGACCCTGCTGGCGCTCGGAATCACCGGCCACCTGCTCCTGGCCGACATTCCCTCGCCCGACGACGGCATGGAGATCGAGAGCGTGCTCGCCGCCGCGACCGTCTGCGTGGCCGGGGGCGCGGCGTTCGCGATGCTCATGGTGATCATGCGGGGTCTGCTGCGCAAGGCGACGGTGCTGCGGGCCGAAATGGCCGAGGTCGTCTGATGGCGATCGTCGTCGACCTCGACGTCCTGCTCGCGCGGCGGGGGATGTCGGTCGGTGCGTTCGCCGACGCCGTCGGCATCACCCCCGCCAACGTCGCCGTACTGAAGAACGGACGGGCCAAGGCGGTGCGGTTCACGACGCTCGACGCCATCTGCCGCACCCTCGGCTGCCAGCCCGGCGACGTGCTGCGCTGGGTGCCCGACGACGACGGGACGCAGACGGCGGGGACCGGGGTGTGACGGGGCCCGGGGACCGGGGTGTGACGGGGCCCGGGGACCGGCCGGCGGCGTACCGGCGGACCAGAACCGCACGTGCCCGGTGGATATCCGTTGTTGCGGTCCGGTTTCGAGCCGGCGGCGGTGGGTTGCCCGCCCGGGCGCCGCGCGTTCTCCAGGTATGGAGACCCCCTACGCGGCACTGAACGGCGCCTACTGGCTGGACGACGACCTGGCTCCCTGCCCGGACTGCTTACGCATGCTGGAGACCCCGCCGGCCGACGACGCCGGACGGGCCCGGAGCGACGGTGACCGGCCTGTCCCCGTGGTGTGGCGAGCCGTCAGCGGCGTCACCTCCGCGGCGCACGCGGCCCTGTCCGCGCTGAACCCGCGAGCCGGACGCCGGCGAGAGCCCCGACGGGACGGTACGGGGGTGCGCTGCGGCTATGAGCGGTGACGTGCCGCCGCCGGCCTCGTCGTGCGACGGGGCTTCTCCGGGGACATCACCACCGTGCCTGCGTGTGACTGTGCCGACGGGAGCGGAGCGGGTCGGCGACACCGCCCGCGCCCGGCCGGTGGAGCGGCAGGCCGACCTCCCACGGGCGGCCGGCGCCACTGCCGTCTCGTCCCGCCGGGGACCCGGGTGAGCCCGTCCGGCCACACGGGACCGGCCGCGCTGATCCCGCCGCCGGTGCGTCGCCACGACCACCGCACAACGGCGGTCCGTGTCACCGGTGCTGACGCGTGGACCACTGCCCGGCCTCCGGGAGTCACCGGTCGGCCCGCGGCAACCGCTACTCGGCCTTCTCGGACGGCGCCTCCTCCGCCGGCGCCGCGACCGGAGTGGTCTCGGACACGGTGTAGAAGACGGAGGAGCCCTGCTTGGTGCGCTGCACCTGGTTCCTGGCCACCAGGTTCTCCAGGGTGTTGCGCACGACCGTGGTCTTGACCGTCCGGTCGGTGTGGGCCTCACCCAGCGCGGTGGCCACCTCCGCGGCGGAACGCGGCTCCGCCTGCTCGGCCAGCACGCCGAGGATCAGCTCGCCCAGCGTCGGTGCGGCCGGCTTCTTCACCGCGGTCTTCGCCGAGGCCCTGGCACCGGTCCTGGCGGCCGTCTTGGCGGCGGTCTTGGCAGCCGGCTCGGCCGCGGACTTGCCGGCACCGGCCGACGGGGCCTTCTTCTCCGCCTTGCGCTGCTGCGGAGCGGCCTTCTTCGCCCGACTCCGCTTGCCGCCGGCGCCCTCGGCGGGCGCCGACTTCTTGCGCGGCGACGGCACGGCCGCGGTGTCGGACGCGACCGCCTCCCCGACCGGGGCCCGCGTCGAGCCCAGTGCCTGCTGGATGTTGACCAGCACACTGTGGTCACGCTGCAACGCGGCGAGTTGCTCCTGCAAGGTGGTGATCTCCGAGCTGAGCCGCTCCTGCTCCTTGGCGTTGCGCTCGAGATCGCCGGTCACCTGCGCGGCGTACTGCGAGGCGAGTTCGGTGGCGGTGGACGCTGTCTCCGACATGGTCGGTCACTCTCCTTGATGCTGACGGTCGTTGCTGCCGGCGGGCAGCAGCCGGGTGCCGACGGACGGAGGGCCGCCCTCACGGCCACGCGTGACACCCGCGCGGGCCTCGACTGCTGCGTATGCCCTGAGGTGGAGATACTACGTACAACTAGTGCCACTTGTTCCTCTCGGGTCGATTTCCGCTCGGACGAGAGTGTCTGACACACCATCAGACGATGAGTGCGGGATGCCGTACGACCGGGTCGGACAGGTACCTCTGGGTGTGGCGGCCGGTGTCCGCGAAGGAGGTGCCTCAGGAGTGTGCGCGGGGTGTCTTCTCCCGGGGTGCGCGGACGTCGGAGACCAGGGAGGGTTCGGACGCGCCCCGGACGGGAGCGGGAGAGCCGGCCGTGGGCAGGGAGCCGTTCCGTGTGCTCAGGGCACGCAGCACGGCGCGGGCCACGGCGTCGTTCTGGCGGAAGGCCGGGGCGTCGGTGCGGGGCCGGGCGAAGGCGGCGACGGCGCGGCTGTCGGTGGGAGCACCGAGGGCGATCCGGCGCGGGTGAGGGCCGCCGAGGAGCGGGTCGAGTACATGGGCGTCGGCGGGGGAGACGGTGAGCAGTCCGGAGCGGTGGGTGTGCGAGGGGTCGGTGACGACCTCCTCGGCTATCTCCCCGGCCCGGTACAGGCGCCGCAGCAGCGGGTCCTCGGTGCGGTCGAGTGCGTGACGGGGCAGATACGCCTCGATCAGGGCGGTCGCGTGCACGGTGTGTCCGGGCACCGTGGGGCTGGTGGCGGTGAAGGTGCCGGTGGCCTCGTCCGTGCCGATCGCGAGGTCCGCGCCGGTGAAACGGACGATCCCGGTCCGGGACAGGGCGTGCAGCTGGCGCAGCCGGAACCCGGGCGGGCCGGAGGCGAGGAAGCTGAAGAAGCCGTGCCACCAGCCGTCCACCCCGTCCGCCACGGAGCGGGCTGTCAGGCGTCCCGACGACACCAGCCGGGGCAGGTGGCCGTAGACGGAGAGCAGGGCGAGGAACGCGCCCAGGTCCGCGCTGTGCTCCGGGTCCTCGCGGCGGGCGACGTCCCGGACGATGTAATCGCGCAGGTGTTCCTGGAAGGCCTCCGGGGTGGCGAAGGTGACGCCGGTCAACGGCCGGTCCAGGGCCTCGAAGTCGAGCCGGTCCGCCGGATCGGGAACCGACGCGGCGACGAGGGCGGCCATGTCACCGGAGTACCAGTCGAGACGGTCGTAGGCGGCGGAGAACGCGGACCAGGTCCCGGTGGTGCGCCCGGGATGGGCGTGGAACAGCTCGTGGTAGTGGCCGAACCCGATCTCCTTGGCCATCAGGGGCCACACGTCGCGCCGCAGGTCCAGCGGCCGTCCCCCGGCGAGCAGCGCGTCGACCGCCTCCGGCCCGAAGTGGCGCGGCAGCGGCGGGCGGGGACCCCGGAGCCGGTAGCCGGTCTTGGAGTGGTACGGCACACCGCGCCGCGACCCCACGTGCAGGACCGGCTCACGGCCGGACGGCAGATAGGTGAGCGTCCCGTCCGGCTCGGTGCGGTACCTGCCGCCGCGGCCCTCGGTGAGCAGCACGGCCAGGTCGACGAAGGCCAGTCCGAAGCCGCGCAGCACGACGTGTTCACCGGGTCGCAGCGCCGAGAGGTCGGCGTCGGCGGAGAAGGCGGGCGGCAGGTGGAAGCGGCCGTGGCGGCGGGCGAAGGCGGCCAGGGCACGGTGCTCGGCGGTGGGCGCGGCGTCCAGGTGGCCCTGGGCGAGCACCACCAGGTCGGCCGTGAGCGGTGTGTCGCTCCCGGCGAGGTGCACCCGCTGCGGACCGTCCGGGGGACCGGAGACAGCGGTCGCGGTGGCACGGTGCCAGGTGACGGTGACGGACGGCGGCAGCGCGGCCAGCGCCGCGCGGAACACCCAGTCCAGATAGGCGCTCTGGGCACGCCGGGTGGGGAAGTCGGTGGGCGCGAGCGCGCGGAGTTCGCCGAGCACCTCCGGGTCGGCGGGTTCGGCGTAGGGCGCGTACCGGGGGCCGTCGCCGGAGAACTGGGCGGCCCACTCGGCGAGCGAGGGCCCGGGCCGCACCGGTCCGTCGATGACGGAGGACTCGTCGGTGAACATGGTCACGTCCTCGGCCATGGAGTTCATCCGCAGCAGCGGCGACTGCTCGTGCCGCCAGACCCGGCCCGGACCCGGCGGGTGCGGATCGATCAGATGGATGCGCAACTCCCTCTCACCGGACCAGAGTTCACCGGAGTTGGCGGCCAGGCGCTCCAGCAGACCGGTGGCCCGCGGCCCGGCACCGACGACGGCCAGTACGGCGGCGGAGGCGGTGGCGCTCACTGGTCACCGCCGGTCACGGGCCGGACGTCGGCGGCCGTCGCGGCACTCAGCCGGAGGCGGACGGCGCCCAGCCACTCCCGCAGCCGCCGCACCGGGGTGGGCGGCAGGGCGCGGGAGGTGCCGCGCGCGTAGTGCCGTTCCACATAGAACTGGCCGACGCCGAGCACCGTGGTGACCGCGATGTACCACAGGGTGGCCACCAGCAGCAGCGGGATCACCTGGTAGGTCTGGTTGTAGACCAGCTGCACCGAGTACAGCAGGTCGTGCACGGCCAGCACACTGACGATGCTGGTGCCCTTCAGCGTGCCGATCAGCATGTTGCCGGCGGTCGGCACGATGGAGCGCATCGCCTGCGGGATCACGATCCGGCGCAGCGTACGGCGCTTGCTCAGCCCGAGCGCCTGGGCGGCCTCGGTCTGTCCGGCGTCCACCGACAGGATGCCGCCGCGCACCACCTCGGCGGCGTACGCGGCCTCGTGCAGGGTGAGGCCGACCACCGCGGTGAGGGTGGGCCCGAACAGGTCGACCGTCTTGACGGTGACGAACTCCGGACCGAAGGGGATGCCGAGCCCGAGGGTCGGATACAGGGCGCCGATGTTGAACCAGAACAGCAGCTGCACCAGCAGCGGCGTGGACCGGAAGATCCACACGAAGCCCCAGCTCAGGGTCCGCAGCACCGGGTTGACCGAGAGCCGCATCACGGCCAGCGGCGTACCCAGCAGGAAGCCGAGCACCATCACCGCGGCGGTCAGCCAGAGGGTGAGCAGCAGTCCGTCGAGGACCGCGCCGGTGGTGAAGTACCGGCCGACGACATCCCACTGGAACGCGTCGTTGCGGACGACCGAGTCGAGGACCATCGCGAAGACCAGCAGCGCGCCGGCCGCGGCCAGCCAGCGGCCGGTGTGGCGGCGCGGCACGATACGGGGCAGGTCCGCACCGGGTGCGCCGGGTGCGCCGGGTGCGCCGGACGAGTCGGACGCGTCGGGTGTGCCGACAGGGCCGGCGGTGACGGTGGAGGGAGTGGTGACGTCGGAACGTGTGGCCATCGGGGCTCTCCGGGGGAGGGATGCGCAAGCGTCGGTGACCACCCGGCGGCACCGGCGGCGGGGCACGGTGCGGCCGGGAGGCCGGCGTCATCACACTTGCCGCGTCCCTCAACGCGGCCGGAGGGCACCGCACGGGGCGGAGCCGATCCGTGTCGATCGTATGTGCCCATGGCCTCGCCGTGTCAACAGGGCCTCGGCGGGGCGGTGCCGCGCGCCGGGAGGGCGGTACCGGTATGCGGTCGCCGCTTGACGAGCCGCGTGATGTCCTGCTCAATTAGTCGCATGGACGCCCAGCAGCGCTTGGTCTCGCGTGACCACATCGACTTCGGTCGGGTGTGGTCCGCAGCGTGTCGCGGCTGACTCCGCGGCGGACCGCCCGGCCGGCCCTTCCCTCCCTCGGCGATCCCTCGATCCCGTGATCCTTCGATCCCGCGATCTCCTGATTCCGTGATCTCTTGATCCGGTGATCCCCTGATCCCGTTGCGGGCCGAGTCCTCCTTCGCGCTCGTCCGCGCCGCCGCCTCCCGTTCCTTCCCGCCACTCGGCGTCATCACGTCTTCCAGGACCGCACCGGACACCGCGGCGCGGTCCTGACACACCCTCATGTTCTGCGGCCGCCGGCGGTCGCCGAGCCCGTACGCGTGCGGCCGGCGACCCCTGCCGCCCTGCCCGAAAGGCCCTTGCCATGCCCGTGGAATTTCTCGGCATAGCCGCCACCAACGACGGCTCGGAGACCACTCCTCGCTCCGGCGCCGCCTTCGACAAGGAGTACACGCTCCGGCTCGCCCGGGCCCACGAGGACCACGGCTGGGACCGGGTGCTGTTCGCCTACGGCTCCGGATCACCGGACCCCGCCCCGGCCGCCGCCTACGTCGCCGGCCGCCTGGACCGCCTCCAGCTCCTGCTGGCCCACCGGCCCAACGTCTCCTACCCCACCTTCGCCGCGAAGACCTTCGCCACCCTCGACCGGATCAGCGAGGGACGGCTGACCGTCCACTTCATCACCGGCGGCAACGACCGCGAGCAGGGCCGCGAAGGCGACACCCTCACCAAGGACGAGCGCTACGCCCGCACCCGGGAGTACATCCGGATCGTCAAGAAGATCTGGACGACGCACGAGCCCTTCGACCACGAGGGCGAGCACTACCGCTTCCACGACTTCGTCAGCGACGTCTTCCCGGTGCAACAGCCCCGGCCGAACGTCTCGTTCGGCGGTTCGTCACCCGCCGCGTACGCCGCGGGCGGCGCCGAGGCCGACATCTACTGCCTGTGGGGCGAGCCGCTGGCACGGACCGCCGAGCAGATCGAGAACGTCAAGGCCGCCGCGCGGGCCGCCGGCCGCACGGACGTCCCGCGCATCCAGGTCGCCTTCCGCCCGATCATCGCCCCGACGGAGGAGCTGGCCTGGGAGAAGGCGCACCGCACGGTCGGCGCCATCCGCCGGCGGCGCGGGTCGGGCGTGGTACGCCACCACCGCGACGCCGCGCGGGCGGCGGAACCTCAGAACACCGGCTCCCAGCGGCTGATCGCCATCGCCGAGGCGGGGGAGCGCTACGACCGCGCCCTGTGGACCCCGACCGCCGCCGCCACCGGTGGCGCGGGCAACTCCAACGCACTGGTCGGCACCCCGGAGACGGTCGCCCAGGCACTCCTCGACTACTACGACCTCGGCGTGGACATCCTCTCCGCCCGCGGCTACGACCTGCTCGACGACGCGATCGACTTCGGCCGGTACGTGATCCCGATCGTCCGCGAGGAGGTCGCCAAGCGCGACGCCGAGCGCCACGCCCAGCGTGACGAGCGGACCGGCCGCACCCCCCAGACCCTGTCGGCGGTGCGCGGATGACGTCCGTCGCCCGGCCCGTCACCGGACTGACGGTGACCCAGGCGGCGGTGTCCGACCCCAGGGTCCGCCCCCTGCTGCGCGAACTCGGCGACGAGTACTCCGCACGCTACGGGAAGGACGCGCACGCCGAGCTGGCCCGCTACCCCGACGAGGAGTTCACCGCGGCGCACGGAGGCATCCTGCTGCTCCTGCTGGAGGACGGGACGTCCGTGGCGGGCGGTGCCTTCCGCCGGTACGACGACGACACCGCCGAACTGAAACGCATCTGGACCCACTCCGCGCACCGCCGGCGCGGGCTGGCCCGCCGGGTCGTCGCCGAACTGGAACGCGAGGCGCGCGCCCGCGGTTACCGGCGGATCTACCTGACCACCGGTCCGCGCCAGCCCGAGGCCCGCGGCCTGTACCTGGCCACCGGCTACACACCGCTGTTCGACACCGCGGCCGACCCGGAGACCATCGGGCCGCTGCCGTTCGAGAAGCACCTGAGCGGCGGACGGCCGGACAACCACCTGAGCGGCATACGGCCCGACAACCGCCCGAGCACGGCACGGACGCGCCCCGCGCAGCCCGAGAACCACCCGAAGGAGACCGACCAGTGAACCCCACCGCGGCCAGGGCCCGCCCGCGCCACCTCGTCGCCGTCGCCCTGCTGCCCCTGCTGGCGCTGACCGCCTGCGGCTCCGGCGGCACCGGCGCCACCGCTCCGGCGGGCGCCCAGTCCCCCGCGCCGACCGACGACCCGGTCGCCGCAGTCCGCAAGGTGGAGTCGGCCGCCGCCCTGCTGCCCGCCGAGGTCCGCGAGGCGGGCACGCTACGGGTGGGCAGTTCGGTCGGAGCGCCGCCCTCCGCCTACTACCCGAACGGTTCCGACCAGGCACCCGAGGGCCAGGACATCGACCTCACCGACGCCGTCGCCAAGGTCCTCGGCATCGAGATACGGCGCCAGGACGCCTCGTTCGAGACGATCCTGCCCGCCCTCGAAAGCGGCAAGTACGACGTGGGCACCGGCAACTTCGGCGTCACCGGCGAGCGCCTGAAGACCATCGACTTCGTCACGTACATCGACGACGGCCAGGGCTTCGCCGTGAAGAAGGGCAGCACCGCCCTGAAGAAGAAGGTCACCGACCTCACCCAGCTGTGCGGCCTGACCATCGGCACCAACGCCGGCACCACGTTCGAGTCCACCCTCACCGCGCGCAAGGGCGTGTGCGCCGCGGCCGGGAAGGAGCCCTACGACGTCAAGGTGTACTCGGAGAACGGTGCCACCCTCACCGCGCTCCAGCAGGGCCGGATCGACGTGATCATGTCGACCATCAACGGACTGCGCCACCAGGCCGCGCAGCCCGCCGCGCAGACCGCCTTCATCGGGGAGTACCACCGCCTCGACGTCGGCTTCGCCTTCAAGAAGGGCTCCCCGCTCACCAAGGCGTTCCAGGCCGCCGTCAACGAACTGATCGACGACGGCACGTACGCCCGCATCCTCGAGAAGTGGGGCACCTCCGCCTCCGCGATCGACGTGTCGCGGATCAACCCGCCCGAGCACACCTGAACCGAGCAGGAACCCCGCCATGCGACTCACCACCGACTCCGCCGGCGACCCCACCGCCGCACCGCCCGGCGCGGCCGTACCCGGCGCCGGCCCCGAGGCACCGCCGGCCCCCGGCGACCCGGCGTCCCTCAAGGTCGTCCCCGCCCGCCACTACGCCCGGTGGGCGGCTGCCGCCGTCGTGGCCGTGCTGGTGGCCCAGTTCGGGCACGGCCTGGCCACCAATCCCGTATGGGAATGGCAGGTCTTCGGCGACTACGTGCTGTCCGAGACCATCGTCCAGGCGGTGTGGGTCACCCTCCAGCTCACCGCGTACGCCACCGTGCTCGGCTTCCTCCTGGGCACCGTCCTGGCGTTCATGCGGCTGTCGCGCAGCCCGCTGCTCCAGACCGTGGCCTGGACCTACATCTGGATCTTCCGGTCCATCCCGATGATCGTCCAGCTCGTGTTCTGGTTCAACCTGAGCGCCCTGTACGAGAGCCTGGGCGTCGGCATCCCCTTCGGACCGGTGTTCTGGTCGGTCGACAGCGACAGCCTCATCGGCACGATCGGCGCCGCGGTCATCGGACTGTCCCTGCACCAGGCCGCCTACGCCGCCGAGATCGTCCGCGGCGGCGTCATCTCGGTCGACCCGGGCCAGTCGGAGGCCGCCGCGGCCCTGGGCATCCCGCGGCTGCGGCAGATCCGCCGGATCGTGCTGCCCCAGGCCATGCGCGCCATCCTGCCCACGGCCGGCAACGAGATCATCGGCCTGCTCAAGGGCACCTCGGTGGTCTACGTGATGGCCATCGGCGAGCTGTTCTACCAGGTCCAGGTCGTCTACGGCCGCAACGGCCGGGTGATCCCACTGCTGCTCGTGGCCACCGCCTGGTACGTGGTGCTGACCTCCCTGCTGTCGGTCCTCCAGTACTACGTCGAACGCCGCTTCGCCCGCGGCGCCGACCGCACCCCGCCCCCCACACCGCTCCAGCGCCTCCGGCACACCGCCCGCTCCCTGCGCGCGGCGGCCGCCCGGCGCGAACTGCCCGTCGTACCGCTGAAGATCCCGGGAGGGAACCGATGAGCGACTTCATGGTGGACGTCCGCGGCGTCCACAAGAGTTTCGGGCCCCTGCACGTGCTGCGCGGCGTCGACCTCCAGGTGCGTGCCGGGCAGGTCACCGTGATCCTCGGGCCCTCCGGCTCCGGCAAGTCCACGCTGCTGCGGACCATCAACCACCTGGAGAAGGTCGACCGGGGCTGGATCGGCATCGACGGCGAACTCATCGGCTACCGCCGCTCCGGTGACACGCTGCACGAGCTGAAGGAGAAGGACGTCCTCAAGCAGCGCACCCACATCGGGTTCGTCTTCCAGGACTTCAACCTCTTCCCGCACCTGACCGTCCTGGAGAACCTGGTCGAGGCCCCCGTCTCCGCGCTGCGCCGCCCGCGCGCGGAGGCGGAGGAGACGGCACACCGGCTGCTGGACCGCGTAGGACTCGCCGACAAGGCCGGTGTTTACCCGCGCCAGCTCTCCGGCGGCCAGCAGCAGCGCGTCGCCATCGCCCGCGCGCTCGCCCTGGAACCGAAGGTGCTGCTCTTCGACGAACCCACCTCCGCGCTCGACCCCGAACTGGTCGGTGAGGTCCTCGACGTCATCAAGGACCTGGCGGGCACCGGCACCACCATGATCGTCGTCACCCATGAGATCGGCTTCGCCCGCGAGGTCGCCGACACCGTGGTGTTCATGGACGGCGGCGTGGTCGTGGAACAGGGCCCGCCCGCGGCCGTCCTGGACGACCCGCGCCACGAACGCACCCGCGCCTTCCTCGCCAAAGTCCTCTGACCGCCTTCCTCTTCCCCCTTCAGGAGACCCGCCGTGCCCGTCCTCGCCCGCACCACCACCGCCGCCCTCACGGTCACACTCGCCTCGGCCCTGGTCCTCACCGGCTGCTCCGACCCCTCCGACGGCTCCACCGCCGAGGTCGCCGGTGCCTCGGGCGCCAAGACGAAGATCAACCTGAGTGCCGATCAGCGACGCGTCACCACGGCGAAGGTCGACTCCATAGCCGCCCGGCTCCCCGCCGAGGTGCGCGAGAGAGGCACCCTGGAGACCGTCGCCTCCTCCACCTCCGCCGCCCCGCTGAACTTCTACGCCACCGACAACAAGACCGTCATCGGCGTCGAGACCGACCTCGTCCACCTGGTCGCCGACGTCCTCGGCCTGAAGGTCCGCATCACCCCGGTCTCCTGGGAGAACATCTTCGTCGGCCTCGACAGCGGCAAGTACGACGTGGGCTTCAGCAACATCACCGTCACCGAGGAACGCAAGGAGAAGTACGACTTCGCCACCTACCGCGAGGACAACCTCGGCTTCGAGGCGAAGAAGGGCAGCGGCCTCGAGGTCGACGGGCCCGAGGACGTGGCCGGGCTGACGGTCGCCGTGAGCAGCGGCACCAACCAGGAGAAGCTGCTCATCGAGTGGTCGAAGGAGAACGAGAAGGCCGGCCGGAAGCCGGTCGACATCAAGTACTACCAGAACGACAGCGACACCTACCTCGCGCTGCGCTCCGGCCGCATCGACCTCTACCTCGGCCCCAACCCGACCGCCGCCTACCACGCGGCCACCAGTGGGCAGACGGAGGTCGTCGGCACGTACTCCGGAGCCGGCGACACGCTGCAGGGCCTCATCGCGGCCACCACGAAGAAGGACAGCGGGCTCGTCGAACCGCTCGCCGACGCGCTGAACGAGGTCATCCGCAACGGCACCTACGGCAAGGTGCTCGCCCGCTGGGGCCTGTCCGACGAAGCCGTCGAGAAGTCGGAGATCAACCCGCCCGGCCTGCCGAAGACCGACGAATAGCCCGCGGCACGGCACCGCCGCGGTCTTTTCTCTATTATCCCTACCGGATTTATAGGAAACTGTTGACCGGGGGTGGTCGGGGTGCGCAGGATGGAACACATGTGCAGCACGCAGCAGCCGCTCGTTCGCCGTCGGCATGTCGACTTCTGTCGCGTCGCCAGCGCGGTCTGCCGTCGTCCGCAGGGCGACCTCTGACGCACGGACGCGCCGACGCGCGGCGCCACGTCACCCCGCTCCACCCCCCTCCTGTTCTCGACTCGCCTCCTCCCGGCCGCTGCCCGGCCGCCCGGCGCCCCTGTCAAGGAGCCCGTCATGACCACCCCCCTGCCGTCCGACACCCCGTCACCCGGACCCGCCGACCCCGGCCCCCGCCATCTGCGGCTGGTGCCCGGACAACCGCCCGGCGACCCGGGGGCGGGGGCCGCCGAGCCGCTCGTCGGCTACGTCGTGTTCGTCCCGGAAGGCACCGACCCGGCCCGGCTGTTCGTCCCGGACGGGCCGCGGCCGGTCATCCACCCCCTCGCCCCCGCGCCGGCGGCCCCCGCCGAGCGCGGCACGGCCGAGGAGGAGAACGGCATCCGGATCGACGCCGTACGACGCGTCGCGCGGATCGGCGGACGCGTACTGAACCTGACCTACCTGGAGTTCGAACTGCTCGCCCACCTCGTCGCCCACCCCGACCAGGTGCTCTCCCGCGAGTCGCTCATCGGCAGCGTATGGGGGTACGGCCACATCGGCGACGGCCGCACCGTCGACGTGCACATCGCCCGGGTGCGGGCCAAGCTCGGCCGCGCCCACCGGCACCGGATCGTCACCGTCAGGCGGGTGGGCTACAAGTACACCCCGGCCCGGCCGCGGTGTTCCGGCTCCGCGTCGTGAGGACCGTCCCGAGGAGGAACGGCAGTGGCACTGCCCCAGCCCGGTCCGACGTCCGGCCGCCGGTCGCCGAGGGACCGGGAACGGACATGACGACGACCGCCCCCGCCGCGGACCCGACGGCCCCCGCCCCGGCCGGGGCACCGGGCCGTGCCCACTGGCTGCGCGTCGCCCGCGAGGTGGCCGAGGACCTGGCCACGGACGCCATCACCCGCGACCAGGCGGGCAAGCCCCCGTTCGACGAGGTCGCCCGGCTCCGTGAGGCCGGACTGCTGACCCTGCTGATCTCCGCCGAGCACGGCGGGGGAGGCGCGGACTGGGGCACGGCCCACGCCGTCGTCCGGGAGGTCGCCGCGGCCGACGGAGCCATCGGCCAGCTCCTCGGCGGTCACTACGTCCTGTCCTGGACGGCCCGCTTCTTCGCCGGTCCCGACCTGGCCGAACGGGTCGCCCGCCGGTCCGCGGCGGGCCAGTGGTGCTGGGGCGGCGGCTTCGCCGCCCACGAGCCGCCCCTGCGACTCACCCCGGACTCCCGCGACGGCTACCTGCTGAACGGCCGTCAGGGCACCGTCGGCGGCGCCCGCGTCGCCGACCGGCTGGCCGTCCGCGCCGCCCGGTCCGACACCGGCGAGCCGCTGGCCGTCCTCGTCGACCCCGCCCATCCCGGCGTGACGAGCGGGGACGACGGGGACGCGTTCGGACAGCGCCTGTCGGGCGGCGGCAGCGTGGAGTTCGACGCCGTACCGGTCGCGGGTGACGCGGTGCTGGGGTCGCTCTCCGCCGACGAGGGGGCGCTGCCGCCGTTCGCCGGCCTGGCCGCCGCCACCGGACGCCTGGTCTCCGCGCAGCTCTGCCTGGGCATCGCCGAAGGCGTGCTCGCCGAGGCCCGTGAGTACACCAGGACCCGCGAGTACACCCGGGCCGGCGACCGCTCCCTGCTCGGCGACCACCCCGGGGTCGGCCTCCCGTCCTGGCAGGACGGTCTGGCGCGGGACCCGCACGTGCTGGTCACCTACGGCGAACTCACCGTCGACGCGCGCGCGGCGTCCGCCCTCGCCGACCAGGCGGTGGCCGCACTCGACGGCGGGCTGGCCCGCGGCGAGGACCTCACCGACGACGAGTGCGCCGAGATCTCCGTACTGGCCGCCGCCGCCGAAGCCGCCGCCGCGCGCGCCGTCCACGACATCACCACCCGCACCCTGGACGTCATCGGCCCGGGCGCCGCCTCCTCGCGCCACGGCTTCGACCGCTTCTGGCGCAACGCCCGCACCCACACCCTCTACCACCCCGTGGCCCACGGACTGCGCGAGGTCGGGGACTACTTCCTCAGCGGGGCACACCCCCCGTTCGCCCTCCCCGCCTGACGGGCGGCACGCCACCGGCCGCCCCGGAGCGGCGGCCGGTGGCGGGGGAGGGGCGGCCCCCGTTCACTGCCGCGGATCGGAGGCGGCCGAAGCCGGGCACACGTGAGGGCACCGGCCGTACGGAGGCGGTGACGCCCCGCACAGCCGGTGCCCGGTGTGCCGTGCCGGTCAGCGGGTGACCAGCAGCCCCCGGCCGCGCAGTACCCGCCGCTCCAGCGGACTGAAGACCAGCAGGTCGACAGCGATGCCCACCACCAGGATCAGCAGGATGGCGAGGAACACCTGCGACATGCTGGAGTTGTTGCGGCCGTTCTCCAGCAACTGCCCCAGCCCGATGCCCAGATCCGGCGACGACGCGATGATCTCGGCCGCCATCAGCGACCGCCAGGAGAACGCCCAGCCCTGCTTGAGCCCCGCGAGATAGCCGGGCAGCGCGGCCGGCATCACGATGTGCCACGCGCCGCGCAGCCCCGTGGCGCCCAGCGTGCGGCCGGCCCGCAGGTACAGCGGCGGGATCTGGTCCACGCCGGCCACCAGCCCGTTGGCGATCGACGGCACGGCACCGAGCAGGATCACCGCGTACATCATCCTGTCGTTGAGGCCCAGCCAGATCACGGCGGGGGGCACCCACGCCACGGACGGCAGGGACTGCAGCCCGGACAGGATCGGCCCGATCGCGGCCCGGACGAACCGCACCCGGGAGACCAGCAGGCCGAGCGGTGTGCCGATGACCAGTGCCAGCAGGAAGCCCAGCAGACCACGGGAGACGGAGGTCCAGATGTAGTCCAGCAAGGTGCCCTGGAGCCAGGCCTCGGACACCTCGCCCCACACCGCGGACGGCGAGGGCAGCTTGTACGCGGGCGCGACCCGCGCCCACACCAGTACCTGCCAGACGACCAGGACGAGGGCGACGGCGGTGACGGGCGGCAGGACCTTGCGCAGCAGGACCTCCCGCAGGGGCGGGCGGCCCACCTGTACGGTGTCCAGCGCGTCGAGCCCGGCCTCCAGGCCCGCCAGATCCTGCGACGCCGTGTCGTGCCGGTGCCCCGGATCGGTGTCAGTGCCGGCCATGGCGGCGGATCTCCCCTCGTAGTTCCTCGGTGATCTCGGCGGACAGCTCGGCGACCGCGCTGTCCTCCAGGCGGCGCGGCTGCGGGATGCCGACCGTCCAGGACCGGGCGATCCGCCCCGGCCGCGACGACAGCAGCACCACCCGCTGGGCCAGCCGCACCGCCTCGCGCACGTTGTGCGTGACGAACAGCACGGAGAGGCCGGTCTCCCGCCAGATCCGGGTCAGTTCGTCGTGCAGGACGTCCCGGGTGATGGCGTCGAGCGCCGCGAACGGCTCGTCCATCAGCAGCAGCCTGCTGTCCTGGGCCAGGGCCCGGGCCAGCGCGACGCGCTGCCGCATCCCGCCGGACAGCTCGTGCACCCGCTTGCCGTACGAGCCGTGCAGCCGGACCAGTTCGAGCAGCCGCTCCGCCTCCGGCCGGCGCTCTGGTTTGGCCACGCCCCGCATCCGCAGGGCCAGTTCGATGTTCTTGCCCGCCGTCAGCCACGGGAACAGCGCGTGTTCCTGGAACATCAGGGCGGGCCTGCCGTCCGTGCTGATCGAGCCCGCGGACGGCCGGTCCAGGCCCGCGACGAGGTTCAGCAGCGTGGACTTCCCGCACCCGGAGGCCCCGAGGAGGGTGACGAACTCACCGGGTGCGACATCGAGCGTGATGTCGTCCAGGACGAGCTGCTGTCCGCCGGGCGCCCCCGGTGCGGGGAAGGACTTCGAGACGTGCTCGACACGGGCGGCGTGTGCCGCGGCCCCGGTGCCCTCACCGGCCTTGGCGGTCTTGGCTGTCGCGGTGGCCATGGTCGTCACCTCCAGGGATCTTCATGGGATCGGTGGGCCCGGTCGGGGTCACTCGGTGCCGAGACCGGCGTCGTCGACCGGGGCCTCGCCCTCGGCCTCGAGGACCTTGTTCAGCGGCGCCAGGTCGTAGATGCCCTTGAGGTTCGGCTGCTCCAGCAGCCCGGCCTTCACCGCGTGCTCGGCCTCGGTGTCCAGCGTCGAGGCCAGCGGGTCGTCCAGGAAGGTGATGGACTTCCACGCCGGGTCGATGACCTCGGTCGGCAGCGCCTTGCCGGAGAGCTTCTCCAGCGCCTTGTTGGCGGACGCCTTCGCCTCGTCGGGGTTGGCGTTGATCCACTTGTTGGTCTCGACCGAGCCGCGCAGCACCGCCTCGACGACGTCCGGGTGCTCCTCGAGGAACTTCTGCGACACGATGATGTTGGTGATCACGAACTTCTTGTCCGGCCACAGGTCGGACTCGTCCAGCAGCACCTTCGCCCCGTCGGCGACCAGCTTGGACGCAGTCGGCTCCGGTACCCAGGCGCCGTCGATGGAGCCGGACTTGTAGGCGTCCGGAGTCACCTTGTTGTCCGAGCGGACGACGGACACGTCGCCCTTGCCGCTCTGCGCGTCGACCTTCCAGCCCTGTTCCGCGATCCAGTTGAGGAAGGCGACGTCCTGGGTGTTGCCGAGCTGCGGGGTGGCTATCTTCTTGCCCTTGAGGTCGTCCTCGGACTTGATCTTGTCCGGGTTGACGACGAGCTTCACCCCGCCGGAGGCCGAACCGCCGATGATGCGCAGGTTCTTGCCGTCCGCCTTGGTGTAGCCGTTGATGGCGGGGGAGGGGCCGATCCAGCCGATGTCTATGGAACCGGAGTTGAGGGCTTCGATCTCGGACGGGCCGGCGTTGAAGGTCGACGCCTTGATCGTGGTGCCGCCCAGTTCCTTCTGGAACAGGCCCTCCTGGACGCCGACGAGTGCGGTGGCGTGGGTGAGGTTCGGGAAGTAGCCGATCCTGACCTCGTCCGCGGAGAGCTTCTCCGCGTCCGCCGCGACGCCCGTGCGCTGGTCGTCGTCGGTGGATTCGGAGCCGTAGCCGCAGGCCGTCAGCAGGAGGGGGAGCGCCGCCAGGGCGGCGAGGGTGCGCAGGGGGGTGAACGGTCTGGCGGCAGACACGGAGGTGTCCTTTCGGAGGGTGCGTGGGCACGGAGCTGCGGGGGCACGCGCGCGGAGGCGGCGCGTGCCCGGGGAACGTCCGGGAACGGGACGGCGATGCGGGCGCGGTCCTGTTCCTCGGTGGGCCGGTCTCGTCGTGGGTCTCAGACGCTGGGACAGACGGCGCTGGACGTGCGGAGGAGGTCGATGTGCCGACGGGAGGTGAGGAAACGGGAGGTGAGAAGGGGCAGCGATCGGCCTGCGCGGCTGAGCGTCCTCACGGTCTTCACCCCTTGATCCCTAGTTTTCCCACCGGGTTGATAGGGATCGTGGCAGAAGGCGACGCCTACCCCAAGGGGGAGTTCATATTATGGTCAGCCGTGTCTCGCGATGTGAGATGTGGGGTGGGTGGGCCGACTGGTCAGGGGTTGGTCCAGGCCCCCGGCGTGTCGGTCAACGCGGCCACGTCGGCGGGCAGTTCGGCCGAGGCGACATCGGCGAGCGTCACCCCGTCGAGGATCTCGCGGACGTTGGACCGCAGGGCGATCCACAGCGGCAGCAGCGACTCGGCGGGGCCCCGGTAGGACAGCTCGGGCGGGCGGACTCCGCGGACGGACACCAGGGGGCCGTCCACGACGCGGATGACGTCGGCGATGGAGATGGACGCGGCCGGCTTGGCCAGCCGGTAACCGCCGTTGCCGCCGCGCTGGCTGACGACGAGCCCGCCGCGGCGCATGTCGCTGAGGATGCCCTCGAGGAACTTGTGCGGGATGTCCTGAGCGTCGGCGATGGCCTCGGCCTTCACCGGCCCGTCGTCCCCCGACGCGACGAGTTGCAGCGCGGCTCGTACCGCGTAGTCCGCCCTGGCTGAGATCCGCATACGTGCATTATTCCGCACGGTGGCGTGGCCTTCCGCCGGGCGTCTTCACCGAGGTCGTGCGGGGTGCCGGGGACGTCCACGCGGTGCGGGTGGGCGGGTCGGTCCGTCGTGCGCGGGGCGCGCCGGCCGGGTGCACCGGTGCCGGGTTCCCGGCAGGGGGCACGACGCGTCGGGTACGGTCCGGCGGGCGCCGACAGGGCGGTTCCCCGCGGCGGGTGCTTCGCCGGCCGGGGCCCGCCCCGCCTGCGGGGTGCCCCCGTGACGCGCGGGACGGGCGGGCGGGGCGGTGGTGCGGGCCGGTCCGTGGCGGGGGTCAGTCCCCCCGGCGGCGCAGCGCCAGCCAGAGCACCAGGACCGCTCCCGTACCGGCCAGCAGCAGGGTGCGGTTGTCCCGCGTCACCCGGGCCGACCGGGCGGCCGTCTCCCGTACCGGCTCCGGCGCCTTCTCGTGCCACGTCCGGCCGGCTCGGGACGCGGCGGCACGGGCCTGCCCGGTGGCCCGGGCGGCCTTGTCCCGGACCGGCTCGGGCACCCTGTCCCGCACCCGGTGCGCCACCGCACCGGCCTTGTCCTTCGCCTGCCCGGCGACCGAGGCCGCCTGTGTCCGTGCCTGCCCGGCGACCGAGGCCGCCTGTTCCCTGGCCTGCCCGGCCACCGCAGCGGCCTGGGTCCTGGCCTGGCTCGCCTTCTCCTGGGCGCGGGCCTTGACGTCCGTCCTGGCCGCCAGGGCTTCCACCGTCTCGCCCAGTTCCCGGCGGGTACGTTCGACCTGCTGCCGCAGTTCCTCGGGGCTCTGCGCGGCCGGTCCGTCGTGCGGCGGCTGGGTCATCGGTGTGCGCTCCCCTTGATCTCGGCCACATCGGCCTTGATGTTCTCGATGGTCCGCTGCGGCGTGGGCGGCGCCGCCCGGCCGACCTGCTTCTTGCCGGTCAGGGCCAGTACCGCGGCGATCACGCCGAGCACCGCGGTCACGATCAGCGCCGCGGCCCACACGGGCAGGGGGACCGCCAGCGCGGCGATCGCGGTGGCCACCAGGGCCTGGAGCATCAGGAACCCCACCAGGCCGGCGCCTCCGAACATGCCCCCGCCCTTGCCGTACCGCTTACCCTTCTCCTTCATCTCCGCCTGCGCCAGCTTCAGTTCGCCGCGCACCAGCTCGGTCAGCTGCTGCGAGGCCCGCTGCACCAGCTCGCTCACCGGCTCCTGCCCCGGCCGGTGTTCCGGTCCGTGCCCCGGTCCGTGCCCGTCCGCACCGGCGGAGTGCGGCCGTGTGCTCGTGGTCGCCACGGTGATCATCTCCGTTCCGTTCGCCGCTTGCCGGGGTCCGCGCCGCGGTCCCCGGCGTCCCTGAAGCGCGCGAGTACCCCCGACGGCGGCCACCAGACGGCCGTCGTTCAGGCCGCGTCCGAGTGCCGGGCCCGGCCGTCGGCGCGGCGACGCCGGTGTTCCGCCGCCGCGCCGGCGATCAGCCGCAGATGCCCGTGCTGCCGGTGCCGCCCGTGCCGCGCCGCCGGCAGCCGTTCGGGCGGGCCGAACAGCCGGTCCTCCAGCCGGTCCATCCCGTAGAGCACAAGGCCCAGGACGGGCAGCAGCAGAACGGCGACGACGATCACCACGGGCCCCCTTCGCACCGGCACACCGAACCGGGTGCCCGCGGTCCGCCCCGGGAAGGGGTGCGGGAGGTGAAGGTTCCATGACCGTGGGACGCCGGCCGGGCGCGCCCCGGCCCGCCACATGCCGACCGGCCCGCGCGCGGGTAGCGTCGCTGAGTGGGAGCCGTACCGGGTGCCGGGCCCGTGGTGCGGCCCGGCGGGAGCGGGACGGACGAAGGCCGTTCCGGTGCGGATCGATCGTCCCCGGTGCCGCTGGAGGTGCTCGGTGACCAGCACACGTGGACCGGCCGTCGGCCTCGACGCGCTGGACGCCGCCTTCACGGAGACCGTGCGCGGGATCGGCGCGTCCCTGGGCGCGCTGTATCTGCTGGCGCCGCGCGAGCCGCTGCTGCGGCTGGACGTGCTGTACGGCGCGCCCGCCGAGTTCGCCCAGCCCTGGACCAGGGTCCCGCTGGCCGCTCCCGCCCCGGTGGCCGACGCGGTCCGCGAGAACCGGCTGGTGTGGGCCGGCGGCCACGAACAGCTGGCCAGGTCCTACCCCCGTACCGCGGTGGCCCTGCCCTGTCCGGTGGCGCTGGCCGCCGCGCCCGTCACCGGCGTCCGGCCCTGGGGCGCGCTGCTGCTGATGTGGCCGGCCCCGCGCCCGCCGCACATGTCCGGACGGGAACACGGGCACATCACCGCCAGTTGCCGCCGCCTGGCCCGGCTGATCGAGGAGGCCGCCGGACACGGTGTCCCGCCGGACCGCGACGCCCCGCCCCGGGTCGTGCCGGCCGGGCGGGCCCACCCGGGCGCGAGCCCTGACCTGGCCGCCGCCGACTTCGCCGAGCGCCTGCCCGGCGGCAGCTGCGCCGTGGACCTGGCGGGACGTTTCACCTACCTCAGCTCAGGAGCCTGCGAGCTGCTGGGCCGGGACGCCGGCCGGCTGCTGGGCACCCTGCCGTGGCAGTCCCTGCGCTGGCTCGACGACCCCGTCTACGAGGACCGCTACCGCGCGGCCGTCCTCAGCCGGCGGCCGGTCGCCTTCACCGTGTGCCGCCCGCCGGACCGGTGGCTGGACTTCCACCTCTACCCGGACGCCAGCGGCATCAGCGTCCGCATCGTGCCCAGCGGCGCCGAGCCGGCTCCGGCCGAGGCGCCCCGCCGGGCCGCGCGCCTCGCCGCACCGGCCCGGGCCGGCCGCCTCCACCAGCTCACCCATCTGGCCGCCGCGCTGGCCGAGGCCGTCGGCGTACAGGACGTCATGGACCTGGTCGCCGACCAGGTCCTGCCCGCGTTCGGCGCCCAGGGCCTGATCCTGGCCGCCGCCGACGCGGGCCGGCTCACCATCACCGGGTCCCGCGGATACGCCCCCGACGTCGTCGAGCGCCTGGACGGCATGTCCGAGGACAGCGACCTGACGCCCGCCGGACGCACCCTCGGCACCGGCGTCCCCCTGTTCTTCTCCGCCCCCGAGGAACTGCGGCGCGGCTACCCCGACGCCCCGGTGGTCAGCGGCAAACAGGCCTGGGCCTTCCTGCCCCTGGTCGTCTCGGGCCGTCCGGTCGGCTGCTGCATCCTGTCCTACGAGCACAGGCACCGCTTCCCGGCCGAGGAACGCGCCGTCCTGACCGCCCTTGCGGGCCTCATCGCCCAGGCCCTCGACCGGGCCCGCCTCTACGACACCAAGCTCGACCTCGCCCACAGCCTCCAGCAGGCCCTGCTCCCGCGGACCCTGCCGGCCGTCGCGGGTCTGCGGGTGGCCGCCCGCTATCTGCCGGCCACCCGGGGCATGGACATCGGCGGGGACTTCTACGACCTGATCGGACTCGGTGACGGCGCCGCCGCGGCCGTCATCGGCGACGTCCAGGGGCACAACGCGGCGGCCGCGGCGCTCATGGGGCAGGTCCGGACCGCCGTCCACGCCAACGCGGCCCGCGGCACGCCGCCGGGGCAGATCCTCTCCAGTACCAACCGGCTCCTGACCGACCTCGCCCCCGACCTGTTCACCAGCTGCCTCTACGCGCACCTGGACCTGGCCCGCGGCCGGGCCACCCTGGCCAGCGCCGGTCACCCGCCGCCCCTGGTCCGGCTGCCCGGCGGCGCCACGCGGCCGGTCGACGTGCCGCCCGGTCCGCTGCTGGGCATCGACCCCGACGCCGTGTACCCGCACAGCGACCTCCCGCTCGTGCCGGGGCTGACGCTGCTCTTCTACACCGACGGTCTCGTCGAGACGCCGGGGGTCGACCTCGACGACGCCATCTCCCACCTCGCGCGGCACTTCGCCCAGGCCGGCGACCGGGACCTCGGCCCGCTGATCGACGACCTGCTGGAGAAGGCCGGCCCCTCCGGCCGGCGCACCGACGACGTCGCGCTCCTCGCGCTGCGGCGGGACGCGACGGACGGCAGGTCCTGAGGCCCGCGCTCAGGTCCGGGGATCGCGCTGCGCGTCGTGGCGGGCCAGGACGGACAGGACGGCGGCCACCGTCAGACCGGCCTCCGCCTCGGCGGGATGCCGCAGGGGGACGCCCGCTTCGATCCGGTAGACGTTCGACCTCCCCTGGCGGGTGTGGGAGAGGTAGCCGTCCTCCTCCAAGTCGGAAATGATCTTGTGCACCGCGCGCTCGGTGAGCCGGCAGTGCGCGGCGATGTCCCGCACGCGCGCGCTCGGATCGTCGGCGATCACCGCCAGGACACGGGCGTGATTGGTCAGGAACGTCCAGCCGGTGTGTGGTTCAGGTACTCCACCCATGATCCCTGAGTATGACGTGTGTTTCATGCATCAGTAAATAGGAACTCCCTTTCAGGTATTTGTTGACAGGTGACGTCGTCGGGGCCGATCCTGGTCCGAGACACAGCGCTGGAAAGGACGACGTGTGCCATGACCCCGCAACCGTTCTCCGCGGTGCGCACCCTCACCCCCGGCGGTGTCACCGTGGTGACGCTGCGCGGTGACATCGACCAGGACGTCGGTGCCGAGGTGCGCCAGGCGCTGCTGCCGTCCGGTGTCCCGGCCCCCTTCACGGTCGTCGACCTGGCCTCGGTGTCCTTCATGGACTCGGCGGGCGTCAACGCGCTGATCCAGGCCCACCATGCCGCGTGCTCCCGCGACGGCTGGATACGGCTGGCGGCGTGCTCGCCGATGATCCTGCGGGTGTTCGACATCCTCGGCATCGACGGGCTCCTCCGCTGCTACCCCACCGTGCGGGAGGCCCTCGGCGACTGACGCGTCATCCGATGACGAACGGGAGCCGCGCGGCCAGCGGGCCGAGCCGGGCCCGTTCCGCGTCGGCCGGCAGCCGCCGCCCGGTGCCGAGCAGCAGGGCGTCCGTGTCGGAGAACGAGGCGGGGAACGCCGTACCGGCGATCAGCTCCAGCAGTTCCCGGGACCGCGCGAGTCCCTCCGCGGGCGGCCCCGGGGCGCCGGGAAGGCGGGCGACGAGGTCGAGGTGGTGCAGCGTCCACTCCAGTACGTACGCGAGGAGGTAGTCGCCCGCGGTGAGGACCTGGCCGCGGGTGCCGACCGTCAGCCCCGGATCGGCCAGCTCCGCGGCGCGGCCGGCGGCACAACCCACGTCGTCCAGGTGGAACGTGAGGAGCCCGGGGTCCTGGTACGCGGCGGCCAGCCGGACGGTCAGCGCGTCGAGAGGGTCGTCACCGGACGGAGGTGTCCCGGTGACCTCCCAGTACGTCACCGCGTCACGGGTGGGCGCGGCGGCGACCGGGGTCGCGAGGGTGATCAGGACGTCCTGGGCGTCGATGACCAGATGACACACGAGGTCCCGGACCAGCCAGCCCGTACAGCCGGACGGCCGGGCGAAGTCGTCGTCCGCCAGCCCGGCGACCGCCGCGCGCAACGCCGCCCAGGAGCGCGAGAAGAGGTCCACGGCGGCACGGTAGTGCGGCGCGTACGGGCGGACAACCGGGCCTGGGGGGGGGG
Organism: Streptomyces sp. NPDC090994; assembly: GCF_044768905.1. Classification (NCBI taxonomy): domain Bacteria; kingdom Bacillati; phylum Actinomycetota; class Actinomycetes; order Kitasatosporales; family Streptomycetaceae; genus Streptomyces; species Streptomyces sp. NPDC090994. Next base: position 158,568 of record NZ_JBIVWS010000008.1, read on the forward strand.
GGGGGCAGGGGCCGCCGCGAGCGGCGCGGGCGCTCCGCCGTATGTGAGACGCCGGCCGGTCACCGCGCGCGGTCCCGCGTCGTGCGTTCGGTTCCGGCGGTCACGTCGTCGAGCGTGCCCGGCGGGATCGCCGGACAGGTGTGGCAACGGCGCGTCGGTCGCCCGAACGGGGGGCGGGCGGAGCAGCCCCGTACGACGTGGTGGTCGCGGGGGAGCGAACGCGCCGGCCCGTGCTTCCGCGCGCTCCGTCCGGGCGGCGTCCACGGCGCGTCACGCGGCGGCCGGGCGGCCCGCGGTGCCAGTGTCCCAGTCGTCGGAATCCATGGACGGCGCGGTCCGCCCCGCCGCCCGCGAGAAGGGACACAGGTATGGAGCCGCCGAAGACCGTGACGGCCGGCGGCCTGCGGACCGACGAGGACGCCTACTACGACGCGTTCACCCGGTTCCTGGCCAACAGCGACGAGAAGGTCACCACCCACGCCTACCTCGACGAGGTGGTGCGCCGGCTCCCGGCCCGGCGCGTGTTCCTCGACATCGGCCCCGCAGACGGCGCGACCACCCGCCACGTGGGCCGGTCCTTCGACCGCACCGTGTGCGTCGAACCCAGCGAACCCATGCGCCGGGCCCTCGCCCGCACCTGTCCCGACGCCGTGGTCCTGGCCGAACCGGTGCACCGCGCCGATCCCGGCGTCGGCGTCGACCTGGCGCTCCTCTCCCACGTGCTCTACTACATCCCCCGCCAGGAGTGGGCGGCGACGCTCCGGCGCGTCCTGGGGTGGGTCGAGCCGGGCGGCACCCTGCTCGTGATCCAGCAGGACCCGGACAACGCGTGCATGCGGATGGTGCGCCACTTCACGGGAGTCGGCTTCGGCCTGCGGGAGCTCGCTGGCGAACTCGCCGCGGCACCGGACGGCCCGACCGGTGACCTCCGGCTGGAGTCCGTCCCCGCCCACTACCGCAGCGACGACCTGGCGGAGACGGTCACCGTCGCCGGGTTCCTCCTCAGTTTCCCCGGCAGTACCCCGCCCACGCGCGAGGCGGTGGAGGAGTACGTGCAGCGGCACTTCCGGACCGAGGACGGCACCTACCGGATCGCGCACCACCAGGAGGTCCTGCGCGTCGAACGTTCCGGCGCGCGCACGGACGACTGACCGGCCGGCCCGGTCGTCCGGGAAAACCCGGTTGCCCCGCCGCCGGATGCGTGCCAGCGTGTGGGTGCACTGTCGTCGAGGCAACGGAGCGGACATGCTCATCCAGAACGTTCTCCCGACCCCGCGGCCCACCCGGGCCGCCTCGCTCGCGAACGTTCCGGAGTACTCGCATGCCCACGCAGCTCAGCGCCCGCGCCGTCACGAAGTCGTACCACGGCCGACTCGTCCTTGACTCCGTCACCTGCACCCTGGGCGCCGGTGAACGCACCGGCGTGGTGGGGGAGAACGGCTCGGGGAAGAGCACCCTGCTGCGCCTGCTCGCCGGTGCCGAGCGGCCCGACAGCGGTGACATCGTGGTCCGGGCCGACGGCGGCCTCGGCCACCTCCCGCAGGACGGACAGCTCCCGCCCCACCACACCGTCCAGCAGGCCGTCGACCAGGCCCTGAGCGACCTGCGCGCCATCGAGAGCCGGATGCGCGCGCTGGAGACCGCCATGACGGCGGGGGACCGCGCCGCGCTCACCGAGTACGGCGAACTGATGACCGCCTTCGAACTGCGCGGCGGCTACGAGGCGGACGCCCGCGTCGAGCGCGCCCTGCACGGACTCGGTCTGGCCGGGCTGCCCCGTGACCGGCCCGTCGGTGCCCTCTCCGGCGGCGAACAGGTCCGGCTGCGCCTGGCCGCCGTCCTCGCGTCGGCCCCCGAGGCGCTCCTCCTCGACGAGCCCACCAACCACCTCGACACGGCCGCCCTGACCTGGCTGGAGGACCACCTGCGCGGCCGCCGCGGCACCACCGTGGTGGTCTCCCACGACCGCGCCTTCCTCGAACGCGTCGCCACCACCCTCCTGGAGGTCGACGCCGACCGCCGCACCGTCACCCGCTACGGCAACGGCTACGCCGGGTACCTCGCCGAGAAGGCCGCCGCCCGCGCCCGCCGGGCCGAGGAGCACGCCCGCTGGCGGGCCGAGGTCGACGCCCTGCGCGAGAGCGCCGCCACCACCGCCCGCCGGGCGTCCCCCGGCCGGGGCATCACGGACAAGAACAAGATGGCCTACGGCATGGCCGCCGGCCGCGTCCAGCAGGCCCTCGCCGGGCGCGTGCGCAGCGCCGGGCAACGCCTGAGCCGCCTGCTCGCCGACCCCGTTCCGGCACCCCCGGAGCCGCTCCGCTTCGCCCCCGCGTTCCGGCCCAGCCCGCTGACCGGCACGGCCCTCACCGCCACCGGCCTCACCGTGCACGGCCGGCTGGCCCCCGTCGACCTCACCGTCGAGGCCGGCGGACGGCTGCTGATCACCGGGGACAACGGCACCGGCAAGAGCACCCTGCTGCGCCTGCTGGCCGGCCGCCTCACCCCCGACGCCGGGCGGCTGAACCGCCGCGGCCGCGCCGGCCACCTGCCCCAGGAGCCCGTCTCCGGCCGCCCCGGCACGACCCTGCTGGAGACCTACGCCCGCGGTCTGCCCGGCACGCCCGAGGAACACACCGAACGGCTCCTCGCCCTCGGCCTGTTCAGCCCCGACCGGCTCACCGCCCGCGTCACCGACCTCTCCACCGGCCAGCGTCAGCGGCTCGCCCTCGCCCGCCTGCTCAGCCGCCCCTGCGACATCCTGCTCCTCGACGAGCCCACCAACCACCTCTCGCCGGCCCTCGCCGAGGAACTCGAAGAGGCCCTGTACACCTACCCCGGCACCCTCGTCCTCGTCTCCCACGACCGCCGACTGCGCGAGCGCTGGCGGGGCGGCCACCTCACCCTCCCGGCCCGGCACCCGAGCCCCGCTCCGCCCGCCTGAGGCCCCCACCGAGCCACCGTCCGACCACCGAACGAAGGAGACCCACATGACCGCAGGCCCGCAGAAGAAGACCGAGAAGCCCGAGAAGCCCGAGGAGACAACCGCGAAGACCCAGGAGACGGAGCAGGCAGAGGAAACGGAACGGACCCCGGAGGCCGAGGCCAAGCGCAAGTTCCAGGAGGCCCTGCAACGCAAGGCCCGCGCCAGCAGGTCCCAGCAGGCCCACCAGGACGGACGCCAGAAGATCAAGGGCCTGAACGGGCCCAAGGGCCAGAGCCGCAACTTCCGCCGCAAGTCCGGCTGACACCCCGCCGCTCCACCCGGCCGCCGCGCTCCGCACCCCCGGACCGCGGCGGCCCCCGGACCTCCGGCCTCCCCCCGGACCGCGGCGGCCCCGGACCTCCGGCCTCCCGGACCGCGTGGTTCACCCGGCGAAACGCCGTTGACCTTCGAGCCGGTCGAGACTCCATGATGACGGCGTGCCCCCTTCCGAATCGATGCCGATCGGCGTCTTCGCCCGGCGCAGCGGTCTGACCCCCAGCGCGCTGCGGTTCTACGACGACGCCGGGCTGCTGCGCCCCGCCGAGACCGACCCGGTCACGGGCTACCGCTACTACCGGGAGGAACAGGTGGCGCGGGCGACCGCGCTGCGCCGGCTCCGCGAGATCGACATGCCGCTCGGCACCGTCGCGCAGGTCCTCGACGCCGGCCCCGAGGACGCGGTCCGGCTGGTCGACGAGCAGGTCGCGAAGGTCACTGCCGACGCGGCGGCGGTGCGGCGGACGGCCGCCGTCCTCAAGGCCTCCTTCGACGCCTCTTTCTCCCTCTCCTCCGTCTCCTTCACCGACTTCTCCCTCTCCTCCGCCTCCTTCACCGACCTGCCCGGTGTGCCCGTCACGGCGCTCAAGGGTCCGGTGCTGGCGGACGCCGTCGAGCAGGTCCTGACCGCGACCGCCCACGAGCCGGACACGCCGGTCCTGTCCGGCGTACGGGTCGAGGCGGCCCCCGGGACGGTCACCCTGACCGCGACCGACCGCTACCGGCTCGCCACCCGGACCCTGGCACCGGCCGAGGCCCCGGTGACGGCGTGGACCGGCACGGTCGACGGCGACGAACTGCGGTCCGCGACCGCCGGGATACGCCGCGCCCCATGGGTGCGCCTGGAGGCGACGCCGTACGCGGTGCGGTTCCGCCTGGCGGACCGGGACGAGAGGCACTGCCGGCTGCTGCCGGGGGAGTACCCCGACCACCGGCTGATGCTCGCCTCCCTCACAGAGGTCACCACCCGCGTCACCCTGTCCAAGGAACGGCTCCTGCGGGCCCTCGAGGAACATCCCGGCGAGCGGATCACCCTGCGGGTGACCGACGGCGGCGTGGAGACGGGCGACGCGGGTGCCGGGACGCGTCTGTCCGCCGTGGTCACGGGGCAGGCGGTGCGGGTCCGGTTCGCGCTGACCACGCTGTATCCCGCCGTCAGCACCGCTCTCGGCCCCGAGGTGATGCTCGACCTGCGCGGACCCGACCAGCCCGTCACCGTCCGCTCCGCCGACCGCGGCGACCTCACCACCTGGGCCATGCCCGTCGGCCCCGACCGGAGCCCCGCACCGTGAACCCCGAGACCACCGCCCCCGCCCCCGTCATGGACGCCATCGGCCGGGCCCTCGCCGAAGGACACCGCGGAGACACCGACTCCGCCCGCCGCGCCCTCCTCGGCCTCTGGACCCGGACCGGCGCCGGCGGCGACCCGCTGCACCGCTGCACCCTCGCGCACCACCTGGCCGACCTGCACACCGACCCCGCCCAGGCCCTGGCCTGGGACATCCGGGCCCTGGACGCCGCCGACGCGGTGACCGAGCAGCGCCTCCAGGAGCACCACGCCGGCCTGCGCCTCCGGGGCTTCTACCCGTCCCTCCACCTCAACCTCGCCGACGACTACCGCCGCCTCGGTTCGTTCGACGCCGCCGCCGCACACATCGCCGCGGCACGGGAACACGTCCCCGACCTCCCGGAGGGCCCCTACGGCGAGCTGCTGCGCACCGCCATCGACGAGGTGGCCGAGGCCGTCGCCCGGCGCAGCACCGCACGGCGGGCGTCCGCACCGGGACCCTCCGCGTGACCATGCCGGCGCGGCCGGCGGCGAAGTCTTAAGCGCCGGTTAGATCTCGCCCGGGGGCTCTGGCTGCCGCTGCGGTCATCGGTCAAGCTGCTGCGACCTGCGGTGATGCGGGTTCGCCGCAGCAGACCATTTCCTCACAGGCTGGAGACAGTTGTGTCCACGACGGGCGCGCGGGCCGCCGCGCCGAGCCCTTGGAAGGCGATCATCGGTGGCTCGATCGGCAACATGATCGAGTGGTACGACTGGTTCGTCTACTCCACCTTCTCCGTGTACTTCGCGTCCGCCTTCTTCCCCGAGGGCGACGCCACCTCCCAACTCCTGCACACCGCCGGCATCTTCGCGGTCGGTTTCTTCATGCGGCCCGTGGGCGGCTGGCTCCTCGGCCGGCTCGGCGACCGCAAGGGCCGCAAGGCCGCGCTGACCGTGACCGTGCTCATGATGTCGCTCAGCGCCCTCCTCATCGCCGTCGCCCCCACCCACTCCCAGGTCGGCTACTGGGGCGCGGTCGTGCTGCTGCTCGCCCGGCTGCTCCAGGGACTGTCGGTGGGCGGGGAGTACGCGGCCAGCGCCACCTACCTCGCCGAGGCGGCGCCCGCGGGCCGGCGCGGCTTCTTCGCCAGCTTCCAGATGGTGTCGATGAAGATCGGCCAGCTCATCGGGCTGAGCCTGCAGATCCTGCTCCAGCAGAACATGTCGGAGCAGACCCTGACCTCCTGGGGCTGGCGCATCCCCTTCGTCGTCGGCGCGCTGGGCTCCGCCGTCGTGTTCTGGCTGCGCCGCAACCTGGTCGAGACCGACGCCTTCGAAGAGGCGGCCCAGGAAGCGGCCGGCACCACCCGGCCGGACAAGGAGCGCGGCACCCTGCGCGGGCTGTGGGAGTACCGGCGCACCGTCGCCCTCGTCGTCGGCTTCAGCATGGGCGGCACCCTGTGCGACTACACGTACTCGACGTACATGACCAAGTACCTGCACAACACCGCCGGTCTGAGCACCACCGACGCCTCCCTGGTCAGCTTCGTCGCCATCCTGGTCTTCATCTGTCTGCAGCCCCTGGCCGGCGGGCTGTCGGACCGCATCGGCCGCAAGCCGCTGCTGATCGGCTTCGGCCTCGGCGCGATGATCTTCACCGTCCCGCTGATGACCGCCCTCGGCCATGTCTCCACCTTCGGCAGCGCGCTGCTGCTGATGATCGCCGGGCTGCTGACCATCACCGGGTACACCTCGATGAGCGCCCTGGTGAAGGCGGAACTGTTCCCCGCCCGGGTCCGCGCGCTGGGCGTCGCCCTGCCGTACGCGCTCGCCAACGCCCTGTTCGGCGGCACCGCCGAGTACGTGGCGCTGTGGTTCAAGGACGCGGGCATGGAGTCGGGTTTCTACTGGTACGTCACGGCCTGCGCCGCGGTCTCCCTGGTGGTGTACCTCACCATGCGCGAGACGAAGGACGTGTCCTTCACCCGGGGCGACCGGGCTCCGCACCGCGCCGCCGAGGTCACGGCCTAGCCTGACGCCATGCGTGTGCTGCTGATCGAGGACGACGAGCGGCTCGCCGACGCCCTCACCACGGCCCTCGTCGAGCGCGGCCACCCGGTGGAGCGGGTGAGCCGCGCCGACGAGGGCCTGCGCCGCAAGGACCGCGCCGACTTCGTCCTCCTCGACCTCGGACTGCCGGACATGGACGGCCTGGAGATGCTCCGGCGACTGCGGCGGGTCTCCGCCGTCCCGGTGATCGTGCTCACCGCCCGCGGCGACGAACGCACCGTCCTCCAGGGCCTGAGCCAGGGCGCCGACGACTACCTCACCAAACCGTTCCGCATCAAGGAACTGCTGGCCCGGATGGACGCCGTACGCCGTCGCGCCGGACAGACCCGGCCGCCCGGCCGGGAGCCCCAGCCCCCGCCCCGGCCCCAGGAAGTGGACGCCGGCGACGTCCACATCGACCTGGCGTCCCGCACGGTGACCGTCGCCGGGAGCGAGGTCGCCCTGACAGCACGCGAGTTCGACGTCCTCGCCCTGCTCGCCCGGACGCCCGGGGTCGTCCGCAGCCGGCAGGAGATCATGGACGCGGTCTGGGGAGACGCCTTCCTCGCCGTCTCCCGCTCGCTCGACGTGCACGTCTGGGGCATCCGCACCAAGACCGGCCGGCCCGACCTGATCCGTACCCTGCGCGGGGTCGGCTACCGGCTGGGCGGCTGATGCGCCGCCGGCTGCTGGCCACCTACCTCACGCTGATCGGCGGCGTCCTGCTCGCCCTGTCCGTCCCCCTGGGCCTGGCCTACACCCAGGAACGGACCGCCGAACTCCTGCTCGCCCGGCGCGCGGACGCCACCCGGCTGGCGGAGCTGGCCGAAGGGGCGATCCAGGACAGCGACCCGAGCGTGCTGCGCGCCGAGGCCGACCGGTACGCCTGGCTGTACGGCGCCTCGGTGGAGGTACGCCGCGACACCGGCTCCGTCCTGGCCGACGCGGGCGGCGGCGTACCGCACAGCGCAGGACCGCTGCGCCGGGCCCTGGCCGGCCGCACCACCTCGCACCTCCCGCTGGTCACCGTCTTCGGACCGGACCGGGTGGTGATCGCCGAACCCGTGGGCAGCGACGCCCAGGTGACCGGCGTGGTGCTGCTCGCCGCGCCCACCCGCGAGGCCCGGGACGACGTCCTGCTGGTGTGGCTCACCCTGGCCGGGGGAGCGGCGGTCGCCTTCGCCCTCGCGGTGGAGGCCGCGCGGCGCCTCGCCCGCTGGGCCCTGCGGCCGGTCGACGAACTGGACGCGGTCACCGAGGCGATCGCCCAGGGCCGGATGACGGCCCGTGTCCCCGACACCGGCGGCGGACCGTCCGAGCTGCGGCGGCTGGAGTCGCGGTTCAACGCCATGGCCGACGCCGTCGCCGCGGCACTGGACAAGCAGCGCGCGTTCGTCTCCGACGCCTCCCACGAACTGCGCACCCCGCTCGCCGTGCTCAGCCTCCGCCTGGAGAACCTGCGCCCGCACCTGAAGGAGTCCGGCGCCGGCCGCTACCACAGCGCCATGGAGGAACTCGACCGCATCGGCACCCTCCTGGAGGACCTGCTGACCCTCGGCCGCATCGAGGCCAGGGGCGCCGCCCGTGCCGAGCCCGTCGACGTCTCCGCCGAACTCGCCCCCCGGCTGCGCGTCTGGGCGGAGGTCGCCGAGGCCGCGGGAGTGCGGCTGCGTACCGTCCTGCCCGCCGCCCTGGTGGTGCGGTGCCCGCCCGACACGCTCGGCCGGATCACGGACATCGCGGTCGACAACGCCGTCAAGTTCGTCCCGCGCGGCAGCACCGTCACCGTCACCGTCACGGACACGGCCGGCGCCGGGGCCCCGGACGCCGGTGACGTACTGCTGCGGATCGAGGACGACGGCCCGGGACTCGACGACGGGGAACTCGCCGCCGCCCGCGACCGCTTCTGGCGCTCTCCGCGGCACAGCGGCGTCGACGGCAGCGGACTGGGCCTGGCCATCGCCGACGAACTGGCCCGCGCGGCGGGCGGCAGCCTCGGCCTGCGGGCGGCCCGGCCGCACGGCCTGGTGGTCGAGTTCCGCCTGCTCGGCCCCGGCCGCCGGTGACCACGTACGGCGTGCTCAGCCGTAGACACTCCGGTAGTACCGCACGGCCCCCGGGTGCAACGGCACCGGATCGGTGCCGATCGCGTACCGCTCGTCCAGGTAGGCACCGGGCACCTCCGGACCCGGCAGGGTCTGCCGCGCCGCGAACATCGCCCGCGTCACCTCGAAGGCATCCCGGGCCGAGACCGCCGAGCGGGCCATCAGATACGTCGGCACACCCACCGTCGGCACCTCCGACTCCTGCCCGTACGTCCCCGCCGGTATCGACACATCGACATACGCCGGTCCGTGCTCCGCCCGCAGCACCCGGGCCAGCCCGTCCAGCGGGACCAGCGTGACGGGCCGGGCGGCGGACAGCTCCGTGACCGCGCTCGCCGGCACCCCGCTGGACGCGAAGAACGCGTCGATCTCACCGCGCCGCAGCGCCCGCACCGAGTCGTCGAGCCCCAGGTGACAGCGGCGCACCCGCCCGCCGAGACCGGCGGCGGCCAGGATCCGCCGGGCGACGACGACGGTCCCCGACCCTTCGGCACCGAGGGAGACCCGCAGCGACGCCAGGTCCGACACGGTGGCCACGCCGGCCGTGGGCCGCGCCACCAGGTGGGTGTAGTTGAGGTAGATACGGGCCAGCGCCGACACCGGCAGCGGCCGGGAGAACCCCCCGGTGCCCTCGAAGGCGTCCGCGGCACTGTCCCCCAGCACCAGACCGAGGTCGGCGTCGCCGGAACCCAGCAGCCGGAGGTTGCGGATGCTCGCCGAGGTGTTGACCACGTCGACGCGCAGGGAGCCCACCCGCCGGTCGATCTCCCGGGCCAGCCGGCTGCCGAAGGTGCCGTACGGCGCACCCGACAGCCCGGTCGCCAGCACCAGCGACCGCACCCGGGCCCGGCCGGGGACCGTCGCGGGACTCGACGCGGCCACCGCGGCGGCCAGGGCGAGCAGCGTGCGGCGGGCCGCCTGCGGACGGGGACGGGGGGACACGGGACGATGGTAGTCCGGGCACTGGGCGGCCCGTCTTCGCCCCGTCGTCCCTGTCCCGTGCCCGCGTTTGCCCGGCCGTCTCTCCCCCGTCCGGGGGAGGCCCGTCCCCCACGGGCGGGATCTCCCCGCCGCGCCGGACCGCTGTACTGAGGGCGGCCGGCTGAAGACGCCGTCACCTCCCACGGAACGAAACGGAACGAAACGGAACGGAAGGGCCGCGATGCGCGACTGGACCAGACGACGCCTGCTGCTCACGGCGGCCTCCGCCACCGGTCTCGCCGCAGCGGGGACGGCACCCGCGCACGGCGAGGGACCTGACGGCCTGGTGGAACGGCTGACGGCCCTGCCGGGGCTCAGGATCGTGGCGGAACGGCCGGCCGGTCACCCCGGCTACCGGTTCTTCGTCCTCGGGCTGCGCCAGCCGGTCGACCACACCGACCCGGCCGCCGGCACCTTCGAACAGCGGCTGGCGCTCCTGCACACCTCCGCCGGCCGGCCCACCGTCGTGTACACCAGCGGGTACGCGGCCGGGCTGACTCCCGAGCGGACCGAACCGACCGAGCTGCTGGGCGGCAACCAGGTCGAGGTGGAGCACCGCTTCTTCGGCACCTCGGCCCCCGGCACACCCGACTGGCGCCACCTGACGATCAGACAGGCCGCCGACGACCACCACCGCGTGATCAGGACCCTCCGTCGCCTGCTCCCCGGCGCGTGGATCTCCGTCGGCGGCAGCAAGGGCGGCATGGCGAGCGTCTACCACCGCAGGTTCCACCCGCACGACGTGGACGGCACCGTGGCCTACTCCGCGCCGGACAACGTGGACGACCAGGACGACAGCGCCTACCACCGCTTCCTGGAGACCGTGGGCACCGCCGCCGAACGCGACGCCCTCAAGGCGGCGCAACGCCGATGCCTCCTGCGCCGCGCCGACCTGGTCGCCCGCTACACGGCCTGGGCCGCCTCCGCGGGCACCGGCTTCAGCATCATCGGCAGCGCCGACCAGGCCTTCGAGACCGCGGTGCTGCGCGCGTCCTTCATGTTCTGGCAGAACAGCGGCCCCGCGATCCCCGGCCCCGACGCCACCACCGACGAGCTGTACACATGGCTGTGGTCCACCGCCGCCCTCCCCGTCTACGCCGACGCCACGGTCCGGGAGTACGTCCCGTACTTCTACCAACTCGGCACCCAGCTCGGGTACTTGGACGTGCCCGTCGCGCACCTGGCGGACCTGCTGCGCCATCCGGACGCGCTCGCGCCGCGCTCCTTCGTGCCGCGTGACATACCGATGCGCTTCGATCCGGACGCCATGCCCGACATCGACCGCTGGGTGCGCCGGCACGGGCACCGGATGCTGTTCGTCAACGGCGAGCGGGACCCGGCCGTCGCCGAGCACTTCCGTCCCGGCGGGCGGGACTCCCGCACCCTGTGGGTGCCCGGCGGCGACCATCACGTCGCCATCGCGCGCCTCTCCGCCGCCGACCGCGCCGCGGCGGTGTCCGCCCTCGCCCGCTGGACGGGAGTACCTCTCACGCCCCGGTGACGCCGTCGACGCGCTCCCTGACGAGGTCGGCGTGACCGTTGTGACGGGCGTACTCCTCGATCAGACGCACCAGGATCCAGCGCAAACGAGACCCCGTCACCACCGACGTGGCCGGCGTCCCGCGCGGACCGCCGGCCACGGTCGTCCGGCGACGCGCCCGCGACGAGTTCCCGGCCCCGGGCGGCCTCCGCCCGCCACAGCGGCGTCAGCGACGACGGTGCCACCGCGGCCGGCCGTACCTGGTCGTCCCGCAGCCCCGCAGCCCCGCATCCGTGAGGGCGAGGGACGCACGGTGGAAGTCCACTCAGGCCTCCAGTACGGGACGCTCGTCCGCGTACATCGGCGGGACGGGCCGGCCGTCCGGTGTCGTCTTCAGGGAACCACCATGGCAGGGACGAGGCCGGCGCACGACCGTCCGCCGCGATCCTCCTACGGCGTCAGCACGATCCTGCCGAACACCTCACCGGCGTCCATCTTCCGGTGCGCCCGCACCGCCTGCTCCAGCGGCAGCACCTCGTGCACCACCGTGCGCAGTCCGCCACGCGCCGCGGCGGCGAAGTGCTCGCTCCGCACGGCCTGCCGGTCCGCCACGGGCACCGTCGCGGCGCTGAACGTCGCGAACGACAGCGATCTCTGGAACGCCGCCATCATCGTCGTGCCGAAGTCCGCCGGCGGCTGCCCGCCGACCGCGCCGACGACGACCAGCCGGCCGTTCGGAACGAGCCTGTCGAAGAAGGACGGCATGTCCGCACCGGCCACCACGTCGATGACGACGTCGTATCCGGCGGGAGCGTCCCCGCCTCCCTCGCCTCCCTCGCCCGAGCGGTCCAGCACATGGGTCGCGCCCAGCGCACGCAGCCGCGCGCCGCGCTCGGCGGACGACGTCGTGACCGCCACCGCGCCGGCCCCGCCCCGGGCGACGAGCTGGACCGTCGCGATCCCGAGGCTGCCCGCCGCCCCCCGCACCAGCATCGACTCGCCGGCGGCGAACCGGGCGTGCGCGAGCCCGAAGTGCGCCACCACCGACGAACCGCCGAGCGTCACCGCCGCCACGGCGGACAGGCCCGCGGGAAGGGGAAGGGCCTCCGCCACCGGTGCGGTCACCTGCTCGGCGTAGCCCCCCCCGTACCGGTGGACGCCCAGACCCGCCGGCCGGTCCACGCCGGGTCCACCCCGTCGCCGACGGCGGTCACCGTGCCCGCCACCTCGCCGCCGGGGACATGCCCTTCCCGGAACCCGTACGCGGCGAGCGCACCGCTGCGGATCACGGCGTCGACGCCACCGACACCGATCGCCTCGGTGGTGATCAGTACCTGTCCGGCGGCGGGGACCGGGACCGGCAGATCGACCACCGCCAGCCCCTCCGGACCCCCGAACGCCTCGATCGACACTGCCTTCAACGCCGTCTCCTCACTGCTCCGGACGTGGTGTTTCCCCGCCGTCGGACGCTAACGGACGCCCCCGTCCGTTTGACTGAAGTGAGAGCGGTGACCGACCGTTTGCCTCACCCCCTGCGCGCCGACGCCCGCGACAACCGTGACCGCATCCTCGACGCGGCCCGCGCGCTGTTCGCCACCCGGGGGCTCGACGTACCGATGCGGGAGGTGGCCCGGCACGCCGGGGTCGGACCCGCGACCCTGTACCGGCACTTCCCGACCAAGCGGGACCTGGCCACCGAGGCCTTCGCGGACCAGATGCGCGCCTGCCAGGACATCGCCGAGAACGGTCTCGCCGACCCGGACCCGTGGCACGGCTTCCGTCGCGTGATCGAGAGGATCTGCGCGCTGCACGCCCACGACCGGGGCTTCACCGAGGCGTTCATGTCGGCCTACCCCGACGCCATGGACTTCGCCGCCGGCCGGGAACGGACCCTGCGGGCGGTCGCCGCACTGGCCCGGCGCGCCAAGGAGGCCGGCGGGCTGCGGCCCGACTTCGCGCTGGACGACCTGATCCTCGTCCTCATGGCCAACCGGGGCATCCAGGCCCCGTCGACGGCCGCCAGGGCCGCCGCCTCCCGCCGCTTCGCCGCCTTGGTGATCCAGGCGTTCCGGGCATCCCCGGACCACGCGCCGCTGCCGCCGGCGGCCGGGCCGGCCTGAGCGGCCCCGCTCCACGGGAGCGGTCCCGGCCGCACCGATGGACGCCCCGGCACTGCGGTACGGGACGTACGGACGGCTACGGCCGATGGGGGAGAGGAGTCACGCGCGACGAGACGGAGGATGCCACTCGGGTCTCCTCCCGGCCCAGCGGCACCACGGGCCACGGACGAGTCCGGTCACGGGCGGAACCCCGTCGGACAGTTCAACGGAAAACCCTTCGCGTCCCGTGGCACCCGCATAGCGTGCGATGCGTGCCGGACCCCCTGCCGCGCTAGGAGACTTGAGATGTCCTACGACAACTCGGAGTCGTATCCGGTCCGACAGCGGGACGGGGCAGGCCCGGCCTCGTGGTCCGGTCACCACCGGGCACTGCGGGTCCTGCGGCGCGCCTGCCGCCGGCAGCGGCGGGTGGCCACGTGCGCCGCCCTCGGCTACTTCGCCGTCTTCCTCACGCTCACCGTCGAGGCCCCCGCCTTCATGGCCCGCCCCGCGCCCGGCGGACTCCCCACGGGACTGCTGCTGGCCCTGGTGCAGGTGCCGGTCACCTGGCTCGCCGTCGTCCTCTTCGCGTACACGGCACGCCGGTACGTCGATCCGCCGGCCCGCAGAGTCAGGGGGTACGGGCGTCCGGCCGGCGGTGACGGGACGCCGCCGCGATGACGGAACTCGGTGGCGCCGCCCAGTCCTGGTCCCTCGTCGCGTTCTGCAGCGTCGTCACCGTCACGCTGCTGCTGTGCGTGCTGACCGGCCCCGACCGCGACGACCTGGAGGAGTTCTACACCGGCTACCGCTCGCTGTCGCCGCTGCGCAACGGCCTGGCCGTGGCCGGCGACTACATCTCCGCCGCCACCGTCCTCACCATCGGCGGGGTCATCGCGCTGTGCGGCTACGACGGTGTCGTCCTGGCCCTGAGCACACTGCTGTCCCTGTTGCTGCTGATGGTGCTGCTCGCCGAACCCCTGCACAACACGGGCCGGTTCACCATGGGCGACGTGCTGGGCCGCCGTATGCCGGGGCGGTCCGTGCGCATCGCGGCGTGCGCGGTGACGCTGCTGTCGCTGGTGCCGATGATGATCGTGCAACTGGCGGGCGTGGGGCAGCTGCTGGCGTTCATCCTGGGCTTCTCCGACAGCACCATGAAGACCGGGTGCGTCGTCGGCGCGGGACTGCTGATGATCAGCTACGCGGCGCTGGGCGGGATGAAGGGCACCGCGCTGATCCAGATCCTCAAGACGGTCATCCTGCTGGGCTCCGGACTGGTCGTCGCCGCCCTCATCCTGTACACGTTCGACTGGCACCCGGGGACCATGGTCGACACGGCCGCGCGGCGCAGCGGGGCCGGTGACGCGTTCCTGCGGTACGGACTGCAGTTCGCGGACGGGCCCCACCCCGGTGCGGACATGATCAGCACACAGGTCGCCATCGTGCTGGGCGGCGCCTGTCTGCCGCACGTCACCATGCGCATGTACACCGCCGGCAGCGCCCCGCAGGTGCGGCGCACCATGTCCTGGGCGGTGTCGTCGGTGGCCCTGTTCATGCTGGTGATCACCGTCATCGGCATCGGCGCCACGGCGCTCGTCGGCCGCGCGGGGATCACCGCGGCGGACCCGCGCGGAAGCACGGCCTACCTGCTGGGCGCGCGCGCCGCGTTCGGCCCCGAGGTGTCCCGCGCCGAGAGCCTGCTGTTCAGCACGGTCACCACGGCGGTCTTCCTCACCCTGCTCGCCTCCGTCGCCGGAATGACGCTCGCCTGCGCCAACTCACTGGCGCACGACGTCGCCGCCTCCCGCCGCGAGGGCCTCGGGCCGGTGCGGGAGACCACCCTGGCCCGGGTCAGCGCGCTGGTCGTCGGAGTGCCGGTGGTGGTACTGGCCGCCCTGGCCCAGCACCGCGGACTGCAGCCGCTGGCGACGCTCTCCTTCTGCCTGGGCGCCTCGGCCATCGCCCCCGCCCTCGTCTTCACCCTGTTCTGGCGCCGTTTCAGCCGCACCGGCCTGCTGTGCACCCTGATCGGCGGCTCGGCCGTCACCCTGGTCCTGATGTCCGGCACCCGGCTGGTCTCCGGGTCCCCGGCCGCCGCCTTCCCCGAGGCCGACTTCAACTGGTTCCCGTTCTCGACGACCGCCCTGGTGTCGGTGCCGGCGGGCTTCGTGTTCGGCTGGCTGGGGACCCTGTGCGGCGGACGCCGCGGCGCACGGCGCGAACGCGAGCGGTACGCGGCCGTCGAACACCTCGTCCTGGCCGGCCCGCCGCGGGGCCGCCCGGGGTGGACCCCGGACGACTGACCGCCGTACACCCCCATGAGGGCACCGGCCCGCGCCGCCCGGAGGCCGGGCACGGTCCTCGCTAACCTTGTCCCATGCTGCGACTCGGTATACCCGTCATCGGTGTCACGGACCTGCCCCGCGCGGTGGCCTTCTGGACGCGGGCGCTGGACCTGGTCCCCGCCGACGAGTGGAGCAGCGAGACCTGGCGCACCCTGCACCACGCCGACGGATCCGGCCGGGCGCTCGGCCTGCTGCTCAGCGCGTCACCGGCCGAACCGCGCCCCCGGCTGCACCTCGACCTCTTCACGGACAGCGCCGAGGAGCAGCGGGCGGAGGTCCAGCGGCTGATCGGGCTCGGTGCCCGGGCCGTCGACTGGGACCTGTACCCGCCCGAGCCCGACTTCGTCGTCCTCGCCGACCCCGACGGCAACATCTTCTGCGTCGTGGACCTCAGCAACGCGCCGAGCGGGTCCTGAGGAAGGAAGCGGCGGCTACGCCGCTCCCACCCGTGCCGGCCACAGCAGCAGTTCGGTCAGCTCGCCCGGCATGGTCACCATGCAGTCGTGGCCGGTCGGCAGCTCCCACACCCGCGCGGGCTCGCCGTTGGGCTGCACCGGGGGGACGGGCCGCCGGGCGAAACCCTCCGGCACCCCGGCGACGCAGTGGATGTGGGTCCGCGGGATCGCGTCCGCGGCCGGGTTGTCCAGCCGGACCCGCTGCTGGAGGCAGCGCACCGGATGGTCCGACACCATCGTGCGCAGCCAGGCGATGTCCGCCGGGTCGGTGACCCCGAACAAGCCAGCCGGAGGCGGCAGTTCGGGCAGCGGCGGAACCCGCCAGCCGCTCTCGGACTCCAGCGCCCGGTCGATCAGGTGCCGGGTCACGGGCATGACATCGGCCGCGCTCTCGCCGTCCAGCGGGACCATCGCGTCGAGGTACACCAGGTGCGCCACCCGCTCCGGGACCCGGTGGGCGACCGCCGAGACGACCAGCCCGGCGTAGCTGTGCCCCACGAGCACCACGTCGGTGAGGTCCTCCTCGACGAGCAGCCCGACGACGTCGTCGACATGGGTGTCGAGTCCCACCCCGGGGCCGAGCAGGTGCGCCTTGTCGCCGTACCCGGTCAGGGACGGGGCGAGCGCCCGGTGACCGGCCGAGGCCAGCAGCGGGACCACCCGGTCCCAGACCCGGCCGCTGTGCCAGGCGCCGTGTACGAGCAGATACGTCGACATGGGGGTGCTCCTTGGTGTGCTGGTGTGTCGGTGCGCAGGTGCGGCGTGGAAGCCACCGACCACGATGGGGTCCGGTTCCCGGCCGGGCCAGAGCCCCCGCGATCCTGGGGGTGACAGGACCAGGGACGGCCCCGGCACCCGCACTACAGTGGGCGGATGACCGAGGGACCGAACCCGCTGGGTGACTACCTGCGCGCTCGCCGCCGGCTCGTCACCCCCGAACAGGCCGGTGTCCCCGCGGTGGGGACACGCCGCGTGCCGGGACTGCGCCGGGAAGAGGTCGCCATGCTCGCCGGTATCAGCGCCGACTACTACCTGCGCCTGGAGCAGGGCCGGGACCGCAACCCGTCCGTGCAGGTCCTGGAGTCGCTCGCCCGTGTGCTGCGGCTCGACGACGACGCGACGGCCTACCTGCTGCGCCTCGCCGCCGCCCGGCCGCGCCGGCGGCCCCGCCGCCCCCGTGAGGAAACCGTCCCCGCGGGCATCGCCCAGCTCGTCGCCACCCTCCCGCTGCCCGCGGTGGTCGAGGACCGCTACTTCGACATCCTCGCCGCCAACCCCCTGGCGACGGCCCTGTCGCCGCGGCTGGCGGTGGGGGCCAACCGCCTGTGGGACCTGTTCCTCGACCCCGCCGAACAGGCCCTCCACCCGGACTGGGAGGAGACCACCGAGGGCGCGGTCGCCGTCTTCCGCGAGTCGGTCGGCACCGACACCGACGACCCCCGCTTCGTCGAGCTGGTCGGCGGACTCTCCCTGGCCAGCCCCCGCTTCAGCCGGCTCTGGGCCCGCCACGACATCAAGGTGTGCGAGGGCGCCCCGACGCGTCTCACCCACCCCCGGACCGGAGACCTCCGCCTGAACCGGGAGAAACTGGATATCGGCGGTACGGCGGGCCAGATGCTGGTCGTGCTCCACCCGGACCCCGGCACCGACAGCGCCGACAAGCTGGCCCTGCTCGCCTCCGCCGCCCGGACACCGGCGGACGCCGTCAGCCCAGGGCCCGGACCCAGTGGCGGGGGAGCGCGGTGGCGTGCGCCCGGGGGACGTCGGTGACCACGGCGCACCGCACGGTGTCCGGAGTGCGGGTGAACGACAGGTACACGGGCCGCTGCTCGTCGTCCCCGATGTGCAGGAACAGCGACGCCGCGCTCAGCCGTGCGCCGAAGCAGGTGAAGCTCTGCGGGAAGGACACGCTGCTCACGGCGAAGGGATAGAGACGGGCGCTGACCACGGCGCGCAGCGCGCGGCTCCCCAAGGCCGGCGGGCAGGGCAGGTCCAGCAGCGCGCGCAGGGCGTCGCGGCGGCGTGAGCGCCGCACGGCGTCCGTCTGCCGGCGCACCTCGGCCGCCGAGGCCCGCAGCGTGGCGGCGGCGACGGGGAGGTGCAGCCGGTGGAAGGCGATGTGGTTGCCCGGCGCGAGCCGTTGCCGCGGGGTGCGGGTGGACATCGCCACCAGCGTCCGGGCGGGCGACGGCGGGTCGGGCAGCGCCAGTTCCGTGCTCCACGACCGCAGGGCGAGGGCCAGCGCGGCCAGCGCGACGTCGTTCACACTGGTCCGGTGGGTGTCCGCCAGGGCGCGCAGCCGGGCCAGCGGCACTTCGCCGTACGCCCACCGCGCTCCACCGCCCGGCCCGGTGACGCGGCGCAGCGCGTGCCAGGGCGCCCCGGGGCGGAGCGCGGGCGCGGCCGTCTCCCGTACGGCGCACAGGCCCGCGCGGATGCCGCCGCCGGCGTCGGGATACAGCCACGGCCCGGGCACCGGGGCGTCCGCGAGGAGGGCGAGGGCGCTGTGGGCGGCTCCGACCCCGTCGCTCAGGGCGTGGTGCACACGGAAGCAGACCCGGAACCGTCCGGTGACGGAGGACTGGGTGAGCAGCCGGCAGTCCCACGACGGATGCGCCCCGCCGGGCAGCTCCCGCGTCAGCAGGGCCTCGCAGGCGTCGTGGAGGGCCCGTTCCCCGTCCGGCACGTGCCAGTGGCGGACGTGCGCGTCCGGATCGACGGCGGCGGCGTGCGGCGACCAGCACCGGGCCCGGCCCGCGGGCAGGAGACGGGTCAGCGCGGGCAGCGAGCCGGACCGGGCCGCGACGCGCCGCGCCAACTCGGCCACGGACGGCGCCCGGCCGTCGAAGTCCAGGAAGAATCCGGCGACGGGTGGCCGCCGCATCGCGAGGAAGGTGCGGTCGGTCGCACTGATGGAGTACACGCCACCGCAACGAGACCGCGGGCCGGCCGGTCACGACGCGACCGTGGTCAGGGAGCGCCCAGCGCACGCCGGGTGGTGCGGTGCAGGGCGCCGGCGAGCCGCTGGGCCTGCCCGGCGGTGAAGAAGGCGCGCGGCAGCGCGAGGGTGAGGCCCAGACCGCTGGAGTGATCCCCCGTCAGGGCTACCACCGGGACCGGCCCGTGCACCTCGACGTACCCCCAGGGCACGGAGGCGGACAGCTCCGGCGGCATGGGGAGCGCGGGGGTGTGGGCGGTGAGGTCGGTGACCGCCACGCTCATGGGCAGCGCCGGGCCGCGGCTCAGGGCCTGGGCGGCCAGGTGCGGCAGGGCGGCGACGGACAGGTCCAGTTCGCCGCTGCGGACCGCGGCGCGCATCCGCTCCCGGACCAGCCGCCCGACGCGCACCGGGTCGTCCGCCGAGGCGACCGGGACGTGCGTCTCCAGGGCCGCCGCCGCCATCACGACGCGGTGCGCGGGCAGCGGCGGCACCAGACGGCGCCGTACGTCGAGCGCGGAGGTGCAGGTCAGCGTCTGTACGCCGGGTGCGTCGCCGGCGACGTCGCGCACCGCGGTCAGGACCAGGCCGCAGGCGAGGCTGTGCGTGCTGATGCCGCTGTCCCGGGCGGTCCGGACCAGGCGGGCGGTCTGCTCGCGGTCCAGGGCGACCCGTCGTACGTGCACTCCGCGCGCCGGGCCGTCGGTGCCGGTGCCGGTGCCGGTGCCGGCCGCCTCGGCCGGCAGGCACAGGGGGGAGAGGGCCCGGGCACGGGCGGCCCGGCGGGCCAGGAACCCGTCGAGGTCCCGGCGGGTGACCTTGCGGCGGAAGTACGGCTCCACGGGGTGCGGCAGCCCGTCCGTGGCGGGCGGCAGCCGGGGAGTGCGGCCGGTGATCCGGGCGGTGCAGATCTCCCACAGCTGCGCCAGCGCGCTCAGGGCGCTGACGCCGTCGGCGATGGCGTGGTGGACGCACAGGACGAACAGCCGGTCCCCGCCGGGCTGGTCCAGCAGGGTCGCGCGCACCATCGGCGCCCCGGGAGCGAAGGGGGCGGTGGCAGCGGCGAAGTCGGTGCCGGTACGCAGCCGCGGCGGCGCGGCGGGGTGGCAGCGCAGGAGGGGACCGTCCGGCCCGGGGCGGCACCGGGCGGTGAGGACGGGATGGACACCGGCCAGGACACGGAGGGACTCGTCGAGCACCTCCCGGTCCACGGGGCCGCCCAGGGAATGGCACAGGACCATGGGCGTGCCCGACTCGACGAACATCGCCTCGTGGCCGGCCAGTCGGCGCTCGTACACCGCTCGGGGCGTGATCGACACGGAAGGCGACCTCCTGCGCGGGCGGGACAGCGGGCGCACGCGTCGCGCCGCTGCCATGGGTCTTGCCACCGCCCGTGACCCGCACGCCCGGCCCCGACGGCGTACGGAAGCACCGCCCCCCGGAGCACGTGCCCCCGCACGCCACGAGCGGGGGTGCGTGCCCCCGCACGCCACGCGCCGTGCGCCGCGTGCTCGCCGGGTCACCGGCGCCCGGCGTCCTGTTCGCCGGAACTGTCCGAGCCCCACGGTCCGGCCTGTCCGTCCCGGCCGGTCTCCGCCTCGGCGAGTGCCTTGACGCCGGCGAGGGTCTCCCGTATGCCCTCGCGCAGTTCCGCCAGCCGGAAGGCGATGATGTCCGGCTCGCGGTCGGGCCGTTGCCCGATCGCCCGCGTGACGCCGCTCGGACCCGGCCCCACGCGGACCGACTGGCGCAGCCGGACGCCGCCGGCCTCGGTCCGCAGCGTGTAGCTCCAGACGGCCATCGGCCGGGCCGGGTCCAGGGCGGGCGGCCCGTAGCGGCCGTCCGCGTCCATGACCGCCCAGGTGAAGGTCTGCCGCGGCACCAGCTCGGTCACCTGGGAGACCGTGCGCCACTCGCCGAGCAGACGGTGCCGGTTGTGGCCCTCGAAGCGCGCCCCGACCGCGGGCCGGTCCGCGCCGTCGAGCCAGGCCACGCGCCGCAGTTCCGGGCTGAGCCGGGCCGGCAGCCGGATGTCGGTGACCAGCTCCCAGACCCGTTCCGCCCCGGCGCGCACCAGGACGTCACCGTGCGTACGGGGTCCGTCGGTGAAGCGCATGTCGTCCCTTCCGCCATCGGCTCGGCTCCCGAGGACCGTAACGGGGAGGTCAGTCCCCGGTCGACCCCTGGAGCACGGCGAGGGTCAGGACGTCACCGCCGATGCCCCAGCCTCCGTCGGTGACCTCCTCGACCAGGACCAGGGTGGTGGCGCGGGCCCGCTCCCCGTAGATGTCGACGAACAGTTGGGTGGCGCGGATGACGATCTCCTTCTTCTCCTTCTCGTCGAGGGAACCGGCGGGGACCTTGAAGTTCGCGAACGGCATGGCGGTGGCACTCCTTGTGAGGGCGCGAGCGGTTGATACGGGCCCCAGCCTGAGCCCCGGCGCCCGGGCGGGCCAGGGCCCTCCCCACCCTGGGGTCACCGTCCCCTGGCTGGGACAGCCCGGTCCACGCGACGATGGGCGGCATGAACCACTCGGAACTGGGCGCCTTCCTGAAGTCCCGCCGCGGCCGCGTCCGCCCCCGCGACGTCGGCCTGACCGCCGGGCCCCGGCGCCGGGTGCCGGGACTGCGGCGCGAGGAGGTCGCCCAGCTGGCCGGCCTGTCGGCCGACTACTACACCGAGCTGGAACGCGGACGCGGCGCCCAGCCCTCGGCCCAGGTACTGGCCGCTCTGGCCCGGGCCCTGCGGCTGGACGGCGACGCGCGCGACCACCTCTTCCACCTCGCCGACCGGCCGGTGCCGCCGACGGCCCACGGACCGGACGCGCACGTCCAGCCGGCCATGCTCGCTCTGCTGGACCGGCTGGCCGGGACGCCCGCCCAGATCATCACCGACCTGCACGAGACCCTGGTCCAGAACCCGCTGGCCGTCGCGCTCGTCGGCCCGCCCCCGGCGGTGCGCGGCCCCGAGGCGAGCTTCGTCCACCGCTGGTTCACCGACCCGGACGCCCGCGCCCTCTACCCCGTGGCGGACCACCCCCACCACTCCCGGGTCTTCGTCGCCGACCTCCAGGCGGTCGCCGCCCGGCGCGGCGACGACCCCACGGTCCGGCGGATGGTGACCGGACTGCGGCGGCGCAGCCCGGAGTTCGCCGCCCTCTGGGACACCCACGACGTCGCCCTGCGGCGGACCGATCACAAACGCATCGTCCACCCCGCCCTGGGCGTCATCGAACTCGACTGCCACAGCCTGTTCAGCGAGGACGGCTGCCAGCGCCTGCTGTGGTTCACCGCGCCGCCCGGCAGCGAGGGCGCGGGACAGCTGGAGCTGCTCTCCGTGATCGGCGTCCAGGACATCGGAACGGACGGGACCCGGGCCCGGCAGGCCGCCGACCGGACCGCGGATTCCTGAGCGGGCCGGGTCACTCCCGGGGCAGCGCCAGCCGGGACAGCACGGCGGTGGCCAGCAGGAGGGCGGCGACGACGAGCAGGCCCACGCGCATCCCCGGCAGGGAGAAGCCGCCGTCCGGGGCGGCGAGCAGGCTGCCGAACAGGGCGACGGCGAGCGCGCCGCCGGTCTGCCGCAGGGAGTTGAGCAGCCCCGACGCCGTTCCCGCGCGTTCCCCCGGCACGGCGTCGATCAGCAGCGCCGTCAGCGCGGGCACCACCACCGCCCCTCCGACGCTCAGCGGCACCAGCAGCACCAGCACCAGCCACACCGGCGTGTGCGCCGCCAGCGGCATGAGCGCCGGCATCGCGCCGACGAACACCAGTTGCCCGCCCACGATCACCGGCCGCCGCCCGATCCGCTCCGCCAGCCGCGGCGAGACCAGGTTGACCGCCGTCACCAGCACCGACATCGGGACGAACATCAGCCCGGCCACGGTCCCCGACATGCCGCGCACCTGCTGGTAGTACAGCCCGAGGAGGAATATCCCGCCGTAGAAGGCGGCGTTGAGGGAGAAGCCGACCGCCAGCGGCACGGCGACCCGGCGGTCGGTCAGCATGTCCAGCGGCACCATGGGCCGCCGCTGCCGGCGCTCCACCACGCAGAACACGTACCCGGAGACGACGGCGAGCGCGGCGGACGCCAGTACCGGACCGCTGGTCCACCCTCGGTGCCCGCCCTCGATCACCGCGAACGCCAGCCCCGCCAGGGCCAGTACGGCCGTCAGCTGCCCGGCCCCGTCGAGCGCGGCGGGCCGGCGCGGGGAGACCGGCACCCGCACCAGCAGGCCCAGGATCACCGCGCCGACCGGCAGGTTCAGCAGGAACACCGCCCGCCAGCCGGCCGAGTCGGTGAGCAGCCCGCCCAGCACCGGACCCGCGGCCATCGCCACCGAACCGCCGACCGCCCACAGGGCGATGGCGCGGGCCCGGGACCGCGCGTCGTCGTAGGCGTGCCGGATCAGCGCCAGCGAGGCCGGCATCACGATCGCCGCCGCGCCGCCCTGCGCCACGCGCGCCCCGATCAGTACGGCGATGTCCGGAGCGAGCGCGCAGGCCAGGGAGGCGACGGTGAACAGGGCCACGCCCCAGACGTAGGCGCGGCGGGCACCGACGCGGTCGGCCAGGGCGCCGGCGGACAGCATCAGGGCGGCGAAGGTTAGGGTGTACGCGTCGACCACCCACTGCAGTCCCGCCATTCCGCCGCTCAGGGAGTCCTGGACGGCGGGCAGCGCGATGTTCACGGCGGAGACGTCGATGGTGATGACGCTGAAACCGAGCAGCGCGGCGACCAGGGCGAGCCCGCCGCCCGGCGCGGGCCGCCCCGGCCCCGGCGGACCGTCCCGCCCGTCGGACTGCGACGACGGCCCGGGGCCACCCCCGCCGACCGGGACCCGCGACGTGGGAGGGACCGGAGATGAGGCCCGGGACGATGACGAGACCGGGTGCGAGGCCGGGACCGGGTGCGAGGACGGGCCCGGGGACGAGGACGGGCCCGGGGACGAGAACGGGGACGAGGGAGGAAGGGCGGGCACGGCAGGGCTCCCGGGTGGACGAGGGACACGGACCGGCGGCGGACGGCCCCGGCCACCGGGCCGCGGTCCGGTGCCACGCACCCCCTGGGCCCCGGCGGCCGGGCCGCCCGCTCCCCACCACCATCCGCCTTCCGGACGCCGCCCGGCAGACCGCGCCGTACCGGGGTGCCGCGTGCCAGGCAGTGTCACGGCCCCTCACGCTCGCCGACCGGCTGCCACAATGGGCGGATGGCGACAGCAGGGGACGCACGGGGCACCGAACTCGGCCGCTACCTCAAGGCCCGCAGGGCCCAGGTACGCCCGCAGGACGTCGGCCTGCCGGCCGGCGCGGGCCTGCGCCGCACCCCCGGCCTGCGCCGGGAGGAACTGGCCGCGCTGGCCGGGGTGAGCGTCGACTACTACATCCGCCTGGAGCGCGGCCGGGAGACCAACCCGTCCCCCGCGGTCGTGGACGCCCTCGGCCGCGCCCTGCGGCTGCGCGGCGACGCCTACGAACGCCTCCACGAACTCGCGGAACTGGCCTCCGGACGCATCTCCGACCTGCCCGCCTGCTCCGACCACACCGTCCGCGACTCGGTCCTGCGGATGCTGGAGTCGGTCCGTCCGATGCCCGCCTACGTGGTCGACCGCTTCAACCGCGTCCTCGCCGCCAACCCGCCCGGCCGACGGCTGATGCCCGGCCTGTGGGACTGGCCCGAGGAGCGGCGCAACCTGACCCGCTACCTCTTCCTCCACCCGGTCGGCCGGACCCTCTACGACCCGTGGGGGGCGACCGTCGCCTCCTCCGTGGCGCACCTGCGCGCGGTCGCCGGCGCCGACCCGGACTCCGCGGAGCTGACCGCCCTCGTCGGCGAACTGGCCGTGAAATCACCGGAGTTCGCCCGGCTCTGGGAACGCTACGACGTGTGTGAACGCGGCGGCGGACAGAAGACCTTCCGGCACCCGAAGGCCGGAACGATGACCCTGACCTACGAGATCATGAGCCTGGCCCGGACCGGCGGCCAGCGCATGGTGGTCTACCAGGCGGCGCCCGGCACCCCCGACGAAGAAGCCGTGCTCCGCCTGGAGGACACGGACGCCCGTCCGGAGCGCACCCCCGCCGGCCACCCGGAGCCGGCCGGCGAGCCCCGGCCCGCCACCCGTGCCCGCCCCGGCCGGCAATCTCAGAACGTTCTGATTTCCCGCCGCTAGCGTCCCGTCCATGGTGCGCGATTACCTGATCATCGGGGCCGGACCGGCCGGACTTCAGCTCGCCGCTTCCCTGGAACGCGACGGACGCGACTACGTCGTCCTGGAGCGGGGAAGCGGCCCGGGAACGTTCTTCACCCGCTTCCCCCGGCATCGGCAGTTGATATCCATCAACAAGGTCAACACCGGATACAGCGACCCGGAGCTCAGCCTCCGCATGGACTGGAACTCGCTGCTCAGCGACGACCCGCGGCTGCTGTTCACCCGGTACAGCGACGACTACTTCCCCCGCGCCGACGACTTCGTGCGCTATCTCGCCGACTACGCCGAGAAGACCGGCGTCCGCGTCGAGTACGGCACCGAAGTCGTCCGCGTCTCCCGCGCCGACGGCGTCTTCACCGTCCTCGACGGCGCCGGACGGACCTGGCGGGCCCGCCGGATCGTCGTGGCGACCGGCGTCTCCCGCCTCAACGTACCGCCCATCCCCGGCATCGAACTCGCCGAACGCTACGACGACTTCGACACCGACCCGGCCACCTTCACCAACCAGCGGGTGCTGGTCGTCGGCAAGGGCAACTCGGCGTTCGAGACCGCCGAGTCCCTGATGGCGAAGGCGGCCGTCATCCACGTGGCGGGCCCGCACTCGCTGAAGATGGCCTGGCAGACCCACTTCGTCGGCCATCTGCGCGCGGTGAACAACAACTTCCTGGACAGCTACCAGCTCAAGTCGCAGAACGCCGTCCTGGACGGCACCGTGGAGAGCATCGAGAAGAGCCCCGAGGGCGGGGACGGGTTCCGGGTGGTGTTCCGCTACGCCCGCACCACGGAACGGCTGCGCGAACTGCGCTACGACCGGATCATCGTGGCCGCCGGCTTCCGCTTCGACGCCAGCGTCTTCGACGAGACCTGCCGCCCCGCCCTCGTCATCGACGACCGGTTCCCCGAACAGACCTCCGCCTACGAGTCGGTGAACGTACCGGACCTCTACTTCGCCGGCACCCTCACCCAGCAGCGGGACTTCAAGAAGTTCACCAACGGCTTCATCCACGGCTTCCGCTACGGCGTCCGGGCCCTGGGCCGCATCCTCGACGCCCGCTACCACGACACCCCCTGGCCCGCCGCCGGACTGCCCGCGACCCCGGAGGCGATCGCCGACGCCCTCATCGCCCGCGTCAACCGCTCCTCCGGGCTCTGGCAGCAGTTCGGGTTCCTCGGCGACGTGGTCACCGTCGACGGGGACCGGGCCCGCTACCAGGAGGAGGTGCCGCTCGACCTCGTCACCGACGGCGGTCTCGGCGCCGCCGCGCACCGGTTCGTCGTCGACCTGGAGTACGGGTCCGGACACGACGGCGTCGACCCGTTCGACATCAGCGTCCCGCGCGTCGTCGAGAACGACGTCGAGCACGCCGCGGACTCCGTCTACCTGCATCCCGTCGTCCGCCACTACCGCGACGGCGTCCTGGCCGGCACCCACCACCTCGCGGAGAACCTGGAGAACGACTGGGACATCCCGGCCGTCCACCAGCAGCCGCTCGTCGCGTTCGTGAAGGCCTGCCTTGACTGAGCAGTTCCCCGGTGGCGTGCTCGACCTCCTGGACGCGGCGGGCGACCGCGTGGTCTTCGAGCACCTGGACCGGGCCGTCACCGGAGCCGAACTCCTCGCGGACGTACGGTGCGTGACCAACGGCCTGCGCGAGCACGGTGTCGGCCCCGGTGACGGCGTCGCGCTGCTGCTGGGCGTCAGCCCCGAGGCGCTCGCCGCGGTCGTCGCCGCCCATGCCGTCGGCGCCCGCGTCGTCGGCGTACGGCCGGGACTGACCGACCGCCAGCGCGAGCACCTCCTCACAGACGTCGCGTACCGGGTCTCCGACGACCCGGACACGATGCCGTCCGGTGCCGTCCTCGCCCTCGACGACCTGCTGTCGGCGCCGGACGACGGCCTGCGGCCGCGGGTCACGGCCCGGCCGGGGGACGTCGCCCGGCTCATCCACACCAGCGGCAGCACCGGCCTTCCCAAGGCCTGCGCCCAGACCTACGGGGCGATGACCGCGGCCTGGGCGCTGCGGCCGGACGCCTGGCCGCCCGCCGTCCGCGAACTCGCCGCCCGCCTCGACCGGTTCCTGGTCTTCGGCACCCTGGCGAGCCAGGTGATGCTGGAGTACGGCCTGCTCACCCTCGCCGCCGGCGGCACCCTCGTCACCGCCGATCCGCCCGCCTTCCCCGACGCCTTCGTACGCCACCGGGCCACCGCGAGCGTCATCACCGTGGCCCGGCTGACCAAGCTCGTCGCGAGCCAGCGGGCCTCACCCGTGGACCTCGGCTCGCTGCGCGCGCTGATGGTGTCCGGGTCCCCGCTGTCACCGGGGCGGCTGCGGGAGGCCGCCGAGGTGCTCGGGCCGGTCGTCTTCCACGGCTACGGCCAGACCGAGACCGGCATGATCTCCATGGCCACCCCCGACGACGAACCCGGTTCACTGGGCGTCCCGCCCGTCGACCTGGAGGTCCGGGACACCGACGGCCGCCCGGTCCCGCCCGGCACCGACGGCGAACTGTTCGTCCGCACCCCGTCGCAGGCCCGCGGCTACTGG
The DNA here is from genome assembly GCF_044768905.1 of Streptomyces sp. NPDC090994. Lineage (NCBI taxonomy): Bacteria > Bacillati > Actinomycetota > Actinomycetes > Kitasatosporales > Streptomycetaceae > Streptomyces > Streptomyces sp. NPDC090994. The sequence continues at coordinate 186,310 of NZ_JBIVWS010000008.1, forward strand.
CACGAACCCGCGCTGACCGCCGAGGTGTTCACCCCGGACGGCTGGGTCCGCACCCGTGACCTCGGCCGGCTCGACGGTCGGGGCCGGCTGTGGCTCACCGGACGGGCCCGCGACGTGATCATCGTCAACGCCAACGTGTACTACGCCGGTCCCGTGGAACGTCTGCTGGCCACCCACCCGGCGGTGGCCGAGGCGTACGTCACCGCCGTCCCCGACGACAGCACCGGGGAGGCCGTGCACGCCTTCGTCGTACCCGCCGAGGGACGCGTCCCCGGCCTCGGTGAACTGCGGGACCTGGTGGCCGCGCGGCTGGGCGAGGCGTGCGCGCCGACCCGGCTCACCCTCATCGAGGAGGTGCCGCTCACGCCCGCCGGCAAGCCCGACAAACGGCGGCTGGCGAGCGGAAGTTAGCCGCCCGGCACAGAAAAGGGCCCGGCCCGTCGGGGCCGGGCCCTTTCCTGTGCTCAGTGGCTCTCGGCCACGACCGCCGGCCGCGGCCGCTCGTCCCGTCCGTGCCCCTCGTCCCGCCCGTCCCGGATCCGCTCCCGCCGGTCGATCAGCGCCAGCAGCGGCGTCGCCATCACGGTGGTGACGATGGCGACCACCACCAGCGCGCTGAACATCGCCTGCGTCACGATGCCCGCCGCCAGCCCCAGGTTGAGCGCGATCAGCTGCATCAGGCCCCGCGCGTTCATCAGCGCCCCGACCCGCAGCGCCACCCGGTTCGGCTCCCCGGAGAGGCGGGCGGCGAGCCAGCAGGCACCGAACTTCCCCACGACCGCGACCAGCACGCACCCCGCGGTGAACAGCAGCACCGGCCCGGAGCCCAGCAGGGTGAAGTCCGTGTTCAGCCCCGAGTAGGTGAAGAACAGCGGCAGGAACACCCGGCCCACCGGTTCGATGGTCTCCACCGAGCGGTCCAGCTGCGGCGAGCGCGGGAAGACCAGCCCGAGGCTGAACGCCCCGAACACCGCGTACAGGCCGATCTCGTCCGCGTACCACGCGACCAGGAACAGCACGCCGACCAGGACGAGGAGCAGGTTCTCCGGCGCCGCCCGCTCGGCGAGCAGCACGGTGCGTCCCCGCAGCCGTACCACCACCGCCAGGACCACCATGAGACCGAACCCGCCGGCGACGGCCAGCGACACCAGCCCGGCGCTGCCGCCGGCGATGCTGAAGACCCCCGCCAGCAGGATCCAGGCCACCGCGTCGTCGACCGCGCCCGCGCCCAGCGAGAGCGATCCGTGCCGGGTGCCCGCCAGCCTCTGCTCGGCGATGATCCGGGCCAGCATCGGGAAGGCCGTCACGGCCAGCGCGACCCCGACGAACAGGGCCGACACCGTCAGCGACACGTCCGGGGCCATGGCGCCGGTCCGCTCACCGGCGACGACGATCAGCAGCACACCGAGCAGCACCGGCACCACCACCCCGGCCGCCGAGACCAGACCGGCGGGCCGGGCCACGCCCCGCAGCCGGTCCACCCGGAAGTCCCAGCCGACGTGGAACATGAACGCGACGAGGCCGATCTGCCCCACCACGTAGAGGACCGGGCGCAGTTCCTGCGGGAAGAGACCCGACTCCACGCCGGGCAGCAGGGCGCCGAGCACCGAGGGGCCCAGCACCACCCCCGCCAGCATCTCGCCGACGACCGGGGGCTGGCCGACCAGTTGCAGCAGCCGGCTCACGACCCGGCAGACGACCAGGATGACCACGACGGCGAGGAAGAACGCGGGTGCGAGGTCCGTGGCGCTCATCTGCTGTTTCCTTCCGGGTGGGCGACCGGGCAGCGCCCGGCCGGATGCTCCTCGAAATAGCGGCTGGCCAGCCGCAGCCTGCGGGCGTGCAGCACCATGACCGTGCCCAGCACGAGCTGCCGCACGGCCCGGGTGACGTCCTCCACGCCGTCCCGCGCCCGCACGAACCTCCGCAGCACCGCGAGGCGGGGCCCGGGGGACAGGCCGCGCGGGATCAGCAGACAGGGCGCGCGGTGCGGGTTGGACCGGGTGTGCGAGGCCGTCGAGTCCAGCCGGTAGCGGCGCAGCACCTCCCGGACCGCGGCGCGCAGCACCAGCGGCGACAGCCGCCACGCCGGACAGGGCCGGTTCGCCGCCACTCCGAACGGGATGTGGTGGGCGTCCCTGGCGGACAGGGACTCCCAGCGGTCCGGGTCGAACTCCCCGGGACGGTCGTAGCCCGTGGCGTGGTAGTCGGGATAGCTGAAGCACACCACCGAGCCGGCCGGCAGCACCGTCTCCTCGTCGAGCGGGATCTCCCCGGTGGTGATCCGGTGCGCGATGCCGAACAGCGGGTACAGCCGCATCGTCTCGTCGAGTACGCGGGTGAGGTACCGGTCGTCGCCGGGCTCCGCCCACAGGCGGTGCTGCACCTCCGGATGCCGGGCCAGGGCCAGCAGCACGTGCGCGGTCGCCTCGGAGAGCTGCACCACGGCCGTGTTGAAGAACGTCCCCTGGAGGTAGTGCGCCTGCTCCGGCAGCGACAGCGAGGCCGGCAGCCGGTGCGGCACGTCACCGGCCGCGATCCGTTCGCGCAGATACGCCGTCAGCCGCGCCCGGCGCCGCGGATGACGCAGCCCGGTGCACTTCAGGGCGCTGATCACATCGTCGGCGTGCGCGGTGATCAGCTCCCGGGCACGCGGCGGACACGGCTCCTGGAAGACCAGTCCGTAGCAGAACTCGGCCCACGCGGGCATCACCAGGTCCCGCAGCCGCACCAGGCTGATCCGGTCGTCCGGCAGACAGTCCAGTACGCCGGCGACGGCCCGGCCGGCCGCGGCCGCGAGTTCCTCCGAGCCGCCGGCCAGGATGCGCCGCGTCGTCGCGGCCACCTCCTCGTAGCGCTCGCCGGGCTCCAGGTGCTCCTGGTGCACCTCCGGGCCCGGCGCCAGCCAGTACCAGAACAGGTCGGACAGCCCCGCCCCGGCGCTGCGTCCGTTCGCCGCGGGATGGGCGTAGACCCGCTCGAACACCTCCGGTCCGTGCGTGCCGTCGGGCAGGGTCACCGCGCGGTCGCCGTTGACCTTCTCGAAGATCCGTACCCGCAGCGCCACCACGCCCCGCGGCAGCCACCACGTCGTCGCGGGGGCCCGCTTCGGCCCGCTGTTCACCACGTCCCGCCCTTCCGGACGACCATGTCCTTCGTCAGATCGGTGTTCCGGCGCCCCCCGCACAGCGCGAGGGTGTGGTCGTACTCGTCGCGCAGCGCCGCCAGGACCCGCCGCACCCCGGCCTCGCCCTCGGCGGCCAGGCCCCACACCACCGGGCGTCCCACGCCGACGGCGGTCGCCCCGAGCGCCAGCGCCACGGCGATGTCGCTGCCCCGGCGGATCCCGCCGTCCAGCAGGACCGGCACCCGGCCCGCCACGGCCGCCACGACCGCCGGCAGACAGTCCACCGCCGCCGGTACGGCGTCCGACTGGCGGCCCCCGTGGTTGGAGACCACCACCCCGGCCGCGCCGTGCTCCACGGCCAGCCGGGCGTCCGCCGGGTGCAGGACTCCCTTGAGCAGCACGGGCAGTGAGGTCAGCCCGACGATGCCGTCGATGTCCCGCCAGGACACCGCGGGGGACATCGGGATGTCGGTGAGCGCGCCGGGCGGGGCGCCGGGCAGACCACGCATGTTCTCCGCCGCGTAGCCGGGCGGCAGATCGGTGAAGCCGTTGCGCAGGTCCCGGGTGTGCCGGCCGAACACCGGGGAGTCGACGGTCACCACCAGCGCCGTGCAGCCCGCCTCCTCGGCCCGCCGCACGAGCGCCTCGGTGACCTCGCGCCGGGGATGCGGATACAGCTGGAACCACACGGGCGCGTCCCCGGCCGCCCCGGTCACGTCGGCGACCGCGGTGGTCGAGGCGGTCCCGGTCACCAGGACGGCGCCCTCGGCCGCGGCGGCCCGCGCCGTGGCCCGCTCGCCGTCGGGATGCGCCAGCCGGTGGAACGCGGTCGGCGCCACGACCACCGGTGCCGTCCGCGGGGCGCCCGGCAGATCGACGGTGGTGTCGCGCGTCTCGCGGCCCGACAGCACCCGGGGCAGCAGCGCGTACCGGTCGAAGGCCCGCTCGTTGTCGGCGAGGACCCGTTCCTCGCCCGCCCCGCCCGCCACGTAGTCGTAGCGGACGGGGTCCAGGGACTGCCGCGCCTTGTCGTGCAGGTCGCGGAGGATCACGGTGCCACCGGGGCGGCCGGGCCGCGCCGGGCCTCCAGGAACGCGCGCAGCGGGGCGCGGTGGAACTTCTCGCTGTCCCACTCGTTCTCCAGGTTCTCCGCGAGGTGGTACGCGTCGACGAACTCACCGCCCCGGTACCAGCGGACGACGGGATGGAGATAGCGGCCGTCCAGACCCGCCACGTCCTGCTGGGACTTGCGGCCCGCCGTGACGTCGAAGGGGTCGACCCGGTCGTGGTCCTCCCCGTACTCCAGGGTGATCACCGCGTGCGCGGCCACCTCCCCGAAGTCGCCCGCGCGCACGGCGTCCGGCACCTGGCCGACCGGGACCTCCTCGGCGTAGCGCAGCGTGCCGTCCGGGGCGAGCAGCAGGAGGTCGCCGAGGACGCCGAACTGCTGCCACAGCGCGGAGGACCGGTTGACGCGGGTGACGACCTCCTCGACGGCCCGTTCGGTGTCCGCGCCCAGCTCGGTCACCGGCCAGGGCTCCCCCTCGTACCGCTGCCGCAGCGCCCGGTGCAGGGCGCGGACCGTGTAGCGGAAGCCGTGGATGAAGCCGGTGGTGGCCTTCTTGAAGTCCCGGCCCTGCATCAGCGTCCCGGCGAAGTACAGGTCCGGCACGTTGACCGATTCGCCCACCGCCGTCAGGTCCGGGAACCGGTCGTTCACGGTCAGGTCCGGGACGCAGGACTCGTCGAAGATCGAGGTGTCGAGCCGGAAACCGGTGGCGACGATCACCCGGTCATAGCGGATCTCCTTGACCACGTCGTCGGCCCGCTCGAACGCGACCGGCACGTGGAAGCCGTCCGCCGCCCGCCGGATCGAGAGCACCCGGCCGTCCAGGAGCGCGTTCTGCGACTTCAGCTGGTAGCTGTCGAGGAAGTTGTTGTTGACCGCCCGCAGATGCCCGACGTAGTGCGTCCGCCACGCCAGCGGCAGCGAACCCGAGCCGACGACGTGGATGACCGCCGCGTTCTCCATCAGGCTGTCGGCCGTCTCGAAGGCGGAGTTGCCCCGCCCGATGATCAGCACCCGCTGGTCGGTGAAGGTCTCCGGGTCGGGGTCGAACGAGTCGTACCGCTCGGCCAGTTCGATGCCGGGGATGTCCGGCACGTTCGGCAGCGACACCCCGGTGGCGACCACCACCCGCCGCGCCCGCCAGGTCTGTCCGCCCTGGTCGGTGACGGTGAAGCCGTCGGCGTCGCGGGAGATCCGCGCCACCTCGGTGCCGTACCGCACGCGCACCCTGGTGCGGGCGGCGAAGTCCGACAGATAGCGGAGGAGGTCGTCGGCCGGCGGGAAGTAGCGCCGGCTGTACCGGGTGAACAGCAGCTCCGGATCGTCGCTCAGCAGCGAGTTCCAGTCCATCCGCAGCCGCAGCTCGGGATCGTCGTATCCGGTGTGCACCTTGTTGGTCGAGATGAGGGTGCGGTGCCGGGGAAACCGCTCGAAGAACGCGCCGGGAACGCTGCCGCGCTCCAGGACCACGTAGTCCGCACCGTCACGTTCCAGGGAGGCGGCGAGTTGCAGTCCCGCGGGCCCCGCTCCGATGATCAGGTAGTCGTGCGCCATGGCCCGGAAGCTATCCACCGGATTTCAGAGGGCTCTGAGATTCCCCGCCTAGGTTCTGGCCTGTGCTCACCACCACGGACTCCGTCACGCTCACCGGCCCCCTGGACGCCACCGCCCTGCGCCGCGCGGCGACGCCGCTCACCGTCACCGTGGACGACGCGGCCCGCGCCCGCCTCGAGCGCGGCCGGCGGCTCTACCGCGCGCTGCGGCAGGACGGCCCGGTCTACGGCGCCACCACCGGCTTCGGCGCCCTCGTCGGCTACGCGGGCCGCGCCGACGAGGCCGACCAGTGCGACAACACCCTGGCCCACCTCGGCGCGGGGCAGGGCCCGGACCTGCCGCACGACGTCACCCGCGCCGCCCTGCTGCTGCGCACCTGGTCGCTGGCGCAGGGACACTCCGGGGTGTCCGCCGAGACCGTCGACCGGCTCGCCGCGATGTTCGCCACCACCTTCTCGCCCGCCGTCCCCCGCTACGGCTCCGTCGGCGCCAGCGGGGACCTCATCCCGCTCGCCTACGCCACCCAGGCCCTGCGCGGCCGGGGCCACGCCTACCTGGACGGCCGCCGCCTGCCCGCCGCCGACGCACTCACCGCCGCCGGGCTGACCCCGCTCGCCCTCGACGGCCGCGACGCCCTCGCCCTGGTCAACGGCACCTCCGTCACCACCGCCGCGCTCGCCCTGGCCCGCGACACCGTCCGCGCCGCGCACCGCGCGCTCACCGACCTCAGCTGCCTGCTCACCGACCTCCTCGGCTGCGATCCCGGCTTCCTCGACGCCGCCCTGCTGCGCGCCTACGGCCACCCCGGCGCGGCCGTCGTCGGCACCCGCATGCGGCACACCCTGGCCGGCACCAGCCCCTCCGGAACCCGGCCGCTCCAGGAGCCGTACAGCATCCGCTGCGCCCCGCAGCTGCTCGGCGCGGCCGAGGACGCCCTCGGCTACGTCGACGGCGTGGTCGCCGCCGACCTCGCCGGGGTCAGCGACAACCCGCTGTTCTTCGCCGACGGCGACAGTGACGGCGGGGGCGAGGGCCGGGTCGTGCACGGCGGGAACTTCTTCGGGCAGCCCGCCGCGTTCGCCGCCGACCTGCTCGCCTCCGTCACCGCCCAGCTCGGCAACCTCGCCGAGCGCCAACTCGACCTGCTGGTCGACCCGGCGCGCAACGGGGGCCTGCCGCCGATGCTCGCCACCGCACCCGGCGTCCAGCACGGCCTGCAGGGCGTGCAGCTGGCCACCACCGCGTTCGTGGCCGAGATCCGGCGAGCCGCCGCCCCGGCCGCCATGCAGAGCCTGCCGACCAACCTGCACAACCAGGACGTCGTCCCGTTCGGCACCCAGGCCGCCCTGCGCTCCTACGACATGGCCGGGCTGCTGGGCCTGCTGTGCGGGTCGCTCGCGGTCGGCCTGCGCCAGGCCGTCCACGTCGGCGCCCGCCGGCCCACCGCGCCCCGGTGCGCCCAACTCCTGGACGCCCTCGCCGAGACCGTCCCGCCGGTCGAACCGGACCGCCCGCTGGACGCCGACGTGCGCGCCGCGGCCCGGCTGCTGCTCACACGTGACCTGCCGTGACCGGGGCCGCCGGGATCCGCTCGGGCGGGGCGGCGCACTCCGGCAGCCGGATCGTGAACCGGGCGCCCCGCCCGGGCCGGCCCGCCGCGGTCACCGTACCGCCGTGTCCCGTGACCACCTCCCGCAGCAGTGCCAGCCCCAGACCGTACCGCCCGCCGTCACCGGCCCGGTGGAACCGCTCGAACAGCCGCTCCGCCTCGGCCGGGTCGAAACCAGGCCCGGTGTCCGAGACCGTCAGCTCCACGGCCGAGCCCGAGCCGGTGAGCGTCACCTCGACCCGTCCGCCCGCCGGGGTGTGGCTGATCGCGTTGGACAGCAGCTCCCCGACGGCCCGGCGCAGCGCCGACTCGACCCCGCCGACGAACAGGGACCGGCGCGCACCGCCCACGGTCACGGTGAGCCCGCCGTCCCGGATCCGCTCCGCCTCCTCGGCGACCACCGACCGGGCCAGCGCCGTCAGATCGACCGGCACCCGCTCGGCGGGCCGCGCCGGGTCCGCCGCGAGGCTCGCGGAGAGCAGCAGATCGTCCAGGACCGCGCCGAGCCGGCCCACCGAACCGACCAGCCGGGCCAGGCCGTCGCGGTGCTCGGCCGGCAGCCGCGCGGCCCGCGCCTGCCGGGACAGCACCTGGGCCCGGGTGTACACCTGGGTGACGGGGGTGCGCAGCTCGTGACTGGCGTCCGTGACGAACCGGCGCTGCCGGGCCAGCGCCTCGGCCAGCGGCGCCACGGACAGCCGGCCGAGGACCGCGCCCGTGACGGCCGCCGCGACCAGCCCGACCAGCTCCGCGACGCCCAGCGCGTACCAGAGGTGCCGGCGGTCGGCGAGCTGGAACCGCAGGTCGAACACCGCCTGCACCACGTTCCCGTCCGCCCGCGCCTCGGTGCGCGCCAGATAGACCGTGCCGTTGCGGTGCACCACCCGCTCCACCGCCTCGTCGGTCCGGCGCACCCGGTCCAGATCGGCCCGGACCGGGAACCCGTCCGGCGCGTTGGCGAGCGGGGTGGCGCCGGCCGCGTACAGCCAGGTGCACACCGGCGGGCTCGACAGGTCGCCGCGCGCGGCGCCGTAGCGCAGCTCCCGCCGCACCTGGTCGTTCTGCGCCCGGGTCATCACCGCGTCCGCGACGAGGCCGACCACCACCATGAGCAGCGTGATGATCGCCGCGGTGATCACGGCGATCCGCAGCCGGGCCAGGCGCACCTCCGTGCGCTCCGCGACCTGTGAGGACCTCACAGCGCCCCCAGCCGGTAGCCGAGGCCGCGGACCGTGCGCACGGCCTGCCGGCCGAGTTTGCGGCGCAGGTAGTAGACGTAGGTGTCGACGATGGACGACGCGGGCGCCTCCTGGAACACCATCCGGCGCAGATCGGCCCGCGAGTACACGGCGTCGGGGCGGGAGGCGAGCGCCCACAGCAGCGCGAACTCCCGGGCCGCCAGGGCGATCCGCCGCCCGTCGGGCAGTTCGACCTCGCGCGGGCCGACGTGCAGCCGGCCGGCGCCGATCCGCAGGGTGTCGGTGACGTCGAGCGCCCGTCTGCACAGGGCTCTGAGCCGGGCGCCGAGTTCGTCCAGGTCGAACGGTTTGACCAGGTAGTCGTCGGCGCCGGCGTCCAGCCCGTCGACCCGGTCGTGCACGGTGCCCATCGCGGTCAGCATGAGCACCGGGGTGCGCACCGCGCGCGAGCGCAGCCGGCCCAGCAGGTCGACGCCGTCCAGCACCGGCAGCCGCCGGTCGACGACCAGTACGTCGTACTGCCGGGTCAGGCCCAGGTGCAGGCCCCGCTGCCCGTCGGTCGCGGAGTCGACCTCGTAGCCGTCGTCGCGCAGTACCCCGGAGAGCATGCCCACCAGTTCCCGGTCGTCCTCGACCAGCAGCAGCCGCCAGGGATCCCGTGGCCGTACCCGCCCCTGTGTCACCGTCCGGCTCCTCTCGCCCCCCGTCTGGCCCGTCAACACCCGCGCGTGACACGGGAGTTCCGCTCACGCGACCCGGTGGCCGAACGGGAATTCGATCGGCAAGATCAAGCTAGCGCTTACCCGCCGGGGGAGGGAGGGGCAGGGAACTCCTGTCCGTATTCCGCGCCCCGGTCCGCGCCGCACCCCGGCCGGCAGCCGGTCGCGCCGTGCGGACGCGCCCGGCCGAAGGCCGGCGGGTGGCCGAAAACAGCCGGGAGCAGCCGGGCAGGGGGCAGCGCTCGCGCCGGAGGAACAGTCAGGGGCGACTCTCGCGCCGGAGGAACAGCCGGGCTCAGCTCTCGCGCCGGAAGCGGAACACCGCGGCGTCGAGATCGCCGCGCAGTCCCGTGCGCAGGCCGTGGTGGAGCAGGACCGCGGCGCGGTGGGGACGGCCGGTGTCCTGGCAGACGTACACGGCGCCCGGGTCCAGGCCGCGCAGCCGTACCGGCGCCGGTTCCTGGCCGAAGGACTGGGCCCGCAGCCAGGCGAGGACCACGACCTCGTCGCCCAGGCTGTACTGGACGGCGCTCAGGCCGTCACCGTCCGGCGGCAGCAGCCGGTGCAGGCGCCCGCGCTGGACCACCGGCCGGATCTCCTTGTAGAGCCCGATCCACTGGCTCGCCTCGTCGAGTTCGGCCTCGCTCCAGCGGGTGAGGTCGCCGCCGACGCCGAGCACCCCGGCCATCGCGCTGACGAACCGGAACCGCAGGGAACTGACCCGCCCGTTCATCTGCTCGTTGGGGCTGTCCGTCACCCAGGCCGCCATCACCCGCGCCGGGTGCACCTGCCCGAAGCCGTGCTGGATGGCCAGCCGGTCCGCCGGGTCGGTGTTGTCCGACGTCCACACCTGGTCGGTACGGGAGAGGATGCCCAGGTCGATCCGGCCGCCGCCGCCCGAGCAGGACTCGAAGGCGACGCCCGGGTGGGCGGCCCGCAGCCGGTCCAGGATGCCGTACAGCGCCTCCACGTGCTCGGTCCACAGCCGTTCCGGGAACGCCTCGCCGGGCCAGCCGGGGTCGGTGAAGGAGCGGTTGAAGTCCCACTTGACGTAGTCGATCGGCGCCGACTCCAGCAAGTGGTGTATCCGCTCCTCGACGAAGGCGGCCACGTCGGGACGGGCGAGGTTGAGGACGAGCTGGTTGCGGAACTCGGTGGGCGCGCGGCCGGGGACGTGCTGGGTCCACTCGGGGTGCGCCCGGTACAGGTCGCTGTCGGGGTTGACCATCTCCGGCTCCACCCAGATGCCGAACCGCATGCCCAGGGCGCGCACTTCCCCGGCGAGCGGGGCGAGCCCGCGCGGGAACCGGTCCGGGTTGGGAGTCCAGTCGCCGAGCCCGGCCCGGTCACTGGTCCGCCGCCCGAACCAGCCGTCGTCGACGACGAACAGCTCCGTACCGATGGCGGCGGCCCGGCGGGCCAGCGCCAGCTGCTGCTCCTCGGACACCTCGAACCAGGTCGCCTCCCACGAGTTGTAGAGCACCGGCCGGTCCTCCGCGGCCGACGGGATCACGTGCGCCAGCTGCCAGGCGTGCCAGGCGGCACTGGCCCCGCCGAAGCCCTCCGCGGACCGCAGGCCGGCCAGCACGGGCGTACTGCGCGACTCACCGGGCGCCAGGACCAGCAGCCCCGCGTCGTCGTGCCCCCAGCCGCCGGTCACCTGCACGGTGCCGTCGGGCAGCCGGCGGGTGGCCAGCCGCCAGCTGCCCGACCAGGCGAGGGCACAGCTGTAGACCTCGCCGTGCTCCTCGGTGGCGGTGCCGTCGGCGTCCAGCGCCACCCAGGGCAGGTGCTGGTGCCCGGTGTGTCCGCGCCGGCTGCCGATCGTGTGGGCGCCGTGGCCGACCGGGACGCGCACCAGCCGGCTCTCCGCGCCCCAGCGGCCGTGCAGATGGGACAGCCGCCAGGCGGCGCGCACGGGCAGCGTCCAGGTCGCCGAGTCGGCCCGCGGCACCTCCAGGGGTGTGTCCGCCGAGGTGTTGGCGACGGTGACCCAGCGTTCGACGACGTCGTGTCCGTCCCGGAGGCGGTAGTGGAGGGTGAGGGACAGGGAGGTCACGGGATCGCGGAAGGCGAGGCGCAGTTCGTCCCCCGCCGTCTCCGCCAGGACGAAGGTCCACGCGGTGCCGCGGGCGCCCGGGGACCGCACGATCAGGGCCGGTTCGGCGAACCGCCGGCCGCCCTCGACGGGATACTCCTCATGGCCGTCGAGCGGCGACTCGAACGACCACTGCGGCAAAGGCGGTCCGGCGAGCGCGGCGACGTCCGCGAGACCGATCCGCGGCCCCCAGTGCAGGTGCAGCAGGTGGTCCTCGTCGTCCAGGCGCAGGGCGTAGGAACTCGTCGGGCCGGACAGCAGCCAGCTGCGGCCGTCCCCTCCGGTCTCGATCATCGGGCGTCCCTTCGGTGAGCGGGTGGGGTCTCCGGTCTCGGATGCCGCCGGACCGCGCGTCATCTTAAGGCCGTCGATCTTGGGCAGGCGGAGTGAAGCGATCTTCGTCGTGATCTTTGTCCAGGCCCTGTGGAGGGAGCGCAATGACCGTACCCACCCGCCCCGTTCGCCGCGCGGACCGCGAGCGGCGCTTCGACCTGCGCGCCACCGCACTGTTCTTCCTCCTCCTCGCGATCCTCCTCTGCGTCGCGGGCTTCGTGGTCCGCACCGCGGCCCGGACGGCCGGGCAACGTCCCGCGTGGGCCGTCGCCCTCGTCCTGACGGGCGTCGCGGGGGCGTGGCTGTGCCGCTCCGGGCGGCGCCGCCGGTCGGCCGCGAGGTACGCCCGGCGCGCCACACTGGCCCTGGAGGAGGCGGCCGAGCAGGTGGCGTCCGCGCCCGTACCGGAGGTCGCGGCTCCGGGAACCGAGTACGTCGAACTGGAACCCGACGGTTTCGAGCACGCCGTGGCCGCTCTCTGCGCCCGGGACGGCTGCCCCGAGACGGAAGTGGTCGGCGGCCCCCAGGACCTGGGCGCCGACGTCCTGGCACGCACCCCCGACGGACGGCGGATGGTCGTCCAGTGCAAGCGGTACGGCGACGGCCACAAGGTCGGCTCGCAGGACATGCAGCGCTTCGGCGGCACGTGCTTCACCGTCCACGAGGCCGAGGTCGCGGTACTCGTCACGACCAGCGACTTCACCGCTCCCGCCCTCTCCTACGCGCAGCAGTGCGGCATAGTCTGCGTGAACGGCGAGGAACTGGACGCCTGGAGCGACGGGACCGGACCCGCCCCCTGGACCCGCGCCGCCGGCTGAGCGGAGACCGCCGTCCACCGTCTCGGAGTCCGCCCGCCGATGTCCCCGCTTTCCCCGCGCAATCGCCCGATGGGGTGAACAGCCCGTCCATGCCCGCCCGGTGACACGACTCGTCCGGTTGAGTGAAGTGCGCGCCACGCACGAGTGACGACGGTCGCAACGAAGCTCCGCAGTCTCTGCGGCGGACGGAACGGTACGGGTGACAGTGACCACGACAGAGCGGACGGCCGACTTCGCGAGCCGGGAGCGCACGGACGCGATCGCCCGGTTCGCCTCCCCGGCCACGCGCCTGCTGCTCGCCGGCGACGGCCTCACCACCACCTCCCTGCAAGCCTGGGCGCGGGCCCCGCTGACCGTGGGAACGCTGGAGTGGCAGGTGCGCGGCGACCGGGACACGCCCATCGCCATGGCGCCGGCCGTACTCGGCGGACCGGACCGCGTGGTGGTCCGCAGCAGCACGCTGGTGGACCCGGCCGGGACGGTGTGGTCGGCCAACGTGGTCGTCGGACGGCTGGACGTGGACGCGCGCACCACCGCGTGTCTGCAGGGCGCCGGCCCGCTGGGGCCCGAGCTGCACCGGGCGGGCGTGAGCGGGCACCGCTCGCTGCTCGACATCGGCCGGATGCCGTGGCCGCTCGTGCGGGGCACCGCGCCCGCGGCCTACCGGATCTGTCTGCTGCGGCACGGGGCCGAACCCCTGGGCGTGGTACGGGAGATCTTCAATCCCGCGCTGGTCGACCCCCGCCTGCTGTCGGAGCGCGGACGGTGACCCTCCGGCTGTCGGCGCAGGTCGGCGTCGTGGGCGCGGGCCCGGCGGGACTGGTGGCCGCCTGTGTGCTCGGCGCGGCGGGAGTCGATGTCTGCCTGCTGGAGAAGGACTCCCGGCGGGACGTCGAGGAGCGGGCCAGGGCCGGCCTGATCGAGCACCGCGTCGCCGAGTACCTGGAGGGCCGGGGGCTGGCCGACGGCATGCTGGCGGACGGCGTGCGGCACGCCTGGTGCGACATGGTCTGCGAGGGCCACCGGCTGCGGATCGACTACGGCGCGCTGTCCGGCGGCGCCGCCCACTGGGTCTACCCCCAGCAGTCGCTGGTGCGCGACCTCGTCGCACGGGCGGCTGCCGCGGGCTGCCCGCCCCGGTTCGGCCGCAGGGTGCGCGCGGTCACGGACGTCGACGACCGTCCGCGGCTGCTCGGCGACGGCCTGGAGGTCGTCTGCGACTACGTCCTGTGCTGCGACGGCCCGCACAGCCTCGCCGACAGCCTGTCACCCGGTACGGCACGGGCCTTCCGCTACCCCTACGACTGGCTCACCGCCCTGGTGGCCGTCGACCGGCCCGTCGAGGGCGTGACGTACGCCGTCCACGCGGACGGGTTCGCCGGGCTGATGCCGCGCACCGGTCACCGCGCCCGCCTCTACCTCCAGGTGCCGTGCGAGGACCGGGCGGAACGCTGGACGCCGGACGGCATCCGGGCGGCGTTCCGGGCCCGGGCGGGCGCCGCGGCCGACGGCCTCCCGGCCGTGGGGGAGATCCTGGACGTCGGCATGCTCCGGATGCGCGGGATGGTCCGCGACCGGGCGCGGCTGGGCCGGGTCCTCCTCGCCGGCGACGCCGCCCACGTGCTGACCCCCAGCGGGGCCAAGGGGCTGAACCTGGCCGTCGCCGACGCGGCCGACGCCGCCCGCGGCCTGATCTCCTGGTTCCGCGACGGCACCGGCGCCGACCTGGCGGGTTACGCGCGGCGGCGGGCCACCGAGGCCTGGCAGGTGCAGGAGTTCGCCGACCGGCTGCTCACCCTGCTCCACCTGCCCGAGGGGGCCGGATCCGATCCGCGGTTCCTGCTCCGGCTGCGACGGGAGCGGATGCGCCACCTCGGCAGGCCGGGTCCCCAGGGGGCGGAGTTCGCCCACTGGTACGCCGGTTCGGGCCGCGCCCCCGACCCCCGCGGCCCGGTCGGCGTCCCCGCGCCCGCGGGGAACGGATGACGGGCCGGGCGGAGCTTTCCGGCCACGGCGAGGGGAACGGACCACTCCCACCCCCGTTCGTGTCACACTGATCGGAGGCCCGCCGCGCATCCCCCGTCGCGGCGGGCCGTCCTCCTTCCCGGCCGGAGAGCGGACTCAGCCGTCCAGGCCGAAGAACGCGGCCGCGTAGTACGCCCCGCACAGGGAATCGTGCCCCTGGCCCACGGTGCCGCACTTGTCCATGCCGATGCCCGGATCGACGGGCACCTCATGGCCCATCGAGCTGACGAGGTACGTCTCGACCTGCCCGCTCCCGTACACCTGCTTGGTGACACCGAGCGCCGGGACCGACGTGGACGACGGGGTCTGTGAGAGACCGAGCACATCGGTCCAGCCGTCACGCTGCTTCTCCAGCGAGTTCCGGTTGATCAGCGGGTCGGAGCCGCCGTGCCAGATCTGCACCCGCGGCCGTACGCCGTCGTACCCGGGGTAGGCGCCGCGAATCCGGTCGCCCCACTGCCGGGGCGTGAGGGTGTTGAAGCGGCCCGGGCACGGGGCGAACAGGCCCGTGTCGAAGTAGTCGTCCTCGGTGTCGGCGCAGCCGTACGCCATCCCGAAGAACACCGCGCCCGCCTTGAAGACGTCCGGGTAGGCCGCGAGCATCACATTGGTCGCGGCGCCGCCGCCGGAGTACCCGGAGGCGTAGACCCGGCCGGCGTCGGCGGCGTACCGGTCCTTCATGTGGTCCACCATCTGGACCACGGAACGCGCCTCGCCCTGACCGTCGTGGGTGCGGTCGACGGGGTTCCACGCGCTGAAGCACTTGTGCGGCACCAGACCGCCGGAGCCGACGTTCTCCTCCTTCTGCTCCGGCAGGACCAGGGTGAACCCGTAGGCGTCGGCGTACTTGCGCCAGCCGGTGTTCACGTCCAGATCCTGCGCGGAGCCGCCGCATCCGTGGAAGAGGACCACGACCGGGGCCCCGGACTGTGCCTGTTCCGGGACGTAGGCGAACATCCGCAGATTGCCCGGGTTGCTGCCGAAACCCTGGACCTCGTGGAAGCCGGTCTGCGCCCGCGCCGGACCGGCGGTCAAGACCATCGCGGCCAGCAGCGCCGTGAACGCCACCAGGACGGTCACCGACCTGAGTATGGAGAGGCGGGGCTTCGCGCCCGCCACGCTGTGGAAGACCATGCCCCGCAGCCTGGGCCGCGCGGCCGGGCCCGCCATCGGCAAGATGACCGGCACCATGGCTTGGGTTCTCGCCGCCCAGCGGCTGCTCACCGCCCTCATCGCGCGGCGCTTCCCGACGTACGACGAGACGACCGGCCGCTGCCGGGCCGGGCCGGGCCCTCGGTGTCCCGGCTCGCGCGGGTCGGCGAGAGCGTCGCCGTCCCGCAACCCGCAGGGTGCCGGCCACCGCGGCGCCGCCGCCGACGGCGCCGCACCCGTGCGCCGCGCCGCGGTCGCCGGTACCCTGCCGCCCGGCCGCGGCCTTCGCCCTGCCGGGCGGGCGAGCCGCGGGGACGCGCCTGCGCAACCGACGGGAACAGGAGGCCGTATGGTCCAGCGACACCCCGATCCGCCCGGCCCCGTGCTCGCACCCCCGTGCGCTCTGGGCGCGCTCTGGGCGGTGCGCCACGGGGAGAGCACCGCGAACGTGGCCTTCGCCGCGGCCGAGCGGGCGGACCGCGACGCCCGCCCGGTACCGGGCCGTGACCGTGACGTCCCGCTGTCGGACACGGGTGCGGTCCAGGCCGGGGCGCTGGGCCGCTGGCTGGCCGGCCAGGAGCCGGACACCGGACCGGACATGGTGGTGTGCTCGCCGTACGCCCGTGCGCGGCAGACCTGGGAACGGATGGCCGAGGAGGCCGCGGGGACGTACGGCGCGGCACTGCCGGTGGTGGCCGACGAACGGCTGCGGGACAGGGAGACGGGCGTCCACGAACTCTGGCCCCCGGCGGTGCTGCGAGCGCGGGCCCCGCGGGAGGCCGAGCGCCGCGCGACGGCGGGGGAGTGGTGGTACCGGCCGCCCGGCGGTGAGGCCCTGACCGATGTCGCCCTGCGGGTGCGGCAGTTCGTCACCGACCTGAGCGCGGCCGCCCCCGGCCGCAGGGTGCTCCTGGTGGCGCACGATGCCGTGGTCGTCGCCCTGCGCCACGTACTGGCCGGGATCGGTGCCGAGGCGCCCGACCCGGTCCCGCCCGTTCCGAACGCCTCCGTCTCCTACTGGCGCGGCGACGGCCGTCGCCTGCGGTCCGTCCTCTGGGGCGACACGGCCCACCTGACGGCGCCGGACGGCTGAGGAACATGCCCCGTACGAGGCCGTCCGGGACCGGGGATCAGCCGAGACCGAGGACGCTCATGGCGTGCTCGGCCATCCGCCGCTCCCCGAGCGCGTTGGGGTGGACGGGAACGAGGTTCGTGGAGAAGAGCAGCGGTTCGATCCACCGGGTGCCGGGGGCCGCGCAGGCGTCGTGTCCCTCGGAGACCCGCGCGAAGTCCACGAAGACGGCGCCGGTCTCCGCCGCGGCGCGCTGGACGGCCGCGTTGAGCCGCGCCTGGATGCCGCGCAGGTACGGCACGTCGCCCTCGGCGATGGGCAGCTTGGCGAAACAGGACGGGTCGGCGGAGGCGGGCACGATCCAGGGGTAGCCCAGCGCCGCCACGCGCGCGCCGGGCGCCTTGGCGCGGACGCCGTTCAGCGCCGCCTTCAGCGCGGGATAGGTGGTGGTCTCGATCTGGTCCACGAAGGAGGTGCCGTACCGGTCCTTGCAGGGACTGCCCTTGCCGCCGCTGAGCACCCCGGCGGTGCCGCAGGAGGTCACCGCGTTGATGAACGTGTTGTTGTCGTTGCCGCCGATCGTCAGCGTCACGAGGTCGGTGCCGGTGTCCAGGGCGTTCAGCTGCGGGGGGACACCCGGGTACTGGGACTGGGTGAAGTGGCTGGTCCGGGCGGCGCCGCAGGTCACGTCGGTGAGCCGGGCGCCCGTGGTGGAGGCGATGACCCGCGGGTAGTTGGCGGTGGAGCGCAGGCACAGCAGGTTGGTGACGTCCACGGGCAGGACGCCGGAGCCGGCGCTGTAGCTGTCGCCGAGGGCTACGTAGTCCAGGGGCTTGGTGGCGTGCGCGGTGGCACCCGTGACACTCAGGGCGAGAGCACCCGCCGTAGCGATTGTCGCGGCCATGACACGTCGCACGGGGCGTCTGAAGATGCGCTTCGGCATGGGTTGTCCCTCTTCTCGGGCGTACGGGTGTGCGGGTGTGCGGGTGTGCGGGGGTACGGGAGTGCGGGCGGATGGTCGCGGCGGCGCCGGACCGCGCGTTACCTGCAAGTAACACTGATAAGTAATGTGCGGCCTGTGAGACGGGGAGTCAACAGGCGTGACGCGACTTGTCGTCACCGTCGTTCTCTCGACGCGCCGTTCACACGTCCGCCGCTGTGGCTCCCTAGCGTCATGTCCATGAATGAACTCCCCGAGAGCTCCCTGGCCCTGAGCCGGCGCGGCCTGCTCGCCGGCGCGGTGGCGGCGGCCCTCACCGCGACCACGGCCGCAGGTGCCGCCGACGCCGCCCCCGCCCGGCCCGCCGGCTACCCGGCGACCGGCACCGGTACGCGCCACGGCGCCGACGGCGGCGCCCCGCGCCCGCCGGTCCCCGACTACCGCACGACGGTTCCCGGCGAGTCGGTCGAGGTGGACCGGGTGGACCGCCCCGTGGCCCCCGGCATCGTCCTCACCCGCTTCGACACCTACGGCCGCACCGGCTGGACCCGGGTCCACGTCCTCAACGCCGATCTGCGCCAGGCGACCGCCGACCTGGTCGCCGGGAAGGTGAGCGAGAAGCGCACGCCGTCGGCGCTGGCCGGGGAGCGGGGCGCGGTCGCCGCCGTCAACGGCGACTTCTTCGACATCACGGAGACCGACGCCGCCATCGGCCCCGAGATACAGGGCGGCCGGCTGCGCAAGGGCAGCGCCATGGCCACCACCGTGGCGACGGTGGGCGCGGACCGGGTCGCGCGGCTGGCCGACCTGATGATCGAGGGAACGGTCACGGTGGCCGGCACCGCGCGCCCGCTGGCCGCGCTCAACTCGCCCTCCCCGCCGCTGGATGGGCTCACCGCCTACACCCCGCTGTGGGGCCCGGGCCCGCGCACCGCCATCGGCGGCACCGGCCCGTACACCGAACTCGTCGTCACCGACGGCAGGGTCACCCAGGTCGACGGCGAACTCACCGACACCGCCGTGCCGGACGGCGGGCTGATCGTCGTCGGCCGGGGCACGGCCGCCGCCCGGCTCGCCGCCGCCCGCCCGGGCGACCCCGTCACCGTCACCTTCGCGCCGCGCTCCGATCCACCCGCCGCGCCGCACATGGCGCTGGGCAGCAACGCCGTCCTGGTCCGCGGCGGCAAGGCCGTCGACTTCCCGCCCGGTGAGGGCAACGACGCGGACAAGCCGCGCACGGTCATCGGCTGGCCGGCCGGCGGACACCGCCTGCTGCTGGTCGCCGTCGACGGCTCGGCCGGCTTCTCGGCCGGCCTCACCTACGACGCCACCGCCGAACTGCTGGTCCGCCTCGGCGCGCACGAGGCGTTCATGCTGGACGGCGGCGGCTCCACCGGCATGGTCGCCCGCCGTCCCGGCGACACCGAGGTCAGCGTGGTCAACACACCCTCCGACGGCGCCGAACGGCCCGTACCCAACGGGGTCGGCCTGTTCGGCACCAAGGGCTCGGGAAAGCTGCGGGGTCTCGACGTCCGCGCCGCGGCCGACCGCGTGGTCCCCGGCCTCACCATGAACGTCACCGCCGCCGGCTACGACGAGACCTGGTCCCCGGCCGCCGTCGACGCCCACCGGATCGGCTGGACCGCCCGGCCCGGCTCCCTCGGCCGGGCGCACGACGGCGTCTTCCGCGCCGGCCGGCCCGGCGCCGGCACACTCACCGCCCGCGCCGGCGCCGCCCGCGGCGAGCACCCGGTGCGGGTCGTCGGCCCGCTGCACCGGCTCGCCTTCACCGACCGGGCCCTCACCATCGAACCCGGCGCCACCGCCCGGACCGGCCTGACCGGCTACGACGCCGACGGCTTCGACGCCCCGGTGGCCGCCCGCGACGTCACCCTCGACCACGACGAGGCCGTCATCGCCGTGACCGCGCAGGCCGACGGCCGCCTCACCGTCACCGGCGCCACGGCCGCCGACGGCAAGGCGACCGTCCTCACCGCGACCGTGGACGGGGTCACGGCCCGGCTCACGGTGACGGTCGGTCTGGCCGACGTACCCCTCGCGGAGTTCGAGCCGGACGAGACGTGGACGGCCGCGGCAGCCCGCGGCACCGCGTCCGCCCAGGCCGTGGCCGCCCCCGACCGCCCCGGCGCCGACGCCGGCAACCACGCCCTGCGCCTGGCCTACGACTTCACCGGACAGCCCAGTACCTCCGCGGCCTACGCGGTGGCGAGCGCCCCGGTCACCCTGCCCGCCGGCACCAGACGGCTCGCGCTGTGGGTCAAGGGCGACGGACGCGGCCACTGGCTGCGCGCCATGCTCCGCTCCCAGTCCACCACCAACGTGCCCTTCACCTTCACCACCACGGTCGACTGGACGGGCTGGCGCCAGGTCGTCGGGGATCTGCCCGACGGCTTCTCCGCGCCGATCACCCTGCTGCGCCTCTACATCGCGGAGACCTCCCAGACCAACAAGAACGCCGGCGCGCTGGAGTTCGACGCCCTCACCGCACAGGTCGGACAGCGGCCGGAGACCGCCGAGGCGCCGCCGCCCGACCCTTACGTGGTCGGACAGTCCGGGCTGCCGCGCGGCCGGTGGACCTTCGCCGTCCTGTCCGACCTGCACATCAGCGCGGCGGCCGGGCCCGACTCCTTCGCCGGACGGCAGGCGGCCACCGCCCTGGCCCAGGCGGTCGCCGCGGACCCCGACTTCATCCTGGTCAACGGGGACTTCGTCGACGACAACGGCCCGGCCGACTTCGCCCTCGCCGACAGCCTGCTGCGCGCCCACGTACCGGCCGCACTGCCCGTGTACTGGACCCCCGGCAACCACGAGGCCGGCCTGTCGGCCACCGGCGGCCTGGACGCCTTCAAGGCCGCCACCGGACGCCCCAGCCGGCAGGTCTTCGACCACAAGGGCACCCGGTTCGTGCTGCTGGACTCGCACACCGGCGACATCCGGACCTCCGACTGGGACCAGGTCCCGGCGCTGCGGGACGAACTGGACAGGGCCGCCGAGGACACCCGGGTCACCGGTGTCGTCGTCGCCTTCCACCACCCTCTGACCGACCCCTCCGGCGCCGGTTCCTCCCAGCTCTCCGACCGGCTCTCCGCCGCCCTCCTCCAGCGCTGGCTGGCCGGCTTCCGGGAGACCTCCGGCAAACCCGTCGCCCTGTTCACCGGCCACGCCCACACCGCGTCCGTCACCCGTGCCGACGGCGTCCTGGAGGTGACCACCCCGGCCGTCGGCAAGACGCCGTACAGCTCTCCCGACCAGGGCGGGTTCTTCGGCTGGATGCACGTCGCCGTCGACCCGCGCCCGGCCCGCATCCGGCCCGGCCTGCCCAGCCCGGGCACCCGCGGCTGGCTCCGGGCCGAGAGCCGCCCGCTGATCGACGCCGTCGAACTGTCGGCCCCCGCCGAACTGGCCGCCGGCGCCTCGGCCGCCGTCTCGGCCACCGGCGTCACCAGCGAGTACGGTCTCCGCTTCCCGCTGCGCCACCCCGCCAGCGTCGTCTGGTCCGGCTCCCCGGGGCTGGCCGTCGCCGCCTCCACCGCCGACGCGAAGAAGGCCACGGCGCATCGCCGGACCCTGGCCGTCCTCGACCTGACCACGCACACCCTCACGGCGCTCCGCCCGGGGCGGGTCACCCTGACGGCCACCGCCGGCGGCCGCTCCGGCTCGGCGACCGTCGGACTGACCGGCTGACACCCGCCCGCCCCGGACGTCCGTCAGGGGCGGGCGACCCCGCGCGCGGACGCGTCGGCGTCTCTGGACTCGGCCCGCTCCGCGCCGGGGCCAGCCGGCTCCCCCAGGGCATCCGGGTCCGGGTCGTGGGCGATCCGGTCACCGGCGGGGACAGCCGCCCCGGCGCCCGGCGGCCCGCCTCGGACCGTCGACGGCGGTCACGGAACCCGCCGGGAGACACCCGGGTCGGCCCTCAGGCCGGCCAGACCCTCCTCGCGGTAGGCGCGCGGAGCCACTCCCGTCACCCTGCGGAAGGCCCGGCTGAAGTGGGAACGGTCACGGAACCCCACCGCGCGGGCCACGCTCTGGACGCTGTCCTCGCTCGTCCGCAGCCGTTCGGCCGCCCTGCGCACCCGCAGCCGGGTGAGGTACTCCCACATCGTCAGCCCGTAGCGCCGGTGGAAGAGTTTGCCGAGGTGGTCCTCGCTGACCCCGGCGGCCTGCGCGAGCTGCCAGCGCGAGACAGGCCGCCGGTAGTGCTCGTAGAGGTAGACCAGGGCCTCGTCCAGGACGGCCCGCACCCGCGGCGGCAGCCGGCCGTCGCGGCCCGTCAGCTCCCGTACCAGTGCCGCCGCCTCGTGCGGCGCGAACACGTCCAGGTCCAGCAGGAGCAGCGCCGGATGCGGACGGGCCCGCCGGGCGTCGGCCGCCGTGATCCCCTCGTGGCCGGCGACGACCGCGGGGCACAGCGCCCGTCCGCTCCCGTCGTGCAGCCGTTCCACGACGTCCAGGCCGTGCAGGTCGGCGAGGGAGGACTCCAGGACGAGGAGCCGGGGCGTCTCCTCCGCGATCAGCGCCAGTACGGTCGCCGCGTCGGCCACCACCCGGGTCGGGTGGTCGGGCAGCGCGGCCTCCGCGATCCGCCGCAGCTCCTCGCGTGACTCCTGCGAGCGGCCCGCCACCACGACCGGTTCGGCCAGGCCGCTCGGCCGCAGCGCCCGCAGGGCGTCCCCGAGATCGGTGCCGCGGGCGCCGAAGAGCACGAACGGCGTGTGCCGCAGGGCGGGATGGTCGTGCAGCCGCTGCACCACGCGCCACTCCTGCGGCCGGTCGGGCAGCGCCTCCCACACCACCGCCCCGGGCCCGCGGTCCGCCGGGAACGGCACCATGTCCTGGCCACCGTCGGCGCGATGGACCCGCACCCCGTGCCGCTCGGCCGCGTGCCGTACGTCCTCGGCCACCTCCCCGGGCGTGACGACGAGCAGCGGCCCGGTGCCGGCCGGGGGCCGGTGCGCGTGCCCGTCGGGGGACGGGAGGGGAAGTTCCAGGACGTACTCGGCGCGGCCCGGCTCCCCGGTGGGCCGCAGCGAGCCGCCGTGCATCATGGCCAGCCGGCGGGCCGTGGTCAGCGCCACGTCGAACCGGTGCGCCTCGCCGGCCGGGGCCGGCGGCGAGGGCACGGCGACGACGACCCGCACCCCGGCGGGCGACCAGCCGGCCGACACCTCCACCGTGCCGCCCCGGGCCAGGTCCGCGGCGGCGGTCAGGACGTTGCCGAGGACCTGCCGCAGCCGGGCGGCGTCGGCCGGGACCGACGGCAGCCGGCCGGGCAGACCGACCGACCAGCGCGTACGGGCCGGCAGCCGGCGCCCCGCGGCCGCCTCGGCACAGGCCCGCCGCAGCAACGGCAGCGGATCGACCAGCCGGCGGGTCAGTACGAGGTCGCCGGCCTCCGAGTGGGCGAGGTCGAGCAGGTTGGCGCTGAGGTGCAGCAGCCGGGCGGCGTCCCGGTGCACCTCCGTCAGCACCGCCTGAGGGTCGTCGCCGCCCCGCGCGAGCATGGCCTCCAGCGGCTCCCGCAGTTCGGCGACGACATGGGTGAGCAGCCGGGTCTGGAACCGGTTGGCCTGCTCGGCCGCGTCCCGCGCCCTGCGCACCTCGTCGAACAGACCGATGCCCTTCAGCGCCGCGCTGATCTGGTCGCCCAGCTCCCGGTAGAGCGCCCCGTCCTGGTCGGCCGCCGTCTCCCCGGCGGTGGCGTCGAACACGGCCAGCCCCAGCTGCTGTTCACCGATGTGCAGGGGCTCCAGGACCAGCCGGGAACGCCGTCCGGCGCCGGGCATCAGACTGTCGGGGAGCAGCAGCGCGGCCGAGAAGGGCGGGCTGTCCAGCACCCCCGCGTGCCCGAGCCGCCGCGCCTCCGCCCGGGTGAGCAGCGGCCGGGCGATACCGCGCACCGGTGCCGCCGCCCCGGGCGCGGCCTGCTCGTACAGCACGATCCGGCAGGCCGGCACGCCGGGCTGGGCGAGGTGGCGCTCCAGGACGTCGCAGAGCCCGTCGAGGTCGACCACCGTGGTCAGCGCGGTGCCGAACTCCCGCAGCCGCCGGGCCCGGACGGCCTGGGTCCAGCGCCCGTACTCCAGCAGCGCGCGCGACCGCTCCGCGACGATCAGCCGGGCCCGTCCGAACAGCGCCTCCGCCGGCCCGCGCGACTCGGCCGGCAGCGGGTCGACGACACCGAGGCGGGCCCGCTCCAGCGCCTGGTGCCAGCGTTCGGCCTCGGCCTGGGTGCGGGCCCGGCCGCGCAGCAGCCGCTCCACCAGCGGCAGGAAGCCGCCCGCGCCGTCGTCCCCGGAGTCCGCCGCCGCGGGCTGCGCGGCGCCGGGCACGAGGTCGGCGTGGAACGCCTCCGCGAGCCGGGTGCCGGCGGACGGCGCCACCGCGTCGAGCGCGGCCCACCCCCGGGGCTCCTCGGCGGCCCCGGGCACCGCCCGCGGCCGTACGGCGTACCGCGCCGTCGGGTAGGGGCATCCGCAGGACCGGCGCACGACGAGGGTGGCCGGGATGGTCGTACGGTCCGGCGGTCTGCTGCCCCGCAGCCTGGCCACCAGCGTGTCCACGGCCAGCGCGCCGAGTTCCGCGAAGGGCAGGGCCACCGAGGTCAGCGGAGGATCGCCCAGCCGCGCCTCCGGCGAGTCGTTGAACCCGACGACGGCCACGTCCTCCGGCACCCGCACGCCCCGCCCGGTCAGCAGCCGCAGCGCGTCCGCGGCCAGCACGTCGCTGCACGCCAGCACCGCGTCGAAGTCCACCCCCGGCCGCAGCCCCCGCGCGTCGAGCAGCACCCGCATCGCCGATGCGCCGCCCGCCGCGTCGAAGTCCACCGCCGCGCACACATGGGTGGACTCCAGCCCGACGCCGTGGTGGCGCAGGGCGTCGACGCAGGCGCGGTAGCGGTCCTCGGAGACCGGGTTGGCGACCGGGCCGCGGATGCACACCGGCCGCCGGCAGCCGTGCCGGGCGACGAGATGCCCGACCAGTTTGCGCATGCCCGCGTGGCTGTCCACGGACAGGACGTCCGCCTGGTCGCCCAGCGGCTGGTTGAGACTGATCACCGGCAGGTGCGCCAGCCGCCGCAGCAGCCGCCGGGCCCGGTCCCCCGGGGAGGGCAGGCCGATGGTCGAACTCCAGCAGACGACGCCGTCCAGCCGGGCGGGGCCCACGAGTTCGTACAGGGCGCTGCGGGGCGCGTCGCCGCCGCGCAGGTCACCGCCGGGGAAGCAGACCAGGCCGACGTCGTCGCGCTCGGCGGCGGCGCGGACACCGGACCACAGGGTGGCACCGACGCCGAGGTGGATGTTGGCGGTGAGCAGCCCGATGGTGAGCGGCCGGCGCGGGCCGCCGTCCGCCCTGACGTGCGGGTCCGCGGCCATCGGCGCTCCCTCGGTCGGCCCCGGCCGGCATCTCCGGGGAGGGGAGAACCTAGACGAGGCGGTCGCACCCGGCAAGAGCCGTGACGGAACGGGCCCGCGGGGCCTGCGGGCAACCGAGCAGGACCGGTGGCGTGGGGGGCCACCGGTCCTGCCTGTGCGCGGTGTGCGGTAGGTGGGGGCGGGTCAGATCTTGCCGACGCCCGCCCCGGCGGTCACCGTCGCCTTCACGGAGGACGCCGACTGCGCGGTGTAGCTGTACGGGATCGAGGCCACGCTGCCGCCGGTCTGCCCGGAGCCGGAGTTGACGAAGTAGTTGTTCTTCGCCACCAGCGAGCCCTCGTCGGAGTCGCCCTCACCGAGGTGGTACGGGTCCTCGGTGTTCTCGAAGTAGTTGGCCTCCACCAGGACGCCCGCGTTCTCGGTGGACGCGACGCCGTAGGAGCCGATGTCGCTGAAGTAGTTGTTCAGCACGTGCACCGGGTTGCCGAAGCGGACCCGCGGGTTGCGCTGGTTGGTGCCGTCGAACCAGTTGTTGACGTAGGTCACCTTCAGCTTGCCGGTGTCCTCCGAGGAGTTGCTGTCGGAGTGGCCCAGCAGCATGTTCTTGTCCTGGTCGTGGGTGCGGTTCCAGGACACGGTGATGTTGGTCGAGGCCCGCTTGATGTCCACCGCGCCGTCGCTGGCGTCGGAGATGTCGTTGTGGTCGATCCAGACGTTGGTGGAGTACTGGACGTTGATCGCGTCGTCGTTGGACCCCGAGAACGTCAGGTTCTGGATGATGACGTTGTTCACCTCGGAGACGTTCAGGCCGCTTCCGGTGATCTTGCCTGAGGTGCCGACGCCGACGATGGTCTTGTTCGAGGCGACCTTCGTCATCGACGACAGGGCGATCGTGCCGTTGACCCGTACGGTCTGGGCGCTGCTGCTCTGTACGGCGCTGATGAAGGCGGAGGCCGTGGAGACGGTGACCGTGCCGCCGCCGGCGCCACCGGTGGTGGCGGCGCCGAAACCGACGGGGGTGGTGGCGGCTGCGGCCAGCGGCTCGGCCGGGGCGGATCCGCTCGCCGCACCTACTCCTGTCACGGCCATGACAACCGCGATCGCCGTGGCTCCGGCCAGGGTGAACCGTGCGCTCGTCCTGCGCATGTGGATCTCCGTCCGTGGGGGGGATTCGGGGAGAGGAGTACTGAGGAGGAGTACTGAGGGGACGTGCTGTGCGGACGTGCTGTGCGGATGTGCTGTGGGGATGTGCTGTGCGGATGTGCTGTGGGGACGTGCTGTGCGGATGTGCTGTGGGGTGCACCACCAGGGCCTCGAGGCCGGCTCTTGCCGAGGCACACTGTGAGCGTAGGGAGACCGCTGTGGACTATGACGTGCCCCGTGTGGACTATTGCGTTCCGTCACAGCGGCCCTCCGGACACGCGCCTGTCCCCGGCACGCGCGGTGCCGGGGACAGGACTGCCTTCCGGTGGGTCAGGAGGCGACGAAGCGGGCGATCTGGCCCAGGACGACCGTGTCGGCCAGGTAGCCGATGTGGGTCTGGCACAGCACGTTGTTGTTGGTCGCGCCGCTCAGCCGGGTGCTCGTGTACGGCAGGATGATCCCGTCGCACGCCGAGTACCAGGTCGCGTACTGGGTGGCGCCCGGTGTCTCGTCGCCCGAGGTGATCTGGGAGATGAACGAGGACCCCGGATACATCTGCTGGCAGGTCGTGTAGATCAGACAGGCGCCGGCGTACGTGGTGCCGTGGTTCGCGCCGGCGATCGAGGCGAGGTGGCTGACATTGCTGTGGCCGCCCAGCACCTTCAGGTAGTACTGGCTGACCAGGCCGCCCATCGAGTGGTTGACGATCGCGACCTTGCTCGCGCCGGTACGGGCCTTCACGGTGTTGACGTAGGACGCGAGCCCTTGGGCGTTGGTGACGTTGTTGCCGTAGGAGTCGTACTCGTAGGCGAACAGGTCGGAGCTGGACCAGCCGTTGAGCCGGAAGACGCTCATGGCGGTGACCCAGTTGGAGGCGTTGCCGGTGTAGCCGTGCACGAAGACGACCGGAGTGCTGGTCGACAGCGGCTGGGCGGCGGTCCCGGCGGACCGCGCGGTGGCGGCGGGGGCGGTCGCGGTGTCGGCCGCACCGGCCGTCGAGGCCGGGGAGAACAGGGTGAGCGCGGCGGTGGCGGCCACGAGCACGCCGAGGAGCCGACGTGGGGAACGACGACGCATGGACCCTCCAGCGAGGATGCGGGAAGCGGGTGCCTGACCCGCCCCAGCGTCGTGGCGTGAGGTGCCGCCGCCATCGGTGAAATCACCTGTGGCCGCGACGGCGCGTCCCCCCCCGCAGGGCAGCGCTACGCCCGTCCGGGCGGGGCGTCCCGCGGCCGGTCGGGCGAGGCGAGCCGGCCCAGCGCCTCCGCCAGGGTGAGGTCGGCGTCGTCCTTGCTGTCGTGCCACCGCCCCAGCGTGGTCGCCGCCGCCCGCAGCAACTCGGGCGGGAGCCCCGCCGTTTCGAGCGTGTCGGCGATCTCGTCCATCTCCGGCCCCCACCGCCAGGCCCGCACCGCGGCCGAGGCCACGTACTCCGGCTCGGCCAGGTACGTGTCCGAGCGGCGCCGGGCGACCTCGCGCAGTTCCCCCTCGACGCCGTGCTCGTGGGCCAGCGCGTAGGACAGGCCGACCAGGACCCGGCTGACCTTCTGGAAACCGGCGTAGGCGAGCTTCAGCGCCGACGCCTGTCCGATACGGGGGCCCAGGACCTCGGCGCGTACGGCGGTGCCGTCGAACAGCCGGGCCACGGCAGCGGTCTGCGCTCCGGGTCCCGACAAGTACAGCGCCGGGTTGCTGCCGTCGACGGGCGGAGCGCCGATGACACCGCCGTCCACGACGGTGGTCGGCGGCGCGAACAGCGCGGCGATCCGTGCGGTGCGCTCGGGGTTGACGGCGTTCGCCTCCACGTACACGCCGGTGAAGCCGTGCCCGGCGACCTCGCGGGCCAGTTCCTCGGCCGCGGCCGGCGGACACAGGCTGATCACGATGTCGGCCCGGTCGGTCAGCTCCCGCAGCGCGGGCACGGGTTCGAGACCGAACCGTTCGGCGCGGCGCGCGCTGGCCGGACTCCGTCCGTCCGCGCACCACAGGACGGCGGCCGCGTTGGCCGCCGCGCAGGCGGCGACGGCGGCGCCCATGCTGCCGGGGTGGAGGATGCCTACGACGGGCTGCTGGGACACGGTGCTGCTCCAGGGAGTGGGCCAGAGGGCTTCTGACGGAGGTCCGCGGCGCCGCGGCGCCCGGCGCTCCTGCTGCCACGGAGATCCATCAGAAGCTCCCCAGCAGGTGGTCGACGGCCTCGGTGACGTCGTCGACGGCATGGTGACGCGCGGTCAGGCCCTCCGGCCAGGGCCGGCCGCGTACCCAGATGGCACGCAGACCGGCCGCCGTGCCGCCGGCGATGTCGGTCTCCGGGTTGTCCCCGGTCATCCAGTCATCCGCGGTCAGCTGGGTACCGCAGCGGGCCGCGGCCAGTTCGAACAGCCGCGGGTCGGGCTTGCGGACGTCTATGTCGCCGGAGGCGGCGATGCCGTCGATCAGCCCGGCGAGTCCGGTGGCGCGGACCTTGGCGCGCTGGAGGTCACTGGCCCCGTTGGTGGCGACGCCGATGCTCCAGCCCGCCTCCTTGAGCCTGGCCAGGCTGTCCAGGACGGCGGGACGGCAGGTGACGGCGGACGCCATCCGGCCGACGTAGACGCGCCACAGATGGCCGGGGTCCTCGTCGAGCCCGAAGACGTCGCGGAGACGGACGAAGTCCTCGCGGCCGGCCGTGTCGGCGAGTTCGGTCCGCAGCCACCGCTCGATCTCCGGGCCGTAGGCGTGATCGTGGACGAGGTCGGTGACGGCGTCCGCGAAGGCGGCACCGCGGTCGACCAGGGTGCCGTCCAGGTCGAAGAGGGCGAGGCGCATGGGGACGACCTTAACGCCGGTGCCCCGCCGCCCTCACCGGGTGCTCACCGCACCCGGCTCGGGACCGGCCCGGGGGCGCCCGCCAGGTGCCCCGTTTCCCGGCACGGCGGGCGGTGGACGGGCAGTGGCGGTCCGTCAGTGCCACAGCCCGGCGGTGGCGAGGCCGACGACGAACACGGCCAGGACGCCCACGGGCTGGAACGACGCCTGGTTGAACACCGCCAGGGCGACCGGTGGCTCCGCGCGGCGCAGCAGGACGAGGCCCGGACGGACCACGGTGACGGCCGTGACCAGCACCGTGCCGACCAGACCCGGCGGTCCGAAGGAGCGCAGCGCCGCACAGGCCAAAAGGCAGCTCGCCGCGCCGGCCACGAGAAGGAAGCCGAAGGCGACCGCCGCACCGGTCCGCGGGCCGGAGACCACGGGCAGGGTGCGGACACCGAGGTGGCGGTCCTCGTCGATGTCGGCGAGATCGTTGGGGATGTTGCGGCCGCCGATCTCCCACGCCGCCATCCACACCAGGAACAGGCCCAGCCGCAGCGGGTCGACGGAGGCGGACACCGCGAACCAGCCGGCCGCGGCACCGACCGCGACCATCACCCCGCTGACCAGGAACTTGAGCGGCGTCACGGTGGCCAGCCGGCAGTACAGGACCTGAAGGAGGGCGGCCACGGCGAACAGCGCCAGGCACACCCGGCTGAGCAGCGCGGCGACGACGACGGCGAACAGGCCCAGCCCGCCGATCCAGATGAACGCCGCCCGGCGGGACAGCCGGCCCCGGGCCAGCGGATGCCGTCCGCCGACACCGTCCAGGTCGGCTCCCTCGTAGGGCCGCACATGGGCGAAGCGCCGCCGGTCCACCTCGATGTCGAGTACGTCGTTGGCGGCGAAGACGGCGAAGAACGCGGCGAACGCGGCGAGGGTGGCCGCCGCGAGACGCGGCGGTGAGGGGCGGTCGTCGGCGAGGAGAGCCGCGATCAGCGGCTGGGCGACACTCAGGGAGGCCTGGGTGCCGCGCGAGAGCGCGAAGAGCGCCTTGGCCGGGGCGGCCGCGAAGGTCATGGGAGAAGTCCCCCTTCCCGTGTGCCGGTCCGCCCCGCGGGCGCTCCCCGGGCCGCCCACCGGTCCTGGCGGTCCCGGGTGGCCACGGCCACCAGGTACCCCGGCGGGACGAAGCGGGTGCGCACCCCGACGGCCGGCGTGCACGCGCCGGCCAGGGCGTGCAGCGCCTGCGCGCCGTAGAGCCTGCGCAGACTGATCAGACCGTCGTGGAGATGCGGCAGGCCACCGGTCAGCCAGAGCAGCGGCGCGACGGCGAGACCGGCGGGGTGGCGCCAGCCGTCGATGATCAGCAGCCGCCGCGCGACGCGGGTGCCCTCCTCCAGCAGGGCCACGACGCCCGGCGCCGGCAGATGGTGCAGCGTCATGGTCAGCACCGCCACGTCGAAGGCGCCGTCGGGGGCGTCGATCCGCGTGGCGTCCAGCACGGCGGGCGTCACCCGGGGGTGCGCGCCCACCGGGCTGCGCCGGATCCGCTCGACCACGTCGGGGTCGACGTCGCTCACGGTCACCCGGGCCGTGGGATGCCGGTCCGTGAGGTACCGGGCGAGCCGGCCCAGTCCCGCCCCGAGTTCGAGCAGGCGCGGGTCGGGGACGCCGCGCGCCTGCGCGAGGGTCAGGCGGCAGAAGGTCCGGTAGCCGCCCGTCAGCCGCTGGAAGCGGTCCAGCGCGCGCAGCACCTGCCGCCCCTTCTCCGGGGTGTCGGGCCGGTCGATGTACTCCGCACGGCTCGTTTCGAACCTGCGGTCCCAGCGTGCCGCGTCAGGGCCACCACGGGGCATGTCGGCGATCATCGGACTCCGAGTCGGTCGCGGGCCGGGCCGGGGCCGTCGGGCACGGCACACGGCGTTCGCCGACAACAACGAGCAGCCGCCGCATCCGGCACCGGGCAGCGCCGCCCGACGCGTCGCCGGGGCCCCTCGGACCCGGCGACCACACCGCCCGGAGCGTCAGGGCACCAGGAACACCCGGTCCAGGTGGTGGCGCAGGACGGCGGCGGCCGACTCCGGGCCGCGCTGGCCGACCAGGACACCGGTGCCGAGCCCCGCGGACAGGGCGAGCAGGCCGGCCGCCTCCATCCCCGGGTCCACGTCCGGCCGGAGCAGGCCGTCCTCCCGCGCCCGCCGGAGCAGCCCGGCGAGCGCCTCCTCCGCCGCGTCGGGGTCCTTGATGAAGGGCTGGGCGGCGAGGGCCCGGTCCTTCACGGCCAGCACGGCGTACGAGGTGTAGACGAAGTGGAACGTACGGCTCTCCTCGTCCGTGGGCAGGGCCGCCATCAGCAGCGCCTCGACGGCGGCGCGCGGCCCGGCGTTCTCCCCGGCGGCCGCGAACCGGGCGGCCACCCGCTCCCGGAACCGCTCCGTCAGCTGCTCCAGGCCGAACAGCAGCAGCTTCTCCTTGGTCTCGAAGTAGTACTGCACCAGCCGCAGCGACACCCCCGCCTCCGCCGCCACGTCGCGCATCCCCACCGCGTGCAGCCCCTGCCGCCCGGCGACCCGCACGAGGGCCCGGGCGATCTGGGCACGCCGCTCCGCGTGATCCACCTGCTTGGGCATCGGCCGTCTCTCCCGCTCGTCTTCCGCGCCGCCGTGTCGGTCCCGGCCCGGTGATGATACAGCCGTACCACGATGATGGTACGGTCGTATCACAACGCACACGAACCTGGAGGTGCCCGTGTCACAGACCGCTTCCCGTCCGCAGGCGACCGTCGGCCGCTATACGGACGATGCCTGGCGTGAGCGCTACTTCGCGGCCTGCGACGCGGTCTACGCCCTGGGCGCGCCCGCGCGGGGCGAGCAGACGGTGGAGACCTTCGCCGGCGCCACGCACGTCTACCGGTACGGTCCCGACGACCCCGCGGCCCGCTCCCGCACCCCCGTCGTCCTGGTGCACGGGGCGGGCTCCTGCTCCGCCATGTGGTACCCCAACACCCCCGCGCTCAGCGCCGAACGCCCCGTCTACGCCATGGACACCCCGGGCGATCCCGGACGCAGCGTGCAGCGCGAGCCCATCCACCGGCCCGAGGACGCCGCGCGGTGGCTGGAGGAGACCCTCGCGGGGCTGGGGCTCGACCGGGTCCACCTCGTCGGCAGTTCGTACGGCGGCTGGCTCGTCCTCAACCAGGCGCACCGCGCCCCCGGCCGCCTCGCGTCGGTCACGCTCCTGGACCCCGGCGGCCTGGAGAAGGTGGGACTGCGTTTCTTCTTCTGGATCTTCGTGAGCCTCTTCGCGACCTTCGCGCCCCGGGCGCTGCGGCCACGGCTCGCGGTCTGGCTGGACCAGCCGGTCCTCGCCGTGCCGGAACTGCGCACGATGATCAGAACGGCCACCCGCGCCTACCGCATCCGCCGTCCGTCCCCCGCGCCCCTGGCCGAGGACGAGCTGGCCGGCATCCGCGTCCCGCTCTACCTGGTGCTCGGCGAGCGCAGCCTGCTCGTGCATCCGCGGCGGCAGGCGGAGCGGGTGCCCAGGCTGGTGCCGGGCGCCCGTGCCGAGATCGTCGCCGGCACCGGCCACGGCCCGCAGATCGACCACGCGGACGCGGTCAACCGCCGGATGCTGGACTTCATGGACTCCGTCGACTGACGAAAACGACGCAGGGGGCCTGCCCGACACCGTCGGGCAGGCCCCCTGCGGCAACCGGTCAGTCGGTGCCGGACTCCATCGCCGCGCGGTCCAGCAGCTCGTCCTCCCCGGAGACCTGGCCGCGGGAGGCGATCGCCTCGGCGCCGCCCTCCGGCATGGTGCCGATCAGACCGGTCGCGGCCGCCTGCGCCGCGCCGATGGCGGGACCGCCGGTGCCGATCAGGCCGATGCCCGCGTACTGCTCCAGCTTGGACCGGGAGTCGGCGATGTCGAGGTTGCGCATGGTGAGCTGGCCGATCCGGTCCACCGGCCCGAACGCCGAGTCCTCGGTGCGCTCCATGGACAGCTTGTCGGGGTGGTAGCTGAACGCCGGGCCCGTGGTGTCGAGGATCGAGTAGTCCTCACCGCGCCGCAGCCGCAGGGTGACCTCGCCGGTGACGGCCGCGCCGACCCAGCGCTGCAGCGACTCGCGCACCATCAGCGCCTGCGGGTCCAGCCAGCGGCCCTCGTACATCAGCCGGCCGAGACGCCGGCCCTCGTTGTGGTAGTGGGCGAGGGTGTCCTCGTTGTGGATGGCGTTGACCAGCCGCTCGTACGCCGCGTGCAGCAACGCCATGCCGGGGGCCTCGTAGATGCCGCGGCTCTTGGCCTCGATGATCCGGTTCTCGATCTGGTCCGACATGCCCAGGCCGTGCCGGCCGCCGATGGCGTTGGCCTCCATCACCAGGTCGACGGCGGAGGCGAACTCCTTGCCGTTGAT
Source organism: Streptomyces sp. NPDC090994 (assembly GCF_044768905.1). Lineage (NCBI taxonomy): Bacteria > Bacillati > Actinomycetota > Actinomycetes > Kitasatosporales > Streptomycetaceae > Streptomyces > Streptomyces sp. NPDC090994. The sequence goes on from NZ_JBIVWS010000008.1 coordinate 219,778, forward strand.
CGTCACCGGGCGGCCCTGCTCGAAGCCGATCGTCACGTCCTCGGCGGCGATCTCGACCGACGGGTCCCAGAACCGCACCCCCATGATCGGCTCGACGGTCTCCACGCCGGTGTCCAGGTGCTCCAGCGTCTTGGCCTCGTGGGTGGCGCCCCAGATGTTGGCGTCGGTGGAGTACGCCTTCTCCGTGCTGTCGCGGTAGGGCAGGTCGTGGGCGACCAGCCACTCCGACATCTCCTTGCGACCGCCCAGCTCGGTCACGAAGTCCGCGTCCAGCCACGGCTTGTAGATCCGCAGGTTCGGGTTGGCCAGCAGGCCGTACCGGTAGAACCGCTCGATGTCGTTGCCCTTGAACGTCGAGCCGTCGCCCCAGATCTGCACGTCGTCCTCGAGCATCGCCCGGACCAGCAGGGTGCCCGTGACGGCACGGCCGAGCGGCGTGGTGTTGAAGTACGCCCGCCCGCCCGAGCGGATGTGGAACGCCCCGCACGCGAGCGCGGCCAGGCCCTCCTCGACGAGCGCGGCGCGGCAGTCGACCAGACGCGCGACCTCGGCGCCGTAGGTCTTGGCGCGGCCCGGCACCGAGGCGATGTCGGGCTCGTCGTACTGGCCGATGTCGGCGGTGTAGGTGCAGGGGACGGCACCCTTGTCGCGCATCCACGCGACCGCGACCGAGGTGTCGAGACCGCCGGAGAAGGCGATGCCGACGCGCTCGCCGGCCGGGAGGGAAGTGAGGACCTTGGACATGTATTGATTATGCAGGGCAACGTATGAACATGCAAAGTCGTCGGCCGGCGCACGCTAATCTGCGTCCTCATGACGCGTACCTGGGTTCTGCCGTCGCTGCTGGTGCTGTGCGGCTCGGTCGTCGCGACGGGGCTGGTCCTGGACGGCGACGCCGGTGAGGCCGCCGTACTCCTCCTGTTCTTCCTCCTGCTCGCGGGCGTCCACTCGCCGCTGGTCTTCCCGAGGCCGGTCGGCGCGCTGGAGGCGCGGCGCCGCAGCGAGGCCGACGGCCGGCCGGTCGTCTACTGGCGGCCGGGCTGCGCGTACTGTCTGCGGCTGCGCCTCAGGCTGGGCCGTGACGCCCGCCGGCTGCACTGGGTCGACATCTGGCGCGACCCGGAGGCGGCGGCAGCGGTCCGCGCGGCCAACGACGGCAACGAGACCGTGCCGACGGTCGTCGTCGCGGGCCGGCCCCACACCAACCCCGACCCCGAGTGGGTGCGCGCCCGGCTCTCCCCTTCCGCACCGGCCTGACCGCCGCGCTAGGACACGCCGGACGTCACCGGCGCCGCCTCCCAGACGAACCCGTCCGGGTCGGTGAAGGGCTCGCCGGTGCCGCCGAGCACGATCCGGTGCGACCCGGTGCCGTCCTCCGGCACACCGAGGATCTTGGCGAGGCCCCGGCGCTTGTAGAGAGCCAGCTGGACGGGGCTCGACTCACCGGCGGCGAACTCGACGTACTTCCCGCCGAAGCTCTTCGCCACGGTCAGGCCCCGCTCGACGTAGAACCGCTTGCTCGCCTTGACGTCCTCGACGCCCAGCAGGAGGACGAGCGCGCCGATCTCCCGGGAGGCGGGCCCGGTGTTCTTCTTCGACGAGGTCGCGATCTTCCAGATCGTCCCGTCCGGGGCCTGTACGACGGCGCCGTAGCCCCACAGGGACTTCTCGGCGGGCTGGAGCGGCGCGGCACCGGCGTCGAGGGCGGAGCGGACGAAGCCGTCGACGTCGGCGGGCTGGGCCACGGTGATCGACAGCGAGAATCCGCGGAAGCCGGTCGCCGGTGCCTGGGAGAGCCGGAAGAGAACCCGCGGTCCCAGCCCGAAGGCGGCGGTGCTGAAGCGTTCGGCGGCCGCGGGGTCGGCCACCTCGAGGGTGACGGAGGCGAGAGAAGTCATGCGTTCACGCTAGGCCCGGCGGCGGCACGGCTGCTTCTCGAAAACTGACCGATGGCGAGCCCTCCGGGAACCGGCCCGCGGCAGCCCCTCGGCCCCTTGGCTCCCTGCGGCGATGCGGGCGACCTGGACGCCGGGCGCGTCCGCTGACGTGCGATCCTCGTTCCCTGAACGACAGAAAGGACCCATTCATGATCTTCATCACCGCCAAGTTCCGCGTCCGGCCCGAGTACGCCGACGCCTGGCCCGAGATCACGCGTGAGTTCACCGAGGCGACCCGTGGCGAGCCGGGCTGCCTGTGGTTCGACTGGTCCCGCAGTGTCGACGACCCCACCGAGTACGTGCTGGTCGAGGCCTTCCGCGACGACGAGGCCGGCGCGGCGCACGTCGGCTCCGACCACTTCGCCCAGGCCCGCGAGACCCTGCCCCCGCACCTGGTGGAGACCCCGCGGATCGTCAACACGACCCTCCCGCAGGACGACTGGTCCGAGCTCGGGGAGATGACGGTCCCGAGCGGGAACTGATCCCGCGCCGGCCCGGTGCCGACACGACCGCCGTGTGCGCCGTCCCGCCCGGGAGGCGCACACGGCGGTCTGTGTCGGTACCCCTGACGGGCAGGCGGGGAGACGCTCAGTCGCGGCCGGCTGTGAGCACGCCCCGGTAGCCGCGCACCACCTCGGCGTAGGCGGTGGCGCTGGGCTTCGGCCGGCGCTGGAAGGTGACGCGGTCGACCTCGTGCAGCCCGAGCTGAGCGCCGTACCCGAAGATCCACTCGAAGTTGTCCATGAGCGTCCAGTGGCAGTAGCCCAGCACGGGGGTGCCCGCGGCGGCCTCGGCGGCGAGCCCGTGGACCGCGGCCGGGACGAACGCGGCGCGCTGCCTGTCGTCCGGGGTCTGGATGCCGTGCTCGGTGACGAGGACCGGCACCCCCGACACCTCGTGGGCGTACCGGACCGCACCGGCGAGGGACTCGGGCGCGATGACCGTGCCCATGCCGTTGCGTTCCCCCTCGGGCGTCACCTCGCCGTCGGGGCCGTGCAGGATGCGCTCGTAGTTCTGTACGCCGATGAAGTCGTCGTCGCGCGCCTCGCGCAGCCAGTGGTCGTACACGGCGGCCCGCTTGGCGTCCCGGCGTTCCTCGCCGCCGGGCAGGGCCACCTCGTCGGCGACGGCGATGGAGACACCGACCGGAAGGTCGCCGCGGCGTGCCTTGATGGCCTCCCGGGCGGCGCGGTGGGCGCGGGTGAAGGCCTCCTGGAACTCCTCCTGCCGGTCGGCGGGGATGACGTTCGCGCTGGCGTAGGTGTCGCTCCCGGCGGCCCGCGCCGCGGCGGCGAGCATCCGCGTCTTGAGCGCCTCCGCCTCGGCCGGCAGTTTGGCGCCCGCCTGCAGCAGCTGTTCCAGGTTGGGCTCGTTGAGGGTGACGCCGTACGCGATCCGGTCGCCGAAGCGGGCCATGACGCGGTCGCACTGTTCGGCGAACCGGTCGGCGGCGTCGACGGCGGTCCAGGAACCGGCCGCCGCGAACCAGTGCGGCGCGGTGAAGTGGCAGAACGTCACGAGGGGCGCGAGGCCCCGGGCGAGGCAGCCGTCGACCATCCGCTCGTAGTGGTCGAGGGCCTCGGTCCGCACGACGCCGCGCTCGGGCTCGATCCGGGCCCATTCGACGGAGAAGCGGAAGGCGTTGAGTCCCAGTCCCGCGACCAGGTCGAGGTCCGTCTCCCACTGCTCGTAGCCCCGGCACGCCGGTCCGCTGGGTTCGCGGAACAGCGAGGGAGTCGTGTGCTCCAGGAACCAGGTGTCGGCGGCGAGGTTGTCGCCCTCGTTCTGGTGCCCCGCGGTGGCGACGCCCCACAGGAAGCCGTCGGGCAGGCTGATGTGTTCCATAGGTGTTCCCTAAGAATGGTTGGCGGTCCGGGAGGACCGGGTGTGGCTGATGGGTGTTTGCCGCTTGTGGCTCGCGAGGAATGGCCGCCCGGTCCTTCGGGACGCTCCGGCCACTGATTGAGAACTGCGGTCATCGCTGGTTAGGGACCTGTCGGCGGAGTGTTCTTCGGGCCACGAAGATGCTGGTCACGGTGGAACGGAGCGACGGGCTTGAGCGCGTCTCACGAGCGGATACGGGTCGGCATCGACGCCGGCAAGGGGCATCACTGGGCGGTGGCGGTCGACGCCGACGGCGAGACGGTGTTCTCGACGAAGGTGATCAACGACGAGTCGCAGATCCTCGCCCTCATCGAGACCGCCCGGGAGAGGGCCGGCGAGATCCGGTGGGCGGTGGACATCTCCGGACGTGCCTCGACGCTGCTGCTGGCCCTGCTGATCACCCACGGCCAGCACGTTGTCTACGTGCCCGGCCGCACCGTCAACCGCATGTCCGGCGCCTACCAGGGCGAAGGCAGGACCGATGCCAAGGACGCGCGTGTCATCGCCGATCAGGTACGCATGCGTCCGAAGGGCTTCGCCCGGCTGGACACGCCTCCCGAACTGGTCACCACGCTCCGGGTGCTCACCAACTACCGGGCCGACCTGATCGCCGACCGGGTCCGGTTGATCAACCGGCTGCGGGACCTGCTGGTCGGTATCTGCCCGGCCCTGGAGCGCGCCTTCGACTACTCCGCGGCCAAGGGCCCGGTCGTCATGCTGACCGAGTACCAGACCCCGGCCGCCCTGCGGCGGATCGGTGTCAAACGGCTCACTGCCTGGCTGGAACGCCGCAAGGTCCGCGGAGCTGGTGCCGTTGCCTCGAAGGCAGTGGAGGCCGCCCAGTCGCAGACGGCCGAACTGCCCGGCGAGCAGCGGGCCGCGAAGCTGGTCTGCGACCTTGCCCACCAGCTGCTGGCCCTGGACGAGCGGATCAAGGGCAACGACCGTGAGATCCGCGAGACCTTCCGCGCCGACGGGCGCGCCGAGATCATCGAGTCCATGCCGGGCATGGGCCCCATCCTGAGTGCCGAGTTCGTCGCCATCGTCGGTGACCTGTCCGGCTATCTGGACGCAGGCCGCCTGGCCTCCCACGCCGGCCTGGCCCCGGTCGCCCGGGACTCCGGGCGCCGCACCGGCAACTACCACCGGCCCAAGCGGTACAACCGGCGCCTGCGGCACATCTTCTACCTGGCCGCGCAGACCTCGATGATGCGGCCCGGTCCGTCCCGGGACTACTACCTGAAGAAGCGCGGAGAGGGGCTGCTGCACACCCAGGCTCTGCTGGCGCTGGCCCGTCGCCGGGTCGACGTGCTGTGGGCGATGCTGCGCGACAAGAGGCTCTTCACCTCCGCCCCGCCGGTCGCGCAGACGGGTTGACACGGTCATTGAGATTCCTCGTACTGGTGCGGTGGGCGGATCGGGACAGGCAGCCGGGCCGGCGGGCGTCACCGTGGGTCCGGCGGGAACGGGGTGTCGAAGGCGTGCCGGCCGTGGCCCACCTCCACGGGCTCCGCGCCCGGGAGTTCGACCCGCGCGCTGACCCCCGGCGGCACGAGGAGGTCGACCCGCAGCGTCCCGGCGTCGAGCCGCCAGCCGGTCTCGGCCCGGCCGTACGGCGTCTCGTGCGCGGCCCGCGCCCAGGTGAGGCCGGCGCCGGGACGGGGCCGGACCAGGAGCCGGCGGTAGCCCGGTGCGGCGGGTGCCAGGCCGGCGACGGTGCGGTGGATCCAGTCGGCGACGGCGCCGAACGCGTAGTGGTTGAAGGAGGTCATCTCACCGGGGTTGACGCTGCCGTCGGGGAGCATGCTGTCCCAGCGTTCCCAGACGGTGGTGGCGCCCATGTCGACCTGGTACAGCCAGGACGGGCAGGCCCGCTGGGTCAGCAGCCGGTAGGCGGTCTCCACGTGTCCGGTGTCGGTGAGCGCCTCGCACACCAGCGGGGTGCCGAGGAACCCGGTGCCGATGCGGTGGTCTCCCTCGGCCACCAGGCCGGCCAGCCTGCGTCCGGCCTCGGCGCGTTCGGCGTCGTCCTCCAGCAGCCGGAAGCACAGGGCGAGGGCGTAGGCGGTCTGGGTCTCCTCCGTCAGCCGTCCGCCGCCGGCGTGGAAGCGGCCGCGGAAGGCGTCGCGGACGGAGTCGGCCAGAGCGTGGTAGTGCTCGGCGTCGTCCGTCTTCGCCAGCAGGTGCGCGGTGCGCGCCAGCAGCCGGCAGGAGTGCGCGAAGTAGGCCGTGGCGACAAGGGCGGAGGGGGTCATCGCCCGCCCGGGATCGTCCGCCGGGGCGGTGGGGTCCAGCCAGTCACCGAACTGGAAGCCCTCGCCCCAGATCCGGCCGGGGCCGGCCAGCCGGTCGACCGCGTCGATCCAGGCGCGCATCGAGGGGTACTGGGCGCGCAGCACCTCGGTGTCCCCGTAGCGCTCGTACAGGACCCAGGGCACGATGACGGCGGCGTCGCACCAGCCGGTCATCGGGGGGTTCCCGGGCGGCAGCGGCACGGGAGTGATCACCGGGATGTCGGGGCTGAACACCGGCGGCACCCCCCGCGGGTCGTCGCCCTGGTCGGCGGCCAGGTCGCGCAGCCAGGACCGCAGCAGGTCGCGCACGTCGTAGAGGAAGGCCGCGGTGGGGGCGAAGACCTGGACGTCGCCGGTCCAGCCGAGCCGCTCGTCGCGCTGCGGGCAGTCGGTGGGCACGTCGACGAAGTTGCCGCGCATTCCCCACACCACGTTCTCGTGCAGCCGGGTCAAGGAGGCGTCGGAGCAGGAGAACCAGCCCGTGCGGCGCAGATCGCTGTGGAGCACCACGGCGGTGACGTCGGCCGGGTCGAGCGGGCCCGGCCAGCCGTCGATCTCGGCGTAGCGGAAGCCGTGGAAGGTGAAGCGGGGTTCCCACTCCTCGCCCTCCGGGGCGCCGCGCAGGGTGTAGCGGTCGGTGGCGGTGGCGTGCCGCAGCGGGCGCGTGCACAGTTCGCCGTCCTCCAGGACCTCGGCGTGGCGCAGCGTGACGGTGCGGCCGGCCTCGCCGCGGACCCGGATGCGCAGCCGGCCGACGAGGTTCTGCCCGAAGTCGACGACGGTACGGCCGGCCGGCGAGGTGGTGACGGCGACGGGGGCGACGGACTCGATCCGCCGCACCGGCGGGCTGTCGGCGGGGAAGAGCACGGCCGTGTCGAACTCCAGGACGCGCACCGGCTCCCAGGCCGAGTCGTCGAAGCCCGCTTCGCTGAAGCCGGCCTGCTCGCGGCGGGCGTCGTACTCCTCGCCCTCGTACAGGCCGGCGGCGACGACGGGGGAGGGCCCGCAGCGCCAGTGTTCGCCGGTCGTGACGGTCTCGGCGGTGCCGTCGGTGTAGTCGACGCGCAACTCGGCGAGCAGGCCCGTGTCCGTGCCGTAGATGTCCCGGGTGCCGCCGTTGAAGCCGAGCAGGCCCCGGTACCAGCCGTCCGCCAGGTGGGCGCCCCAGCCGTTGCGGCCCTCGTGGACCAGGTCGGTCACGTCGAAGACCTGGTAGCGGTGGCGGTGGCGGTAACTGGTCCAGCCGGGGGCGAGCACGTGGTCGCCGACCACGGTGCCGTTGAGTTCCAGCTCGTACACGCCCAGCGCGGTGACGTGGAGGCGGGCGGCCGCGACCGCGCTCCGCGCGGTGAACTCGGTGCGCAGCAGAGCAGCCGGCCGGGCGGCCGTGGCGGGCGGCTCCGGCTGTCGGTGAGGGGTGATGACGCGGGCGGTCCAGGGATGCGGCATGTCGGGTCCTCAGCGCGTGGGCGCCGGTGTCAGGTGGGCGGCTCCGTGGGACGGAGATGAGCAGGCTCGATCATGCGCGCCAAAACCTAGTGAACGCTAGGTCTTTACGTGTGTGATGTGAGCCACAGGATGTGTGCTGTCGGCGGGATGTGGCGATTTCCCGGTCGAGGTGCGGCCCTTATGGACGTGCGCATGACAACGTCAAGGGGGCACGCTTGCGCCCTGCTGGCCGGCGGCTGTCGCTACAGCCCCTGGCCGTCGGCGGAGATGGAGCGCATGAGCCGGTCGAGGTGGGCCCGCATCACCGCGACCAGGTCGAAGGACCGGCCGCCGGCGAGCCACTGCTGGCGCAGCCCGGCGTCCAGGGCCGCGCACTCGCGGGCGATGCAGTCGTGATCCAGGTCCGGCACGAGTTCACCGTTGTGGCTGCCGGCGCGCAGCCGATCCGCGAGCTCCTTCACGCCCTTCTCCTGCCAGCGGGCGAAGAAGTCGTGGGCCGGGTGGTCGGGGGCGGTCGCCTCGGCGGCGATCACCACGGCGAGTTCCACCATGCCCGGCATGGTGAGGGTCTCGGCGGTGTCCTCCAGGTGGCAGCGGAAGGCGTCCCGCACCGACTCGGAGACCCGCTGCCACTGGACGTCCATGCGCTCGTGCCAGTACTCGACGACGGCCAGCAGGAGCTGCTGCTTGTCGCGGAAGTGGTGCAGCAGCCCGGCGTCGGTGATCTCCGCGTCCCGGGCGATGCGGGCCAGGGAGGTCTTCCGGTAGCCGTCCTGTCCGAAGCGGAGCAGTGCCGCCTCGAGGATCTGGACGCGCCGGGCCCGGCCTGCCGTGTAGCCGCCGCGCGGCCCCCTGGGTGTCGCCATGGCAGAACGGTACCGGGGGCGGTGCGGGGTGCCGGAGACAGCCCGTCCACAGCCGTCGCTGGGTGACGTGGGTCACACTTCCAAAACCTAGCGTGCACTAAGTGTTCGGGTCATCATCAACGTCACGCGACGACGGATCGCCGCCTGGTGACCGCCCCCGTGAACGCCGTCCGAACGGCGGCCGGTCCCTTCGCCCCCCCCCACAGCGCCTCACATTTCCTCTTCGGCACCTCCGTGAAAGGAGGGCTGGCATGACATCGACGTCGCCAAGCCCCTCACTCGACACCGCGCCCCCTGCCGAGCCGGGTGGACGATGGAACCTCCGCCTGGTCGCGGTGCTGATCGCTCTCGCCTGGCCCACCCAGTTGCTGGCCGCGGGCGGGATCCTTGGTGCCAACGCCACCGCGAGCGTCGCCCAGAGCTTCCACACCACTCAGGTCGCGTGGTTCGGCCTGACCCTCACGCTGGCGTCCACCCTCCTCACGCCGTTCGCCATCAAACTGGGCGACCTGTACGGCAGGAAGCGCGTCATGCTGGTCATGATGGCGCTGGGCGCCGGCGGAGAGGCCCTGGCGGCCCTGGCCGGGGAGTTCTGGCTGGTGCTGGTCGGCCGGGCCGTCGCCGGGTTCTACGGTCCCTTCGGCGCCCTCTCCTTCGCCGCGGTCCGGGACATCTTCCCGCCCCGGCTGGTCAAGCCGGCCAGCGGCATCATGGGCAGCAGCGTCGGCCTGGTGGCCGTCGGCACACCGTTCCTGGCGGGTCGGCTCGTCGACAACTGGGGTTACCGGGGCGCCCTCTGGTTCCTCGCCGTCGCCACCGCCGTCGCCTTCCTGCTGGTCGCGCTGCTGGTGCCGCGGACACCGCGGTACGCCTCCGCGGCGGGCTTCGACTGGCTCGGCGGCCTGGTGCTGGGCGGCGGTCTGACCGCCGTGGTCTACGCCGTCGGCCAGGGGCAGAGCTGGGGCTGGGCGGACGCCAGGACGCTCGGCTGGCTCGCCGCCGGAACCGCGGCCCTGGTCGTCTTCCTGTTCGTCGAGCGGGCCCACGCCCACCCGATCCTGGACCTGCGCGTGCTGCGCCGCCGTCCCGTGGCTCTGGCGCTCACCGCGGGCGGCCTCGCCCAGACGGTCGCGTTCACCATGCCGGGCCTGGCCATCCTGCTCGCCCTCTTCCCGCACATCCCCGGTGTCTCCGCCGGCCTGGGCTGGACAGCCCAGCACAACGCCGTGGTCAGCATCAGCTGGAACCTGGTGATGTTCGGCACCGGTCTCCTGGTCAGCCGCTTCCTGCGGCACCTGGACCCGCGCACGGTGTGGATCGCCGGGCTCGTGGTCATGGCACTCGGCTACACACTCGTGGGCTTCTTCCACGGCGGCGAGCTCGAACTGGCCCTGACGTCCTGCGTCGCCAACATCGGCTCGGGCGTCGTCGTCGCGGGAGCGCCGGTGCTCGTGGTCGGTGTCGTCTCGCCCGAGGAACAGGGGCTCGGCAGCGGCATGCTCAACATGCTCATCAGCCTGTTCGGCGCCATCGTCACCGCGGGCGCGTACGCCCTGCTCAACGCGCACAGCACCGTGGTCGACGGCACCGCGTTCTACCAGGACGCCGGGTACGCGTGGGTCTTCTGGCTCGGTGCCCTCGTCACGCTCCTGGCCCTGGCGCTCTCCTTGTTCATTCCCCCGCTGCGCGACCCGGAGGCCGACGACGCGGTTCCCGCCTGAGCGGAGCGAGGCGACGGGACCGGCCGGCTCGGCAAGGGGTGACCGGACGCCGCGGCGCCTGGTCACCCCGCGTGGACCGCTCCGGGCCGCCCGGCGGGACAACACCTCGGACCACCACCTGGGGCGCCGTGCCGGCCGTCGTTCAGCGTTCGGGGCTGATGAGGAGGAGGGCGATGTCGTCGCCCGGGGTGGGGGCGTGCCGGATGAGGGAGTCGGCCATGACGTCGAGGTCGGTGGGATCGGCCTGTTCCAGCAGTCCGGCCAGGGCCGCCGTCGCGTCGTCGGGATCGACACCGGGGGCCTCGACGAGGCCGTCGGTGTACAGGGCGAGCACACAGCCCGGTGGCAGGGCGAACTCCCGGGTCGGGTACAGGGAGTCGGGTTCGACGCCGAGCAGGAGACCGGGGGGCACGCGCAGGAGTTCGGTGCGTCCGTCGGTGTGGCGCAGCAGGGGCGGCGGGTGTCCGGCGGTGGCCAGGCACGCCCGGTGGCTGGCGAGATCCAGGTGGACGTAGACACAACTGGTGAACAGGCCGGGGTCGAGGTCCGTGAGCAGGCGGTTGGTGCGCGCCAGCACGCTGTCGGGGGAGGCGCCCACGGTGGCGTGGGCGTGGACGGCGGTGCGGACCTGCCCCATGAGGGCGGCGGCGTCGACGTTGTGCCCCTGCACGTCGCCGATGGTGGCGCCGGCGGTGCGGGTGTCGAGGTGGATGAGGTCGTAGAAGTCGCCGCCGACGCCCACCCCCAGGGCAGCCGGGAGATAGCGGGCGGCGACTCTCAGGCCGGGGACGCGGGGCAGCGTGTGCGGCAGCAGGGCGGACTGCAGGCGGTGGGCGAGACGGTGTTTGGCGTCGTAGAGCCGGGCGCGGTCCAGGGCCTGGCCGACCAGACCGGCCAGTGACATCAGCACGGCGCGTTCGCCGGGCGGGAAGACATGGCGCCGTCGGTAGGCGAGGAGGAGCGAGCCGATGGGACGGCCTGAGGCGATCAGCGGGAGGAAGGCCCATGACGCCATCCCGTCCTCGTGCACGGTGGACGGGTAGGCGCTCCGGACCTCCTCGAAGCTCGTGAAGAACTCCGGTACACCGGTGGCCAGGACCTTGGCGCCGGGAATGTCCGATCCCAGGGGAAGGGCGTCGTAGCGGTCCATCAGCTCGGGACGGAAACCGCGGTGACCGACGATCCTGAGGCGGCCCTCCTCGCCGGTCATCAGCACCATGGCCTGCGCACCCAGCGCGGGCAGCAGCTGGTCGGCGGCCTGCTCGGCCACGTCCCGCGCCCCGACGGCCTCGGTGAGGGTGGAGGCCAGGTGCATCAGGTGGTACAGCACGGCGGCACGGCTGGGACCCGCGGTCGGCACGGGCCGTGCGGAGGCGGTGTCCTCGGACGGTCCGCTGCGGGTGACGCGGACACTGACACCGGAGGAATCCGGGTACAGCTCGAAGGCCAGCCACAGGTCCGGGGGGCGCAGGACGGTGAACGCCTGGGGCTGCCGGCTGACCAGCGCGGCCCGGTAGCGGTCCTCCACCTGCGGGACGTCCATCCACGGCAGCGCCTCCCAGGGCAGGGAACCCACCAGATCGTCGGCGTCGCCGCCGAGGAGAGCGGCGGCGGCCGGGGTGACGAAGGTGAAACGGCCGTGCGTGTCCAGCGCGCAGGATCCTCCCGGCAGCCGGTCGAGGAAGGCCGCGACCGCCGACGCCTCGGCGGGGGAGGGGGTGCGCCCGGCCGGGGGCGGCAGCAGGCGCGGCCGGTCGACGGGCAGCATCGGGTCACCGCGGTCCGCGGCCTGTCGCAGGAGGTCCCCCAGGCGGTCGCTGCCGGTAGCGACGGCGTCGCGCTCGTCCCGGCTCAGCAGCGGCGGGTGGTTCCCGGAGAAGAGCAGCACCAGCCCGCCCTGGATCGCGGTGCCGGAGGCGACCGGGGTGGCGGCCAGCGCGAACTTGTACGGCAGGACGAGCGCGGGCCGGGGATAGCGGCGCGCCATCTCCTCCTGACCGCCGACCCAGACCAGCCGCCGTTCGCGCACCGCGTCCGCCACCGGCATGGGATCGGTCAGCGCGATCCGCCTCCACGGGGTCGTGATCTCGTGCGGAGCCCCCGCCACCATCACCAGCCACAGCGCCTCCCCGTCCGGCGGCAGCACGTACAGCAGCCCGCCGAACGCGCCGCTCTCCCGGAGCACGGCTGTCATCGCGGTGTCCATCAGGTCCCCACCCGCCCCCGCACGCGGGGTGAGGCGAGAACCCGGACAGGTGCGCCCCACCCGTCCGCGCCGGGTGCCGGCCGCCGGGAACCCCGCGCGTCTTCCCCTGCCCGCGCGGCGCATACGACAGGCCGACGGCACCGTGCCGGCCGGCGCGCTGGACAACGGCAGCGGCGGCAGCCGCCGAGCCCGGCCGACTCTGGCAGGGCCGCACCGCACCAGCCGTACCGAACATCGCCCATATGCGGACACTACGCCCGAATCGGCGCGACGGCACATCACCCGCGACGGGGGCGAAAGAGGCCGAGCGGAGGCTGCGGTCCGACGGCCGGCCGCAGCCGTCGCTTCGCTTTCACCGCGTGAGGAGGGAGCATGAAGTAAAGGAAAAGGTGCGTTCTCTGATCTTTCTGGCCTTTCCGGCCTTCGCGGGCCGACGTCGCCAGTCGTCGAGTCGCACGCATACCCCGACCGGTGAGGGGCGCGCCATGGATCCCTGGCTGATCTGGTTGATCATCGCGGCGGGCCTGGTCGTCGTGGAGATCTTCACTCTCACCGCCGCGCTCGGCATGCTGGGCGTGGCCGCGCTGGTCACCGCTGGACTCGCGGCGATCGGGCTGCCACTGCCTTTCCAGTTCCTGGCGTTCGGCGTTCTCTCCGCGGCCACCTTGCTGTTCGTCCGCCCCCTCGCGCTGCGCCATGTTCTCCAGCCGCAACCGGCGCGGTTCGGCACCGACGCGCTGGTCGGCAAGCCCGCCCGTGTCCTCACGGAAGTGACGGGGGCCGACGGCCGGGTGCGCATCGACGGTGAGGAGTGGACGGCCCGCTCCTACGACGAGACGCTGGTGATCTCGGCCGGAACGACCGTCGACGTCATCGAGATCAGGGGCGCCACGGCGCTCGTCTACCCACGGGACTGAAGCGATGGACATCTCAGCTGCTCTTGTCGTCGGCCTGATCGTCGCCATCGTCGTGATCTTCACTCTGGTCCGGGCCGTACGTATCGTGCCGCAGGCGCGGGCCCGCAACGTCGAGCGGCTCGGCCGTTATCACCGGACCCTGAACCCCGGCCTCAGCGTCGTCATTCCCTACATCGACCGGGTGCACCCGTTGATCGATCTGCGGGAACAGGTGGTCTCGTTCCGACCGCAGCCGGTCATCACCGAGGACAACCTGGTCGTCGAGATCGACACCGTCCTGTACTTCCAGGTCACCGACCCGCGCGCGGCGTTCTACGAGATCGCCAATTTCCTGCAAGGCGTCGAGCAGCTCACGGTCACCACCCTGCGCAATGTCGTCGGGTCCATGGACCTCGAAAAGACCCTCACGTCCCGCGACACGATCAACAGCCAGCTCCGGGGCGTCCTGGACGAAGCCACGGGCAAGTGGGGGCTGCGGGTCAACCGGGTGGAGATCAAGGCCATCGATCCGCCGCAGTCCATCAAGGACGCGATGCAGAAGCAGATGCGCGCCGAGCGGGACAAGCGGGCCGCGATTCTCGGCGCCGAGGGACAGCGCCAGTCACAGATCCTCACGGCGGAGGGGGACAAGCAGGCCGCCGTCCTGCGCGCGGAGGGCAACCGGACGGCCGCGATCCTCCAGGCCGAGGGCCAGTCCCGGGCCGTCGACGAGGTGTTCCAGGCGGTGCACCGCAACGATCCCGACCCGAAACTCCTCGCCTACCAGTACCTCCAGGCCCTGCCGCAGCTCGCGCAGGGACAGGGCAACAACTTCTGGGTGATCCCCAGCGAGATCACCGCAGCGCTGCAAGGCGTGTCCCGGGCCTTCAGCGAGGTGCTGCCACCGTCTCCGGCCACCCGAGGCAAGCCCTCCGACGGTGACACGTCCGCTCAGGCCGCGAACGACACGGCGCGGGCGGCGGAGGCCGCCGCCGAGGCGCTCGCCGACGCGGCCGAGGCCGACGGCGCCACACCGGCGGAGAGCTTCACCTCCGGTCGCCCGCGGACGTCATGAGGAGGCCGAGGCGGACGGAGCCGCCGTACCGCTGGGCGCGTCGCTCGGCGGAGTGCCTCCGCCCCCGCCCGCACCGCCGGCGCCGGTGCCTCCGCGTCGGGACCTCGGCGGGGGCCGAGCCGCCGGAGTTCGCGGTGGTGCAGCCGGAGTTAGTGGGCCATCCAACCCATGCGGGTACTGCCGGCCGAGGCCGAGGACGCCGAGGGACGTCAGAGGCGCGGCTTCTCCCCGCGCTGGGCGAGTGCTCGGAACGCGCTGTGAGACGGACCCCCGCCCGACGGTTCCGGAAGGCCGGCCACGTCGGTCACCCGGGCGACGCGGCGGGCGGGACGGCGAGCCCGGCGTCGTCCACGCCGCGGACGTCGCGCACCTCGACCGGACCGCCCGCGCCCGCGCGTCGGCGGCCCCCACGCCTCCTCCGGGTGCCCCGTCTCGGAGAAGGAGTGCATGCCCGGGACCACCTCACGCCGTAGGAACGTGCTGGCGTGCGAGCCGTCAGGAGCCCACCACGTCCACGAACACCGGGTTGGAGTAGAACCAGGTGTCGGCCCACGGATCGCCGTCACCGGGGGTGTGCGCCACCGGCCCGTGCGGGTCGACGGAGGCACCGAGCAGGCCCGCCGCGTGCCGGTTGCCGTCACTGCCGCGCAGCCGGACGTAGAACGACTCCGCACCGGCGGTCAGCGGGACGCGCAGGGTGCAGGTTCCCGTGCGGCCGGTGACGTCCTCGGTGCGCACCACCCGGGTGTCAGGGGCCCGCCAGTCGTCCCGATCGGCGACCGGGCCGCGTACCGTACCCCGGATGACGTCCACGTGGGCGAGTTCCGGCAGTACACCGTGCGGGTTGGGGCGTGAGGCGCCGGTCACGGTGATGTCGAGGACGAGCCGCTCACCGCGGCGCACCCGCAGCCGGCCGCCCAGGGTCACCCCGCGGCCGTGGTCCCCGGCCCGCCGCACCCGTACCTCCAGGCCGTCCAGCAGGTGCCCGTGGTCCACCCAGACCCGCCCGGCGCGCAGCCCCGCCATCACCGGCCGGTACCCGTAACGGGTGACACCGACGTGGGTACGGCTGAACTGGCCCGGCCAGAAGTCGCTGCCCGCCTGCGCCGTGCCCGTCTCGACCGGGTCGGGCAGCTTACCGGTGTTGTCGAAGTTCCGGCCGGGCGCCCAGTCGCCGTTGCGCAGGGTGTCGTGGACGACGCGGTGGGCGTCGGAGTTGGCGGTGACCGAGAACAGCCGGCCCTCGGCCAGCATCGAGTCCCACAGCCCGCCGACGGTCGCGGTCGCCCAGTCGAAACCGCCGTAGGTGACGTAGGCGTTCGCCGGGTAGCCGGACCAGGACTGCGCCGACGGCTTGTTCTCGTACTCGCCGCGCACCGAGCCGGCTCCCCGCAGACCGGGGATCGCCGCGCCCTGGGCGCCGGGGGACCCCTCCATACCGACCATGATCCCCTCGGCGGCGTCCCGCCAGGCGCGCAACTCGTGCGGGGAGTCGATGCCGAGGCGCAGCGGGTGGTTGGCGAAGGCCAGCACGTCGTCGACGTAGCCGGAACGGCGCTGCCGGGCCAGCCACTTCAGCGCCGCGACGGCGTGCGCCTCGTTGCGGGCGGTGTCGGTGTCGGCGGCGCCGCCCTTGTCGTAGCCGAGCAGCTTGCCGTCGTAGAGCCGCTCGAACCGGGTGAGCAGGTCGACCTCGTGGCGGCCCGGGGCGACGAAGACGGTGGCGTGCTCGGCGGCCGGGATGTACCACTCCAGGCCCTGGAAGATCAGCTGACGCGGGTTCTCGGCCCGTGCCGCGAGGATCTCCCGGTGTTCCAGCGCCGCCCCGTACTCGGCGTGGCCGACGTTGGAGTGTTCGGTGAACACCATCCAGTCCAGGCCGTACCGGGCGCCCGCGGCGGCCAGTTGGGAGAACGTGTACTTGGCGTCATGGCTGTAGACGGAGTGCACGTGGTGGTCACCGACCAGGTAGGCCAGGCGCGGATCCTCGCCGCCGAGCCGGCTCCGTCCGCCGCCGGCGGCCAGGGCGGGAGCGGCCGGCGCGAGGGCGAACGCGGTGCCGAACAGGCCCGCCCGCCGCAGGAGCCGACGCCGGGAGATGCCCTGTGCGTCGAGTCCGGCGGGGGAGACGGACGGGTCGGCCCAGGAGGGCAACTGCTGCTCGGTCATGAGGTCCTCTGCTGTTCGGATGTGCCGGTGCGGCGACGAAGGGGCGGGCCGGACGCGGCCCCGCACCCCGCGCGGGTGCCGGCCTTCCGTCACCCGGTACGTCGGGCACCCACACCCCCGGCCGGCCTCTCGTCGCCCACCCGCTGGACGATGCCGCGACCGTGGTACGGCCACGGGAAGCCGTCATGACGAACCGGCGTACACCAGATGGCCGAGCGACCCCCCGAGTGTCCTTCGGCGGAGCCGTACCCGGACCATGGCACCGGCACCGGCACCGCGGGGCGTGCCCGTCCCGGAACGCTGGACACCACCCATCGCCCCGGGCCCGGCCCGGTACGGCACCGCCCGCCGGACGGACGGCCTGCCCCGCCCGCCCTCGCTACCCTTGGGCCCGGCCCCGGCCGGACACGTTGGCCGTGAGCAGTCGCAGCAGTTGCTTGGCCGTGGCGTCCTGTTCGGGCGTGAGCCCCATGGCGTCACCGATGGCGAGCGGGACGTCGGCGGCCCGGTCCCGGAGGGCGGCCCCGGCGTCGGTGAGGCGGATGGCGACGGAGCGTTCGTCGTCGGTGCGGCGCTCGCGGCGCAGCAGGCCGGCCGCCTCCAGGCGCTTCAGCAGCGGGGAGAGGGTGCTGGACTCCAGCTGGAGCGCCGCGCCCAGGTCCCGCACGGAGATCGAGTCCCGCTCCCACAGCACCAGCAGGACGAGGTACTGCGGGTAGGTCAGGCCGAGTGCGTCGAGCAGCGGGCGGTAGCGCGCGGTGACCGCGCGGGAGGCGGCGTACAGGGCGAAGCACAGCTGGTCGTCCAGGAGGAGGGACCCCTGCGGGGACGAGGGCGGTTCGGGCGGGGTCGTGCGCACGGTGCGGCTCCCGGGTCGGGCACGGTTCACGGCACGAGCATCTTATCGGGTTTCCATCGAGCGCCAATGAGTTGCGCACGACTAAATAGCGCGCTACTTTCCTGGTGTGCCGCCGCTTCCCGGCGATTCCGCCGGCGAGGTCTTCCGGCGGCACACCTGAACCGAGGAGTCCGTCATGAGCGACGCAACCCCCGCCCGCCCCGTCCTGGAGCCCGCCGCCCAGGCCTTCGCCGAGGCGACCTCGAACCCGCCCTACCTGTTCGACCTTCCGCCGGCCGAGGGCCGCAAGGCGGTGGACGAGGTGCAGTCCGGTGACATCGCCAAGCCGGCGGTGGACGAGGAGTGGATCACCGTCGAGGGCGGCCCGACCGGTTCCGTCCGGGCCCGGATCGTCCGCCCCGCCGGCGCCGGGGGCACCCTCCCGGTGATCCTCTACATCCACGGCGCCGGCTGGGTCTTCGGCAACGCCCACACCCACGACCGCCTGGTCCGCGAACTCGCCGTCGGCGCCGGGGCGGCCGTCGTCTTCCCCGAGTACGACCTCTCGCCCGAGGCCCGCTACCCGGTCGCCATCGAGCAGAACTACGCCGTCGCCCGCTGGATCGTCACCGAGGGCGCCGCCCACGACCTGGACGCCGCCCGCCTCGCGGTGGCCGGCGACTCGGTCGGCGGCAACATGAGCGCCGCCCTCACCCTGATGGCCAAGGAACGCGGGGACGTCCCGCTCGTGCAGCAGGTGCTGTTCTACCCGGTGACCGACGCGAGCTGCGACACCGGCTCCTACCACCAGTTCGCCACCGGCTACTTCCTGCGCCGCGACGGCATGCAGTGGTTCTGGGACCAGTACACGACCGACGAGACCGAACGCGCCCAGATCACCGCCTCCCCGCTGCGCGCCACCACCGAGCAGCTCACCGGCCTGCCCCCGGCCCTGGTCATCACCGCCGAGGCCGACGTCCTGCGCGACGAGGGCGAGGCCTACGCGGCCAAGCTGCGCGAGGCCGGCGTGGCTGTCACGGCCGTCCGCTACCAGGGCATCATCCACGACTTCGTGATGCTCGACGCCCTGCGCGAGACCCACGCCGCCGAGGCCGCCATCACCCAGGCCGTCACCGTCCTGCGCACCACACTCGCCACCGGCTGAGCCCAGCCGCCCCGGCCAGCCGCCCCGGCCGGCGGTACCGCCGGCCGGGGCGGCGCGTGCGTACGCGCACCGGGTCGGAGAGCGGCATCACCGGTGCCCGGCCCACCGCCCGGCCGGCAGCGCCTGTCGTCCGCCGCCGGCCCGGCGTCCCGGTCTCACCTCAGGTGCCGGCCGAAGAACCGGTCCCCGTCCTCCACCTCGAACCACGGGGTGCCGGTGTGCCCGCCCAGATTGGCGTGCAGCGTCTTCTCCCTGGTACCGAAGGAGTCGAACAGGTCGAGGGCCCGCTGCCGGGGGTTGCCTTCGTCGTCCCACTGCAGCAGGAACAGCAGCGGAACGCCGACCTGCCGGGCCTCCTCGCGCTGGGCGCGGGGCACGTAGCCCCCGGCGAAGAAGCCGGCGGCCGCGATGCGGGGCTCGGTCACCACCAGCCGAATGCCGAGGGCGGTCCACCCGGAGTACCCGACCGGTCCGCCGATCCCGGGCAGTGAGAGCAGGGCGTCCAGGGTGGTCCGCCATTCCGGGGCCGCTTTGTCGACCAGCGGGCCGATGAAGGACTCGAAGATCCCGTCGACCGGCTCGCCGGCCCGCATCGCCCGGCGGAGGTCGGCGCGGGCCTGCTCGTCGGCGGCGGAACGGGGCCGGTCGCCGCATCCGGCGGCATCGATGGTGGCCACCGCGTAGCCGTGGGCCGCGGAGTGCCGGGCCCGGGCCACCAGCCGGCCGTCCCGCTTGGGCAGGCCGTTGTTGTGGGCCATCAGGATCAGCGGGGCCGGTGCCGGTCCAGGCGTCCACAGGGTGCCGGGGATGGCGCCGAGGGTGAATTCGCGTTCGAGGACGCCGTCGTCGAGGTGCTGTTCGGAAGTGAAGTGCACGGTCGTGCCTTTCGGGAGTGCTCGGGGCGGCGCTCCCGGACGACCTGTCGCCCGACCGTGACCCCGGAGGGGAGCACCCATGTCGATACTGCGCTCACGGGTACCACCTCCTCGTCCTCTCGCACGGCCGTCGGAAAGGTATCAGTGGCCGCAGGGGGTCCGCCAACTGGTTTTCGCGGAGGCTCCGTTGCGGGACGTGGCACGCCGGAGGCCGGCGAGCCACCCGCCTGAAGGCGGGCTTCCGCGAGCCGCCGCAGTACGGAGGGGGCGGAGCCGCGACGACGCCCGCGGCGGCGGACAGGCGATACTTCAGCAGGCGCGGTACGCAGCGGAGCTTCTGCCGCCCGACGACAGAACCTCCCCGCAGGAAGGCTGAACACGGTGACGACCGTCGCATACCAGGGTGAACCCGGATCCAACTCGGCGACCGCGGCCCACGCCCTCTACCCCGCGTGCGCCGAACTGCCCTGCACGGGCTTCGAACAGGCCCTGGACGCCGTGACCCTCGGTGACGCCGACGTCGCCGTGATCCCGGTGGACAACTCCGCGGCCGGACGCGTCGCCGACGTGCACCATCTGCTGCCGGAGTCGGGGCTGTACATCGTCGCCGAGTACTTCCTCGCCATCCGCTTCGACCTGATGGGCGTGCCCGGCGCCACCCTGGACCAGGTGGAGTGCGTCCGCAGCCACGTGCACGCCCTGGGCCAGTGCCGCAAGCTGCTGCGGGAGGGCGGCTGGCGCACCCTGGTGAGCGACGACACCGCCGGCGCGGCGCGCGAGGTGGCCGAACTGGGCGACCCGCGGCACGCGGCCCTCGCCCCGCCCGCCGCGGCCGGGCTGTACGGCCTCGACGTGCTGCGCGCCGAGGTCGAGGACGACCCGGACAACACCACGCGCTTCGTCGTCCTCTCCCGGGACCCGGCCTTCGCCACCGACCCGGGGCAGCCGACCATGACGAGCGTGTTCTTCAGTGTGCGCAACATCCCGAGCGCGCTGTACAAGGCGCTCGGCGGATTCGCCAGCAGCGGGGTCAACCTCACCAAGATCGAGAGCTACCAGATCGGTGCGGGTCTCGGCGCCAGCCGCTTCTACGTGGAGATCGAGGGCCACCCCGACGAGCAGCGCCTCGCCCTGGCCCTGGACGAGCTGCGGTTCTTCTCCTCCGAGGTACGCGTCCTGGGGGTGTACCCCGCGCATCCGCACCGGACGACGGGCTGACCGCCCGGGCGGCCGCCTGACGCCGCCGCTTCCCCGCGGTCGCCGGAGGGCGGGAATAGCCACGGGCCGCGAGCACGTTGCTCTGCTCCACGTGAGAAGGAGACAGAGACGATGACCCTTCGTCAGTTCGAGTACGCCCTGGCCGTGGCCGAGGCGGGCTCGGTGACGGCGGCGGCGGAGGCCCTGCGCGTCGCTCAGCCCTCGGTGTCGCAGCAGATCCGCGGACTGGAGCGGGAACTCGGCGTGTCGCTGTTCTCCCGCACGCCGGTCGGGCTGGTGCCCACCGCGGCCGGCCGCGCCTTCCTGCGGGACGCGGAGGTCGCGGTGAGAGCGGCGCGACGGGCGAAGGCGACGGCACGGGCCGGCGCCGGCGACCTGGAGGGCGAGCTGGTGGTCGCGGCACAGATGGGGCTGGGCACGCGGCAGCTACCGGGCGCGCTGAGCGCGTTGCGCCGCCGTTTCCCGCGCCTGGAAATCACCGTGTTCGAGGAGGCGAACCCCGCCGAACTGGAGCGGCTGGCCCGCCGGGGCGCGGTGGACCTCGGCCTGATCGGCGGGCTGTGCGAGGAAGGCCTGTACGAGGGCCACCACCTCGGCGACGAGGAGTTCGTCGTCGTACTGAGTCCCGAGCACGCGCAGCTCGCCGCCGACCGGGTCGGGCTGCGCGACGTGGCTCGGGAGCCGTGGGTCAGATTCGACCAGGCCAGCGCGCTCGACGGCGTACTGCGGGACGTGCTGCGGGACAACGGGCTGGCCCCGACCACGGTCGCCCGCGTCTCCCAGACGGCGACGGCGGTACGCTGGGCCGCGCACGGGCTGGGCGTGACCCTCCTTCCGGCGTCCGCGGTGCCTCCCGGGTTCGAGCACCTCACGCGCCCCGTCCTGCCCGCCGTGTCCATGCCCACCGTCGCCGCGGTCCGGCCCGGCGCGGGCCCGGCGGAAATGGCCCTGCTCGAATTCCTGCGCCAGGAGTCCTGGTCCTACACCGGATTTCCCGGCAGCGGGTCAGGCAAGGGTCACAACTGGGTGATTCCTCCGTCCACCGCCAACTCGGTGCCCGTGGTGTAAGTGGCGTCGAAGGCCAGGAACGCCATCGCCCTGGCGACTTCTTCCGGCGTCCCGAAACGGCCCATGGGATTCTCCGCCACCCGTTCCGCCTTGAACTGATCGGCGGCCTCCTTGGTCATCGTGTTCTCCAGGATTCCCGTGTCGACGGGACCGGGGCTGATCGCGTTGACGCGGATCCGGCGCGGAAGAAGCTCGCGGGAGAGGCTGCGGGCCATCGAGCGCAGGGCTGCCTTTCCGGCCGCGTAGACGCTGGTCTCCAGCATGCCCATGACGTTCGCGGCCGAGGTGGTGAGGACGACGCCGGCGCCCGTGCTCAGCAGCGGGGCGAGTTTCTGCACGGTGAAGAAGGCCCCCTTGACGTTGATCGCGAACGATTCGTCGAACGTCTCCTCGGTCGTCGACGCGAAAGGCGTGGCGCTGGTGATGCCGGCGTTGACGAACAGGGCGTCCACCGTGCCGAGTCCGTCCCGGACGCGGGCAGCCACAGCGTCGAGGTCGGGCAGTGAGGCCACATCGCTCCGGACGGCCAGCGCGTTCTCGCCGAGGCGTTCCGCCGCGGCGTCGAGTGTGGCCCGGGACCGGCCGGTGATCACCACGCGCGCTCCGGCGTCCACCAGCAGCTCCGCCGTCGCGAAACCGATGCCGCTGCTGCCGCCCGTGATCACCGCGTTCTTGCCGCTGTACTCGCTCATACCGGGAACTCGCCGCCGTCCACCGTGAGGTTCCGCCCGGTGAGCCAGCTCGACCGGTCCGACACGAGGAACAGCACTGCGTCGGCGATGTCCTCGGGCCGGCCGTCACGCCCCAGCGGCGGCGCGGTGCTGTCCTGCCCCGGTCCCTCCTCCACCAGCTTGCCCCACGCCTCCCGCGTCGCCTCGCCGCCCGGGGTGGCGGTCCTGCCGGGAGACACCGCGTTGACCCGGACTCCGAACGGGGCCAGTTCCAGGGCCAGTCCCCGGCTGTAGTTCTGCAGCGCCGCCTTCGCCGCCGTGTAGTGCAGGAATGGCGGGGCCGAGGTGGGAACGGCCGCCGAGGAGACGTGCACGACCGCGCCCGACCGCCGTTCGCGCATGCCCGGGGTCAGCAACGAGTCCAGCCGCACCGACGCCAGGAAGTTCAGGTCCAGCTGGTCCTGCCACTCCTCGTCGGGAATGTCCCGGGCGTTCGGGAACGGGCGCGCTCCGCCCGCGTTGTCGACCAGGATGTCCACTCCGCCGAGCACCTCCCGCGCGGCCTCGGCGACTGCCTCGGCTCCAGCCCGTGTCCGCACGTCGGCCGCGACGAAGGCGGCGCCCTCCGGCACCGTGCCCGCCTCCGACCTGGCGGTCGTGAGCACCTCGGCGCCCGCGTCGAGGAGCCGGCGCACTATGGCGGCGCCGATTCCCCGCGAACCACCCGTGACCACGGCTCGCTTTCCCGCGAGCTCTCGTATGTCTGCATTCCTCATGGCTGTGGGCATGCCATTCATCCCCTCAATTACGTATCGGTCCCGCTCGGCTGAAAAAAAGGAATACGCGCGCCGGTACTGATCGTGGAAAACCGCGATTGGTGTCTCGCCGCGTCGAGCTGTTTCACCGTAGATCCGGGACGGTTCGGGAGGCAAAGACGAAAACCGGGCAGGGGGGTATAGGAATTGCCTATGAGCGACGAGTGGCTCGACACCGACCGCTGGAGCCGGTCCGGGCCGCGCGGTTCGACGGCGCACACCGGGCGAACAGGTGAGCGACTCGCGAGGTGGGCCTCGGCGTCCGGCTACTTGCCCTCGGTGGGATCCGCCTGCGGGACGGTGTCCCGTTGTGCGAGCCGGTGCCAGAAGTCGAGCCGGTGCTCCCGGGCGTAGTCGACCGGCCCGACACGGTCCGGCGCCAGGGACTGGGTGTACGGCACGGCCCGGGCCGGATCGAACCGGGGCCACTGCGGAAGTCCCGGCCGGTTCGGATCGCCGGTGCGGGCGAACTGCGCCCACTGGTCGGTCATGGTGCCGGACAGGCGCACCTGGGCCGGGGTGAAGTGCTGTTGCGTGCCGGCGTCCTCGAACACGTACGGGGTGTCGCCCGAGTGATAGGCACCGAAGTCGAAGTCCCCGGGAAAGGGGAGGTACATGGGGGCGTCCCGGTCGGCGAACTCGTAGGCGTACGTGGGTGTGTGACGCCCGAACGCGAGCGCCTGGGCGTAGGTGCCCCGGGCCCACATCCGGTCGGTCACCACGGTGGCCCAGGCCAGGGCCGGCGAGGGAAAGTCCCCGACCGGGTAGTACGCGCTCACCGTGTCCGCCCGGTCGCCGAACGCCGCGGCGAGCGCCCGCTCGTACTGGGCGGCGGTGAACGGGGAGCCGACCGCGTCGTGGGCCATCCCGACGAACAGCCGGTGTTCGTCCCTGGTGGCCCCCGACATCACCGGGACACGAGCGAAACGGCCTTCCCTCAGCACCTTCTCCGGCAGCTCCGGCAGCACCTCGGTGCCGTAGGCGAACGTCTGGAAGACGTTCATGATGTGCGGGACCGCCAGCAGTTTCTCCACCGGCAGCGCGCGCAGGCACCGCAGCGCCCGCTCGGGGTCGCGCCCGGCGCAGCCCAGGGAGGAGGTCATCTCCAGGCCGGCGTCGCGTACTTCCCGCTCCGTGCGCCAGGCGTAGTACGGGTACGCCGGTACCCCCTCGCCCATCGCGCCGGCGGGCATGTCCATCATGCCCTCGCCGCTGGCCAGCACGGCGCGGTGGAACAGCCCCCGGGCCCCCGGTGAGGTGAGGTGCCCGCTGATGGCGCCCGCGCCGAACGACACCCCGGCCACGGTGACGTTGCCGGGATCGCCGCCGAACGCGGCGGCGTTGCGTTGGACCCAGCGCAGCGCCGCCTGCTGGTCCTGGAGGGCGAACGTCCCCGACCCCTCGAGCCCCGGATAGCCGAAGCCGCCGAACACGCCCAGGCGGTAGTTGACCGTCACGACGACCAGGCCGCGGTCGGCGAGCCGCCGCGCGTCGAAGAGGCTTCCCCCGCCCACCGAGCCGTCACCGTGGATCCACACCAGGACGGGGGCGGGCCGCTCCGCGGCGGCCGGGGCCCGCGTGGTGACGTCGAGGACCAGACAGTCCTCCTCCACGCTCGACACGCCCGCGTAGGGGGCGGCGACCTGAGGGCAGAGCGGGCCGGGCTCCACGGCGTTCCGTACGCCCTTCCAGGGCCGTACCGGGCGCGGTGCGGCCCAGCGGTGAGCACCCTTGGGCGGTCCCGCGTAAGGGATGCCGCGGAACAGAGCGTGGGTGCCCGACCGCAGGCCCCGGACGAGGCCGCTGTCGGTGCGCACCGTGACGGCGGCGTCGGCGGACACCGCGGCGCGCGGGGGTTCCGGGGCCGGGGTGCCCACCAAAAGGAAGACCGCGCTCGCGAGGACCGCGATCACCGCCGTGCGTTTCGCTGCCATGGCCGCCGCCTGTCTCGCTTCGGGTCGCCGTGAGCACGGAGAACACGAGACGTATGTGCCGTCACATGTCCAGAAACACATATAAGCCCTCGACACGGTGGAAGCGGCCGGTACGGGCAGTCGGGTGAAACCCGGCACGGCCCCGGCGCGGGGGAGAGGGGGTGCGGAAGGGATCCCGTATGAGCGGCGGAGCGGGACAGGGAATCGACTGGACGGCGTACCAGCACGAGATCTTCCGGGACGGCCTGGCCGGGGCGCCGCCCCGACTGCCGACGGACCTGAACCGTCTGGAGGAGCTGACCGCCAGGCGGCTCGGCGCCGGACCGGTGGGGACGGTGGTGGGAGCCGCGGGCGACGGACGTACGGCGCGCGCCAACCGCGAGGCGTTCGACCAGTGGCGCATCGTGCCCAGGATGCTGCGTGACGTCCGCGTACGGGATCTGTCGGTCGATGTGCTGGGCCGCCGGCTGCCCGTGCCGGTCGCGCTGGCGCCTGTCGGTGCCCTCGCGGTGGTCCATCCCGAGGCGGAGCGGGCCGCCGCCCGGGCCGCCGCGGCGCAGGGTGTCCCGTTCGTTCTCTCCTCGTCGTCGAGCACGCCGATGGAGGAGGTCGCGGAGGCGATGGGGGACGGCGAACGCTGGTTCCAGCTGTACTGGGCGAAGGACCGGGAGGTCACGAAGAGCTTCCTGGCGCGCGCCCGGGCGTGCGGCTGCACGGCGCTGCTGGTCACGCTGGACACCTGGCTGCTGGGCTGGCGGCCGGCCGACCTGGACCAGGCGTACATGCCCTTCCTCCACGGGGTGGGGACGGCGAACTACTTCACCGACCCGGCGTTTCTCGCAGGGCTCGCCAGACCCGTCGAAGAGGATCCGCAAGCCGCCGTCACGCACTTCTTCCGCATGTCGGGGGACCCGGGCAAGACATGGGAGGACCTGGCGTTCCTGCGCGAGCACTGGAACGGCCCCCTCGTGCTGAAGGGCATCCAGCACCCCGACGACGCGCGGCGGGCCGTGGACACCGGCATGGACGGCCTCGTGGTGTCCAACCACGGCGGGCGTCAGGTCAACGGCGCCGTCGGCTCCCTCGACGTGCTGCCCGCCATCGTGGAGGCCGCCGGGGACCGTCTCGACGTACTGTTCGACAGCGGCGTCCGGACCGGGGACGACGTCCTCAAGGCCCTGGCGCTCGGCGCCCGCGCGGTACTCCTCGGCCGGCCGTACGTGTACGGGCTGGCCCTCGACGGCCGGCCAGGTGTGGAGCACGTCGTCCGGACCCTCCTCGCGGAGTTCGAACTGACCCTCGCCCTGTCCGGCTTCACCAGCCCCGGCGAACTCGGTCCCCACTGCCTCCTGCGAGCACCAGGGGCGGGGCCGGCACCGTGGTCGCGGTGAGAACACCCGGGCGCGTGAGGCGCGGGAAGCGGACGGTCGTCTCGATGTGCCTCCGGCGGCGGTCAGGTCCGGTCCGGTCCGGTCCGGAGACTCGAAGATCGCTGAGCCGGCCACGATGCGCACGGATTCCTCGGACCGGGCGGTCGACAGACGCTGCGCGTACGGCCCTTCCGGGGTGACGGGCGCCGGTTTCCTGGTTCGTCGTTCGTCAGGGTTACGCGTCGGCCGTCGGTGGGGCCCGCGTCGACCGGCCGTCCGCCGCGCTCAGCCGCACGATGCCGGCGGCCGGAGCGCCGACCAGGCTCAGCGCCCGGGCCGGCCGACTGGCTTCCCCACCGAGCGGGAGGTCCCGGTGGACGGAGGACGGACAAACCCCGTCGAGACGCCACAGCCGCGCGACCCGGCCGGCCGCGGCGGCCACCGTCCGCCGCCTGCCGCCTGCCGCCTGCCGCCTGCCGCCTGCCGCCTGCCGCCTGCCGCCTGCCGCCTGCCGCCTGCCGCCTGCCGCCTGCCGCCGTCCGCACCGCGGCCACCGCCGTCACCGCGCGCCCGTCGTGGGCGAGTTCCGTGGCCGCGAGGGAGGCAGGATCCCCCGTTTCCGAAACGGGTGGCTGGGATGATGCCTCGGTGAGCTACTTTTCGCACCTGAGCCTCGGACCTGATCCAGACCCGCTGCCCTTCCCGGAGCCCAGGCCGGCCGAGCCGGGGCAGTGGCCCGAGCTGGAGGCCGCCCTCGCCGTGGTCAACCGCGACGTGGCGGCGACCTTGCCGGGCCAGGACCCGCTGATACTGGTGGTCGCCCCGTCCGGGGAGCCTCCGCTCCCGAACGGGACCGACAGCGGGTACGTCCACGTGGCGTTGCCGGACGGCCGCTGGCACGGCAATCCCGTGAACGCGTACGACCTGGAGGAAGGCGACGCACCGGAACCGGACGACGCGGCGACGGTCCTGGCCGTGGTCGCTGAGGCGGCGCAGGAGACCGTCATGGAACTGCTCCGGCAGGCCTGGCCGACCTGCGGGGGACACAACACCGGCACGCACGTGCGTCCCGCGGGGACGACCGCGGACGACCGGTACCAGGACGAGGCCGACGCGGCGGGCCCACCGGTGTGGTGGTGCCGGGGCGGCCGGGACGGCGACTGCCACGACGTCTCCTTGGTGGGAGAGCTGGCCGCCACCATGCCGGGGAAGTAGCGCCGCGCACGGCGGAGTACGGCGACGTGGTCCGCCGCCGTCAGCCGTCCTGGACCCCGTGGCCGGTTCGGGCAGGGTGATCGGCCCCGACCTGTGGTGCGGTTGCCCGGGCGGTCAGGTCCGGAACCGGCGCCGGTACTCCGTGGGCGTGGTGCCCAGACGCCTGCGGAAGGCGCGGACGAGTGTGTCGACGGTCCCGAAACCACAGGTGCCGGCGACGTGTTCGAGCGTGTCGTCCGTGGTCTCCAGCCTGTGACGGGCCATTTCGACGCGGACGGACTCGATGTACGCGCCCGGCGTCATGCCCAGTTCGGCCTTGAAGATCCGGGTGAGCTGCCGTTCGCCGACGCATGCGTACGCGGCCACGTCGGCGACGGTGAGGGGACCGGCGGCGGAGCGCAGGACGTGGTGCCGGAGGTCCTCCACCCGCCGTGACCGGGAGACGGGTTCGAGGGGGACGCTGAACTGGCTCTGCCCGCCCGGCCGTTTCAGATACATCACGAGGTGCCGGGCCACGCGCAGAGCCACCGCCTCACCGAGGTCGTCGGCGACGAGGGCGAGGGACAGGTCGAGGCAGGCGCTGATGCCCGCACCGGTCCACACCGCGCCGTCCCGCACGAAGATCGGATCGGCGTCGACCTCGACGCGCGGGTGCTCGGCGGCGAGCTGCCGCGCCGTCGACCAGTGCGTGGTGGCGCGCTTGCCGTCGAGCAGACCGGCGGCGGCGAGGACGTGCGCCCCGACGCACACCGAGGCGACCCTGCGGGTGCCGTCGGCGAGCTTGCGGACCCAGCCCACCACCTCGGGGTCGGTGAGCGCACGCACCCCGTGCGCGCGGTCGGCGTCCACCGCGCCGGGCACGAGCAGGGTGTCGATCCGCTCGGCCGCCACCTCCTCGAAGGTCGCGTCGGGCAGGACCCGTACGCCGGCGGCGGTGGTGACGGGGGCCATGGCCGCGGCGGCCAGCACGACCCGGTAGCCCGCCGAGTCGCCGGCCTCCCTCGGCACCAGGGAGAACACCTCGGGCGGTCCCGTGACGTCGAGCAGGTCCACGCCTTCGAAGACGACGATGACGACGAGGCGTTCGAGAGTGCTCACGGGTCCTCCGACCGGTCGGCCACGGCGATGTCCGGATCTGCAGGTTAGACGACATTGCCGACACCGCACCGGCGGCCCTAGCGTTTCTGTCACGGCCCCGCCCCCGCACGCGGCACGGGCGCTCGCCGCAGTACCGGCCATCCGGCCACCTCCACCTGCTCCCGAGGGGATATCCCTGTGTCCACCACCACCCTGCGCGAACTCAACAACCTCGACGACACCCCCGCGTCCCTGGCGGACTCCACCCTGATCCTCGTCGACTACCAGAACACCTACGTCGGCGGAGTGATGGAGCTCGACGGCTGGCAGGACGCGCTCGACTCCGCCGCCGCCCTGCTGGCCAGGGCCCGCGCGGCCGGCACCACGGTGATCCACGTCGTCAACGACGGCGGCGAAGGCACCCCCTACGACATCAGGGCCGAGATCGGCGAGATCCACCCGAGCGTGGCCCCCGCCGAGGGCGAGCCCGTCGTCGTCAAGACCACCCCCGACTCCTTCGCCGGCACCGACCTGTCCGCGCATGTCGACGCCGCCGGCCACCGGGACGTCATCGTCATCGGGTTCATGACGCACATGTGCGTGCTGGCCACCACCATGGGCGCGTTCCTGCGGGGCAACCGTCCCACCGTGGTCGCCGACGCCTGCGCGACCCGCCCCCTCCGCTCGGCGGACACCGACCTGACCGCCGCGCAGATCCACCACGGCGCCCTCGCCACCATCGGGGACCTGTACGGCGTCGTCGTCGCCTCCGGGAAGTCCCTGAGCTGACCGACCGGGGTCCGCGCCCCGAACGCGGAGGCGTGACGCGCGGTGCGCGGGGGACCTGTCGGTGCATGGCAAGAGTCGCGAAACCGCTGCCGGCGGCGGACACCGAGGGCCCGGCGCTCAAGCGGACCCTGACCACCCCCCTGCTCTACTTCTTCATCCTGGGCGACGTCCTCGGCGCGGGCGTCTACGTCCTGGTGGGCCAGGTGGCCGCCGACAGCGGGGGAGCGGTGTGGGCCCCGCTGACCCTCGCGCTGCTGCTGGCCCTGCTCACCGCGGCCTCCTACGCGGAACTGGCCACCAAGTACCCCCGCGCGGGCGGCGCCTCCCACTACGTCACCCGTGCCTTCGGGCCCTTCGCCGGATTCGTCGCGGGCTTCTGCATGCTCGCCGCCGGCATCGTCTCCGTGGCCGCGCTGGCGCGCGGCTTCGGCGGCGACTACCTGTCCGCCTTCGTGACCCTCCCCGTGGGCCTCGTCGCCGTGCTGTTCCTCGCCCTGCTCGCCCTGGTCAACGCGCGCGGCGTGCGGGA
This sequence comes from Streptomyces sp. NPDC090994, assembly GCF_044768905.1. Taxonomy (NCBI): domain Bacteria; kingdom Bacillati; phylum Actinomycetota; class Actinomycetes; order Kitasatosporales; family Streptomycetaceae; genus Streptomyces; species Streptomyces sp. NPDC090994. The sequence continues at coordinate 249,839 of NZ_JBIVWS010000008.1, forward strand.
GTCGACCCGCGCCAACGTCGTCGCCACCGTGATCGAGGTCGGCGGCCTGCTCGTCATCGTCGCCCTCGGCGGCTGGCTGCTGCTGCGCGGCGACGGCGACCCGGGCCGGCTGGCCCGGCTCGGCACCCCGGAGAAGGGGGTGGCATCGGCCCTGCTCAGCGGGGCCGTGCTGGCGTACTACTCGTTCGTCGGGTTCGAGACCTCCGTGAACGTCGCCGAGGAGACCCGGGACCCGCGGCGCTCCTACCCGCGCGCCCTGTTCGGCGCGCTGGCGACCGCGGGGGCCGTGTACGTGCTGGTGGGCCTCGCGGCGTCGGCCGCCGTGCCCACCGCCCGGCTGGCCGGGTCGAGCGGACCGCTGCTGGAGGTCGTCGAGGAGGCCGGCGGGGTACCGCCCCTCCTGTTCAGCGCCGTCGCGCTGGTCGCGGTGGCCAACGGCGCCCTGCTCACCGGCATCATGTCCTCCCGCCTCGCCTACGGCATGGCCCGCGACGGACTGCTGCCCCGCGCCCTCACCGCAGTACTGCCCGGCCGCCGTACGCCATGGGCGGCGATCGCCGTCACCACCGCGCTGTCGATGGCGCTGGCCCTCACCGGCAGTGTCGCCACCCTGGCGACCACGCTGGTCCTGCTGCTCCTCGTCGTCTTCCTCATGGTCGACGTCGCCGTGCTCGTGCTGCGCCGCGACCCCGGGGAACCCGGCCACTTCCGGGCCCCGACCGTGCTCCCGGTGCTCGGCGCCGTGTCCTGCGTGGTACTCGCCACCCAGGTCGAGGCCGCCGTCTGGCTGCGCGGCCTGCCGGTCCTGGCGACCGGAGCCGTACTGGCCGCCCTCGTCGCCGTACGCCGCGCCCGCCACCCCGCACGGACCCCAGGGACGACGCGGCCGGCCGACGAACCGTCGTCCATCGGGACGACGCAACCGGCCGACGGGCCGCCGCCCGCCGGGACGACGGAGCCGGCCGACAAGCCGTCGTCCCCGTCCTGACCGGTCCAGGTTCCGGCCGTCGCCGTCGCCGTCGCTTGTTGCCCGTCCCCGTTCCCGTCCCCGTCCCCGTTCCCGTCCTCCGTCCCCCCGTCGTCCGCCGCCGTCAGACCGTGTGCTCCCTGATCCGCGCGAGCAGCCCGCGCAACTGCTCGCGCTCACCGGCGTCGAGGGCGGCCGTCGCCTCCGCGAGCGCCAGGCGGTCGACCTCCTCCGCCTCGCGGTGACAGCGCAGCCCCTCCTCGGTGAGCCGGAGCAGGAAGGCCCGCCGGTCGCTGGGGTGGCGGACCCGCTCCACCAGCCCGTCACGTTCCAGGCTGTCGACGATGCTGGTCGCGGTGCGCGGCGCGATGCCCGCCATCTCGCTCAGATCCCGCATCCGCAGGGGCTCCTGTGCCCGGTCCAGCATGCGCAGCGCGCGCAGCCGCGCCACCGACGCCCCCTTCTCCCGCAGTCGGGTCTCCACGAAGTCCCGCAACCGGTAGGTCGTCTCGTACAACTCGTCGATCAGGATGTCGCTGCTGCCCTGCACCGCCGCCATGTCCGCCGTCCCGTCTTCCGCTCCGACACGCGTTCGTGACCGAGAAGTCCAGGGTACTGACCACACACATAGTGTGTATGCTCAGCATATGCGCCGACGTCACTCCTCCGTGCTGTCTGCCCTGCCCTTCCGCCTCAGCCAGCGCCTCGTCGTCCCGGTCGTCTGTGTCTGCGTGACCTTCATCGCGATCGTCGACGGCGCGATCACCACCGTGGCACTGCCCTCCATCGCCCGGCAGTTCGAGCTGACGACGGCGGCCCTGGACGGGGTCGTCGTGGTCTACCCGGTCTGCCTGGCGATGGCCATACCCGCCTCCGCGTGGCTGGTCGAGCGGTTCGGCGGCAAACGTGTGCTGCTGGCCGCGCTCGTCGGGTTCCTCGTGTCGTCGACCCTGTGCGGGCTGGCCGCCGGCCTCGGTCAACTCGTCGCCTACCGCGCCGTCCAGGGCCTGTCCGCCGGACTGCTGCTGCCCGCCTCGGCGGCGCTGCTGTTCAGCACCTTCACCGCCTCCGAGCAGGTACGCGTCTCCCGGTACACGATCGTCCCGCAGCAGATCGCCCCGGCGGTCGCGCCGATCCTGGGCGGGCTGCTGGTGGACCACCTGTCCTGGCGGTGGGTGTTCTACGTCAACGTGCCGGTCGGCCTGCCGGCCGTACTGTTCGGCGCGCTGTTCCTGGCCGGGCACCACGGCGGCCGGCCGGGCCGCTTCGACCTGCCGGGTCTGCTGCTGAGCGCGGCGGGTCTGGGCGCCGCGATGTTCGGCGTCTGCGAAGGCCCCAACCGTGGCTGGTCGTCGGCCGCCGTCATCGTCTCCCTGGCCGCGGGCGCGGTCCTGCTGGCCGCCGCGGTCGTCCACGAACTCCGCGTCCGCGTCCCTCTGTTGAAGATACGGCTGTTCGCCGACCGCCTCTTCCGCGACACGAACCTGCTCAACCTGGTCGGCCTGGTGCCCATCCTCGGCGCCATGTACCTGGGGCCGCTCTTCCTGCAACAGGCCCAGGGCCGCAGCGCGTCGGAGTCCGGCACGGCCACCTTTCCCGAGGCGTTCGGCGTGCTGCTGACCGTCCAGGTCGTCGGTGTGCTGTACGCCCGTATCGGCCCGCGTCTCATCGTCGGCTGCGGCACGGCCGGCGTCAGTGTCGTGCTGCTGCTGTTCGCCACCTGCGACGCGGACACGAGCCTGTGGACGTTCCGCCTCTACATGTTCCTGCTCGGGCTGTGCATGGGCTGCTTCTTCATCCCGACGACGGTGGCCTCCCTCGCCACCGTCGACCCGCGGGACCTGTCGCACGCCACCACGCTGAACACCGTCGTCCGGCAGACCGGCGGCGCCCTCGCCCCGGCCGTGGTCACCACCGCCCTCGTCCTGGGCACCCCGCCCGCCGCCGTGGCGGACCCGCCGGTCACCGCCTACCAGCAGGCGTACCTGGTGCTGGCCGCGCTGGCCGCGATCACCGCGGTCTTCGCCTTCACCCTCCCCGACGGCCCCGCCCGCGCCGCGGCCCGCGGCACGACCACGGCCGCCGCCCGGCCACTCCGGTCCGGGGACGCCCGGAGCCTGCCGACTCCCCCTGACGTACGACCCCTGACGCAACGCGGCGACGCGTAATGCGATGACGCGGTGACGCACGACGCGGTGACGCGGGACCGTGACACCCTTGCCGCGGGCCCTCCACCCGCTCTGCCGGGCAACGAACCGACCGACGATGCCGGCCTCTCACGCAGGGCCCGGATCCTCGGCGGCCGTCGAGGACCAGTTGGCCGGCACGACGTATGGCGTACGTGTGACGTACGTGGTCCGAGCGGCGCCCGCACCCGTGGCGGGTCTGCCCTCCGGACGCCTCTGCCGCGACTCGCTGTCGGCCGCTTCCGGGACGTCACCGGGCAGGCGTGCTGAGATTGTTTCTACAGTGCTGTAGATTTCCGTTCATGCTGGCGGCACTCACCCGTGCGGCCATGACGGCATGGAGGGATGAGACATGGGGGTTCCCTGCCGCCCGGGCCGAAGACGGCCCTCGGCGAGTCGGTACCGAGACGGGCGGAGCGCGGCCGGATGACCAGCGAGCCGCGCCTCCGACCGGAGGACCGCGCCGACGTCGAGCGGCTTGTGCGCCAGACCCTGGACGCCGGGTCCGGTCCCGAAGGAGGGAGCAGCCGGCCTCTGCTGTGGCAGGCGTTGCGGGATGTCGAGGAGATCGCGGCTGCCGCCGGCGACGAGTACCGCGCCTACCTCACGGCCAAGGGCGCGCGCCCCGCGCCCCGCCGTCCCCTGTGGGATGCGTTCGCCGTGCTCACGCCCCTGGTGTCGGCCACGGCGGCGGCCCTCCTCCTGCTGACCGGTTACCTCCTGCGGCTCGCCGGCACGGCCGCCCACTGGGCCTCGACGATGGTGACGACCGGTTGGCTGTGCGCCCTCGTCGCCGTGGTCTCCGGCGCCGTAGGCTTGTGGACCGTACTGCGCACCGCCCTGAACCGGCCCGCGCCGGACCCGGGTGACGGCGAGGCAGCGGTGACCGCCGCCCGCGAGCGGTGGCGGCGGGCCCTGCTGGACCGGGGCCTGCTGCCCTATCTCGAACGCCGCTCGTCCCTGGCCCAGCGCTCAGCGGCACCCCGGCCGGGAACGCCTCACACGTCCACCACCTCCACCACAGACAAGGAGACGACCGGTGTCGGTCAATCTGAGTAAGGGACAGCAGGTCAGCCTGAGCAAGGCGGACGGCACCGCGCTGACCGCCGTCCGCATGGGACTCGGCTGGCAGTCCGCACCCCGCAAGGGCTTCCTGGCCAAGCTGACCGGCCCCCGCGCCATCGACCTGGACGCCTCCGCGCTCCTCTTCTCCCGCGGACAACTGGCCGACGTCGTCTTCTTCCAGCACCTGAGCAGTGACGACGGCTCCGTACGGCACCTCGGTGACAACCTCACCGGAGGCAGCGGCGCCGGCGGCGACGACGAGACCGTCCTCGTCGACCTCGGACGCGTGCCCGGACACGTCGACCACATCGTCTTCACGGTCAACTCCTTCACCGGGCAGACGTTCGCCGAGGTGCAGAACGCCTTCTGCCGTCTGGTCGACGAGACCACCGGCGAGGAACTGGCCCGCTACACCCTCAGCGGCGGGGGCCCGCACACGGCCCAGATCATGGCCGCGCTCCACCGCGAGAGGGGCGGCTGGCAGCTGAAGGCCATCGGAGAACCCGCCACCGGCCGCACCTTCCAGGACCTGCTCCCGGCCATCGCCACCCACCTCTGACAAGTGCGACGGTGGCTCCTCGTGGCGGCCTGTGCCCTGGTGCTGTGCACCGTCGTACGGGCCACCGGCACACTCCCGTCGGACGGGCCACCGTCCTCGGCAGACCCGTCCGGCACCCCGTCCGCCGCCTACCCGCCGGCCCCGGCCCCCTCTTCGTCGTACGACCCCGCTCAGTACGCGCCCCAGGTCCGGGCCCGCGCGCGGGAGACCGGCGTCAACGCGCGGCTGCTGATGGCGATCCTCTACAACGAGGCGTACAAGCCGCACGACCCCGGCCTGGAGAGGGCCTGGCAGCGGTACAAGCCGGACGCGGCCTTCGGCATCGCCAACATGCACCGGGCCGCTTTCGAGGAGGTGCGTGAGGGCCGGGACTTCGCCGGCCGCCGCTGGGAGGACCTGGCCGACGACCGGGACCTCGCCGTCGAGGCCGAGGCCTGGTACGTCCACGACCTCGCCGCCCGGCTGCCCGCCGACCGGACCGCCGCATACACCGAAGAGGAACTGCTGGCCCTCGGCTACAACACCGGCCCGGCCGGCATGCTCGCCTTCGCCCGCGGTGCGGCCCCCGGCGACCAGGCGCGGTCGTACCTGGAGAGGCTGCACGAGAACTGGGGCAGGGCGGGGAAGGCGGTCGGCGCGGGCTGAGCATGTGAAACCCCGCCCCACCGGCAGGACCACGACCGCCGCACCGTGGTCCTCAGTCTTCCGTCTTCCGTCTTCCGTCCTCCGTCCTCCGTCCTCCTCCTCGACGGAACCCGCACTGCTGTCAGGCAGTGCCGACCGCGCTCAGTGGCCGATCCGGTCCAGCTCCGCGAGGTCCTCGTCGGAGAGCGGGAGTCCCGCGCCGACGACGTTCTCGCGCAGGTGCGCCACCGAAGAAGTACCGGGAATGAGCAGGATGTTCGGCGACCGCCGCAGCAGCCAGGCCAACGCGACCGACATCGGCGTCGCCTCCAGCCGGGCGGCCACGGCGGAGAGTGCCGTGGACTGCAGCGGGGTGAAACCGCCGAGCGGGAAGAAGGGCACGTAGGCGATGCCCTTGCCGGCGAGGTCGTCGATCAGCGCGTCGTCCTGGCGGTGGGCGAGGTTGTACATGTTCTGCACGCACACGATCGGTGCGATCGTCAGCGCCTCGGCGACCTGTTCCGCGGTCGCGTTGCTCACTCCGAGGTGCCGGATCAGGCCCTGCCGCTGGAGTTCGACGAGGGTCTCGAACGGCTCGGCGAGGGAGCCCGGCCGGGGGCCCTGGGCGTCGCCGAGCCGGAGATTGACCACGTCGAGCGCGTCGAGGCCGAGGTGTTCCAGGTTCGCGTGCACGGCGCGGCGCAGGTCCTCGGGCCGCCGCGCGGGCGGCCAGCCCCCCTGCTCGTCACGGACCGCGCCGACCTTGGTCACGAGGCGCAGCGACTCGGGATAGGGGTGCAGCGCTTCGCGGATCAACTGGTTGGTGACGTGCGGTCCGTACGCGTCGGCGGTGTCGATGTGGGTGATCCCCAGCTCGGCGGCCTCGCGCAGCACGGCGAGCGCACCGTCGTGGTCGGCAGGCGGGCCCATCACGCCGGGGCCGGCGAGCTGCATGGCGCCGTAGCCGAAGCGGGTGACGGTCAGATCGCCCAGGGACCAGGTGCCGCCGGGCAGTGACGCGGGAGATGTGTTCATGCTGTCGTGTCTTTCCTGCTGAATCGGATCACGGGAAGGTGCTTGCCACTTGACAGGCCCGCTCGTCGGGCGGGCCCTCGCTCGCTCCTGCCGTCGATGTTCGCCCGGGGGTGAACGGCGCGGCCAATACCGGTGCGGTGCTCTGTCATACCGGGCAGGTATCACCGCGTTACGCTCTGGTCATGGACACCCTGGAGACCCGCGAGCTGAGGTACTTCCTGGCCGTTGCCGAGCAACTGCACTTCGGCCGCGCCGCCGAACGCCTCGGCATGGCCCAGCCGCCGTTGTCCCGGGCGATCCAGCAGCTCGAACGGCGCCTGGGCGTCCGCCTGCTGGAGCGCGACCGCCGCGGCGTCGCCCTGACCAGTGCCGGAGAGATGCTGCTGCACGAGGGCCGCGCGGCCCTGGACGCGGTCACCGCCGCCGCACGCCGCGCCCGCCGCGCCGGTGGTGCGGACAGCCCGGGCGGCCCCCGCAACCGCCTGGTGCTGGCGGTGAAGGCCGGCGACTCCCACGAACTGCTGCACAAGCTCCTCGACGTCTACGCGGCCGAGCCCGACGCCGCCGAGATCGAGGTGCTGCCGAGCGGCACGTGCGAGCAGGGGGAGATGCTGCGCGACGGCCGTGCGGACGCGGCGCTCATGCACGCGCCGTTCAACTCCCTCACCGGGTTCGACAGCGAGGAACTGATGACCGAGGGCCAGATCGCCGTCCTGCCCGCCAGGCACCCCCTCGCCGCCCACCGGAGCCTGTCCCTGGCCGACATCAGCGACGTCCCCGGACTTCCGCTCGCCCGCTGGTCCCGCGACGGCACGTACCCGCCCGGTCCGGGGCCCGAGATCCACGACCAGACGCAGCTGGCCCAGCTGATCGCCCTCGGACGCACCATGGCCGTCTACCCGGAGTCGGCCCGCGCCTGGCTGTGGGCCGAGCACGCCGCCGTCCCCCTGTCCGACGCGCCCCCGGTCGTCACCCACCTCGCCTGGCCCGCGCACAGCCGCTCCCTCGCCCTCGCCGGACTGATCCGCACGGCCACCCGGCTGTGACGGCCCACGCCCCGGCCCACCACGCGATCCGGACCCGACCCCGACCGCGTCGGCGGCCGTCGGTTACTTGGCCGCATACCGATCTCCGCGAACATCAGCCTTGATGTCTCCGGTCCGCCGCCGGCGAGGAGACGGCGGCGGTCGCCGGGCCACTGCGGGCTGGGCAGACCCCCAGACGTCCGGTCGCCGCAGGGGTGCCGCGTGCCGTGTGCCGTGGCATCGGGTCGGCACGGAAGAGGCCCCTTGACGCCCTCGCTGTGGAGCTGCCGGGGCGCCCGCCTTCACCGGCGGCTGGTCCGGCTCAGATCGTGGGACGCACTCTGGTGAGCGGCCCGTGGTGCGATCCGTGCGGCATCGACAGAAGTGACGAGGTCGTGCGCCTGTGCGCCGGCCTCGGCTCCCGCTACGGAGTGGCGCGGGCGTGCTGCGTGGCCGGCAGCGCGTTGTCCAGGAGGATCTCCGCCGCTGTCCGCGCATGCCGGCCGTAGTCCGAGTCGCCCAGCACCATGGCGCGGCTGGCGGCGCCGTCCGCGAGGGTCACGAGCTGCTCGGCCAGGGCGGCGGGCTCGCGGCAGCCCAGTTCCGCTACCAGCTCGGCCACCAGCCGCACCATCAGCAGTTTTTGTTCGCGGGCGTAGGAGTGAACCGCGTTCTGCGGATCGGGGAACTCCACAGCGGCGTCGATGAACGGGCATCCGCGCACGAAATCCGTGCCCGCCGGCGGCGGGTCGAACAGTGTGAGGACGCGCTCCCTGGCGGGGACGTCCTCGCGCGTCAGCGCTCCCTCCAGGGTGCGCCCCGCCGAGGCGAGGTCCTTGAGGTGAGCGAGGACCAGCTCGTCCTTGGTGCGGAAGTGCGCGTAGAGGGTGCGCTTGGACACCGGTGCCCGCTCCGCGATCTGCTCCATGCCGGTCGCGTTGATCCCCTGGACCGCGAACAGTCCGGCCGCGGCGGCCAGGATGCGCTCCCGTCCTCCGCGCCCCTGCCGTCGAGACGCCGTTGTCACCGTGGTCATGACGTAAGTATACGACCTCGTTTACTTCAGTGAGGCGGCTGGCTATAGTGCGACCTCAGGTAAACGTTCCCGTTTACTTAAGTGATCCTGAGGAGAGTTCCATGAGCAGGCCGGTCTTCACCCGGACGCGCACGAGCGAGACACCCGTCGGCGGGACGCGGACGGGCGGGACGCGAACGTGGGAGTACGCCGAGCAGTTGATCCGCGGGCGCCGCGCGACCCGCGCGTTCCGCCCCGACCCGGTACCCCAGGACACTCTGCGCCGGATCTTCTCCCTGGCCGGTGCCGCGCCGTCCAACTCCAACGCGCAGCCGTGGCGGGTCGAGGTGGTCGGCGGCGCACGGCGGGACCGTCTGGCCGACGCCCTGCGAACGGCCCACGCCGAGCGACGCGTCACGGCCGACTACCCGTACTCCGAGGACATGTACGCCCCCGTCCACCGGGAACGGCGGACCGCCTTCGGCGCCGACCTGTACGGAGCGCTGGGCATCGGCCCCGAGGACCACACCGCCCGCGCGGCCTACGACGCGGAAAGCCTGGGCTTCTACGGGGCGCCCCATGCCGCGTTCCTGTTCGTCACCGGCGACGGCGGACCGCGACTGGCCGCCGACGCCGGTGCCTATCTGCAGACGCTGCTGCTGGCCATGACCGCCTACGGCGTGTCCAGTTGCCCGCAGGGCCTGCTCAGCTTCTACGCCGACACCGTCCGCGACCACCTCGGCGTGGACGACGGCAAACTGCTCGTGGGCATCTCCTTCGGCTACGCCGACGAGAACGCGCCGGTGAACCGGGTCGCGACCGGCCGGGCGACTCTGGACGCGACCACCACGTTCCACGGTTAGGGTCCGCCGGCGGGCGGACGACCCGGACACGGCGACCAGTCTCCTCGACGAAGCGGTCTTCCAGATGACCGGTCTCGAGGGACCGGCTCCGGCCCTGACGCTCCGCGATGCCCCCGTCAGGCATCGCCGGGGCAGTTCGCCGAGGGCCTGTCGGGTATGGGGGCGGGTCAGTTTCTGTGGCCGTTGCGCAGTTCCAGGTGTTCGGCTTCGAAGCGTGCACGGAAGCCGCGGTCGTGCGAGACCGCGACGACTGCTCCCGGGTACGCCGTGAGCGCGGCTTGGAGGTCCTCGACCAGGTCGGGTGCGATGTGATTGGTCGGCTCGTCGAGGACGAGGAGGTCCGCGGGCCGGGTCACCAGGGCCGCGATCTGCAGCCGCCGTTTCTGCCCCACGGACAGGGAGGCGACCGGGACGTCCAGGTCCTGTTCGCGGAACAGGCCCAGGGACAGGAGCTGTTCGGCGTACTCGTCCGGCAGCCCGGGCCGTCCGGCGGCGAACGCGGCGAGCAGCGGCAGCCGCGTGGCGTGTACGGGCAGCTCCTGGGCGAGGTAGCCGGTCCGGGCAGGGCGGCGCGCCGTGCCCGCGTCCGGCTGCAGGTCGCCCGCCAGGACGCGAAGCAGCGTCGACTTGCCCGCGCCGTTCTCGCCCGTGACAAGGAGACGCCCTCCGGGCTCGATCGTCAGGAGTCCGTCCAGCCGCAGCCGTTCTCCGACCCGTACGTTGTCGAGCTCGGCGAGTGTGCCCGGGGCAGGGCCGTCGGCCGGCGACGCCGGCGCTGTCGTGAACCGCAGCGGTGCCGGAGGCTTTGCCACCGGGTTGCGCCGCAGCCGGTCCAGGCGCTCCCGCACCGAGCGCACCTGTCCGCCGAGCTTCGCCTCGCTGGAACGGCGGTGCTTGCCGAAGCCCTGCTTCGGGTCACGGCCGGTGGCGGCCAGCCGTCTGCCGGCGGCCTCCAGCAGTTCCTCGGTGCGGGCCACCTGTTCGGCCCAGTCCGCGTACCGCTGCTCCGCCGCGCGCCGGGCGGCGGCCTTCGCGGCGCGGTAGCCGGCCCACCCGTCGCCGTACCGGCGCACGGTGCGCTCGTCCCGGTCGACCTCGAGGATCGTGGTGGCGATGCGCTCGAGGAAGCCGCGATCGTGGGTGACCGCGATGACGGTGCCGGGATGTGCGCGCAGGTGTTCCTCCAGCCAGTGCACGGCGGCGGCGTCGAGGTGGTTGGTCGGTTCGTCCAGGAGCAGCAGTTCGGGGGCGGCGGCCAGGACACAGGCGAGCGCGAGGCGCGCCTGCTCGCCGCCGGACAGTGAGCCGAGCGGGCGTTCCCGGGTGATCCGGGCCAGTCCGAGCCCGTGCATGGCGGCTTCCACACGGGCGTCCGCCACGTATCCGCCGCGTTCCTCGTACGCGGTCAGCAGCTCGCCGTAGGCGGCGAGTTCCTCGTCCGTCGCCTCGGCGAGGGACTCCTCTGCCGCACGGAGTCCCCGCTCCATGGCGCGCAGTTCGGTCAGAGCGAGGTCGACGGCGTCCTGCACGGTGCGGTCCGCGTCGAGGCCGGGGGTCTGGGCGAGGTGGCCGGTTCCGCCGGGGAAACGGACGGTGACTTCCCCGGCGTCCGGCCTCTCGACCGTGGCGAGCAGCCGCAGCAGGGTGGATTTGCCGGAGCCGTTGTCACCGACGACGGCGGCTTTCTCGCCCGGCCGGACAGTGAAGGAGACCTGGTCGAGGACGGTCCGGGTGCCGTACGACTTGGTGACGGACCTGACCGACAGCTGCGCCACATCGGAGACGGTGGTGGGCAGGGCGGTGCGAGCGCGGTCGCGCATGGGACTTCCCCTGGCATGCGTGAGGTCTACGGGCAGCAGAAACGGCGGCATGGGCCGTGCCCGGACTCAGACGAAGAAGAGGAAAGCCATGCCCCCACCATAACAAGACGAAGCGTCTCGTCTCAATAGGTGCGGGCCGAGAAGTCCGTGCTGTGCTGGTGCGCCACCGACCCGTACGGCACCTTCCGCCCGAACGCGAACAGGCGCCTCGGCCTGGAGCGCGGCGCCCTGCTCACCGGGGGAGAAAGATGCGGGCCGCCACTCATCGGCGCTGTGTGCCCGGCCGGGCCGCGTCGGCGGAAGTCTGCGGTCCGGGCTGCTCCTGTCGGGCTCGCCCCGAGCACCGATTCCAGTCAGCAGGTCCGTGGGGTGTCGCCGTCCTGATCGGCCGAGTGAAGCAGTTCGATGACACGTTCCTCGTACCGGACGCGGGCCGGGGAGAAGTCGTACGGCATCTTGCCGATGGCCTCCCTCGGGCTCATCCTCGCCTCGCCTTCCTCCTCGCCGGCGTGCTCGTCCTCCTGGTCCAGAAGGCCGTCGAGGGTGTCGTCCAGGCCGGATCTGTCGATGGCGGCTCCCAAGGCGGTCTCATGAGCACACCGCTGGGCAGCCAGGTCTTCGACGCGGGGGTCGTCGGGGGACATGGTGTCGTCCAGGGCCGCCTCGGCCTCGGCCAGACGGTCTTCCTCGGCCCGCAGCTCGGGGTGGCTGGCCAGGACGATGAACCGGTTGGCCTGGACGGCGGCGCCCAGAGAGCCGAAGATACGCTCCGTGACCAGAAGGGCATCGAGATCGGCCGGGCGCAGGGACCCGGGCGGCAGATCACGCAGGCGGCCACTGACCACCGGTGAGAGCAGGCCCAGGGGGCTGCCCACCTCGCGGAGGCGGCGCACGGCGGCCCGCTGGGCTTCGATGGCGGCCGCCTTGGAGGCGAGGGACTCCTCCAGCCGGGCCAGGGACTGCTCGATGCCGGTGGCGCCCTCGAAGCCGGCCCGGATGTCGTCCAGGGAGATACCCGCATCAGCCATCTTGCGGATCCACAGCAAGCGGATCATGTCGTCGTATCCGTAGCGGCGGCGGTCGTCGCTGCCGCGTTCCGGTTCGGCGAGGAGCCCGATGGCGTGGTAGTGGCGGACGGCGCGGGGTGTGGTACCGGCGAACGCGGCGGCATCGCCGATCTTGACCCGGCGGGGAATCGCAGGAAGGGGCATGCGCGGAAACCTCTCGATGTCGTGCTCGCCGCCTACTGGACCACATGCCGCTACGGCACATGCAAACCCCGCTGCCGTGGGCGCACCCCGCCCTCCGTGCCATCAGGCCGGCAGCGTCCCTGGTCACAGGCGCGTGGTGCCACCGGCCGCCGGACAGTTTGTCGCTGCTGGCTGGTCGGCCGGCTGCCGCGCAGGGACTGCTCGGTCCACCGGCGCCGGGTCCACCCCGGCACCCAGGGTGGCCTGGCCCGGCCTTCGCTACGACGGCTTCTGCTCCCGGTAGAGCACGAGGTGCTCGTGGTAGAGCACTCCGTCCCGGATGTCGCCCGTGGCGGTGAACCCGGTGTCGTCGACATAGTCCAGGTGGCTGCCGGTCACCGTGTACCGGCCGGTGTACGCGCTGCGCCGCTCGCCGCGGGCTTCGTCGTAGCGGCCGTCCGGCAGCAGCTCCTGACGGATGTGACCGTCCGCGGTCACCCACATCCCGACCACGTCGACGTGGTCGCCCTCAACAGTCCCGGCCATGGCAGGCTCCTCTCCTCGCATGGTGTGGTCCTTCGTGCTCCGTCAAGTCTCACCAGGTGAGCGGCCGTCGACCAGGGCGTGTCCTTCCTGGGTGCGGCACACCCAGGCAGCGCACCGGGCCGCCGCCCAGCCAGGAACACATGGACGACAACCACCCGGGAGACTTCCTGCGCGCACGCCGCACCGGGCCGGGCCGTGAAGAGATGCCGTCCTGGCCGGAGTGAACGCCGGCCACCGCACCCGACCGGGACAGGGCCGCGAGCGCGACCCCTCACCCCGGATGGCCGACGCGGCGCGGACGTTGGTCCGGATCTGCCCGAGGCCGGGCCGGGGATCGGAGAGATCGACGACCTCGAGGACCTCCGGGCCACCGAGCCGGCTGCATCGCGCTGCTCTCATGACGGGCTCCTTCCGCCGCGGACGGAGTGACGGACCACCACCGTCTCCGCCCGCCGCTCGACCCGTACGTGCCAGACGCCGCCGGGAGCGGTGGCCGTACGGTCCGGGTCGGGTCCGGCCGCCACCTCGATCTGCCGGGGGTGGACCTCGGCCAGCCGGGACACATGTTCCTTGACCGCGATCCGGGCGGTCCGCTCGGGCAGCGGCAGTCCGGGCGGCAGCCGGTAGATCCGGGTGGTGGAGCCCGGGAGGAAGTCGAACCGGCGGACCGTGTCCAGCGCGAGCGTGGTGACCCCGTCGTGCGTGGTGGACAGGCCGGCCGTCGCGACGTAGTGGAGCCCGGTCGCGAAGGCCCGCCGGTCCGGCAGGGACACCCGGTCGATCCCCGGCAGCCGCACCAGGATCTCCACCAGCCGCAGTCGCGCCACGACCCGGCCCGCCACCTGCACCTGCGCGTCGATCACGGGCAACAGCCGCTGCCCCTGGTCGAACCCGGCGAACCGGGCCTCGACGCGCACCTCGCCCTGGGCCGGCAGCGGAGCGTACAGGTCCAGCCAGGGCAGCCGGTGCGGATAGCCGACCATGTCCCGGGGCAGGCCGGGAATCCAGCGCCACAGCGACTGGGACGGGACGGCATGCAGGGAACCGTCGAGCAGCCCCTGCCCGAGCGCGCCGAACGGCGCGGCGACCAGCCCGGCGTCGAGCACCGCGCTGGCACCGGTGGGCCCGATCGACAGCGACGTGAGGCAGCGCAGCGCCGGTCCGTGGAACAGCTCGCCGGACTGGTACGGGTCCGGCTGCGGCGCCCCGTCGGCCACCGGCGGCAGCGGCTGCGGGGGCGGTCCCGGGTCCCCGGTCGACGCGGTCGCTTCGGCGATCGTGTCGTACCGGGAGCGCGCGCCGTCCTCCTGCCGCGCGGACAGCCGGACCTCCGTACCTCCGTCGGGCGCGGTACGGGCGTCGGTACGGATCCGGACCGGTCCGGGCAGCGCCAGCCAGCGGTGCAGCCGGACCTCGCGCAGTGCGGTGACGGGCCGTCCGGTGAGCCGGGACGCGGCGGTGGCGAGCTGGTCCACCGTGGTCATCATCGGCACCGCGGGCACCGCGTGGTTGGGACGGTGGTCGTCCAGCCACGTGTCGACGGCCGGGTCCAGGGTGAGTTCGCGGACCGCCGGGTCGCCGTCGACCACCCGGACCCCGATCCCCGGCAGGTGGTAGACCCGCCGGCCGTCGACCCAGAGCCACGCCTCGGCCCGTACGTACCGGCCGCGCGCGTCGGTCCCGTACGCGGTGATCTCGGCCTCGAAGGTCACCAGTCCGTCGGCGGGCACCACCTGCCCCCGGTACAGCCAGCGCACCTCCTGGCCGACGGCCACCGACTCGAACCGGGGGTCGGTCATTCCGGCCCCGGCGTCGCGTTCGACCAGGTACCACTGGAGCAGTTGGACCACGCCTTCGAGGCCCAGTGAGCCGGGCTGCACCGGGTCGGTGAAGAAGTGCGCGCGGAAGTACCAGTCCCCGGCGTCGACCGCCCGTTCGGCCCGCAGCCTGCCGAGGCCGGCCGCGCCCGCCCCGGGCCAGTACCCGGTGATCCGGTCCAGCATGAGCAGCATCGGCCCGGGCAGTCGCAGCGAGCCGCGGCCGTACCGCCCGGACCCGTCCCGCAGGTCCACCACCCGGCCGCAGGGGGCGGCCAGCCGGGCGCGTTCGGCGTCGGAGGGCGGCAGCCCCGGCTGGCGGTCGAACGCCGCCGCCGGGAAGTAGCCGAACACCGTGGACAGTTCCATGACCGGTGCCCGGCCGCCGTCCCCGTCGACCGCCTCGCAGCCGACGTCGAAGGAGACGAGGGTGACGCCGTCGAACTCCGACAGGGACCGCAGTCCGACCCTGGTCCGCAGCGCCCGGGTCCCGGCCGGCACCTCCCGCAGCACGGTGCCGGTCCCCTGGAGGTTGCGGAAGAGCAGCTCGGGGGCGTCCGCCGGCTTCGGCACCAGCAGGCTCGCGGCCATCCCGCACGGCTGCAGGACCACCTCGTTCAGCACCGCGAACGGCATCACCGGGGCGCCGTTCTGCTCGAAGTACCAGACCTGCTCCGGTACGTCGTACTCGGCGAGCAGCCAGGATCCCGGCTCGGGCCGGTCCGGTTCGAGGCCGGCTTCGACGACGCGGGTGACGAACAGGTACGGCGGCCCGGGCAGCCGGGCGCAGCGCCTGCCGTCGTCGTACGGGACCCCGCGGACGCCGAACGCGGTACTGGGCCGGCCCCAGGCGGCGGCCAGCATCCGCGAGTGGTCCAGGGCCGCCCCGGCGACGGTGACCGCCCGCGGGTCGGGGCCCGCGCCACGCAGACCGCCCAGCGCGGGCAGCGGAACGGGATCACCGCTGCTCTGGACGGCCGGCGGGCCCAGCTGACGCCAGTGCTCCAGGGGCCAGTCCGGGACCAGCCGCAGCCCCGCCCCGGCGACGTGGAACGCGGGCAGCCCGTCCACCGTGCACAGCACGTCGGCGCGGAGGGTGGGCCGCGGACCCGCGCGGAGGGCGCTGACGAACACCTCGTAGCGGATCCGCCGGCTGCGCGGGGTGACCTGCCCCCGGCAGCGCATCCGGTAGGGCGCGCCGGGCACCGGTTCGAACCGCCAGCCGTCCCGGTCGACGGTGAAGCCCAGCGCGGTCAGATAGAACGCCATCGCCTGCAGACAGCCCTCGAACATCAAGGTGCCCGGCATGCAGGGATCGTGATGGAAGTGGCCGTCGAAGAACCAGTCGTCGGGCCGGACCGCACGCTCCGCGCGCAGGTAGCCACGGCCCCACGGGCCCCCGGCGGGGTCGAGTTCCGTCACCTCGTCCAGCAGCCGCAGCCGCCCCTCGCCGGTCGCCGGTGTACGGACGTGGGCGCGGGTGGCGTCCCAGCCGGGGCCGAAGCACGCCGCGGGCCGGCCCGCCGCGAACGCACGTACGGCCTCGGGGCCGAAGGAGGCGGCGGCCGGGGCGAGAGCCGGCGGGTCGACCGTTCCCTCCGGCGCCGCTCCCGGGGACCAGCGCACGCCGTCGGAGCCGGCGAGTTCCCCGTCGGTGAAGAAGCCGGCCTGCCCCCCGCGCACCGACAGCCGCAGTTCGTCGCCGACGTAGCAGTCGTTGCGGAAGAAGAACAGCCGTACGCCCTCGTGTTCGGCGTGGCCCTCGACATGGATCTCGTACCGCAAGGTCTCCCCGGCGGCCGGCGGCGGCCCGTGGTAGGTGACCTCGCAGCCCAGCAGGCGGTAGACCCGGTCGCCGTGGTCGCCGTGGTCGAGCAGGTCCACGCCGAGCCGGCTGATCAGCAGCAGGTCGGCCTGACCGGCCTCGATGAACAGACCGGCGGGCATCCGGCCGGCCGGGTCCAGGTACCAGGCGTGCGGGGTCACGTCGGTCTCGGTGTGGACCGTGCCGGTGGACATCGACCCGGGCTCCGCGTCGAGCCGGGTCACCCGGTCCACCAGGAGCATCGGGGGACGCGGCAACCGGGTCTGCCGGTGCCTGCCGTCCTGGGCGCGGAACGCGGGACCGAACACGTCGGAGATCCGCCCGTGCGCCAGATACTCCAGCGTGGCGCGGTCGAACGGCAGGGCGAGCCGGTGAGGTCGTTGACCGGGAGCCGACGCCGGGGTGAGGGGCGGCCGCGGTGTCGCGGGGGCGGTTCCCGGGGCGGGGACCGCGCCGGTCACCAGCCGCCGGGTGCGCAGGAACTCCGCGTGGGACCGGGACTGCCGCTCCAGGTACTCCTGCTGGGCGGCGGCGAGCCGGGCGTGCTGGGCGGCGACCAGCGCCGCCCACGGGGCGACGGACGCGACCGCCGTCCCCGGCAGGGCCGTGCCCCGGGGTCCGGCGGGGATGTCTGCCGTACGCGGGTGTGCGGGTGCTGGACCGCCGTCCAGCGGCCCGGCGGGCAGTGCCGGCGGGGGCACTGAAGGGGCCGCCGTACCCGGGTGTGCGGGTGCCGGGCTGTCGCCGTCCGCCGGCCCGGCGGGCAGCGGCGTCCCCGGCAGGGCCGCGTCCCGGGTCCCGGTGCGGATGTCCGCCGTACTCGGGCGCGCGGGTGCCGGACCGCCGTCCAGCGGCCCGGCGGACAGTGCCGGCGGGGGCAGCGCCGGCGCGGGCCGCATCACCTGCCGCTCCGCCGCCCCGGGTTCGGGCAGCCGGATCGCGGGCGGGTGCGCGGGCACCGCGACCGACGTGCCGGGGGCCGGCGGCAGGTGCGCGGCCGCCGTGAGCCGGTCGAACAGCGGCGCGGGATCCGGACAGACGCCGGCGGCGGTCAGTTCGGCCACCGCGTCGCACAGCCGCGCCAGGCTCCCGCCCGGCGCGTCGAGGGCCACCGCGACGTGGTCACGGCCGGCCAGGATCTGCCGGACCGAGCGGGTGCGCAGCGCCCCCGGGCCGTGCTCGACGAACACCCGGACGCCGTCCGCCCACGCCCGCTCGATCACCTTCGGGTAGTCCACGGTGCCGGTCAGCTGGGTGAGCAGGGCGTCGGCGACGCCGTCCGGGTCGTCGACCGGATACGGCCTGCCCGTGGCCGCGCTGTAGAAGCGGAGCCCCGGGGGCGGGCCGACCGGCCGGCGGTGCAGCGCCCGGAACCCGGCCGCGGCCTCGGCCGCCTCGGGGGCGTGCGCCACCATCCGGTACCCGTCGGACAGCGCGACCCCGGGGCCGATCCGGGCCAGCACCCGCCGGCAGGCCGCCTCCAGTCCGCCGATCACGCAGGTGTCCGGGGTGTCCACCGCGAGCAGGTGGGCCAGTGGCTCGCCGGCCAGGGCGGCCCGCACCTCGGCGGGGACCGCGTGCACCAGGTACTCGGCCCAGGTCCCCTCCTCGACCCCGTGCCGGCGCCAGAAGCGGTGCGCGGCGCGGAACTCCCCGGCCAGCTCGGCGCGGAACACCTCGCTCGCGGAGACCTCCTCGTACATCCCGGCCGCGTCGGACCACACACCCAGCACGAGCAGCGCGGTGGACTCGCCGGAGGAGAAGCCGATCGCCGCGTCCGGCCGCAGGCCGAGCAGCCCCCGGGTGACCTCGCTGTGCAGGGCGGCCAGTTCCGTGGTGGCCCGGATGCGCGCCATGACCGGTACGAGGCCGTCGGCGCCGGCCGGCCGCGGGGGCCGCGCGGGCGGGCCGGCGGGTGAGGCGTCCGCCCCGGTGCCGGGGCCGCGCAGGGCGAGCCGCAGTTCCGCCCCGCACCCCGGATACCCGGCCTGGCCGCTGGGGAAGACGAAGGCCGTCTCCCCGCCCACGGGAGCGTCACGGTAGGCGATCCGGTCCGGGCGCGGCCCGCCGTCGGTCAGCCAGCGGCGGGCCTGCGCCAACCGTTCGGGCAGCGACTCGGCGACCCGGTCCACCACGACCACGAGCCGCGCCGGCCCGGCCCCGGACTGGCGGCCGGCGGCCAGCGCGGCCAGTACGTCGGCACGGTCGGCACCGGAGAAGACGTACGAGCGGGGCGCCACCGGGGACCAGTGCGCGGGCGGGCCCGCCGGACGCAGCCGCACCGACACGGGCGGGGCGCCCAGCACCGTCACCCGGGCGCGGGCGGTGAGCGGCGCGTCGGCCGGGAGAGCGGCCGCGCCCGGCCGGGGCACCGCCTGATGCCGGACCGCGATCGCGGCCACCGCCACCGCGAGCGCCCCGTGCGCGGCGTGCGCCACGCCGAACAGGTCACCGTGGTCATACCGGGGGACGGGGACGGGGGCGGGGACGGAGGCGGGGGAGCCCGGGGCGGTTGTGTCGGGGCCGTCCCCGACCAGCAGGTCCACCGGTGTCTCCGGGTCGTCGTCCTCCGCCAGCAGCGCGAGCACCCGGTCGCCGTCGCGTTCGGCGTCGGCGAGGCGTTTGAGCACCAGGACCACGGCCACGTCCCCGCCGGGCCGCTGATCGCCCAGGGCGCGCAGCGCCGCCCGGTGCACCGGCTCGTGGGAGAGGTCGACCGCGCCGGCCAGCACCGCGTCGGCCTCCCCGGTACGCAGCGCCCGGGCGCCCAGTTCGAGGGCGACCAGGCCGGACGCCTCCTCGGCGCAGACGACGTGACCGGGGCCGCGCAGGCCCAGCTGCACGTTGATCCGGTGGGCGACAAGGTTGGGCATCGTGCCGGACACGGTCGCGGGAACCACCGGTGCGCGGACCGCGTCGGGCCACTCGGGCGTCGGAGCCGGTCCGCCGGAGCGGGTGGTCCAGCCGGGCGCGCGCCAGCGGGAAAGGCACCGTGCGGCCTCCGGATCCGGGCCCATGCCCAGCAGGACCATGGTCCGGTCGGACGGCAGCCGGGTCGCGGCGGCGGCCTCCCGGGCCGCCTCCAGCGCGAGGACCTGCTGCGGCAGCGTCTCGGCGAGGTCGGCCGGGGGGAAGCGCAGCCCGCTCGCCGCGACCTCGACCGAGGACCGGGGACCGGTGTCGGGTACACCGGCCAGGACAGCGTGGCACAGGTCCCGGTAGCCGGTGCCGCTCCCCGCCCTGGCACCGACGGCCACGATCGCCACCCGCCCGTCCGGCCGGGGCGGGACCGGACCGGGCGCCGGGACGGACGCGACCCGGCCGGGCTCCCAGGCGTCCACCACCAGGTGCGCGTTGGCCCCGCCGAACCCGAACGCGCTGACCGCGGCCCGCCGCGGCCCCGGCCACTCCTCGGCCTCCCGCAGCAGCCGCAGCGGCGTTCCGGCGAGCACGTCCAGGGGCGCGTCGGCGTGCAGGGTGGGCGGCCGGACCCCGGCGCCGAGCGCGCCGAGCACCTTGAGCAGCCCGGCGCCGCCCGCCGCCGTCAGCGGGTGTCCCAGGTTGGACTTGACCGACCCGATGGGCACGTCGGCCGCGTCGGCGAACACCGCGCGCAGCACCAGCGCCTCGGCCAGGTCCCCGCCAGGTGTGCCCGGCGCGTGGCACTCGACCAGCGACACCGACCCGGGTACGACGCCGGCCATGGCGTAGGCGGCGCGCACGGCGCGTTCCTGGCCGGCCCGGTCCGGGGCCAGCAGGCCGCCGCCGGCCCCGTCGTTGCTCAGACCGATGCCCCGGATCACCCCCAGGACCGGCATGCCCCGGGCGACCGCGTCCCGCAGCCGGGCCAGGGCGAACAGGGCCGCGCCCTCCGCGGGCACCAGCCCGTCCGCGTCCCGGTGGAAGGGGCGGCTGCGGCCGGACCGGCTCATCGCGGTCAGCGCGCAGAACCCCTGGTGGACGAAGAGGTTGTCGGCGGCGGCCACCGCTCCGGCGAGCATCAGGTCGGCGCTGCCGTCCCGCAGCCGGTCGCAGCCCGCCTTCAGGGCGTACAGCGAGGAGGCGCAAGCGGCGTCCAGGGCGTAGCCGCCGGCGCCGCAACCGAGCGCACGGGCGGCCAGATGGGCGGGGAGCCCGCCGCCGAACCGGTTGCGGGGGTCGGGCCGCGGCGAGTCCGGGAGCCCCGGCAGGCCCTGCCCGGACAGCCAGACGTGCTCGGCGAACCGGGCCATCGCCGTGGTCGGGTAGGCCAGGTTGCCCAGGACGAGGCCGGTGCGGCCCGGGTCGGGGCGGCCCGCGCCGGCCTCGCGCAGCGCCTGCCGGCCGGCGTGCAGCACCCAGCGCAGCGCCCGGTCCAGCGGGGTGATGTCGGCCGGGGCCAGCTCGAACCCGGTGGGGTCGAACGCCGCGTCGAAGCCGTGGACGTAACCTCCGGTGTCGGTCCAGATCCGGTCCGGGGTGCCGGGCGCGCCCAGCACCCTGGACGGGGGCAGGTCCCAGCGTCCGTCGGGCAGCGCCGACAGCGCGGACCGGCCGGCCACGACACCGGCCCAGAACGTCTCCGGGTCGAGCGCACCGGGCAGTACGCAGCCCCGCCCGACGATCGCGACCGGTTCGGCGTCCGCCGCGGGCGGCCGACGCGCGGACGGGGAAGGCGAGGACGGCGGCGGGCACATCAGTCGCTCACCCCTCGGTCGGGTCGGGCCGGCGGATCAGCTCCACCCCGAGCAGTTCGGCGAGCGGCGTGCCGTCCTCGGCCAGTACGGCCGCGTCGCACTCGGCGGACACCGCGTCGGCCCGCCGCGCCGTCACGACCACCCGCGAGGCTCCCCAGTCCCCGCCGGCCCGATGGACCCGGCACTCGCGTACGGACGTCGGCAGCGCGGCCCCCGTGGCACCGCGCGCCGCCCAGCCGACGGCGAGCTGGAGCGCGCCGTCCAGCGCGGCGACGTCCACCGTCCAGGGCACGGTCCCCCAGGGCCCGGTGTCCGGGACGCGCAGCGCGGCCCGGCCGCCGTCGGCGCAGAGCCCGACCTGGTCGAGGACCTGCAACGCCGGGCCGTGGAACAGGATCCGCCCGTCGTACGGTTCCGGCACCGGTTCGAGTCCGAGCCGGTCCACGGCCGCCCAGTGGCCCGGGTCCGGGTCCACGGCCGGGGCCGGGGAGCGGCCGGTGACGGCCACGGCACCGGCGTACGGTGTTCCGGCGGCGCTCAGTTCGACGGCGAGGCCGTCCGGCCGTGCGGGCCCCGCCGGGCTGGTCCGGCCGTGCAGCAGCAGCCTCGGCTCCTGCCGCGGCAGTTCGATCCGCCGGTGCACCCGCAGGTCGTGCAGGACCACCGGGCCGGCGTCCGGCCGCCAGGACCGGACCAGCGCGGTGAACCAGTGCACCAGGACGGCGACCGGCACCACCGCCGTGCCGTCGACGCGGTGGTCGTCGAGGACCGCGTACGCGGGACGCGCCGGCGTCACCTCGGCGGCCGGCCCCGGACCGCCCGGACCGTCCTCGAAGGCCGCGCCCCCGGCGGCGAGCAGCACCCGTACGGGACCTTCGGGGTCGGCGAGTTCGGCCACGAAGGCCCGCGCCCCGGCAGCCGGTTCGAGCAGTCCGACCCCGGCGGCACGGAACCGTTCCGCGAGCGTCCCGGTGACCATGCCACCGGCCCACGGCCCCCATGCCAGCGAGCGGGTCAGACAGCCGGGGTGCGCGGCCGCGTACGCGGACAGCAGGTGGTCGACGGCGGTGTTGGCCATCGCGTAGTCGGCCTGCCCGGGACTGCCGAACACCCCGGACACCGAACTGAAGGCCACCAGCAGCTCCAGCGGATCACCGTCGGTGGCGGCCAGCAGCGCGCGCAGTCCCGCCACCTTGGTCGACCACACCCGGCCGAACTGCTCGTCGCTCTTCGCGCCGATCAGCCGGTCCGCGATCACCCCGGCGCCGTGCACCACCCCGGTGACCGGGCCCCACTCCTCGCGCACCTGGGCCAGGGCGGCCCGCAGTGCGCGCTCGTCCCGGGTGTCCACGCTCACGTAACGCGCCGGGGAACCGGCCTGGCGCAGCGCGTGCAGCGTCCGCCTGATCTCCCGCACCGCCAGCACCCGCCGCGCCTCGGCGGCGAGTTCGGCGGGTCCGCCGCTCCCCGGGTCCGCGGCGAGCGCCCGCACCAGCTCCGCCTCGTCGGCGGCCCCGGCCAGTTGCGGGGGTTCCTCGGTCAGAGCGGTACGCCCGAGCAGTACCAGTTTCGGCCGGTGGGCGGCGGCGAGGGCGCGGACCGCCTCGGCGGTGACACCGCGTCCGCCCCCGGTGACCGCGATCACCGAGTCGGCGGTGACCCGGGGCAGCGGCGGGCCGGGCTCGACGGGGCAGGGCAGCGGGACCGTCCGGCTCCCGTCGGCCGGCAGTCCGACCGTCACCGCGGGCCCGCCCCCGGTGAGTTCGGCGGCGACCGTGGCCGCCACCTCCTGGTCGGTACGTCCGGCCCGCGCGCAGTCGATCGCCTTCACGGCGGCCGAGGGCCACTCCCGGGCGGCGGTCCTGGCCAGGGCGGCCAGCGCGCCCCGGACCGGGTGGTCACCGCAGCCGCTCAGCCCGAAGTCGCCCCCGGTGTCCTGCACGGTGACCAGGACACCGCCGTCCGCGCGCAGCCGGCCGGCCAGTTTCCGGGCCACCGCGAAGGCCGCCAGCGGGTCGTCACCCTGGTCCAGCAGCACCACGGAACGGGCGTCGGACGGCACGTCCGTCACGACCCGCGCCGGTACGTCGTACGCGGCCAGCTCCCGGACCAGCAGCGGGGCCACCTGGGTGGAGTCGTCGAGGACCAGCAGCTCCCGGTCGCGCAGACCCGCCAGGGCCAGCCCGGCCGGCGCCGAGGGCACGGCCCGCACGGCCCGCCGGACCGGGCCGGGCGGCTCCGGGGCGGCGGGGGGCTCGGGGGCGGCGGCCACCAGGGAGCCCGTACCGGAGTCCGGCGCGCCGGCGGTGCTCCCCGCCCGGTCCGCCATCTCGGCCACCTTGTCCGCGATCTCCCGCAGCGTACGGAGCGAGGCCAGCTCGGACAGGTCGGCGGCGGGCAGTTCACCGACGCGCTCACGGATCCGCGACAGGATCTCGACCTTCTTGATCGAGTCGATGCCCAGATCGCTCTCCAGCTCCATGTCCACGTTGATGATGTCCGCCGGGTATCCGGTGCGTTCGGCGACCACCTCCAGCAGCAGCGCGCCGATCGACTCGGCGTCCGTCGGCAGCACGGCCGGCACCGGCGTGGCGTCCACCACCGGAGGCGCTGCCATCACGGCCGGGAGCTGGGCGGTACCCGCCGATTCGGCGTCGAGCGGGGCCGGGGGCGGTGGTGGGCCGGTGATCACGGGTGCCGAGGGGCCGGCCCCGGCGTCGGTGGCGGTACGGACACCGGCCGCGCCGAGCAGGGCCTCCATCGAGGCGTGCGCGGTCCGCAGGTAGAGCTGGTGGTTCTCCGCGGTCACCCGCTGATAGGTGGCGTGTGCCTCCGCGCTCTGCCGCTGCGCCTCCGCCAGGAGCGACAGCCAGTCCGAGGAGGGGGAAGCGGCGGAGACGGCGGGAACCACGGGGGCCGGAAGCATGTCATCAGTCGGGGGAGTCGGGGGAGTCGGGGCAGCCGAGGCAACCCCAGGACCGGAGGGCGCCCCGCCCCCGCCCCGCACGTTGCCGCCATTGATCATGATCGTCATCCGCGGCTTCTCCTCGTGAGCGTGAGCGTCGGTGTGACCGGGACCGGACCCGGGGACCGGACCGTGTCCCTCCCACAGCCCGGACAGATCCATGGGCACCCCGCGCACCGCGGCCCGCCCCAGCCCGTCGTAGAACGCGGCCAGCGCGTGCTGCCCGGGCCGGTCCAGGCTGATGGCGTCGTGTGCGCGGTCGCCGAGGACCGCCCCGGTCAGCCCGGTCAGGGTGGTGCCGGGGCCGACCTCGACGAAGGTGCGCACCCCGGCCGCGTACATGGCCTCCACCACGTCCCGGAACCGCACCGGCGCGGTCAGCTGGGCGGCGACCCGGCCGCGGACGGCGGCAGGGTCGGCCGGGTAGGGGGCCGCGTCGGCGCCCGCGTACACGGTGAGCTTCGGCGGGCGCACCGTGACGCCGGACAGGAAGCGGGTGAGCGGCGCGGTGGCGGCGGCGACCGCCGGGCTGTGGAACGCGGCGGCGGCGTTCAGCCGGCGCGTGACCACCCCGTCCCCGGCGAACCGGTCCGTCACGGCGCGCAGGGCTTCGTCCGCGCCGGCCAGCACGACCTGCCGGGGCGCGTTGTGGTTGGCGACCCACACGCCGTCCACCTCGGCCACCACCGGCTCGACCCGTTCCAGCGGGGCGTTGACGGCGACCATGCCGCCGGGGACGGTGGCCGCGTCCCGCATCAGCTTCCCCCGCCGCCGGGCCAGCCGGACCAGCGTGGCCGCGTCGAAGCAGCCGGCCGCGTGCAGCGCGGTGAGTTCGCCGAAGCTGTGGCCCGCGACGCAGTCCGGCGTCAGCCTCAGCCGGGACAGCACGGCCAGCAGGGCCAGGCCGTGCGCGGCGAGCGCGGGCTGCGCGACCTCGGTGGCGGTCAGCGCGGCCTCCAGGGCGGCCCGGTCCGCCTCGTCGAACACCGGGGGCGGGAACACCTCCCGGTGCACCGGCAGGACCGCCGCGACGGCGTCCCAGGCGTCCCGGGCCGCCGCGTGGTGGACGGCGAGTTCCGCGCCCATGCCCACGTACTGCGCGCCCTGGCCGGGGAAGAGGAAGCCGACGCGGCCGGGGTCGGCGTCGCCGGTGGCGAAGTGGGCCCGTGGCGCGGAGAACGGCTCACCCGCCTCGATCCGGCCGGCCAGCGCGTCCAGCCGCCCGGTCAGGTCGGTGGCGTCGTCGGCGACCACGGCCAGCCGCGCCCCGTGCCCGGCCCGGAACGCCGCCTGGCTCTCCCGCGCGGTCGCCGCCAGCGGCACCTCGGGCCGGGGCCGGCGAATCAGCTCGGCCAGCTCACCCGGGGTGGCGGCGCTGAACAGCACCAGTTCGCCGGCGGCCGCCGCGAGCCGCCGGGCCGGCCGTCCGCCGCCGCCGGGGACGTACTCCTCCAGCGTGACGTGGAAGTTGGTGCCGCCGAACCCGAAACTGGACACGCCGGCGCGGCGCGGCCGGTCACCGGGGCTGATCCAGGGCCGGGTGGCGGTGTTCAGGTAGAACGGCGAGCCGGCGATGTCGAGTTCGGGGTTGGGGCGGGTCACCTTGATGGTCGGCGGCAGCACCCGGTGGTGCAGCGCCAGCACCGCCTTCAGCATCCCGGTGGCGCCCGCGGCGGACTTGGTGTGCCCGAACTGCGACTTGGCCGACCCCAGCGCGCACCACTGCCGCCGCGTGCGGTCGCCGTCCTGGAACACCTCGCGCAGCGCCGCGAACTCGGCGGCGTCCCCGGCCCTGGTGCCGGTGCCGTGCGCCTCGACCAGCTCCACACTGTCCGGGCCGTACCCGGCCGCGGCGTAGGCGCGGCGCAGCGCCCGCTCCTGGCCGGCCGCCAGCGGCGCGTACACGGCGGTGCTCCGGCCGTCGGCGGACGCGCCCAGGCCGCGGACCACCGCGTAGATCCGGTCCCCGTCGCGTTCGGCGTCGGCCAGCCGCTTCAGGGCGAACATGACCACGGCCTCGCCGAGCATGGTGCCGTCGGCGTCGGCGGCGAACGGCCGGCAGTCCTCGGTCGGCGAGAGCGCCGGTGTCCTGGAGAAGCAGACGTACATGGTGATGTCGTTCAGCACGTCCACCCCGCCGCAGACCACCAGGTCGCAGGAGCCGAGGGCGAGTTCGCCGAGTCCGGTGGAGAGCGCGGCCAGCGAGGACGCGCAGGCGGCGTCGGTGACGTGGTTGATGCCGTGCAGGTCGTACCGGTGGGAGACCCGCCCCGCCACCACGTTGCCCAGCAGCCCGGGGAAGGTGGCCTCGGTCCAGGTGGGGAAGTTCGCGCTGATCCGGTCGCAGATCTCCTCCGCCCGGTCCGGAGCGAGACCGGCGGCGAGGAGTTCGCGGCGCCACACCGGCCGGGTGAGCCGGGCGGAGACCTCGAAGCCCAGTGCCAGGCCGCTGCTGCCCAGCACCACACCGACGCGTTCGCGCTGGGCGGCGGTCATCTCCGCCAGGCCGCAGTCGGCCAGCAGGTCACCGGCGGCCATCATGGCCAGCAGCTGCGCGGTGTCGGTGGCCGGCAGGTCGCTCGGCGGGACGCCGTACGCCATCGGGTCGAACGCGAGGTCGGGCAGGAACGCGCCCCTGCGGACGTACGTCTTGTCCGGGGCGGACATGTCCGGGTCGTAGTGGTCGGCCGCCGACCAGCGCTCCGGCGGGACGTCCGTCATCAGGTCCCGGCCGGCCAGGACGTTGCGCCAGAACCCGGCGACGTCGCGTGCGCCCGGGGTGTAGGCGGCGAGGCCGACCACCGCGACCGGGACCTGGACACGTTCCGCACCGACAGGTTCCGCACTCACACGTTCCGCACTCACACGTTCTGCACTCATCTTCGCGGCACACTCCACAGGCGGTCAGGCCAGTTCGCGGGGACGGAAGGACAGGGCGGCGTCGGGTACGGGGACGCCGAAGGTGCGCAGCTGGTGCGCGCGCGTCACCACGGCCGCGCCCTCCAGCAGGTTCAGCGCGATCTGGGTGACGGTGCACCGGGCCGGGTCGGCCAGCAGGCTGCCCCGGGCCCAGTCGTTGAACGCGCCGAGCGCGGGGCCGGCCCACAGCTGGTAGTCGGTGCGCCGCTCCGGGCGGCCCTCGATCGCCCACCGGCTGGAGTTGCCCACGTACCACCGGAACACCAGGGCCATCCGGTGCCTGGGGTCGCGTGCGGCCCGGTCCAGCTGTCCGGGGTCACGCAGCCGCCAGAACCGTTCGGTGTCCGCCCACACCTCGTCCAGGCCGGCGCCGAACACCTCGCGTTCCAGCCGTCGGCGGATGTCGTCGGGGACCTCGTCCAGGGAGCGGTAGCGCCGGTAGGTGTCGTACAGCCGCCCGGCGCGCGCCGCGAACAGCGTGTTCCTGGTCAGCACCTGTACGCGGACGCCCTGTTCGAACATGTCGGCGGCCGGGGCCATCGCCACGTCGGTGACACCGGCGGCGGCCAGCAGTCGTCGCGCGTCCGCGGAGACGCCGGACTCCACGGCCAGCTGGTTGACCGACCCGGTCACCACGTAGGCCGCGCCGAGGGCGAACGCGCCGGCCACCGCGCCGGGGGTGCCGAGCCCGCCGGCGGCACCGACCCGGACCG
Source organism: Streptomyces sp. NPDC090994 (assembly GCF_044768905.1). NCBI lineage: Bacteria > Bacillati > Actinomycetota > Actinomycetes > Kitasatosporales > Streptomycetaceae > Streptomyces > Streptomyces sp. NPDC090994. The sequence continues at coordinate 277,649 of NZ_JBIVWS010000008.1, forward strand.
GCCGGGTGTACCCGTACCTGGCCGCCAGCGTGTCGCGCAGCGCGAGCAGTTCGGGCAGGACCACCGACAGGGGCCGGTTGTCGGTGTGGCCGCCGCTGTCCGCCTCGACGGTCACGTCCTCGGCCACCGGGACCCGGCGGGCCAGCCGGCCCTGCTCGGCGGTGAGCCCGCCGTCCCGCACCAGGGCGTCCACCAGCGCCTGCGGAGCCGGTGACAGGAACCGCTCCGCGACCTCGCGCCGGGACACCTTGGCGAACACATGGATGTCGCGGACCACCCGTCCGGCACCGTCCAGCCGCAGTCCGGCGGCCGCGCAGCGGACCACGGCGGGCGTCAGCTCCATGAACGCGGAGGCGGAGATCCGGCGCACCCGGTGGCGCAGCAGCAGGTCGGCGACCTGCCACTCCAGCCTGGGCTCACCGGGGGAGTGGATCAGGTTGACGCCCCAGTTGGGCGCGGTGCCCAGGGCCGAGGTCAGCTCCACCACCGCCCGCTCCACCCGGTCGGCGCCCAGTCCGGCCGCGCCGAAGAACCCCAGCAGCCGGGCCCTGGCCAGCGCCACCACCATCCGGGTGGTCGCGATCCCGTTCGCCATCTCCCCGGCCACGTACGGGAACCGGGTGCCGTGCGCCTCGGCGAAGCCGCGGTCGCCGAGCCACTCCGGGTAGAGCAGCGGGACCAGTCCGACCAGCGGATGACCCGGGCCGGCGCCGAGGGACCCGCCGACGGCCAGTCCGTAACCTGCCGCCCGGTCGCCGGGCCCACCGCGTACGACGTGCACCGGCTCCCGGACCCGGGCCGTCAGCGCGGCGATGCCGGGCGGGTCGAACGCGGCCGCTTCCGCACCGGGCCGCCAGCACACCGGGGGCGCGTCCGCGGCGGCGCCGGGCGCCCCGGACTGGAACGTGGTCACCGGTCGGTTCCTTCCGGTCGGGGGTCGGGTCGGGGGTCGGGGAGGTCGAGGGCCCGTGGCAGGAGCCCCGCCATCAGGTAGTCGACGCCGATGTCCTGGGGTATGCCCGGTGGTCCGAGCGCGGCCCGTACCCGGGAGTCGTCATAGCGGCGGCGCTGGCGCAGATAGCGGAACACGCCGCCGACGCAGTCGGTGAGCGACTCGTACGGTGTGGGGTCGGTCAGCTCCGGCACGATCGTCACCGGCACCCCGGCGAGCCGCTCCGCCAGGCTCCGCAGGACGTCGACGGGGGTGTCCCGCCCGTGCACGATGTGATACGTCTGCACTCCCTCGCCCTGCGGCAGTTCGGCGAGCCGGGTCATCACGGCGGCGGCCCGCTCCACCGGCAGCAGGTTGAGCTGCCCGTCCGGCCGGCCGACGAGCCGGAACCGGCGCTGGCCGGGCAGCAGCAGTTCCGGCCTTCGGCCCGCCCCGAAGTGCTCCCGCCCGATCCCGGTCAGTGCCCGCTCGATGTTCAGCAGCGGGTGTTCCGGAAGGTCCGGGTGGGGCGGCAGGCCGGTGGTCAGGACGCTGGGCCGGAAGATCACCGCCGGCCGGCCGGTCTCGCGGGCCCAGGCGTGCACCAGCCGCTCCGCCTCGTACTTGGACCGCTCGTAGCTGCCCTCGAACCCGTAGGCGTCGGTCAGTTCGTCCTCGAACACCGTCCCGGTGCGGCGCGCCCCGGCCACGAACGCGGTGGAGATGTGGAACACGGCGGGCAGCCGGCGTCCCGCCGCGGCCAGGCCGAGCACCTGCCGGGTGCCCTCGACGTTCACCCGGCGCAGTACGGCCGGGTCGCCGTCGAGCGTGGTGTTGCCGGCGCAGTGCCAGACGACGTCCAGTGAGTCCCCCAGTTCCCGGTGTGCGCCGCCGGTCAGCCCGAGGTTGTCCTCGGCGAGCCGGACAGGCACCACGCGCACCCGGGCGGCGAGGCCGGCGGCGGTGTGGCCGGCGGCGAACCGGCCGAGGCCCCTGGTGAGCCGGTCCAGCACGTGGTCCGGCTCGCCGCGCGCGAGCACCGTGACCGACCGGTGGCGGCGCAGCAGTTGGTCCAGGAGCCGGAGCCCGAGGAAACCCGTGGCCCCGGTCAACGCGACCCGCACCGTGCCTCCTTGATGCCGTAACCGACCGATTCCGACGAGGTGATCACTTTCTCCTGTGCTGTCGGTTCTCCTGTGCTGTCCGGTTTTCCTGTGTGCGACGCCCGGCGACGGGCCGCTCCGCGTCAGGCGTCGGCGAGGAGGGGGTCGTACGGCGTGCCCGAACGGCGTCCTGCCATGAAGGAGAGGAAGCCGCCCACGAAGGCGCCCCGGCCGCAGGTGCCGTCGGCCGTGGTGAGGTCGCGGTGGAAGGCGGTGCGGAACAGCGTCCGGTACTCGTCCGCGTCGATGCTTCCGTTGCCGTCCTTGTCGGTGGCGTCGAAGAGGACCTCGGCGACGCGGATCAGCGCGGGGCCGGCGAGCGAGGGGACGGCGGCGGCGTACTCGTCGGCGCTGACCCGGCCGTCACCGTCCGTGTCCAGTGCGGCCTGGAGTTCGCGCCACCAGGCGGCGAAGGCCTCGTAGAGCCGGGTCTCCTCGGGTTCGTCCAGGTCGAGGCGGGTGGCCAGCTCGCGTGCCATGGCGGCCAGGTCGGGCCAGTCGAGGTGGCCGTCACCGGTCTGGTCCAGTACCTCCCGGAAGAACTCGCCGGCCGAACGCCGGCCGTCTCCCCGCTCCGACGAGGATGCCGCGGCCGACAGCGGTGTGAGGAGGCGCAGCAGGGCCGACGCACGCTTCATCCGCGAACGCACGGCGGCCGCGGCCGGGGAGCGGGGGTCGTCGCTGTCGGGTGAGAGGGAGAGGGTCTCGATGATGGTCTCGGCGTTGATCCAGCCCTGCGGCAGGAAGCGGACCAGTCCGGCGGCGAAGTAGGCGCCCTGCATGAGGGTCGGGGCGCCGGGCATCTCCGGCAGACCGGCCCGGCGCCGGTACGCCTCCGGGAGCGAGGCGACGGTGATCGCGCCGAGGACCGGGCCGGCCACTGCCCGGCCGGCCGCCCACAGGGTCGGCACACCCGTGAGCAGCGCCGGGGCGGGCAGCTGGTCGAAGAGGCGGTAGAGGATGACGCGGGCCGCCTCGGTGTTCTCCAGTTCGTTCTCGACGACGCCGTCGAAGTACCGCCAGAAGTCCTTCAGTTCCGCCGGCAGCTCGGCCGCGTCACCGTCGAGCGCGGCGAGGTACGCGCGGTACTCGGCGTACAGCTGTTCCATCGTGTCCTGGCCGAGCGGCTGGCCGCTCAGCCGGCACATGGTGACGGTGCTCTCGAAGAGCGTGGCGACCACCCAGGCCCGGGTCGCGCGGTCCCTCGCGTCGTAGCCGCGGCCCCGGGCGTCGGACCCGCTGATCCGGGCGTGCAGCCGGTTGAGCCGCGCCGCTTCCCGTTCCCGTACCGACGGGTCGGCGCCGAACATGCGCCGCAGGCTGAAGAACGTGTTGCGCAGCCGGCGCCAGGGGTGGGCGACGAAGGTGGAGTTGTCGAGGAGGGCGGCGCCGACCTGCGGGTGAGCGGCTTCCAGCACCGTGGCGCGGATCAGGGCCAGCGCCCAGCGCGGGTCGTCGAAGAAGGCACTGAACTGCGAGGCCGGCCCGAACAGGGGCGCCTCGTCGGCCGTCTCGGTGGTGGCGGACGTCATGATGGATCTCCGTCGGTCGTGGGGGGCACCCCGCCGAAGCGGCGGTCGCGGCGCCGGTAGCTGTGCAGGCAGGCGAGGAAGTCGGGGCCGCGGAAGTCCGGCCAGAGCACCTCGGGGAAGATCCACTCGGCGTAGGCGACGTGCCAGAGCATGAAGTTGGAGATGCGCTGCTCGCCGGAGGTGCGGATGACCAGGTCCACATCGGGGGTGTCGGGGAACGGCAGGTGCTGCGCGAAGAGCTGCTCGGTGACCTCGTCGGCGGTGGTACGGCTGCGGATGAGCGACCTCGCGGCCTCGACGATGTCCCGGCGCCCTCCGTGGTCGAAGGCGACGGTGAGCGTCATCCCCCGGTTGCCGGCGGTCAGCGTCGTCAGGTCGTCGAAGTCCTGGGCCAGTTCGCGGGGAATGCGCGGATCGGCGACGCCGAGGAAGCGGCAGCGGATGCCACGGGCCAGCAGTGACGGCGCGTGCTTGCGCACGACCCGGCGCACCAGACGCATCAGGAACTCGACCTCGGGCTCGGGACGGTTCCAGTTCTCGGTGCTGAAGGCGTACAGGCTGAGCCACTTCACTCCCGAGGCGCGGGCTGCCTCGATGACATCGATGACGGTGGTCTCGGCGGCTCGGTGCCCGGCCGTGCGGGGGAGTGAACGCCGTTGGGCCCAACGGCCGTTGCCGTCCATTACACAGGCCACATGCCGCGGCACCGCACGCACCGGCCCGCCGTCCTGCCGCCCCCTGCCGGACCTGTCCGAAGCGGCATGATCGGCCGCCCGCTGCTCAGTCACACCCACCCCGCTTCACCGCCCCACCGGAGCGTTCTCCGGCAGGAGTCTGACAGCGCGGAAGCGAACCGGACCGACGAAATGACCATCTGTCACCCTTGGCTCGTACGTGCGAAGGTGGCCGGCGCCACGCGGGACTGGCTCCGTGACTGGCGGGTTCCGGGCTCACCGTCGGTGGGCCCCGAGCCGCACAATGGCGGTCCCAGCCCGTAGGAGGTCGCCGTGAACCCCGCATGTTCGGTCGGTCCGCTCAAGGGTGCCCTGCGGGCCGTACTCGTCCTCGCGCTGCTGCTCGGCTGGTCCGCCGCCCTCGCCCCGGACGCCCGAGCGGGGCAGCCGGGGGAGGCGCAGGCGGGTGCCGTGGTGCGCGGCGGCGACCCGCTCTACAGCACGACCGCCCGCTGCACGGTGGGCTTCAACGCCCGTTCCGGCGCCACGCTGTACGCCCTGGTGTCCGGCCGCTGCGCGCAGGACGGCGACGGCACCTGGTACGCCGACGCCGCCCTGACCGTGCCCGTCGGTGTCACCGCGGGGGTGAGCTATCCCGGCAACGACCACGGGACCATCCGGTACACCGACACGAGTGGTTCCTACCCGGGCGAGGTCTCGCTGGGCGGGGCCGGCATCCGTGACATCACCGCCTCGGCCGGTCCTGCCGTCGGGCAGCCGGTCTGCCACGTCGGACGGACCACGGGATACCGCTGCGGGACCGTCCAGGCGGTCAACATGACCGTCGACTACGGCGGTGGTGCCGTGTCCGGTCTGTTCCGGTCGAACGTCTGCTCGGAGGCCGGGGACGCCGGCGGCCCGGCGTTCTCCGGTGGCACGGCCCTCGGCATCGTCGTCGGCAGCAGCGGCGACTGCGCCGTGGGGGGCTTCACTTACTACCAGCCGGTGGTCGAGTGGCTCTCCGCGTACGGCCTGAGCGTCTACTGAGCGCCCCGCACCCGGCGACCGGCCTCCTCGCCGGCTGCCTTCCGCGTCAGCCCGCTCGTCGGGCGCCCTGAACCGATGCCAGTGCTGCCGCCACCCGCTCCACCGCTTCCGCCGGCGTCGAGGCGTGCGGTGACAGGCGCAGCGAATCCGCCCGCACGGTCGGTGTCACACCTTCTCCGCGCAGCGCCCGCGCCACCGCCGCCGGGTCGTGCCCCGGCACGGTGAACGAAAGGATGCCCGCACGCCGCGCGGGATCGGCCGGAGACAGCACTCTGCCGCCGAACTCTTCCACGGTGTCCGCGAGTTCGGCGACCCGCACACCGATCGCGTTCTCGATCGCCTCGACTCCGTACCGCTCCACCAGGTCCAGCGCGGCGGCGAAGGAGGCGGCCGTGACCGGACTGAGGTTGGTGATGGACCAGCGGCGCGCGTCCGGGGCGGGCGGGTGCTCGACGCCGTCGAAGACACCGGCGTCCGCCACCCCCGTCCACCCGGTGAGCACCGGCTGCAGCGACTCCAGCGCCCGGTCGGACAGGGTCGCGAACCCGGTCGACCAGCCGGCCCGCAGCCACTTCTGCCCGCCCGCGATCACCACATCGGCCGCCTGCCAGGGCAGCTCGGCCGCCCCGAAAGCCTGGATGGCGTCCACCACCAGGAGCCGGTCCGGGCCGATGACCTCCCGCAGCGCGGCCAGGTCGGCCCTGAACCCGGTGCGGAAGTCCACCGCGCTCACCGACAGCGCGACGACGTCGTCCGTCAGCGCCGCCCGCACCAGGCCGGGCGTGACACCGCCGCCGGGGGCCGGCTCCAGCCAGCGGGGCACCGCCCGGCCCAGCTCCGCCGCCCGCCGCCACGGGTACTGGTTCGACGGGAAGTCGCCGCGCGGTGCCAGCACGGTCCCGTGCTGCAGCCCGAGCGCCGCGTGGAACAGACCGGTCGAGGCGTTCGGCAGCAGGACGGTGTGCGCCGCGTCCGCGCCCGCCAGCCGCGCTGCCGCGTCCCGAGCCGTTTCCTCCGCCCGCATGAGTTCGTCCACAGTCGTATGGGTCGCTCGCGCGGAGGCTTCCACGGCCCGCGCGGTGGCGGCCACGGCGTCACGCGACGGCGGGCCGAAACGGGCGAAGTCCAGGTATCCGGCTGGGGCGTCGAAATGCGCGGCGTACGGCGTGAGCACAAGGTGTCCTTCGGGCTGTGCGAAACGGGTGCGAGCCTATCGCCAGGTCTGCCGAGCGCTCCGGGTGGGCTCACCGGCCGCTCGGACGGTCCGTCACTCGCACAGCGGTGAGCGCAGGTCCCGGCGGCTCTGGCGGCCTGGCTCGACCCGTCCGTGGTGGCCGATCCGGCGACGGTGCCCGCGGTGCTGAAGACCCTGGTACGCGACAGCGCACGGCCCGGCGCATGGAGATGGAGATCCCCGTCGAGGCGGACACCGCCGGCACCATCACCAAGCTGGCCATCATCGAGGGCCACGTACTCCGCGAGGGGCGCTGATCGCCGAGATCTCCTGCAACGCCGCCGTCCGGGCAGCCGGTTCTCCGGCAGATGGTAGGGCCAGGTGCTGCCGGGGACCCCGGCCGTGACCTGGGCGAACACGGTGTGGCGGGCGGTGTTCACCGCGGACGCGGAGCCGTGGAGCACCACCGCCGCACCGGCTTCCGCCACCGTGCCGGACGCGGCGCCCGGCACGCCGGCCTCGACGATCCGTACGGTCACCGGCCCGATCACCGGCCGCTCCCCGCAGGCACGGGCGGCGCAGACGCCGACGCTGCTCGGCGGCTGCGCCGGCTCCGTCCGCATGGAGCAGACCCCCGCGCCCGCAGCTGACGTTCGGACCGCGAGGATCGGCCCAGGCGGCATCATGCGCGCCACACGCCGCCGGCTGCGGCGATGCACCAGCGCCGAGCAGCCGTGCGGTCCGAAGCACTCAGCCCGATGCGGACCAGTCGGCGTACCGAATGCGACGCAGTTCGCGGACGTCCCCGAGGGTGCCCCACTCGTCCTTGCCCAGACGCGTCAGAGGACGCAGCCGGGTCACTTCGGGGTGGTCCCGGTCCAGGACGGTGTCATCGATGGCGAAACGCACCACCCGTCCGAAGACGACGGTGCAGTCGCCGAGCGGAAGGGTGCTGTGCAGCTCACATTCCAGGGCCACCGGGGAGTCGGCCACGCGGGGAGCCGTCACCCGGGCACTCGCCTCACGCCTGACTCCTACGGCGTCGAACTCGCTCACCTGCTGCGGGAAGTCCGTAGCCGTCTTGTTGATCTCTTCGAGCAGCGGCTCCGGGGCGAAATTGATCACGAACTGCCCGGTTGTCTCGACGTTGCGCAGCGAGTCCTTCCGCCCGACCGAGGTGAACTGCACGATGGGCGGCGTGACCGACGAGATCGTGAAGAACGAGTGCGGAGCGAGGTTGTCGACGCCGTCGGCGGACACGGTCGACACCCAGGCGATCGGCCGCGGCACGACAGTGGAGGTGAGCAGACGGTAGACCGCGGTCCGGTCGAGCTGGTCGGGGTCGAGTTCGGTGCGCATGGCGCCAGTATGGTGCAGACATCGGACGAAGGGCGTAACGCCAGGAGCCTTTGTGGTCGGGAAGCCGATCGCACTGAGGGTCCTCAACCAAAGGTCATCTCATGCGGTTGGGCGGGCTGCTGGTTGTGGTGGAGATTGCTGCGCGGCTGGTGCCGGACGAGCTGTGGGAGCTGTTCCAGCGGGTGGTGCTGTCGGCGCCGTCGCGGCCTCAGGGTGGTGGTCGGCGTCGTCATGGTGACCGGGAGGTCCTGGTGGCGATCGTGTTCGTGGCCACGTCGGGCTGCACATGGCAGCAGCTGCCCGCGGCATCATTCGGACCGTCCGGTACGACAGCCCACCGCAGGTTCACCGAGTGGACGAAGGCGAGGGTCTGGGCCAAGCTCCACCGCCTGGTCCTCGACGAACTGGGATCCCGAGGCGATCCGGACTGGTCGCGGCGCGCGAGCGACTCGGTGAACATGCGGGCCCTGGAAAAGGGGGACCTGACGGGTCCGAATCCTGTGGACCGGGGCAAGTACGGCTCGAAGATCCACCTGATCACCGAGCGGACTGGTCTGCCTCTGTCCGTCGGGATCTCCGGCGTCAACGTGCCCGACAGCCAGGCCCTGATCCCGCTCGTGCAGGGCATACCGCCCACCCGGTCCCGCCGGCGCCCGCGCCGCCGGCGCCCGCGCCGCCGGCGACCGGCCAAGCTCCACGCACACAAGGGCTACGACTACTGCCACCTGTGGCGATGGCTGTCTCGACGCGGCATCCGGCACCGCAGTGCCCGCAAGGGCGCCGAGACCTCACAGCGACTCGGGCGACACCGTTGGACTGTCGAACGGACCATGGCCTGGCTCGCCGGCTGCCGCCGACTCCACCGCCGCCACGAGCGCAAGGCCGAGCACTTCCTCGCCTTCACGAGCCTCGCCCTGCACCTTCATCCGCTACCGCCGCACGAGCTCCTGAACACACGCCGCAGACCATGCCGTGTGCGGGAGCATGGCCAGGTGATCAGACACGAGCAGATCCACATTGCAGCTCTTCTCTGGCAGGAACACCGCGATGCCGAGTTCCCCTCCAACCTACGAGGCGTCGAGTTCGATGACATCGACATGGTGTTGCTCGATGCGGACACCGCAGGATGCGCCTACACGTGGATCAACAACGGCGGCACCCTCGATCCACGACGCGGGCGCATCCTCCACACCTGTGTCGAGGGCTTGGAGCGAGTGGTCCCGCAGATCAGCGACCCATCAGGCCATCGGTACTACCAGCGCTTGCATCAACTTGCCCTGCTCATTTCGGGCACCCTCGATGCCAAATGAGATGACCTCCAAGCGGGCGTCTGATCCATGTAGTTGGTGGCCAGGGATGGTTTCGTGACGTTGGTGTTGCGGTCGTCGGGCGAGGTGTGAGTGCTCGTCGTCCGTACCGCAGTGATGTTTCCGGTGCCCGCTGGGCCTTGATCGAACCGGTCTTCGCTGCCTGGCGAGCCAGGCGAACAGGGCCCGGCACAGCGGCCCGGGTGCACGAGCTGCGGGAAATCGTCAGCGCGATCCTGTACGTCAACCGCACCGGCATCCCGTGGGAGTACCTGCCCCACGGAACGGGGGACCTCCCGCCGTGCGAGACCGTCTACGACTACTACGCCAAGTGGGAAGCCGACGGCACCACCCAGCAGGTCCACGGCCTGTTACGGGACACCCGGGCGATGATCCGCTGGGCGACGGCTGACAAAATGTCCTGCCAGCTCACGGGAGAATCCACGCCGACGTGGCGAATCGAAACGGACATGACCGCCAGAACGGCGTGAACATTGATCAGATGCCCTCTTGGCCGGACACGGGCGCCAGCTGCTCATCCGCCCACCCGGCGAAGGTGGTGACCGGGATGCCCAACTCCCGGGCGAACTCGGGCCGGGCGGGCTGGAGGACCGCGTTGTTCCACTCGTGCCCGGCTCCCCACGCCGGCATGCCCGCGTCGAGGGCCTCTTCCAGGCTCATGGAGGGTGCGGTCACGGGCACGCCCCAGGCGGCGGACAAGGTCTGCGCGATCTGCTCCATCGTGCGCAGGTCACCGGCCAGTTCCAGTTCCACCTGATGGAACCGGTCCGGATCTCGGAGGGAGTGCGCCGCAGCCGTGCCGATGTCCCGCACGGCCACCAGGGCCAGTTCGGTCTCCGGCTTCAGTACCGTCAGCAGTCCGCCGCGCGGCCCCTTGGGCGCCAGCAGGGGCAGGTTCTCCATGAAGAAGGCCGGCTTGATCACCGTCCAGCGGGCAAAGCCCGCACTACGCACCGCCTCCATGATCGCCTGCTTGGTGTGGAAGTAGTCCGCCATCGCCGCCCAGCGGCCCTCGGCCCAGCCGGCGACCCGGGTGTGCTCACCGACTCCACTGGTCGACGACTGCACGAACTGCCGTACTCCCTCAGCCTTCGCCGCGTCCACCAGGTTGGTGGCCTGGGCGAGCTCGTCCGCGAAGTCCACGCTGGTCTCGGTCATGGGCGGCCTCTGCACCGAGAACACCGCGCGGACCCCCTCGACCGCCGGGCCGAGGAAGGCCCGGTCGGAGAGATCCGCCCGCACCAACTCGGCGCCCAGCGCCTCGATCGCCAGGGCGGACTTCGACTGCGGATCGCGTACGAGTGCACGCACGGGCACCTCGGCGGCCAGGAGTGCGCGGGCCGTGGCCCCGCCTTGCTGGCCGGTGGCTCCGGTGACCAGGACGGTATCGCTGTTGATGGGCATGGCTGCCGCTCCTCACAGACCGGAGAAAGAAAACGGCGGGGCCCGCCGCTTCGCCTGCCGCTAAGATATGGCGGGGCCTGCCGTTTAGCAATGGGGAGATCATGACCGGTCAGCGTTCGGACGCCCGACGCAACTACCAGCGCATCCTCGCCGTCGCCGAAGCCGAGGTCGCCGCGCACGGCGCCGAGGCGTCCCAGGAGCAGATCGCCCGCACCGCAGGCGTCGGTTCGGCGACCGTGCGCCGTCACTTCCCCACCCGCCGTGCCCTGCTCGAAGCCGTCTTTCAGGAGCGCATCGAGGACCTGTGCGAGCGCGCCCACCGGCTGAGTGCGACCGAGGACGGCCGCACTGCCCTCCTGGAGTGGCTCCGCGCCCTCGTCCGCTACGCCGTCTCGGCCCGCGGATTCGCCAACACCCTCAGCTACGAGCCTCCCACCGAGGAACCCTCCCCGCACTCCTGTGGCAACAGAATCGCAGCGGCCGGAACTCCCCTGCTCCAGCGGGCCATTCACGACAAGGCGGTCGCACCGCACGTCACCTTTCACGACCTGCTGACCCTCGCCGTCGGCATCGCCCTGGCCACCGAGCACCACAAGGACCCCGAGACCCAGGCCGACCGCCTCTTCCGCCTCGCTGTGGAAGGGCTCAGTCCTGAGCACGGCATCGCTGGGGATCCGAGAACTCAGGGTCTTCGGCACTGGTGACAGAAAGCCTGCCGAACGAGAGGCTGTGACAAGTGGGATGCCCTTGATCATGGGTGCCGACCGACTGGATTGAGGATGAGGTCGGGTGAAGCCTGCAAGATCGGCCTGGCCCGGTCGTGGCGGGCTTGAGGTGGCCTGCGTTGTGAGGTGCAGGACCAAGTCGTGTCCGAGCAGAGGGATACGTCGTGGAGTCGGGGTTTCGTGGTGGCCGTGGGTGATGCCACCGCTTTCGTTTTCCATGAAGCGTTCGCCGCACGCTGGGCGGCGGAGACGGCGGGCGGCAGGACGTGACGGGCAGGGCACACCGCTCCGGCTGGAGGAACGATGACCTTGAGTGTCCTGTGGGACGGGCTCGGTTACCGCTGG